>DATAZG010000152.1:0-66903 GCA_036272155.1 Pseudonocardia sp.
CCTTTGGAGGCGGCGAAGGCGCTTTGTTCTTGGTAGGACCAGACGCAGCCGAGGATCCAGACGGTGCTGACGGCGAGTAGGGCGGTGCGCATGGGCAGGGAGGCGCTGAACCGGCGCCACCGGCCCTCACCACGGTCCGGCACACGATCCCCCGCGGTACCCGAATCCGCCACGTAACCCCCTCCGACAAGTGCACCCGGTCGGCGCCAGTCTGACCGGCGGCACCGACAAGTCGGCCACCGCACCCCGCCGCCTCACCCGCACCGACCCCGCCCGCATCGTCGTCGCCCGCCGCGCCCCGCCGCAGCCGAATTGGACCCGCTCACCCATCCAGCCCAACCAAGCCGCTCCCCCACGAACCCGCCACCCGACGAACCCGTCACCCAACCAAGCCGCCGCCCCTCCCCGAGCCCGACGGTCCCCTCCCACTTGTCGCGGCAATTGGGCACGACAAGTCCCACTTGTCGTGCCCAATTCCCACGACAAGTCGAACGGCGGACAACCGCGGACAGCCCCGGCCGACCGGCACACCCGTCACGACCGGTAGCGGACGCAGCCCGGCCGCCCGGCACACCCGGGCGACAGCCAGCGCGCCGGTGCCCGGCCGCGAGCAGCCGAGCCGGAGGCCGCGAGCCGCTGAGGGCTACGCGACATAGATCGTCCGTATATCGGCGCGGCAGAGGATTTGGATCCAGTCCGAGCCAGTTCCGCCCGGAGGAACCCGCTGTGCATCCGGCCACCGTCGACCGCGTGCTCGCCGCCGCGGTAGCCAGGGGCGACGTGCCCAACGTCGTCGCCATCGCCGCCGACCGGGACGGCCCGGTCTACGAGGGCGCCTTCGGCCCTCGCGTCGCCGGCACACCCGACCCAGTCACCCCAGACCCCGCCAACGCCAACGCCAACGCCCCCGCCAACGCCAACGCCAACGCCAAGAACGATCCGATCACGGCCGACAGCCTGCTGCGGATCGCGTCGATGACAAAGGTCGTGGCGACGGTGGCGGCGCTGCGCGAGGTCGAGTCGGGGCTGGTCGAGCTGGATGCGCCGGTGGACACCTACCTGCCGGACGTCGCGGGCCTCGGCGTGCTCGTCGGCTTCGACGGCGACACCCCGAAGCTGCGCCCGCCCGCCAGCCGCGCCACCGTACGGCAGTTGATGACGCATACGGCGGGGTTCGGTTACTGGTTCGCCAACGAGGAACTGGCGCGCTGGCAGGCCGTGACCGGCACCCCGCACGGCGCCTCCGGCTCCCGGCGGATCTTCGAAGCGCCGCTGACCAGCGACCCCGGTACCCGGTTCGAGTACGGGATCAGCGCGGACTGGCTGGGCCGGATGGTCGAGGCGGTCAGTGGGCTGTCGCTGGACCGCTACCTGGACGCGCACGTGTTCGGCCCGCTGGGCATGCACCGGACCACGTTCTGGCCGACCCCGGGGCAACGCGCCGGGTCGGTGCCGGTGCATGTCCGGGGCGAGCACGGCGGCTGGCTGGCGATCGACTTCGACGGGCCGGTACCGCCCGAGTACCCCTCCGCCGGCGCCGGGCTGTTCTCCACTCCCCGCGACTTCCTGGCGTTCCAGCGGATGCTGCTCGGCGGCGGCGTGCTGGGCGAGGTGAGGATCCTCGGCGAGGCCAGCGTGGAGGCGATGTTCCGCAACCAGATCGGTGCGCTGGACTTCCCGGCCACTATCGGCAGCTCCGAGCCGACGGTGATCTCCGACCTCAACTTCGGCCCCGGCCTGAAGTGGGGGCTCGGCGTGCTGCTGAACACCGTGCGGCGCCCCGGCCTGCGCGCGACGGGCAGCGGCGGCTGGTCCGGCGCACTGAACACGCACTTCTGGGTCGACCGCCGTGGCGGCCTGACCAGCGCGATCTATACCCAGTCGCTGCCGATGCTGGAGCCGGGCGCGCTACGCGCCTACGTCGAATTCGAGCGCGCCCTGTACACCGCGATTTAGCGGAAAGGCGGGGAAGGAAGGCACTCTCTTCCTCCCATTCTCAACTTATAGCGCACAGGGGGGCTTGCCGCAAGACCCGGGTCATGTCGCAGAATTGCGCGGCCAAAGCCGGGACCTGCGGAAATGGGAGTCGCGAGTGCGCTTGTTGTTATCGACGTACGGCGGTCGGGGGGACGTCGAGCCGCTGCTGGGACTCGCGTCGCGGTTGCGGGAGCTCGGCGCGGAGGTGCGGGTGTGCGCGCCGCCGGACTTCGCGGACCGGCTGGCCGGCGTCGGCGTGCCGATGGTGTCGGTGTGGGTGTCGGCGAGCGAACTGACGAAGTCGCCACCACCGGCGTCGGCCATGCCCGCCCGCGCGGCCGAGTTGATCGCCGATCAGTTCGACGTGGTCACCCCGGCCGCCGAGGGGTGCGATGTGATGGTGGTGACCGGCATGATGCCGGCCGCGGCGGGGGCGCTCTCGGTGGCCGAGAAGCTGGGCATCCCGTCGGTGTCGGTGACCTTCCAGCAGCTCACCCTGCCGTCGCCGCACCACCCGCCGCTGGCGTACCGGGGCCGGGCGTTCCCGCCGGAGGTGACCGACAACCGGGCGCTGTGGGACCTGGACGCCCGGAGCATCGACGCGCTGTTCGGCGGGGCGCTCAACACCAACCGGGCGGCGAACGGCCTGCCACCGGTGCACCACGTCCGCGACTACGTCCTCGGCGACCGGCCGTGGCTGGCGACGGACCCGATCCTGGACCCGTGGCTGGAGCCGTCCGACCTGGACGTCGTGCAGACCGGTGTCTGGATCACGCCGGACGAGCGCCCGCTCCCGGCCGACCTGGCGGCGTTCCTGGCCGCCGGCGAACCGCCGGTGTACGTGGGCTTCGGCAGCATGCCGATGCGCGCGCAGCGGGAGACCGCCCAGCCGGACATCGCCCGGGTGGCCATCGAGGCGGTCCGGGCGCGGGGCCGCCGGGTGATCGTGCTCCGCGGCTGGGCCGAGTTGGCCCCGATCGACGACCGGGAGGACTGCTTCGTCGTCGGCGAGGTCAACCAGCAGGCGCTGTTCCAGCGGGTGGCCGCCGTCGTGCACCACGGCGGCGCGGGCACCACGGCGACGGCCGCCCTGGCCGGGGTACCGCAGGTGGTCGTACCCCAGATGACGGACCAGCCGTACTGGGCCGGCCGGGTCGCCGAGCTGGGCATCGGCACGGCCCACGACGGTCCGACGCCGACCACCGAATCCCTCTCGGCGGCGCTCCGGGCGGCCCTGACCTCTGAGACCCGCGCCCGGACTGCCGCCGTCGCCGTCGCGATCCGCACCGACGGCGCGACGGTGGCCGCGCAGCTCCTGGCCGACACGATCGGCCGGCAAGGTCTGCCCGCGTAAACCACGCGGAACCGTCGAGCAGTCTTCCGTGAGTAGTTCTCGCGGCCTTCCACCACGTTCGCGAACGACCGACCGACGTCGAGTCCGACGTCGTCACCTGGGGGTCTCATGTTTGACGTGATCATTACCGGCGGCGGGCCGACCGGCTTGATGCTGGCCGCCGAGCTGCGGCTGCACGGGGTGCACGTGGCCGTACTGGAGCGGGAGGCGGAGCCGACCAAGGTGGTCCGCTCGCTCGGCCTGCACGCGCGCAGCATCGAGGTGATGGACCAGCGCGGTCTGCTGGACCGGTTCCTCGCCCTCGGCACGAAGTACCCGGTCGCGGGGTTCGCCGGCATCCACAAGCCGACGCCGGAGCGGCTGGACACCGCACACGGCTACATCCTCGGCATCCCGCAGCCCCTCACCGACCGCCTGCTGAGCGAGCACGCCACCGAGGTCGGCGTCGACATCCGGCGCGGCTGTGAACTGGTCGGGCTGAGCCAGGACGACGACGCGGTGACCGTGACCATCGGTACCGAGAGGAGCACCAGCGGAACGAGCATCGGTACCGACGGGACTCAGCTGCGGGCGCGCTACCTCGTCGGCTGCGACGGCGGCCGCAGCACGGTGCGCAAGCTGCTCGGCGTCGCCTTCCCCGGCGAGCCCACCAGGCGCGACACACTGCTGGGCGAGATGGAGGTGGCCGAGGACCCGGCGACGGTGGCCGCCGTGGTGGCCGAGGTGCGCAAGACCCAGCTGATGTTCGGCGTCGGGCCCTCCGGGGACGGGGTGTACCGCGTGGTCGTGCCGGCCGCCGGTTTGGCCGAGGACCGCTCGGTCCCGCCGACGTTCGAGGAGATCAAGCGACAGCTGCGGGCGACCGCCGGCACCGACTTCGGCGTGCACTCCCCACGCTGGCTCTCCCGCTTCAGCGACGCCACCCGGCAGGCCGAGCACTACCGGAGCGGCCGGGTGCTGCTGGCCGGCGACGCCGCGCACGTCCACCCGCCGATGGGCGGGCAGGGCCTCAACCTCGGCATCCAGGACGCCTTCAACCTCGGTTGGAAGCTGGCCGCCGAGATCAACGGCTGGGCACCCGTTGGGCTGCTGGACACCTACCACAGCGAACGCCACCCGGTGGCCGCCGCCGTACTGGACAACACCCGCGCGCTGGGCGAGCTGATGTCCCCCGAGCCGGGGCGCCAGGCGATGCGCCGGCTGGTGACGGAGCTGATGGACTTCGAGGAGGTGAACCGGTACCTGATCGAGAGGGTCACCGCGATCGGGATCCGCTACGACTTCGGCAGTGACCATCCACTGGTCGGCCGCCGCCTGCGGGACGTCGGCCTGAAGCAGGGGCACCTCTACGGGCTCATGCACCGCGGCCGGGGGCTGCTGCTCGACCAGACCGGCCGGCTCTCGGTCGCGGGCTGGGCGGATCGGGTCGACCACGTCGTCGACGTCAGCGAGGAGCTGGACGCGCCCGCCGCGCTGCTGCGGCCGGACGGTCACGTGGCCTGGGTCGGCGAGGACCAGGCCGGGCTGCTCGACCAGCTGCCCGGGTGGTTCGGCGCGCCCGGCAAGTGAGCACACCCGGTTCGACCAAAGTGTGGGAACGTCGGTGTCAACGCTGTGAGGGGCATGTGTCGACTCAGACTCAGGAATACGACGACGAACTGCGGTCCGAACGGAGCTACGTGGCCGGGCTCTACGTGCGGCTCGACGCCGAGCGCACGCGGGTGCAGGCCGAGTACGACGCCGCCTTGGCCGGCACCGGTGGGACGCCGATGGAGCGGGACGTGCAGGTGCGCGCGTCGGCGAAGCAGGTGAAGCGGCTGCACGTCGCGGACAACGGGCTGTGCTTCGGCCGGCTGGACTCCGTGTCCGGCGCCCGCTCGTACATCGGCCGGATCGGCATCTTCGACGAGGAGGACGAGTACGCGCCCTTACTGCTGGACTGGCGGGCACCGGCGGCGCGGGCGTTCTACGTGGCCACCGGCGCGAGCCCGGAGAACATGCGCCGGCGCCGGCAGTTCCACACGCGCGGGCGCCAGGTGGTCGACTTCACCGACGAGGTGTTCGGCCGCCCGAGCAGTGCCGATCGGGGTGGCGACCGCGGGGACACGGCGCTGCTCGCGGCCGTCAACGCGCCGCGCGGCGAGGGCATGCGCGACATCGTGGCGACCATCCAGGCGGAGCAGGACGAGATCATCCGGCTGGACCACCCGGGTGTCCTGGTGATCGAGGGCGGCCCGGGCACCGGCAAGACCGTGGTGGCGCTGCACCGCGTCGCGTACCTGCTCTACACCCAGCGGGAGCGGATGGAACGCCACGGCGTGCTCGTGGTCGGGCCCAACCCGGCGTTCCTCAACCACATCAGCCGCGTGCTGCCGTCGCTCGGCGAGTCGGACGTCGTGTTCCTGACCACAGGTGACCTCGTGCCCGGCCGGCACGTCACGGCCGAGGACACGCCGGAGGCCGCGCGGCTCAAGGGCTCACTGAAGATGCTCGACGTGCTCGCGGCCGCCGTCGCCCACCGCCAGCGGGTGCCGGAGGAGCCGCTGCCGATCACCCTGGCGGGCGTCCCGCTGCGGATCGACCCCGAGGCGTGCGAGTGGGCCAGGGACGAGGCGCGCGCGAGCAGGCTGCCGCACAACGAGGCCCGCGCGGTCTTCATCGAGATCATCACCTACGTCCTCACCGAACGCGCAATCGCCCGGCTCGGTCGGGGCTGGCTGACCCGGGAGGACCGCACGGGGTGGGAGCGGCTGCGGGTGGAGCTGCTCAAGGAGCTCGGCGGCAACGACCGGTTCACCGCCCTGCTCGACGAGCTCTGGCCGGTGCTGACGCCCGAGACGCTGCTGGCGCCGCTGTACGAGTCTCCCGAACGGCTGCGGGCTGCCCGTGCGGACCTGGTGTTGGGGCGCGCCGACGGCGCCGCCTGGACGGTATCGGACGTGCCGCTGCTCGACGAGCTCGTCGACCTGCTCGGTCGGAACAAGGCGGCCGACCAGGCGGCCGAGCGGGCCGCCGCACAGGCACGCAAGGCCGAGTCCGAGTACGCGGAGGCCGCACTGGACATGCTCGCCAGGCGCGAGGACTCGATGGACGACGAGGACCACCTGTACGCCACGGACCTGCTCTACTCCCAGGACCTGGCCGACCGGTTCGTCGAGAGCGACACCCGTGAGCTGGTCGAACGCGCCGCGGCGGATCGGGACTGGACCTACCGGCACGTCGTGGTCGACGAGGCGCAGGAACTGTCGGAGATGGACTGGCGGGTGCTGATGCGGCACTGCCCGGGGCGGTCGTTCACCGTGGTCGGCGACCTCGCCCAGCGCCGGTCGGCGGCCGGCGCGACCTCGTGGGGCACGATGCTGGAGCCGTACGTACCCGGCCGCTGGGTGTACCGGTCGCTCTCGGTGAACTACCGCACACCGGCGGAGATCATGACAGTGGCCGCCGCGCTGCTCGCCGAGTTCGCCCCGGGGGTCCAGGCACCGGAGTCGGTCCGCGCGTCCGGCGTCGCGCCGTGGTCCAGGCAGGTCACGGAGGACGAGCTGGCCGGCGCCATCGAGGAGTTCGTGCACCACGAGGCGGGTCGGGAGGGCACCAGCGTCGTGATCGGCCCACCGGGACTGCCGGGCGCGGTGGCCGCCTCGGAGACGAAGGGCCTGGAGTTCGACTCGGTGCTGGTTGTGGACCCGGCGCGGATCGTCGCCGCCGGCCCCCGCGGCGCGGCCGAGCTGTACGTCGCTCTCACGCGCGCCACGCAGCGCCTCGGCGTCCTGCACCGGGACCCGCTGCCGAGCGCCCTGACCGGGCTCGCCGACCTCGGGACACCCGTCCCGGCGGGGCCGCGCGGGTCCGCCTAGCGGTTCGGATGCGGCCGGCCCTGGGCTTGCGGTGCCGGGGCCAGCTTCACCCGGCACCGCCGGCGCTTCCAGCTCGGAATGATTGCGAAGAATTGCCCGGGTGTGATGGCGACAATGCGGGGCCGCGGTTTATTCCCACCGCCTCGGCGCTATCAGTGATGTATCAGATTCGCATTGCTAATTAGCTCGGCAAATGGTTGTGTCGAGGCATGGTCCTTTCTCCGCCGACGTGCTCGAGCGTCGGGTGATGTCGAGCACAACACAGAGCGAACTGGACGTGCGGGTACCGGCAACGGGGCCCACCTCGCCGGCCATTCCGAAGCAACCGGCACAACCACCTCGCCCGCCGGCACCGCCGCCGAAGCCGCCCGAGCCCTCGACGCAGACCGAGAAGTGGGGCCTCCCCCTCGCCGTCGTGGTGATCGGCATGTTCATGTCGGTGCTGGACACCAGCATCGTCAACGTGGCCATCCCGACCATGCAGGGCCAGTTCGGCGCCTCGCCGGACGACATCTCCTGGGTCGCCACCGCCTACACCCTGTGCCTCGGCATCGTCGTGCCGACCAGCGCCTGGCTGGGCGAGCGGCTCGGCCTGCGCCGGATGTACCTGATCTCACTGATCGGCTTCTCGGCATTCTCCGCGCTGTGCGGCACGGCCGACAGCCTGAACATGCTGATCGCGTACCGGATCCTGCAGGCGATCCCGGGCGGCGTCATCCCGGTCACCTGCCTGACCATCCTGTACAAGATCGTGCCGCCCCGGAAGCTCGGCGTGGCGATGGGCATGTACGGCCTCGGCATCGTCTTCGCGCCCGGCGTCGGGCCGGCCCTGGGCGGCTACCTGGTCGAGTACGTGAACTGGCGGCTGATCTTCTACATCAACGTGCCCGTCGGCATCGTCGGGGCGATCGCGGCGATCTTCGTACTGCCCAAGTTCGCCGGCACCAAGGGGCGCAAGTTCGACCTGCCCGGCTTCATCTGTATCGCGACCGCGGCGTTCTCGCTGCTGCTCGCGGTGTCGGAGGGCCAGCAGTGGGGCTGGACCGGCTACCGGGTGCTGATCCTGCTGGCGCTGAGCGTCAACATGTTCGCCCTGTTCGCGATCGTCGAACTGGCGGTCAAGCAGCCCCTGCTGGACATCCGGGCGCTGCGGCACTGGCCGTTCGTCAACTCGCTGCTGCTCATCGCGATCCTGTCCACCGGCATGTTCGCGGTGCTGTACTACGTACCGCTGTTCCTGCAGAACGGCCAGGGCATCACCCCGATGAACACCGGGCTCGTGGTGTTGCCCCAAGCGGCGGCCATGGCGGTGATGATGCCGTTCGCCGGCCGGATCTACGACCGGATCGGGGCGCGCTGGCCGGCCATGATCGGTGTGCTGATCAGCCTGATCGGCAGTTACATGATGGTCGGGATCACCGAGGACACCACACGCCCGGAGATGGTCCTCTGGACGGTCATCCGGGCCGCCGGCATCTCGATGGCCTTCATGCCGATCATGACGGTCGGCCTGGCCGCGCTGCCGCCGAGCATCATCAACTCCGGCAGCGCGATCAGCCAGATCGCGCAGCGGGTCAGCAACGCGCTCGGGGTCGCCGCACTGGGAGCGCTGTCCACCGTGCAGCAGGCCCAGCTGTACTCCGACCGGTCCGCGCTGCTCACCGGCAACGGCCCGAACGTGCTGCCCCAGGTGCAGGCCATGCAGCAGCAGGGCCAGGCCGGCCTACTGCCGCTGTGGCAGCAGCTGCAGACCGACGTCATGGCGCAGGCCTACAGCAACATCTTCCTGGTCACCACGGTCGGCTCGGCGGTAGCGCTGATCCTCACGTTCTTCCTCAAGCGCGGCCGCCCGGCACCGGGCGGGGAGCGCGAGGTCGTGGAGATGTAGCGCCGGTTCGGCCGGACAGGCGAACCAGAGCTGAACAAATGCGGCACCGAGTGACAATTGACACTCGGTGCCGCTAAGGTCGGGAGCGCCCCTTCGAAAGGACGCTCACCATGACTGAGCTCTACACGAACGCTACCCGGTTCTACATCGACGGGAAATGGGTCACGCCGACCTCGAACGCCACGCTGGACGTGCTCAACCCGGCGACCGAGGACGTCATCACCAAGATCTCCATGGGTGTCGAGCAGGACGCCAACCAGGCCGTCGCCGCGGCCAAGGCGGCCTTCCCGGCCTGGTCAGCGACCAGCCGCGAGGAACGCATCGCCCTGCTGGAGAAGATCGCCGAGATCTACAAGCGCCGCTTCGCCGACCTGACCGCCACGGTCACCGCCGAGATGGGCGCGCCGGCCTCGCTGGCCAACCAGGCCCAGGTCCCGGCCGGCCTCGGCCACCTGCTCACCGCCATCGAGATCCTGCGCAACTACGAGTTCGAGCGGCCGCACGGCACCACCATGCTGCTGCGCGAGCCGGTCGGCGTGTGTGCGCTGATCACGCCGTGGAACTGGCCGCTGAACCAGATCATGTGCAAGGTGGCGCCCGCCCTGGCCACCGGCTGCACCATGGTGCTCAAGCCCAGTGAGGTCGCGCCGCTGAACGCGGTACTGGTCGCCGAGATCCTGGAAGAGGCCGGCGTACCGGCCGGCGTGTTCAACCTGGTGCACGGCGACGGGCCGAACGTCGGCTCCGTGCTCTCCGCGCACCCGGACATCGACATGGTGTCCTTCACCGGCTCCACCCGGGCGGGCATCCTGGTGTCCAAGAACGCCGCCGACACCGTCAAGCGGGTGTCGCTGGAGCTAGGCGGCAAGTCGGCCAACATCGTGCTGCAGGACGCCGACCTCGGCCGGGCGGCCAAGGGCGCGCTCGTCGGCTGCTTCCCGAACACCGGCCAGAGCTGCAACGCGACCACCCGGCTGCTGGTGCACGAGGACCAGCGCGACGAGCTGGTCGGCCTGATCAAGCAGGCGGCCGCGGGCTTCACCACCGGTGACCCCACGGCCGAGGCCACCAACCTCGGACCGCTGGTCAGCAAGACGCAGTTCGACAAGGTGCAGGGCCTGATCCAGGCCGGCATCGACGAGGGCGCGGAGGCCGTCGTCGGCGGCGTCGGCCTGCCGGACGGGCTGGACAAGGGCTACTTCGTGCGCCCGACGGTGTTCGTCAACGTCACCCCGGAGATGCGGATCGCCCAGGAGGAGATCTTCGGCCCGGTGCTCTCGGTGATCACCTACCGGGACGAGGACGAGGCCATCCAGATCGCCAACGACAGCGAGTACGGGCTCGGCGGCGCGGTCCAGTCGGCCGACCCGAAGCACGCGTTCGCGGTAGCTTCGAAGATCCGCACCGGCATGGTCGGGCTCAACGGGGCCGGCCCGGACTTCACCGCGCCGTTCGGTGGCTACAAGCAGTCCGGCAACGGCCGCGAGTGGGGCGAGCTGGGCTTCGACGAGTTCACCGAGGTCAAGGCGATCATGGGCTACCAGCCCGCCTGACGCCGTGACCCAGGCTGGACTGCGGGAACGCAAGCAGGAGCGGCAGCGCGCGCACCTGGTCAAGGTGGGCATTCGCCTGTTCGCCGAGCGGGGTTTCGACGCCACGACGGTCGACGAAATCGCCGAGGTCGCCGACGTGTCGCGCCGGACCCTGTTCCGCTACTTCGGGACCAAGGGCGACATCGTCATGGAGTGGGCGCGCGGCACGACCGACGTGCTCACCGAGGCGCTGCGGTCCCGGCCGCTCGACGAGCACCCGATGGACTCGCTGCATGCGGTGTTCGTGGCGATGTGTGACAGCTTCACCGAGCGGCCGAGGGCCATGCACGCGGTCTCGGTGATGATCGAGCGCACCGCCAGCCTGCGTCCCTACAGTCTGCTCAAGCACGCGCAGTGGGAGGACGCGCTCGCCGCCGTACTCCGGGAGAGGTCACCGGAGATGGGCGAGCTGCGGACCGGGCTGCTCGCCCGGATCGCGGTCGCGGCCTTCCGCACCGCCCTGGACGAGTGGATGTCCACGGACGGCAACGCGCTGCCGACCCCCTACCTGGACCGGGCGTTCGGCGCGGTGCGGGACGGTCTGGTCTAGCGCACACAGCCGACACCCTCCCGGTCTGGGGACCGGGAGGGTGTCGGCGTGGCGCTCAGGTCTTTTGGTTGTTCTGGTGTGTCGCCGCGGCTCAGCTCTTGTGGATGTGCACGGTGACGTTCATGCCCGGCACGACCGCCTGGCCGTCGGTGTTGGTGAAGGCGACCCGCACGGCCACCACCTGCGTGACCTTCTGGAAGTTGCCGGTGCTGTTGGACTCCGGGAACAGCGAGAACTGGTTGGCCGCCGCACCCTGGATCTGGGTGACCACCCCGGTGATCGGGGCGCCGGGGAAGGCGTCCACCGAGATGTCGACCGGAGCGCCGAGGTGCACGCCCTCGAGGTCGGTCTCATCGACCCGCGCCGTCACGTAGATCTTGTTGAAGTCGTAGGCGGTAGCGAGGTTGGTGCCGGAGGTGACCCACTGGCCCTCCACCGCGTTCTTCACCGCGATGGTGCCGTTGCCCGGAGACTTGATCGTCATCTGCGGCTGCGCGCCGCTGTTGCCGATCCGGATCCGTCCCATGATCTCGTTCGTGGTGACCGAGGCGCCCTGCTCCCCCTGCCAGGACACGAGCGTGCCGGTGGCCGGAGCGTTGATGTCGACCTTGTCACCGTCGACCTGGGCGTTGTCCGTGCTGACGTACTTGCTCGCGTTGACCAGGTACGCGCCGCCGCCGACCAGGGCCGCGAGCACCACGAGCACGACGACGAAGATCAGCACCTTGCGGCTGGGCCCCTTGCGCTTCTTCGGCGCGGTCGGCTCCGGAGCCGCCTGCTGCTCAAGGGGCTCTGGCTGCGGCTGGGGCTCGGCCAGCTTCGCCCCGTTGCCGTTGAGATGCACCTTCTCGTCCGTCGGTGCTTTGAACTCGATGTTCGGGCCTTCCACCCTGACCTCCAAGATCGACCTGGCGCCGAGGTGTTCAACCACCCGGTGCGAATACCTTAGTAAACGCACCGTTCCTTACTTACCTTCCCCACGTCTCGTCTCAGGGACGTGTTCTACGTCATTATTCAGCCGTTGAATTAGCCGCGACGGGCTAGTTGGGGCTGACACACACCCCTCAGGGACCGCACACCAGTTAGAACTGGTGTACCGGGTCGACAGCGGATGTGCCAGAGCGCGAACCGGTGGGCGGGCGCCGGAGGCCGTGTGCCGGTGGCGGAGGCGGTGCGTCGGCGCTCGAGGCGGTGTGCTGGTACTGGCTGGAGGCGGCGTGCCGGTGCCGGAGGCCGTGTGCCGGTGCCGGAGGCCGTGTGCGCGGGCGCTCGAGGCCGCGTGCCGGTGTCGGACGCCGTGTGCCGGTGGTGGCTGGAGGCCGTGTGCGGGCGCCCGAGGCTGTGCGCGGGCGCCGGTGTACACGGGGCGCGGGCACTACTGCACGGGGTATCGCCCGCCAACTCGGTGCCGAAGTCGCGCTCGCACACACGTCGCGGCGCCGACACACGGCCCTCAGACACCACACACGAGTTAGAACTCATGTGCCACGTCGAGACTCCGTGTGCCAACCCCGCGACCCGTGCGCCAACCCCGCGACCCGCACGCCAACCCCACAACCCGCACGCCAGCACCAAGCCAGGTCAGCCGCCCGTGGCCGGTTCGATCTTCTTGCCCTGGGGGGAGATGGCGAACCAGACGCCGCCGACGTTCTCGCCGTTGGTGTCGCCGGGCGCGAGGTCCTTCGTGTACTTGTACAGCGGCCAGCCGCCGAGGGTGACCTGCCGGCTGCCGTCGGCGTGGGTCACGATGCCGACCTGGGCGGTCGACACCCCGTCGACGAAGATCCGCGAGCCCTGCACGACCAGGACGGGCTGCCACAGCGCCGCGCAGGCGTCGTTGCAGTTCGACTTCGACGGCCGAGCGGTGTCCTTGTCGAACCGGTACAGCGTCTGGTCCACCCCGTTGTGCACGATCGGGCTGAGGCCACCGGCGGAGCCGGCGGTGAGCTGGACCCACTTCATGGCGGCCGGGTTGTTGCTCGGGCCGCGGTAGAAGTCGCCGGTGTTGGCCGGGGCGTTGTTCTGCTTCGCGGTGCCGGTCTTGTACTCCAGGCCGGTGAGGGTGTCGCCGCCCTGGGTCGACACGCTGGCCTTGCCGCCGTCCGGGGTGATGGCGGCCCAGACGCCGCCGACGCCCTGGCCGTTGATGTCGCCGGGCTTGCTGTCCTTGCTGTACAGGTACAGCGGCCAGCCCTTCAGCGTGACCTGCTGGGTGCCGTCGGCACGGGTCACGGCGGAGACGTCCACGCGGGACACGCCGTCGAGGAACACCCGCGAGTTGGGCTGCACGAGCAGGGGCGGCCACGTCGTGGCGCAGTCACCGTTGCAGTTCGACTGGGGCGGATTCGCGGTGTCCTTGTCGAACCGGTACACGGTGCGGCCCACTCCGTTGACCACGACCGGGTTGAGCGGGCCGGCTGACGCCGCGCTGAGCTGGACCCACTTCATCGCGATCGGGTTGCCGGGCGGGCCCTGGTAGAAGTCGCCCGTGTTGGCGGCGACGTTGTTGGCCTTCGCCGTGCCCTGGACCAGCGCGAGCTGCACCGCCGACTCGGGCCCGGCCGCGGCCGGCGGGGCCGCCGTGCCGGAGTTGAAGCCGCCGCGCACGTAGAACACGACGGCGCCGATGATCACGAGCACCACAACGATCGCGGCGGCACGTTTTCCGCTCATTTCACACTGCCTTCCGCCCGGGTCAACCGGGTTCGTCTGTCGAGAGGAGGTGGCGTCAGCCGCCGAGGTTCAGCACCGTGAGGTTGGAGCTGGCGAGGTTGGTCACGTAGGCCTGCCGGCCGTTGGGCAGCACGGCGATGCTGGTCGGGGTGAGCCCGGTCGGGATGGTCGCGGTCACCTGGCCGGTCGCCGCGTTGATCACGGAGACGGTGTTGTCCCCGTCGTTCACGACGTAGGCAAACCTGCCGTCCGGCGACCACTCGACGGCCTCCGGGTTCTTGCCGACCGGGATCGTCGCGGTCACCCGGCTCGTGGTCGTGTCGATCATCGTGACGGTGTTCGCGTCGAAGTTGACTCCTGCCACGAGCGGGCGGGTGGGGTGCACGGCGAGCGCGTGCGGGCCGCTGCCCACCGGTACCTGCGCGACCACCGATGAGGACGCCGCGTCCAGCACGCCGATCACTCCTGTGTCGTGGTCGGCGATGAACGCGCGCGAGCCGTCCTTGGCCAACTCGACCCAGTGCGGGGCCGACGGGACCCTGATCTCCCTGGTCACCTTCAGCGACGCCGTATCGACCACCGCCACGCTGCTCGAGTCGTTGCTCGGCACGTACAGCGTCCGGCCGTCCGGGCTCACCGCCGTCCGGAACGGCCTGGCCGGCACCGTCACCTGGCCGATCACCCGGTTCGTCGTGGTGTCCAGGGCGGCCACCACGGAGGTCGAGCCGGAGGCGTCGAAGATGCTCACGTAGACCCTGCGCCCGTCCGGGGAGAACGTCAGGAACTGCGGCGGACCGGCGGCGATCGGGATGGTCGCGATGACCCGGTTGACCGACGTGTCCAGCACCGTGACCAGCTTCGAGTTGCCGCCCGCCACGTAGAGCAGCCGGCCGTTCGGGGACACCTCGGCGAAGCCCGGCGTCGCGCCGACGGGGATCGGGGTGCCCGTGCTCGGGATCGGCACGCTGACCAGGGGCGGCGCCGGATCCGGTGGGGCGACCGCGGCGGCCGACTGGGCGATCTCCTGTGCGGCCGCCGGACCCGGCCCGGCCCGCAGCGCGTTGTTCACCAGCAGCGTGCCGAGGATGACCAGCACGATCAGCACCGCGAGGCCCGCGAACACCAGCGGCCGGCGGGACCGGCCCGGACCGCCCGCCGGCCCAGCACCCGAGCCGCCTCCGGGGCCACCACCCGAGCCACCCGGACCCGCGGGGCCAGCGGAACCCGACAACTGCCCCGCCTCCGAGAGCGGCACCACGGCCACAGAACCCGAACCACCGGGGCGCGGCCCCCCGGTCAGGGTCCGCTGACCGGCCTGCGCCCTGGCCACCGCCGCCGCCCCGAGCGCGACCGCGTACTTGGGGTGGGTGTCCACGACGGTCGGCTTGCCGAGCGCCTCGGTCACCATCCGGGCCACCAGCGGGATCCGGGAGGAGCCGCCGACCAGCAGCACGCCGCTGAGGTTGCCCGGGCTGACGTCGGCGGAGCTCAGGCTGCGGGTCAGCGCGCTGATGCTGGACTCGATCGGCGCCCGGATCATGTCCTCGAACTCGGCCCGGGTCAGCCGGACGTCGAAGTGCCGGCCGGGCAGGAAGACGGGGATGATCGTCTCGGTGTCCAGGGACAGGGCTTCCTTGGCCAGCACGCAGTCCTGGCGCAGCCGGGCCAGTGCGACGACGGTTTGCGGGTCTCGCAGGTCAAGCTGGTCCAGCGCCCCGTCGGCGGTGTAGTTGACGTGCGCCAGGATCGCCTCGTCGAAGTCGACGCCGCCGAGGCGCTCGATGCCCTCCGGGATACCCAGGATCTCCACGCCGTCGGACCGGCTGCGCAGCACCGTCGCGTCGAAGGTGCCACCGCCGAGGTCGTACACCGCGACGATCTCGCCCCGATCGAGCTGGCGGGTCGCCGCGTAGTGCGCCGCGGCCGCCTCCGGCTCGGTGATCAGGCTGACGCCGCTCAACCCGACCAGGTCGGGGACCTCCTCGAACAGGCCCCTGCGGAACGCCCCCCAGTTGGCCGGGTGGGTCAGCACCACGTGTTCGGGCTTCGACCCCTCGGTCTCGGCGACCTTGTCGACGACGTCCCGCAGCAGCGTGGCGAGCAGTTCGGTGACCAGGTACGAACGGTCGCCGAGGCTCACCGGCGTCGGGTCGCCGAGGCGGCGCTTGAACTCGCGGCTGATCCGGGCCGGGTCGCTCAGGGCGCGCCGGCTGGCGGACTCCCCCGCCACCAGCTCACCGTCGGCGCGCCGGTAGACCACCGCGGGCGCCACCACCGACCGGTCGCCCAGCGTAAACATTTCTATCTGTGTCGGCTGGGCCACCGCGGCCGCCACAAATGTGGTGCCGAGGTCGACCCCGAGGTTGTATGTCACGCGCACTCCCATTAACGGGGGAGGTATCGCCAGGAAACCGTCCCCACCACAAACTGGCTATTGTTGGCTCGCGGTCGGTCAGCTCATTGGTTCGGTATTCCGCGAACCGAGCAGCGCGGCCCGGCTGGTCGCCGCCATCGGCGCATTCGCCGACGCCGTCGCCGACGCCGGCAACAGCAGCCGCCCCGCCGAGGGCGCGGGCCCAGCCACAAAGGCACCCGCCACAGCGGGCCCAGCCACAGCGGGCCGAGCCGGCGCGGCCCCAGCCACCGGCGCCTCGACAGCCACCGGCGCCTCGACGACCAGCGGCCGGCGGACCTCCGTGGCCGGGTTGCCCCGCCAGCGCGCACCCGCCGCCATCTCCTCGCCCTTCAGCAGGAACGCGTCGCACTCCAGCACGGACCCGGCGCCCATGGTCACGCCGTAGTGCACGAAGGCCTTCACCCCGACGGTCGCGCCGGCCTCCACCACCGTGTAGCCGGACTTGAAGTAGCCGTCCTCCAGCGAGTGGCACTGGATCACGCTGCCCGCGTTCAGCACTACGTCGTCACCGATTCTGACCAGCGACTTCTCCGGCATCGAGCAGCCGTCGTCGAACACCCGCCGGCCCATCCGGACCCCGGCCAGCCGCCACACGAGGCTCTGGAACGGCGTGCCGGTGAACATCGGCGTGATGTACACCTTCCACAGCCGCTCGTGGCCCCAGAAGTAGCGGTCGTAGATCGAGCAGAACTGGGGTGTCAGCGGGCGGAAGCCGAGCACCGCGCGCTCCAGCAGCGCCGGGTAGAGCACGTTGAACACCGCGATCGCCACCAGGGCGCCGGCCACCGCCACCGTGCCGAACCGGTTGAACAGGCTGAACGCGACGACCGCGAACACGAGGTCGGCGGCGAACCGCAGCCACTGCAGCAGCAGGACCGTGGCGATGGTGCCGGCGTTGTGCCGGTTCTTCGCGGCCAGCCGCCGGGCCACCTCGGCCGGGTCGTTCAGGTAGTCGATCTCGGCATCCCGGCGGACCGCCCTCGGAATCTCGAACGGCGGCGAACCCAGCAGCCCGACGTTCTCCCGTACCGGGCCGGCGATCGGCACCATCACCTTGGTCGCCAACAATACGTTCCGGCCCACTTTCGCGTCGGCCGGGAATGCGATGTCGTTGCCCAGGAAGTTGTTCTCCGCAATGGCGACCGGCGACATCCGGAACGACGTGTTCGAGTACTCGGCGTTCATCACGGACAGCCCGTCGGACACGATGGTGCCGCTGCCGATCCGGCTCAGGAACGGCGAGTCCTGCGCCAGCTGGGTGCCGAAGTTGGAGCCGGTCTGCACGACTTCGGACAGGTCGTAGCCGAGGTAACGCAGGTAGCCGATGATGAACGAGCTGTCGCCGAGCAGCAGCATGAAGAACTGGGAGTTGGTCAGCCGGGTGACCAGGCCGGCCACCAGGTAGTGCACGCCGTACAGCGGGTAGGCCCGGCCCGGCTCGATCAGCCGGTGCAGCGCCCCCGGCACAGTGATCATCACCAGCAGCCCGGCGGCCAGCGCGCCGAAGTACAGCACGAACGAGACGACCAGCGTGAGCACGTAGAGCATCGGGTTGCCGAGCAGCTGGCCGGCGCTGGCCTGCACGGCGGCCACCCCGGGCACCCGGGTCATCAGCGCGACGGCGACGGCGAGCAGCACCGAGCCGGTGACCAGCACGCCGAGCAGCTGCGCCGCGCTGTAGCCGACCTTGCGCGCGGTGCTCGGGCGCAGTGGCTCGACCGTGCGGTAGTCGGCGTCGGTCGGCTCGGCGGGCGAGCCGTGCCATACCGCGCCCGCCGGCACCGCCTGGCCCTCGTGCAGCGACGAGGAGTGCCCGAGCTGCGCGGAGTCGCCGAGCGAGGTGCCGATGTCCAGCACGGCCTTCTCGCCGACCAGGGCCCCGCGCCCGACGCCGACCGGACCGAACCGCAGCCGGCCGGCCTCGGCGCGGTAGCCACTGAACGAGCAGTCCTTGTGGATCACCGCGCCGTCCCCGATGGTGATCAGGTCGGTGGCCACCGGCACGGTACGGGACAGCAGGACCACGTCACGGCCGATCTTGGCGCCCAGCAGCCGCAGGTAGAGCACGTACAGCGGCGAGCCGACGAACAGCACCATCGGGTTGAGCTGGATGAGCGTCTTGACGATCCAGAAGCTCAGGTAGCGCGCGCTCCACAGTGGTATCTCGGTGGCCCGCCACGAGTCCACCAGCAGGTACTTCACCAGCACGGGCAGCGCGACGAGCCCGGCGAAGGTGAGCGCCACGAACGCGGCGGCGCGCCCGAGGAGCAGCGGCAGGTCCGGCGCGGTGGACAGCCACGTGTACCCGATGTCCAGCACCCAGCCGGCCGCCAGCACGCCCACCAGGAACAGCGCGAGCTGCAACGCGCCGGTCAGCGCGTACCGGAAGCTGCTGCCCGGGGGCACCGGGGCGGCGGCCTCGGGCCCGCCCGCGTCCCCCGAGCCGGCCGGGGCGCCGGCGGCATCCCCGAGCAGCGCGGCGAGCTGGCGGATCGTCGGGTTCTGGTACATCTCCTTGATCGAGATGCCGAGCAGGCCGTACTGCTTGCGCAGCGTGGCGGAGAACTGGGTCAGCACCAGCGAGTTGGCGCCCAGCTCCTCGAAGAAGTCGGTGTCGACCGAGACGGTGTCCAGGCCGAGCGACGCGGCCAGCGCGGTGGCCAGGATCTGCTCGGTGGCGGTGGCGGCCGCGACGACCTCGCGCTTCGGGGCCGTGCTGGCCCGCTGTCCCGGCGGCGGCAGCGCCTTGCGGTCGGCCTTGTCCTGCGGCGTCAGCGGGATGGCGTCCAGGCACTCCAGGAACGCCGGCACCATGTACTTCGGCAGGCGCTCGCGCAGCAGCGCGTATATCGACTGCTGGTCGACCGAGTCGGTGTCACTGCGCAGGCTGTAGTAGCCGACCAGCTCCACCGTGCCCGGCACCGGCTCGTAGGTGGCCACCACCGCCGCGGCGATGCCCGGCACCTGCAGCAGCACCGACTCGATCTCGGTCAGCTCGATCCGGTAACCGCGGATCTTGACCTGCAGGTCGATCCGGCCCTGGTACTCGATCTCCCCATCGGCGTTCACCCGGCCCAGGTCGCCGGTGCGGTAGATGCGGCCCGACGGGTTCGCGGGGATGTTCAGGAAGTCGTCGATGAACGCCTTGTCGGTGAGGTCCTCACGGTTGAGGTAACCGAGCGCGAGCCCGATGCCGGCGATGCCGATCTCCCCCGTCTCGCCGTGCGGCAGCGCGCGGTACGGGTTGTCCACGTCCAGGATGACCGTGGCGTAGGTGGGCAGCGGCACGCCGATGGTGACCGGCTTGTCCGGGTGCACCTCCGCCCAGGTCGCGGTGACCGTGGCCTCGGTCGGGCCGTAGACGTTCAGGAACCGGCGGCCGGACCGGTACCAGCGCGCGATCAGGTCCTGGGGGCACGCCTCACCGGAGACCAGCAGGAACCGCAGGTGCGGCAGGTCGTCCTCGATCGTGGCCAGCAGCGTCGGCACGCAGCACATCGCGGTGACCCGGCGCTCGCTGAGGAAGTCGTGCAGGTCCTGGCCGAGCAGGCTGCCACCCGCGGGCTTCGGCACCAGCGTCGCGCCGGACGCCCAGGGCACCCAGATCTCCTCGACGGAGAAGTCGAACGCGATGGTCAACCCCTGGTAGACCCGGTCCCGTGGCCGCATGCCGTAGACCTCGGCGGCCACCCGGACGAAGTTGCAGATGCTCGGGTGGTCGATCGCGACGCCCTTGGGCCGCCCCGTCGAGCCGGACGTGTAGATGATGTAGGCCAGGTCCGCGACGGTGGCCCCGCGCTCGACGTCCAGCAGCCGGCGCTCGTCCTGCTCGTCGATCAGCCGCGCGGCCAGGTCCACGAACGCAACGTCGGCGCCCAGCTCGGCCACCGGCACCTTCTCGGTGACGCTGGACAGCGACAGGACCAGGTTCACCCCGGCGTCGGCGATGATGTACGCCATCCGGTCGGCCGGGAAACCGACGTCCAGCGGCACGTAGGCAGCGTTGATCTTCAGGACGGCGAGCATGCCGACGTAGGCGTGCACGGCCTGGTCGAACAGCAGCGCGATCCGGTCGCCGGGCTTCGCCCCGCGCAGCCGCAGGTAGCGCGCCAGCTTGTTGGCCCTACGGTCCAGCTCGTCATAGGTCAGCCGCTCGTCGCCGGTGTCCACCGCGAGCCGGTCCGGGCCGCCGTACCGGAGCATGTAGTCGCAGCGCTCCTCGAACAGCAGATCCAGCCGCTCGCCCTGGCGGTTGCGCCCGCCGTGCGCCGCGTCCTCGGCGACCAGGACCAGCTGGTCGATCGAGGGCTGCTCGCCGAAGTCCGTGTCGGTCACGGTAGATCTCCCCCAAGATGATCAAGTGTGCTCGGTACGCGGTGGGCCCGCCCCCAACAGGACTCACAACTGGTCACTCCCACCCCTCGCCCGGGGACGCGGGTGATTGTGGAGATCAGTTGTCGACGCCTCGTTGACGACCTGGTGCAGCCCCGGTCAGGCGACCGCGAGGGTCTCCCCGGCGTCCGGTGTGGTGGGCAGGAACTCCTCGTGCAGCAGGCGGACGGTGTCCTCGAGAGCTCCCGTGTCGACGAGGACGGTGATCCGGGCGGCAGTCGTGTGCACGAGGTGCGGCGCGATGCCGGCGGCGTGCAGGGCGGCGAGGGTCCGGGCGGTGATGTGTGGCTTGCGGGCGATGCCCGGGCTGACGACGGACGCGGACCCGAGCTCGCGGTCGACGCGGACGGAGGCGCCGGCGGCGTCGAGCGCGGCGGTGACGTCGGCGGTGGGGGTGCCGGGGGCGGTGAAGCGCAGACCGGGGGTGTCGGGGAGGAGCGTGCCGAGGGGGATGCCCCGGGCGGCCAGCGCGGCGGCGAGCTCGGGGATGTCGAGGTCCTTGACGGTGTAGAGGCTCTCGTGGCGGCGGTGCGCGATGCCGGCAATGTCGGAGCCGCCGCTTTCTGTGCCGCCGCTTTCTGTGCCGCCGCTTTCCGTGCCGCCGCTTTCCGTGCCGCCGCTTTCTGTGCCGTGGCCGCGGGTGCGACGGATCCAGGTGCCCTCTTCGGTGCTGAAGCTGGAGCGCAGGTGGATGTCGATGTTGTGCGCGATGGCCAGCTCGACGGCGCGGGGCTGCAGGACGGCGGCGCCGGCTTCGGCCAGCTCCAGCATCTCCTCGTGGCGGATGCTGGTGCGGCGGCCGGCGTCGGGCACCAGGCGCGGGTCGGCGGTGTAGACGGCGGGCACGTCGGTGTAGATCTCGCACTCGGTCGCGCCGAGGGCGGCGGCGAGCGCGACGGCGGAGGCGTCCGAGCCGCCCCGGCCCAGCGTGGTGACGTCGCCGTGGTCGCAGACGCCCTGGAAGCCGGTGACCAGCACGATGGCGCCCTGGTCGAGGGCCTCGTGGATGCGGTCGGGGCGGATCTCGCGCAACCGGGCGTCGCCGTGGCGGTGGTCGGTGTGGATGCCGGCCTGGGCACCGTTGAGGGAGACGGCGGTCTCGCCGAGCTCGGTGATGGCCATGGCGGCCAGCGCGCAGGAGATGGTCTCGCCGACCGAGAGCAGGGCGTCGAGCTCGCGCAGCGGGGGGCGGTCGGTCAGCTGGGCGGCCTTGGCGACGAGCTCGTCGGTGGTGTGTCCCATCGCGGAGAGCACGGCGACGACGCCACGACCCTGGCGGTGCGCGGCGACCAGCCGCTCGGCGACGGCGCGCAGCCGGTCGGGGTCGGCGACCGAGGTGCCCCCGAACTTCCACACCAGTGGCGCGGCCGCCGCGATGGCCCTCGGGCCCCGCTGACCGGCCTCGTTCCCCGCATTCCCCCTGTTGTTGCGCATGGCAAAGCCTCCGGCAATAGAGCGGTGGGTGTCCGGTCGGCCGAGGTTCGTCGGCGCCGGCAAGAGGTGGTTCAGGCACTTCCGGGTCCAAACACGGCGGAACCCGCTCCGGCGTTCGGCGGTGTGCCCGCGATCACATCAACACGCCGACCCCGGCTCACCGAGCTCAACCACAGCTGGGCCGCGGCGGCCCACAGGGGCCGCTGTGGTTGAACTCGACGGAGTTTCTCGGTGGGTCAGCGCTGGCCGGCGGCGCGGATGCCGTCCAGGGCCAGCGCGAACACCCGCTCGAACCGGGCCTCGTCGACGACCAGGCTCGAGGTGATACCCATGATCAGCCACAGCACGTCGGTGAGGTTGGTGTCCGGCCTGGCCTCGCCCTCGACCTGCGCCCTGACCAGCAGTGGTTCGCCAGCGGCGAGCAGCGCGTCGCGCCCGGCGTAGAACATCTCGAGGTTGCGGTCCAGCCCCTCCCACATGGTCCGCTTGGCCACCTGGTAGCCGACGAACCGGCGCAGGAAGGTGACCAGCGCTTCCCAGGCGGGCAGCTCGGCGACCTCGTCGGCGACCGAACACAGCTGCTCCACCTCACCGAGGTAGACGGCGCTGAGCAGGTGCTGGCGGGTCGGGAAGTTGCGGTACAGGGTGCCGATGCCGACCCCGGCAATGCGCGCGATCTCCTCCAGCGAGGCGTGCGAGCCGTGCTCGGCGAACGCCGTGCGCGCGGCGGCCAGCAGCGCGTCGAAGTTGCGCGCCGCGTCCGCCCGGTGCGGTCGCTGCACCGCGAAGGTCCCGGCGTCCACTCGAGACTGGGTCATCCCACTGCTCCTCGATGAGCGGTTGTGAACCACCACTAGAATGGAGGCATGCCTCGATATTACTGGAGGCTTGACTCGACTTTACCAGCTCGACCGTCGTTGATCCGCCGTTTACGGCGGGTGCGCAGCCTCCTGCAAGCCTGGACGGGCCGCGACAGGTGCCCCATGCGGTCGGTGATCCGGATGCGAACGAAGTGAGCGACTTTGTCCGACACAGCTCAGCTCGCCCTGACCGAGTACCTGTCCGCCTCCTCGGCCGCCGGACTGCTCCGCGAGCTGGCCGGGGCCCACTACGTGGCCGCCGAACAGATCGAGCCGAACACGGGCGAGAGATATTGCTTCGTGGAGTTCTGCGACAGCCCGTTGCTGACCTCACCCGAGCTACGTGAGGATTTTCTCCGTGCACTGGCCGCCGAGTTCCCATGGGCCGAGTCCGCGGTGGTGTGCACGAGCGCGCACGCGGATCTGGACCTGCACTGGCAACGGCTGCTGACCTACTTCCTCTGGACGCCCGGCCGGCTCGTGCCGCCGCCGCCGAACCGGGCCCAGGTGCGACCCGCAACCGACCTGGAGCTACCCCGACTGGTCAACTGGCTGGCCCGGTCCTTCACCGCCACGGCCGCGCAACGGGCCCAGCGGGCGACCGATCCGGCTCAGCTGGCCAGCGACATTCTCGCCGAACCCGACCGGAGGTCCTGGATATCCTGGGCCGCCGCCGGGCCGGTCGGCCACGCCACCGTGCTCACCGGCGCGCTCGACCTGATCCGGGGCCAGACGTTCGTCGAGCTGCTCGACATCCTGGTCGAGCCGGGCCGCGAGGACCACCGGCAACGCGCGGTCGAACTGTTGGCCACCGTGCGGAACTACGCCGCGTCCGTGCAGAAACCGCTGCTCAGCAACGTGGTCCACCTGTCCGGCGACCTCGAGGCCGTGAGCCGGGACTGGCAGGTGGCCGACTCGCTCTACCGCACCGGCTGGACCGAGTACGACGTCTACTACTCCGCCGAGCTGCCTCGATCCGCGCACTGAACCGGACACCGAGCCCCGCACCGAGCCCCCGTCCGGGAACGGAACAGCGTCGGAACGCGGGAGGCGCCGTTGCCCCCCGGTCACGGCAATGGACCGCGAAGATCAGGTCAGAGCACGTCGCCGACGGTGTCCACGACATCCCCGACGGTGCGCAGAACACCGTGCACCAGGCCACCGACGTTGAGTCCGGCGACGTCCACGTGGTCGTGGTCGGTGTAGTCCGAAGCACTGGCGACACCGGTGGCGAACAGCGAACCCGCCACCATGACGACCGCCGCGATCGCCACTCGCTTGGTACGACTCATCGAATGTCCATCCCTTCATCGAATTCCCTCGGAGCCGGACGGGGTCGAGAGCGATCTCGATCGGCCGACACCGGCGCAACTGATGATCAGCCGATCGGGATACGCCTTTCGAGTGGCAGCGTGCCAACGGTCACACAAGGCCGGTGTTATCACATGGTGATCTCACTGAAGGTGATCACGATCGTGTCTCTGCGTAATCACATCTGGAGATGTGAACCAGCCCTCAGGCCGATCTACACCTCGGTGGTGGCGGCGCGGACGAGCGCGGCGGTCGCCCTCGAGCGGGACTGTTGCGGCCAGGCGATCACCAGCGTGGCCGGCGGCGCGTCGGGCACGGGGCGGTAGACGACGCCGGGGCGCGGGTACCGGGCGGCGACGGACTCGGGCAGCAGGGTCACGAGCTCGCCGAGCTCGACGAGCATCAGCAGCTCCGGCAGGTCGCGGACCCGGTGCCGGCCGGCAATCCCGTCCAGGTAGCGCTCGACGTCGCCGGGACGGTCCGGCTCGACCCCGGGCAGCGCGAGCTCACCGACGCCGACACCGACACCGTCGCGCCCGGCGAGCGGGTGGGCCGCCGCGAGCGCCACGACCCTGGGCTCGGTGGTGACCGCCTCGGCGTCCAGGCCGGTGCGGTCGAAGGGCTCGTAGAGCAGGGCGGCGTCGGCATGGCCCTCGCGCAGCAGCCGGGTGTGCTCGCCCCAGCCGCACAGCCGGATGGCGACGGGCTCGGCGGCGGGGTCGGCCGCGTACCGGGCCAGGATCGGCTGCAGGAGCTCGCCGGCGTTGTCGGCCTTGACCGCGAGGACCAACTTCGGCTCGGGGTCCGCCGCGCGCTGGGCCCGGCGACCGGCCGCCTGCAGGGCGTCCAACGCGATGCGGGACTCGGTGAGCAGCACGGTGCCGGCCGGGGTCAGTGCGACGCGGTGGGTGGTCCGCTCGAACAGGGTGACCCCGAGCTCGGCCTCGAGCTTGCGGATCGCCCGGGACAGCGAGGGCGGGGCGATCTCGAGCCGCTGGGCCGCGCGCGCGAAGTTCAGCTCCTCCGCCACGGCGGCGAAGTAGCGCAGCGACCTGGACTCCACGGCCGGCCTCCCGTCGGTATGAGCCTGAGGCTAACAACCGGGAGCTGTCCGGTCCTTCAGTTCGGTGCGACCTCGGCGCATGGTCGAGAGGTGATCACCGCCGCCCAGGCCGGCAGCGGGCGAACCATGAGTGGGGATCGACGGCATGTACTTCGTAACAGGGGTTACCGGTCAGGTGGGTGGCGCGGCCGCGCGCCGGCTGCTGGCGGACGGGCACCCCGTGCGCACCCTGGCCCGCGACCCGGGCCGGGCCGCCGGTTGGGCGCGGCACGGCGTCGACGTCCGGCGGGGCGACCTCAACGACGCCGCGTCGGTCGCCTCGGCGCTGGAGGGGGTGGCGGCGGCCTACCTGATGCTGCCGCCGGCACTGGCTCCGGCGCCCGGCTACCCCGAGGCGGTGGCCACGATCGCTAGCCTGAGTGAGGCGCTGCGCCAGGTGCCCGTGCCGAGGTTGGTGCTGCTGTCCTCGGTCGGGTCGGAGCGCGCCGGCGGGCTGGGCAACATCACGTCGACCCACCTGTTCGAGCAGGCTCTGGGCGCGCTGCCCGGTCTGCCGACCACCGTGGTCCGCGCCGGCTCGTTCCTGGAGAACTACGCGTTCGGGCTCGACGCCGTTGCCGCCACGGGGTGGTTCGACACGCTGCTGACACCCCCGGAGCGGCCCGCCCCGATGATCGCCTCGGCGGACATCGGCGCCGAGGTCGCCCGGCGGCTGGTCAGTGATGACCCCGGCCGGACGATCGTCGAGCTCGGCTCCCCGGTCAGCCCGGACGACCTCGCCCGCGCGATGTCCGCGGTGCTCGGCCGGCCGGTCCAGGCCCGCTCGGTCCCGCGCGAACAGTGGGCGGCCAGCCTGGCGGCACAGGGCCTGCCGCCCGGACGGACCGGCCCCTACGAGGAGATGCTGGACGCGTTCAACTCCGGCTGGATCGACTTCGGCGTGCCGGGCACCGAGCCCGTCCCCGCCACCCTCACCGCCGCCGAACTCTTCGCCCGATCCCGCACGGCCCCGGCCACCGCCTGAACCCGGCCCGGCCTAGCTGGGTTTGGACTCCACCACGCAGATCGGTGACGCGGTCTGCACCACCCTGGTCAGCTCGAATCCCGCCTTGGCCAGCAGCTGCCGGAAATCGCGTTCGGTGCGCTCGCGGCTGCCGAGGTCCAACATCATCTCCAGGTCGAAGACGTTGCCGAGATGGCTGCTGTTGCCTTCCGGCAGCACCATCTCGATCAGGAGCAGCCGCCCGTCCGGTCGGATCGCCTCGCGGATCTTGCCCAGGATCACCAACGCCTCGGCGTCGGCCCAGTCATGGATGATGTTCTTCAGCACGTAGGCGTCTCCACCGGCCGGCACGCTGACGAAGAACGACCCGCTCTCGATGGTGCACCGCGACTCCACGCCGTGGGCACGCAGCAGGTCGACCGCTCCGGGCGCGACCGACGGCTGGTCGAACAGCACGCCCCGCGCGGCGGGCGTCCGCTGCAGGACGGCGGCGAGCATCGCGCCGTGACCACCCGCGACGTCGACGATCGTCGAGTACGGCGAGAAGTCGTAGGCGGCCAGCACGGGCTCCTTCACCAGGTTGGAGAAGGTCGTCATCGCGGTGTTGAACTCCACCTCGAAGTCGGGCTTGCTCGCCAGGAAGTCCCAAAAACTCATGCCCCGGATCGCTGACAGAGCGGGCTCACCGGTCCGCACGGAGTCGAGTAGATGGCCCCAGTGCTCCCAGTGCTCCGGTGACCCCCACAGCAGCGCCACCGACCGCATCGACACCGGGGCATCCGCCCGCAGCGGTTGGGCCAGCGGGGTCAGCTCGTAGCGGCCGTCCGGGCGGGCGGTGAACACACCCCGACTGGCCAGGGCCCGCAACAGCCGGAAGACCCCGTCCGGGGTGGCGTCGACGCGGCGCGCGATCTCTTCCGGCGTCAGCGGGCCGTCCGCGAGCAGGTCCGCGATGCCGAGCTTCGTCGCGACGTAGAGCGCCTGGGTGAGCATGCTCCCCCAGATCATCTCGAGCAGGGTGATCGGCGCCGGCGCCATCCGCCGGTGCAGCCGCTGCACCTGATCCCGCGCTGCCTCGGCGGCACGCACGATCCTGGCCGGTGGAACCTTGGGCAGGGCCATCCCCGGGACCTCCTCGCCGTGCATCAACCACGCCAGTCACGCCAGCCACATCGGCGGGGCAGCAGCCTAGCTCGCCACCACGCGCCTGACCACGCTAAATAGCGAAGGCCGCCGCCGGACCCCTACCCGCCGTCAGCGGGCCGGGGCCTCGGCTCGGGCGGAGGTTGTGTCGAAGAGGGCGCCGCCGCGTTCGAAGTCGAGCAGGTGGCGCTTGCGGGCCAGGCCGCCGCCGTAGCCGGTGAGGTCGCCGCTGGACCCGATCACCCGGTGGCACGGCACGATGATGCTGATCGGGTTCTTGCCGTTGGCCAGGCCGACGGCCCGGGACGCGGTCGGCCGGCCGATCCGTTCGGCGAGCTCGGCGTACGTGATCGTCTCCCCGTAGGGGATCTCCCGCAGGGCCGCCCACACGGTGCGCTGGAACGGGGTGCCGCCGTGGGCCAGCGGCAGGTCGAACTCGGTGCGCCGGCCGGCGAAGTACTCGGCCAGCTGGTCGGCGACGGCGGCGAACGGCTCGGCGTCCAGCTCGCCGAAGGTCTCGATCGGTGGACGGTGTCGGTGCTCGACCATGTAGAGGCCGGCGAGCGCACCGTCGGTCGCGACCAGCGTCAGCGGCCCGACCGGGCTGTCCACCACGGTGTGGGCGCGGTGCTGCATGGGTTTCTCCTCGGTTGCGCGGGCGGTGGGCGTCGCTACGGGGCGTCGGTGTTCCGGTCGGGCAGGCGGTTGATGGCGTGCTCGCCGGTCGCCCACAGGTACTGGACGGCGTAGGCGCGCCACGGCCGCCAGACCTTGGCGTGCTCGGTCAGCCCGGCGGGCGTGGTGGGCAGCCCGAGCTCGACGGCCGCCCGGCGGATGCCCAGGTCGGTGGCCACGAACGCGTCCGGGTCGCCGAGCGCGCGCATGGCGATCGTCTCGATGGTCCACGGGCCGAACCCGGGCAGCTCGGCCAGCTGGGCGCGGGCCCGGTCCCAGTCGCTGCCCACGCTCAGGTCCAGCTCGCCGCCGGCCAGCGCGGAGATCAGGGTGAGCAGCGTGGTCCGCCGGCTCTTCGGCATGGCGAGCTGCTCCGGGTCGAGCGTGGCCAACGTCGAGACCTGTGGGAACAGGTGTGTGAGGCCGCCGTCCGGGTCGTCGATCGGCTCGCCGTGCGCGACGACCAGCCGGCCGGCGAGGGTGCGCGCCGCCGAGGTCGACACCTGCTGGCCGAGCACCGCGCGCACCGCGAACTCGGCGGCGTCCACGGTGCGCGGCACCCGCCGGCCGGGGTTCTTGCCGACCTCCAGGGCGAGCACCGGGTCGGCGCGCAGCTGCTCGTCCACGGCCACCGGGTCGGCGTCGAGGTCCAGCAGCCAGCGGCAGCGGTTGATCGCCGTGGCGAGATCCCGCAGGTCTGTGAGGGTGAGCCGGCAGTCGATGTGGTCCGGCAGCGGGCGCAGCGCGACGACGGCGTGCCCGTGCGGCAGCCGGAGCGTGCGGCGGTACGCGCCGTCCCGCCACTCCTCCACGCCGGGCACCCCGGTCGCCACCAGGTGGCCGAAGAGGTTGTCCGGGCAGAGCGGCTGGCGGAACGGCAGGCGCAGGGCGAGCGTGCCCGGCGCGGCCGCCGGCAGGCCACCGGCGGCGTGGGCGCGCAGCTCGGTCGGCGTCCGGTGGAACACCTCGCGGACCGTGTCGTTGAACGACCGCACGCTGGTGAACCCGGCGGCGAAGACGACGTCGCTGATCGGTACCGAGGTGGTCTGGAGCAGCAGCCGGGCGGTCTGCGCGCGTTGCGCCCTGGCCAGCGCGAGCGGCCCGGCGCCGAGCTCCGCGAGCAGCTGGCGCTGGATCTGCCGGACGCTGTAGCCGAGCCTGGTGGCCAGGCCGGCGACGCCTTCCCGGTCCACCACACCGTCGCCGATCAGCCGCATCGCCCTCGCCACCAGGTCGGCCCGCTCGTTCCAGCTCGGCGAGCCGGGGCTGGCATCGGGCGCGCAGCGCTTGCAGGCGCGGAACCCGGCCTGCTGGGCGGCCGCCGCGCTCGGGTAGAAGCGCATGTTCTCCGGCTTCGGCGGCACCACCGGGCAGCTCGGCCGGCAGTAGATCCGGGTCGTCACGACAGCCGTGTAGAACCAGCCGTCGAAGCGGGCATCCTTGGACTGGACGGCCCGCACACAGCGCTCCACGTCCTCGTGCATGGCTCCAGCATCGCCGCTGCGTGGTGCAGTGGCTGGCAGGAATGCGACATCACCCGGACGGGGCGCGGTGACCGGGCGCGACGGCCGGGGCGCGGTTGCCCGCTGCCCCGGCGGTTCGCTCATCCGGTCACTCTAGGCGGGTGCGCCGCCCGGCCCGCCGCGCGCCTCAGCAGGCGACGGGGAACGTCCACCATGTCGTCGGCCCGTCCCAGGAGTCCCCGAAGCCGGCGGCGGCGTGCGGGGCGGGGGCGGGGGCCGGCGCCGAGAGTTGAGCCAGCGCGCCGCCGTGTCCCCACACATCGCCCTCGGCCGGGCGTTCGAGCGGCCGCACCGGCTGGACCAGTGTGGCGTCCGAGGACAGGATGCGGCTGTGCAGCTCGCGCAGGCCGGGACCGGGTTCCAGGCCCAGCTCCCGCATCAGCAGCGCGGCGACCTCGCGGTAGGTGGCCAGCGCCTCGGCCTGGCGGCCCGACCGGTACAGCGACAGCATGAGCAGCTCCCAGAGGCGCTCCCGGTACGGCAGCTCGGCGACGCGCACCGCGAGCTCGGCGGCCGCCTCGGCGTGCTCGCCCAGCGCGATCCGCACGGCCAGCTGCTCCTCGACGGCGGTGGAGTGCAGCTGCTCCAGCCCGGCCCGCTGCCCCTCGAAGTACGTCCCGGTCAACCCAGCCAGCGGGGCCCCGCGCCACAGCGCCAGCGCGCCGCGCAGCTGGTGGGCGGCCTCGGCGAGGTCGCTCTGCCCGTGGGCCTGCCGGGCGCCGGCCAGGTTGGCGCGGAAGCGCGACACGTCGACCGAGGCCGGGTCCACCGTGAGCTGGTAGCCACCGCCGGCCGAGCGGAGGTCGACGCCGGCCGCCCTGGTCAGCTCGCGCCGCAGCCGGCAGATGTAGGTCCGCACCGTGGCCCGCGCGCTGCGGGGCATCTCGTGCTCCCAGAGCATCCCGACCAGCTCGTCGACCGCGACGTGCTTGCCATTGTTGAGCAGCAGGGCCGCGAGCACGGCCCGCTGCTGCGGCGAACCCAGCTCCAGCTCCCGCTCGCCGTACCACGCCTGGACCGGTCCGAGCAGCCCAAACCTCAACTGTGCCGTCATTGATGCCACCCCGTGTGTGAATGCGCAGTTGCTAACGAACATCTCGGCGGCATACACGGTCCGCGATCACCAACCGGTTCGCCCGAACGCCGCAAGGAGACCGCGATCACATCATTGTGGGTTCAACCATCCGCTGGCGGGAGCGGGAATCAGTGCGCGGCGACGCGGCGGAACCGGTTGAATCAGCGGTGCGCGCGGGGCCGGGCGCTGTTGGCCAGCCGGGCACCGCGGCGGACGGCGACCCGACGAACGTGAGGATCACGCCCATGACTGCGCAGACCGACCCGGCGACGTCGATCGCGCCTGCCTCCCCCTTCGACCTGACCGGCCGGGTCGCGGTCGTGACCGGCGCCTCCCGCGGCATCGGCGCGGCCATCTGCGTCGCGCTGGCCAGGCAGGGGGCCGACGTGGCCGGCCTGTCTATCTCCGACGAGGACGGCGCCGCGCGCACGGCGGAGGCGGTCCGCTCGCTGGGAAGGCGCTGCCTGATGAGCGTCGGGGACACCTCGAAGTCGGCCGACGTCGAGGCGTTCGCCGACGCCGTGACCGCCGAGTGGGGCGGCCTGGACATCTGGGTCAACAACGCGGCGACGATGTTCGTCCGGCCGTTCGCCGACACCGACGACGAGTCGTGGCACGCACTGCTGGCCCCGAACCTGCACGGCTACTTCCACGGCTGCCGGGCCGCCGCGCGCCGGCTGCGCGGCCGCCCCGACGCCCGGATCATCAACATCTCCTCGGTGACCGACATCCAGGCCGTGCCCGGGCTGTCCGCCTACATCGCCGCGAAGGGCGCGATCGTGGCGCTGACCAGGACGATCGCCCTCGAGCTCGCGGACGCCGGGATCACCGTGAACGCCGTCGCCCCCGGCGCCATCGACACCCCGCTCAACGCCACGGCCTGGGACGACACGGTCCGCAAGACCTACCTGGAGCGGATCGGCCTGCACCGGATCGGGCAGCCGGAGGAGATCGCCGACGTCGTCGCGTTCCTCGCCTCGCACGCCTCGCGCTACATCACCGGCCAGGAGATCCTCGTCGACGGCGGCCTGACCATCAACGGCCATGTCGGCCACGTGCCCGGCTGAGCTAGTTCGCCGGGTCCAGCTCGCCGATCGCACGGCCGAGGTTCAGCTCGACGTCACCCCGCGTCTGGAAGCCCCGGTCGAACAGCGTGCGGGCGCGGCTCCGCAGGGCGTCGGAGGCGACGAACCGCTGGAACAGGCGGGCGTCGGCGCGCACCTCGGCCACGTCGGGCAGGGTCACGGCGTTGACGCGCTCCTTGGCGGCCAGCAGCGCCCCTGTGGGGAACGACGCGATGCGGGCCGCCAGGCCGTCGACGAAGGCGTCCAGCTCGGCGTCGGGCAGGGCGCGGTTGATCCAGCCGTACCGCTCCGCCTCCGCCGCGGTGTAGTCGGCCGAGCTGAGCAGGATCTCCAGCGCGCGGCCCCGCCCGACCAGGCGGGCCAGGTGTTGCAGGGCGCCGGCGCCGGGGGGCGCGCCCATCCCGACCTCGGGCTGGCCGAAGATGCCGCGCTCCAGCGAGGCGTAGCGCAGGTCGCAGGCCAGCGCGAACTCACTGCCGGCACCACGCACCCGGCCGGTGACCTTGACGACGGTGATCGCGGACAGCTCGCTGACCCGGCGGAACAGCATCCCCAGGGAGGCGTCGTCGGGGCCGGCGCCCTTGCCCGCCTCGGCCGTGTACTCGGCTACCTTGGTCAGGTCCACGTGCGGGAACAGGAAGTCCGGGTCGGCGCTGTCGAAGACGACCACGCGGACCTCGTCGTCGCCGTCGACCGCGGTGATCAGCTGCACGAGGTCGCGCACGACCTCCGGCCCGATCAGGTTCAGCGGTGGCGCGGAGAAGGTCGCGTACAGCACGTGCCCCTTCGTGCGGGTCGGGATGGTCGGCAGGCTGAGCTCCATGGTGATCACGGTCCTTCGGCGAGCGGTGCTGGGCGGTCAGTCCCCCACTGTGGCGACGGCAGCTGCGTCAGCACCAGCCCGATCGACGTGAGCACGGTGTTCCGCAGCGCGGGGGCCAGCCCGTTCCACTGCTTGGACTGCCACATGGCGAACCACTCGCCGCCGATCGCCAGGAACCCGCCCACCCACAGGACGAGCGCCATCAGGTAACCGAGAGTGGCCGCCCCGCGCGCACGTCCGAACGACCCACCCCGGTGGGCCGCCGCCCACAACACCGTCGCCCAGACCAGGACAGCCGAGGTCAGCGCCTCCCAGGCGATCACCGCGACGTACGCGCCGGACTGGGCGACCGGACTGGTGACCGAGCGCCACATCAGGTCGGGATCGTGGAAGGTGGTGTCCATCGCCAACACGTGCCGCACGAACGCCAGGTTGGTGCCGAAGTCGGTGATGTTGCCGAGCGTGACCAGGACGAGGTGCAGGGCCAGCAACACCGTCATCACGGTGGCGCTGACCGGCAGCGTGCCCAGGGCGAGCAGACGCAACGGACGCCGGGGCACGGTGACTCCTCCGAACTACGCGACAACGCGACAACAGCGCACCGAGCGTAGCCAGCGGTGATCGACAAACGATCACCGTCCGGTATACCGCCGTTCGCTCTTGTGCCTAGTTGTCGGACCGCCGGTGGCCGAACCCGCCGCCCCGGTGGTCGATCTGATCGAAGCAGCGGCGCATCAGGTCGGTGATGACCAGACCGAGGAACGGCACGTCCCGCCGGTGGAAGCCCCGACCGGAGCGGAAGGGCAGGTCCCCCCGGTCGAAGCCGGGCCCGGAGTTGATCGTGTTGTTGTTGAACTGGCAGCCGCCGTTGGAGTTGGACCCGGTGGGCAACACCGTGACCTGGCTGGCCAGCACCGGCGGGCGGCTGGCAGCGGGACCGGGACCACCGAGGTAGGCGGCGACGAACGCCGCCACGACCAGTACCGACGCCGCCGCGCAGGAGCGCGACCGGCCCCAGCGCCCCGCCGTCGACCGCCGTGCGGCGTCAACCAGACTCGATCTTGTGGTGGCTCTCACCGGCACGCTCCCTCACCCTCGCTGCCGCACGTACCGTGTCAGCGCGCGCACCCCCGCGCGGCCGAACCGGCGAACGTCCCCCGGACGAAGCAACCGAACCCGGACCCGCGCCACACCGACTACGCCGTCCGTGCCGACAAAGGCCCCCGGCCGGTGGGCGGTTCCCGGTCGTTCAGGTGCGGCCGTAGCTCTGTCGGTGGATGTTCGGCCGATCGCCCACGGGCACCACCGGAGCCGCGGTAGACAGGATTGTCGCCTCGAGACCGGCTGACGTCCGTGGTTAGGTGAGCCAACGATGAACATCTCCGCTGTGGTGTTGACGGCCATCGTGATAGTGCTTCCCGATCCCGGTCACCAGCAGCCCGAACCGGGCCCAGCGGGTGTGTCTCAGGTCCCGGCTTCTTCGGTCAGTGGCCAGGCGCCGCTAGCGCTGGTGTACGTCAATCCTCCGTTCGCCGACGCCGACGACGCCAAGGATTTGGCCTCCATGCTGCAGAAGTCGCGGTACAGGTTCAGGGTCCAGTTTGTCGGCTCCAAGTCCAACCCTCTGACCGCGGCGCAGTTGCAACATGCCGCGCTATTCGGTTTTCCGGGAGGGGAGCTGGAGGAGGAGACCGCCAAGAGGGACTTCGCCCACGAGATTCCTCTGGTGCAGAACTATGTCACCAACGGCGGCCGATTCCTGGGTGTCTGTGCGGGTGGCTTCGTGATCGGCAAGGAGGGCTTCGACGTCTTCCCGGGCAAGGTGGACTCCTATGTGGGCAGTCCGGGCGCCCAGGCCAAGGGCGACAAGGATCAGGCGATCCAGATCAACTGGATGGGCCGGAAGCGGACGGTGGACTTCCAGGACGGCAACTACGTCCAGGTACCCCCGGGAACTCCGGGCGTGACCGTGCTGGGCACCTACAACAATGGCCTGATAGCCGCCGGAGTCGCTGTTCACGGGAGAGGGAAAGCGGCCTTTTCCGGCCCTCACTTCGAGTCGGATCAGGCCGGTGACATCAAGGTCGACAATCTGGATATGGACTTCCAGCTTCTCGACGTGTTGATGAGCTAGTGCGTTTCCACGGCACTAGCCGCCTATTGCTCGAAACGCTTCCGGTCGGCGGCGGCGAACTCCGCGACCGCGCGGTCGGCCTCGACGGCTCGGGCCAGCCGCTCGACGATCGCGGGCAGCTCGGCGGCGGGCAGCGCGCAGGTCAGCTCGCCGGCGGGCAGGTCGGTGCGGGCGCGGCTCACCGCGCAGCCGGGGCTGACCGTGCTCTCGCCGGCGAAGGCCAGCGGCACGATCTGGCACTGGGGTTTGGTCACCAGCCGCAGCGAGGGACACGCCCCCTGCAGGGCCATCAGCGACGCCGGCGACAGCCGGACCAGCACGACGTCGGGGTCGACCGCCCCGGCGAGCGGCTCGTAGCGGATCGAGGACGGCGCGATCGGCAGGTGGGGTGCCCCGACGAGGTCGGCCTCGGTGACCCACCCCGTACCCAGCAGGGCAGCCGTGTCCGCGCCGGCGGCCGCCACCGGCAGCTCGACGAAGCCGTGGGTGTAGCTGCCGACGCTGCAGTTGGCGCGGTCGGCCGCCCGGGTCGTCACGGCGGCCCGCTGCGCCGGCTCCCAGAAGCAGCAGCCGGCCGGTACGGGATCGGGCGCGTTGCCGAGCGAGGGGTCCGGTTCGACGCTGACCGCGACCGGCGGGTGCGGCAGCTCGAGCAGGTCGCGGAGCTGCTCGGCGAGGACCGAGGGCGTGGTGGGCATGAGTTGCCAACATAATGATGTGAGTTGGGAAAGACAACGGATGCTTGACCGGGCGCGCGGCGGACCGGGGCGGCGGATCATGGATCCTGTCCGGGTGGACGGTTCCGCGAAGCAGGGCACAGCAGGCTACCGGCGGTCGACGGGGTCGCCGAGGGGCGAGGCGCGGCGCCGCGAGCTGCTCGACCGCGTGACCGACGACCTCGCGGCCAACGGGCTGGTGGACTTCTCCCTCCGGCGGGCCGCGCGGGCGGCCGACACCACACACAAGGTGCTGCTGTACCACTTCGACGGCGTCGACGACCTGCTCACCCAGGCGATCTTCGCGCTGCGGGACCGGCGGATCGGGCGCAGCGTGGTCGCCACCGCCGCCGGGCCCGACCGCTCGACGCTGGCCGACCGGGTGCGCGCGCTCTGGCCGGTGCTGACCAGCGAGGAGGCGTGGGTCCTCGACCAGGCGATCGGGCTCACGATGTACGACCAGAAGCGGTACGCCGAGCTCGGCCGGAGCGCCACCCGGCAGTACCTGCCGACGCTGCTCTCACTGTGCCCGCCGGGCTGGGCGGAGGAGCGCAAGCTGGAGGTCTCCCAGATGATCCTCGGCGCGCTGCGCGGCTTCCTGGTGAGCTGGCGGATCAGCGGTGACGCGGCGGGCATCGAGGCCGGCTTCGCGGCGCTCTCGCGGGCACTGGACCGGGAGGAGGCCGCCGCCGAGTAGCCACCGCCGGCCCTGGACAGTCGTGCGAGCCACGTGGTTCACTTCGTCAAGTGAGCCGCGTGGTTCACATTGTGCTTGAGGAGGCGCCGGATGTCCGTGCAGCGGGAGAAGGTCCGGTTTCGCAGCGGCGACACCGAGTGCGCCGCCTGGCACTACCCGGGCACCAACGGGGCCTGCGTGGTCATGGCCGGCGGCTTCGCGGTGCCCAAGGAGCCGGCCACCGACCTGTTCGCGCGGCGCTTCCACGATGCCGGGTTCACGGTGCTCGCCTTCGACTACCGCCGCGTCGGCGAGAGCGGCGGCGAGCCGCGCCTTGTCCTGCCGATCGGTGACCAGATCGACGACTGGGAGGCCGCCCTCGAGTTCGCCGCCAGCCTGCCCGGCGTCGACGCGACCAAGCTCGCGGCCTGGGGTTTCTCCGCCTCCGGCGGGCACGTGTTCCGGGTCGCGGCGCGCACCCCCGCCCTCGCCGCCGCCATCGCCCAGACTCCCAACGCGGACGGCCCGGCCGGCTCGCGCACGGTCTCCCGCCACCAGCGGCCGCTGGCCATGCTGCGCTTCACCGGGCGCGCCCTGCTCGACCTGCTCGGTGGCCTCGTCGGCCGGCGACCGCTGCTGGTGCCGCTGGTCGGCCAACCCGGCACCGTCGCCATGCTGACCACGCCCGACGGCCTCGACGGCGACCGCGCCCTCGACCCGGACGGGCAACACACCCACTGGCAGCGCGTGGTCGCCGCGCGCTCCACGCTGGGCCTCGGGCTCTACCGGCCCGGCCGCGACGCCGCCCGCGTGCGGTGCCCGCTGCTGGTGCTCGTCTGCGACCAGGACCAGACCGCCCCGGCCGAGGACGCCGTCCGCGCGGCGCGCCGGGCCCCGCACGCCGAGCTGGTCCGGCTGCCCACCGGTGGGCACTACGAGCCATTCCTGGGCGGGCACGAGCGGACCGTCGAGGCCGAGCTGTCCTTCCTGCGCCGGCACCTGCTCGGTCAGCCCGGTCCCGACCAGGCCGCCCGGCCCAGTGTTCCGGCGCACCGGGGACCGGCGGCATGAGCACGATCGAGCTGTCCGCCGGCACGCTCGAGTACACCGACACCGGCGGCTCCGGGCCGGTGCTCGTGCTGGTACACGGGCTGCTGATGGACGCGTCGCTCTGGGACGGACCGGTGGCGGAGCTGTCCGCCGACCACCGGTGCATCGTGCCGACGCTCCCGCTCGGGGCTCACCGCCGCGCGATGCGCGCGGACGCCGACCTGTCCCTGCCCGGCGTCGCCCGGCTGGTCTCGGAGCTGCTCGACGGTCTCGACCTGCACGACGTCACCCTCGTCGGCAACGACACCGGTGGGGCCCTGGTCCAGCTGCTGATGATCGAGGACAACCCCAGGCTGGGTCGGGTCGGGCTCGTGTCGTGCGACGCGTTCGACAACTTCCCGCCCGGGCTGACCGGCAAGGCACTGGTGCTCGCCCGCCGGCTCTCGCCCCGCCTGTTCGGGCTGTTCCTCCAGCAGCCGCGGCTGCGGGCCGCGCGGCGACTGCCGATCGCGTTCGGTTGGCTGACCAAGCGCGGGGACGCCGCCACGGCCCGCTGGGTACGCCCGGCCATGCTCCAGCCGGACATCAGCCGCGACGCCGTGCGGCTGCTCCGGGCCGCCGGGGCGGACCGCCACCTGCTGCTCCGCGTCGCCGAGCAGCTGCCGCGCTTCGACCGGCCCGCGCTGGTCCAGTCCAGCTCCGCCCCGGCCGTGCTCACAGGCTAGGCCCGCCGGCCGGTAATCCCGAGTGCAAGAGCGGCGCCGCTCCGTTGCCCGTTGCCCGTTGCCCGTTGCCCGTTGCCCGTTGCCCGTTGCGCCGAGGACTTCCCGGCCTCCCACGCCATCTCGGTTTACCGGCCGGGCGGACACCCCCTAAGGTCGGGGGCGTGTCCGGCCCCGAGGCGTCCAGAACCGAGCTGTCGGTCATCTCGACAGCTCCCTCAACCCCGCTGACCGCGCTCGCCTGATCGCTCGCCTGATCCTGGCGGCCCGGCCCGGTTTGCTGCCTTCCGCGCTGTCCAGATGACCACGACATCCTCATCCGATCTCGTGTCGCCTGGAGCCCTGTCATGCCCCTGCCCGTCTCTCTGCTCGCCCTGGCCGTGTTCGCCATGGGCACCTCCGAGTTCATGCTCGTCGGCCTCGTCCCCGACATCGCCGCCGAGCTGCACGTGTCCCTCGCCCAGGCCGGGTCGCTGACCTCGGCATTCGCCGCCGGCATGGTGCTGGGTGCCCCGGTGATGGCGGCGCTGTCCCGGTCCTGGCCACGCCGCGCCGGCCTGACCACCTTCCTGGTGGTGTTCGTCGCCGTGCACGTGCTCGGCGCGCGGACCGACAACTTCGCCCTGCTGCTGGTCACGCGCATCGTCGCGGCGGTGGTGAACGCGGGCTTCCTGGCGGTGGCGGTCACGGCGGCGACCGCGCTGGTGGCACCGGACCGCAAGGCCCGCGTGTTGGGTGTGCTGCTCGGCGGCACCACGATCGCCTGCGTCGCCGGCGTGCCGGGTGGTGCATTGCTGGAGACCGTGTTCGGCTGGCGGGCGGCGTTCTGGGCGGTGGCGCTGCTCTGTCTGCCCGCCATCGCCGGTGTGCTCGGCGGTGTGCCGGGGGTCGGGCCCCGACGGGAGCACGCCGGCCGGACCGAGCGCACCCGGCTACCCGGGCTGCGCGCCGAGCTCGCGCAGCTGCGCCGGCCGGGGCTGTTGCTGGTGCTCGGGCTGGGGACACTGGTCAACGGCGCCACGTTCTGCACGTTCAGCTACCTCGCCCCGGTGGTCACCGACACCGCCCGGCTCGGCCCGCTGTGGGTACCGGTCGTGCTGGCGGCGTTCGGGATCGGCTCCTTCGCCGGCGTGAGCCTCGCCGGCCGGCTCGCCGATCGACACGCGGCCGCCGTGCTCACCCTCGGCTGCGGGGCGCTGCTGGCCGGCTGGGTCGCGCTGGCCCTGGCAGCGGCGCGGCCCGCCGCGCTGGTCGGCCTCGCCTTCCTGCTGGGCGCGCTGGCGTTCGGGGTCGGCGGCACGCTGATCGCGCGGGCGCTCTACCGGGCCCCGGGCGCGCCGACCATGGCCGGTTCGTACGCCACGGCGGCGCTCAACATCGGGGCGGCCGGCGGGCCGGCGATCGGTGGGCTGGCGCTGGCCGGCCCGCTCGGGCTCAGCGGGCCGAGCTGGGCCAGCGCGGCGCTCGCCGCGGTCGCGCTGCTGGTCCTGGTCGCGACCCGTCGAACCTCGGCCGGTGGCGCCTGGTGAGCTAGCGCGCGCAAGTCGGGGCGCCCGGCGGCGCGGGCGCGGCTACGATCCGCCGCGTGGCCCGTCCCACCGGCTCCTCGGTAACCATGCGTGACATCGCGGAGTCGCTGGGCATCTCGGTGTCGGCGGTCAGCCTCGCGCTGCGGGAGCGGCCGGGCGTCGGCGCCGAGCTGCGCCGCGGTGTCCTCGAGGAGGCCCGCCGGCTCGGCTACGTACCGGACCGGGCAGCGGTGACCCTGCGTACCGGGCGGTCCGGGGTGGTCGGCCTGCTGATCCGGAACCTGCGCAACCCGTTCTTCCTGGACGTCGTGGAGGGTTTCGACTTCGAGTGCGCGCGGCGCGGCTACCAGGCGATGATCACCTCGTCGCGCTACGAGCTGCTCCACGAGAAGGACCTGCTGGAGGCGCTGACCAGCCGCGCGATCGACGGGTTGGCGATGGCGCCGATCGGCTCGGGGCGGGCGGCGGCCACCTGGACCGCGCAGACCGGCCGGCCCGCCGTCGTGATCAACTGCAGTCGGGGCCTCGCGCCCGCGCTGTCCGCCGTGCGGGTCGACACGGCCTCGGCGGTGCGCACCGCCACCGACCACCTCGTCGCGCTCGGTCACCGGCGGATCGGCATCGTCGCCGCGCCGCACCGCACCTCCCCCGACCCCGAGCGGGTCGCCGAGTTCCGCGCCCGGCTGGCCGAGCACGGGCTGGAGCCGGTCGTGGTGACCACCGCGCTGTCCGATGTGGCGGCCGCGCGGGCGCTGACCGAGCAGTTCGCCCTGCCCCCGGCGGAGCGGATCACCGCCGTGCTGACCAACAGCGACTTCCTCGCGCAGGCGGCCTACCAGGCGGCGCGGGCGGCCGGGCTGCGCATCCCGGCGGACGTGTCGGTCATCGGCCACGACGACCTGCCCACCTCCGCACTGCTGGACCCGCCGCTGACCACGTTCCAGGTCGACCGGATCGCCATCGGCACCGCCGCCGCGGCCACTCTGATCGACCGGATCGAGGACCCGACCCGCACCCGGCTGCGCACCGTCGTACCGGGCACCTTCGTGGTGCGCGGTTCCACCGGCCCGCCGCCCGAATAGCGCCTGGCCGGCGCGGCAACTCCCGCGAGGACGTGGGTTGGGCAGTGGGTCGCGCGGGCGGACACCACTCGGCCGTCGGGCGTTCACCCACTGGACCTTTCCGGGGTCAACTCTCTCCTTGTAGCCTCGCTCTGACCAGCACTCAAACGTTGTAGTACGAGGCGGTGCCCGCGCAGTTGAGCCCCCATTCCCACTCGGACCCGAGCCCGGCCGGCCCGCACTCGACGACCGGCCGGACGGTCCGGCGCGCGGGCGCGCGCGGCCGGTTCCAGCTGCTGACCGAGGGGCCGGGCGAACCGGTCCAGCCGCGGACCGACCTCGCCCCCGGTCCGGCGCCCGACCTCTCCCCCGACCCGGCGGAGCCGGTGCTGTTGCGGCTGCTGCACCTGACCGACTTCCAGCTCGCCGATCTCGCTTCGCCGGCCCGGCTGGAGTATCTGCAGGCGCTGCGCGGTGACGGGCGGTGGGCCGCCATGCTGCCGAGCTACCGGCCGCAGGAGTTCACCGCGACCGCACAGGTCGAGGCGATGGCACGGACGGTACGTGCGCTCGCCGAGGCGGAGGGGCGCCCGTTCGACCTGGTCGTCACGACCGGCGACAACATCGACAGCCAGCAGGGCAACGAGCTGGCCGACTTCGTCGCGCTGATGACCGGCGGCGCCGAGGTCCACCCGCTCGGCCGGGCAGCGGGCGGCGCGGTCCCGACAACGGGCGCCGACCCGGCGGCCGGCGAGTTACCGGTGTCCGCGCGGGCGGCGGCCGGCGAGCCGGTACCGGAGTGGGCTGTGCTGCCGGACGCGCCGGTGCACCCCGGCGGCCCGGCGGAGTGGGTGCTGCCGTTCACCGCCACGGGGGTCGGGGCGCCGTGGGTGGCCTGCTACGGCAACCACGACGCGCTCGTACAGGGCCGGGCGCGCGCCACTCCGGAGCTCGAGGCGCTGCTCAGCGGAGCGGTGAAGCCCACCGGACCGGCCGCACCGGGGGAAATCAACACCGCCGCTGGAACCGGGCCGGCGATCGACGCCTACGTGCGCGACCCCTGCTGCTACAGCCGCCCGCCGGCACTCACCCGGCCGTCCGAGCCGATCACCGCCGACGTCCGCCGGCGCCTCGTCCAGCGCGAAGAGTTCGCCCGCACGCAACGCACGCACCTGGCCGACGGGGGCCCCGGTCACGGCACACAGCGCGGTATCGCCGCACCTACCGCCGAACCTGTGTGCGGCGATAAGACGATGTGTGCCGTGCGGGAGGGCGGTGTGCGGGAGGGCGGCGTGCGGGAGGGCGGGGTGCTGCCGTACCTGGCGTGCCGGCCGCATCCGGCGGTGACCGTGCTCGTGCTGGACACCACGAACCCGGGTGGCTACGCCGACGGCAGCATCGGCTCCGAGCAGCTGCGCTGGCTGGTCGGCGAGCTCACCGCCGCACACTCCCGCTACCTCACCGAGGACGGCACCTGGCGCGAGACCGGCAACCCGGACCGTGCCGTCGTGCTGTGCTCCCACCACGGGCTGTCCACGCTGACCAACGGCTACGTCCACCGCACAGGGGACGGCGGCGCCGCGGTCCCCGGGCAGGACCTGCCGAGGTCGCTGGCGCCGGACGTCGAAGCCGTGCTCGCCCGCTTCCCGAACGTGGTGCTCTGGCTGTCCGGCCACATCCACCGCAACCGGGTCCGCCAGGTCCGCACCGAGGTCGGCGGCTACTGGGAGGTGGCCACCTCGGCGCTGGTCGACTGGCCGTGCCAGGCCCGCTGCCTGGACTTCCGGCTGGCCGGCGAACTGCTGAGCATCCGGTGCCGGCAGGTCGACCACCGGGCGGCCGCCGACCCCGACCGAGAGCCGGACCGGGTGCTCCGGCTGGCCGCGATCGGGCGGCGGCTGGCCGCGAACGTGTTCGACGGCGTGGGCGGCCCGGACGCCGAGGGCACGGAGCTGGACCGCAACGTCGACCTGTTGGTACCGATCACCGCCGCCCTCGCCGACCGCCTGCGCACCGCGACCACGACCGCCGCCCGCTGACCCCGCGCCGTCGACCCACACCGCCGACCCCACACCGCCGACCCCACACCGCCGCCGCGAAAGGGACCGCCCGTGTCCGCAAGCGCACCGCCGAACTGGCAGCTCCTGGAGTCGACCGAGCAGCGCCGCTTCCACCGCAAGGTCACCCTGCTCTCCGCCGCCGGCACCTTCCTCGACGGCTACGACCTGGCCGTGATCGCCGTCGCCCTGCCGGTGCTGACCAAGCAGTGGCACCTGTCCCCCGGCCTCACCGCGCCCCTGGCCGCCAGCGCGGTGGTCGGCATGCTGATCGGCGCGCTCGTCGTCGGCCGGCTGACCGACAGGCTGGGCCGCAAGGCGATGTACCTGATCGACCTGGTCGGCTTCGTGGTCTTCGCCGTGCTCACGGCCGCCGCGCAGGACGTCTGGCAGCTGATGGTCTTCCGGTTCCTGCTCGGGCTCGCGCTCGGCGCCGACTACCCGATCTCCGCCACGCTGCTCGCCGAGTACGCCCCGGCGGCCCACCGCGGCGCGATGATGTGCCGGATGGGCGCGGCCTGGTTCGCCGGCTCGGCGGTCGCGTACCTGGTCGGCGCAGCGCTCACCCCGCTCGGTGGGTTGGGCTGGCGGCTGATGCTGCTGCTCGGCGCGGTGTTCGCCCTGGTGGTGATCTGGCTGCGCCGGGCGGTCCCGGAGTCGCCGAGGTGGCTGCGGGCCCAGGGTCGCGCCGACGACGTCGAGCAGGTGATGAGCTACCTCGGGGGTGAGGCCGCCGGCTCGACCACCGCGCCCGCGCCGGAGCTGTCCAGCGGGCGGACCGGGAACAGCACAGGGGCGCACCCGTGGCGGTTGCTGTTCAGCCGGCCCGTGCTGCGCTGGACGGTGTTCTGCTGCTCGTTCTGGGCGGTGTACACCACCGCCTACTACGGCATCACGATCTACACCCCCACGCTGTTGAACAGCCTCACCAGCAACGCCCAGCAGGCCAGCATCGGCTCGGCGGTGGTCGGCGTGGTCGGGCTGCTCGGGTCCGGGATCGGCATCCTGCTGGTCGACCGGATCGGCCGCCGGCCGCTGATCATCGTCGCGTTCGCCGGGCTCACCCTGAGCCTCGCGGTGCTGGCGCTGACCGGTTCGTCCTCGCTGGCCGTGGTGGCGGTGCTGCTGGCCATCGGGGTGATGTGCGCCAACGGCGGCCCCGGCATCCTCGACTTCCTCTACCCGACGGAGCTGCTGCCCACCGAGGTGCGGGCCACCGGCTCCGGGCTCGCCACCGCGGTGAGCCGGGTCGGCGGCATCCTCGGCATCGTGCTGTTCCCCGACCTGGTCAAGGCGTGGGGCATCGCGCACGCACTGTGGCTGTTCGTCGCCTGCGGCGCGGCCGGCACGGTGATCTGCCTGCTGATGGCCCCGGAGACGAAGGGCCAGACCCTGGAGGACCTGAACGCGCGGCTGCTGCCCGGTTACCGGCCCGACCACAGCTAGCCCGACTCCGGGTCGGCCGGCCGCCCTGTTGATCGCCCGAACGGCCCGTTGACCGCCCGGCCGGGCGGCGTGTCGCGGCCGACCCACCGGCCGCCCGTGCCCAAAGATCTTGGCGTGGAGCCAACACGGTTGTCGACGTTCGCCCGTTCCGGCCGGCCCTCGGCCGCCGCCCTGATCCCGACCCTGGTCACGGCACTGGCCGCCGCTGCCGCGCTGAGCGGCTGCGCCGGTACCGCGCCGACCCCAACGACCACGACCCCCGAGTCCTCGGCCACCGCCGCCCCGGACACGGCCGCCCCGGACACGGCGGGCCCGGACACCGCCGCGCCGAGGCCCGCGCCCCAAGCCGGCGGGACGCGGGCCTGCAAGGCCGCCGACCTCACCCTGGCGCTGGCCGGCGACGACGGCGGCAGCGGGATGATGAAGACGGGGTACAACCTGCGGTTCACCAACCGGAGCCAGAGCGACTGCCAGCTGTGGGGCTCGCCGGGCGTCTCGTTCGTGACCGGGGACGATGGCCGGCAGGTCGGCGAGCCGGCCACCCGGACCGGGCGGAGCCAGGGCAAGCAGGTCGTCCTGCGGCCCGGCGCGACCGCCGCCAGCCCGCTGATCATCACCAAGTCCGACGCCTACCCGCCGGAGAAGTGCGTGCCGCTCCAGGTGCGGGGACTCCGGATCTACGCCCCCGGGGACACCGCCTCGATGTTCGTCGACGCGCCCCAGCAGGCCTGCTCGGCGCTCGGCGAGGCGACCATGAGCGTCGGCACCGTCGACTGACCCTGCTTTCGTTTGCTTACGACCTGTAGAGTTCAAGGAGAAAATAGAAACTAATCGAAGCGCGCGAGGAGGGCCCATGACGAGCCCGGTGCGCCTGGCACTGATCGGGTGTGGCCGCATCGCCCAGGTCGCCCACCTGCCCGCGCTGGAGAAGGCGGACGGCGTCGAACTCGTGGCGCTCTGTGACCCGAACGAGGCAGTGGCCAGGGCGGTGGCCCAGCGCTACGACATCCGCTCGGTCCGGACCGACCCCGCCACGCTGTTCGCCGACAAGGCCGTCGAGGCCGTGCTGATCGCCACGCCCGACCGCTTCCACTTCGACCTCGCCAGCGCGGCGCTCGAGGCCGGCAAGCACGTGCTGGTGGAGAAGCCGCTCGCCTCGACGGTGCGGGAGTGCGCGCGGCTCGTCGAGCTGGTCGCGCGGACCGGGCTGAAGCTGCAGGTGGGCGCCATGAAGCGGCACGACCCGGGGCTGCGGTTCGCCCGGGAGTTCGTCGCCTCGAAGCTGGGTGAGGTCCGCTCGTTCCACGCCTGGTACCGGATCGGCACCATCCGCGCCGGCGTCGAGCACACGCTGTTCCCCAGGACGTTCGACGACCCCGGCACGCGGCGCACCGAGGCGGGGTTCAAGGCCGACCGGGAGCGCTACCTGCTCGCCACCCACGGCTCGCACGTGTTCGACACGGTGCGGTTCCTGCTCGGGGACGTGAAGTCGGTGACCGCCGCACACCGGGACTTCGGCCGCGACCACGCCTGGCACCTGCTGGTCGCGCTCGCCTCCGGCGCGGTCGGCAGCGTGTCGATCGCGGTCGACGTGCCCGGGGACGGCGCCGAGGGCATCGAGGTGTTCGGGTCGACCGGGCAGTTGGCGGTGGACACCCACTTCCCGTTCTTCCGCAGGGCTTCCGACGTGCGGGCCTACTCCGCCGCCGACGGCACCACCACGAGCCCGGTGCTGTCCGACACCGACGCCTACGAGCGGCAGCTCGAGGCGTTCGCGGCGGCGGTCCGCGACGACCTGGACACCGCACCCGACGCCTCCGACGGGCTCGAGGCCGTCCGGCTGATCGAGGCCGTCGAGCGGTCCGCGGCGGCCGGGGCGGAGTGGCGGCTGTGACCGGGGCGGGGGCGGCGCTGGCCGGGCGCCTCGGCATCTTCGCCCGGACCTTCCGCCGGGCGACGGCCGCCGACGTGTGTGCCGAGGTCGCGGCGGCCGGCTACCCGCTGGCGCACTGGAACTTCGCCGCGATCGGCCTGCCGACGCTCGCCGACGGGGTCGGGCCGCCGGTGTTCGACGAGGTCCGCGCCGCTTTCGAGGCGGCGGAGCTGGGCCTGCCGAGCATGTCCGCCACGTTCAACGTGATCGACCCGGACCTCGACGCGCGGGCCGCGCTGACCCGGCTGGCGGCGCGGTTGATCGGGCTGGCGCCCCTGCTCGGCGCGGAGGTCGTCACGCTGTGCACCGGCACCCGGGACCCGGCGAACATGTGGCGGACACACCCGGACAACACGTCCGAGCCGGCCTGGCGGGACCTGCTGGCCACGCTCGAGCCGCTGCTGGCCTCGGCCGCCGACGCCGGCGTGCTGCTGGGCATCGAGCCGGAGGCCGCCAACGTGGTGCGCGACGCGCCGGCCGCCGCCCGGCTGCTCGCCGAGCTCGGCGCCGACGCACCGGTGGGCATCGTGTTCGACCCGGCGAACCTGCTCAGCCCCGCCACCGTGGACCGGCAGGAGGCCATCCTCACCGAGGCGGTAGACCTGCTCGGCCCCCGGATCATCGGGGTGCAGGCCAAGGACGTCGTCGACGGCGGTTACTCGGCGGCCGGGGCCGGCGCGATGGACTACCACCTGGTGTTCCGGCTGCTCGACCGGATCGGCCCGGTGCCGGTGGTCGTGCAGGACGCCGTCGAGACCGACGCCTCCCGGGTCCGGACGGACCTGCTGCGCTGGCACGCCGACCGGGCGCCGGCCCCGCGATGACCGAACCGACGCGAAAGCACCTGGTGCCCACCGAGAGGCCGGCCTTCGCCGAGGAGCGGCGCGGCCGGATCCTGGCCATGGTCGAGACCCAGGGGCGGGTGCGGATCGCCGAGCTGGTGTCACTGCTCAACGTCTCCGAGCCGACCGTCCGCAAGGACCTCAGCGCCCTGGAACAGCAGCGCCTGCTGCGCCGCACCCACGGCGGCGCGATCGCCGTGACGCCCAGGTTCGAACCCACGATCGACGACCGCGGCGCACTGCACGGCGAGGCCAAGGACCTGATCGCCCGAGGCTGCCTCGACGAGATCACCCGGGGGGACTCGATCTTCCTGGGCAGCGGGACGACGGTGCGGCGGATCGCCGACCTGCTGGACGAGCACGTCAACGTCCTGACCAACGCGCTCGGGGTGGCGAGCGCGCTGGCCGACCGGCCCGGCATCCGGCACACCCTGCTCGGCGGTTCGGTCCGCTCCCTGGGTGGCACCCTGGTCGGCCCGGTCACGCTCGACACGCTGAGCCGGTTCACCGTGAACGTCGCGTTCCTCAGTGCCAGCGGCTTCACCGGCGCCGGGATCTCGGTGGCCGACGTGTCCGACGCCCAGGTCAAGCAGGCCGTGATCGAGCGGGCCCGCCGCGTCGTGGTGGCGCTGGACAGCAGCAAGTTCGGCATCGACGACTTCGTCACGGTGTGCGACCTGGACCGCATCGACCTGGTGATCACCGAGGCCGCCGGTGACGAGATCCAGGCACTGTGCGCGGCCCACGGGGTCCGGCTCAAGATCGTCTGAGCACGGGAGTCGTCGCCACTAGGGTCTGCGTATGCCGAACAGCTCCGAGGGGCGCGCCCGGCCCGGCGGGCGGACGGCGCGGACCCGCCAGGCCGTGCACACCGCCGTGCGCGGTCTGCTCAGCGAGGGGCACGACCCGATCTCGGTGCGCGAGGTGTCCGACCGGTCCGGGGTGCACGAGGTGACCATCTACCGGCGCTGGGGCACGGTCGAGTCCCTGCTGCTCGACGTGGCGGTGACCGACCTCCTCGACGAGTCACCGTTCCCCGACACCGGCGACCTGCGCGATGACCTGCTGACCTGGGCCCACTCCGTCGCCGAGCAGCTCAAGACGCGGGAGGGCTTCGCGCTCTACCGCGCGCTGGCGGCGGCCAACCCCGCACTCAGCGGCGGCGGCCCCGACCAAGGCCACCCTCCCGACGCGGCGGACGACACAGCCGACACGGCGGGCGACGCCCCCACCACGGACGCGGCCGCCCACCTGCGCCGGCGCACCGACCAGATCCAGCGGGCCATCGACCACGGCGCCGGCCACCTCGACCACCCGCCCAGCGTGGCCCGGATCTTCGACCTGGTGCTGGCCCCCATCTACCTGCGCGCGGTCTTCGGGTACGACTCCCCCGACACCGACCTGGCCGAACTGGTGGACCGCGCGCTCGGCCGGTGAAGCTCAGCGACGCACGGGCGTCCGCTCGTCCAGCCAGTCCAGGATCGCGGCGAAGGCGTAGCGCTGGGCGCCGATGTGACAGTGCGCGTCGGCCCCCTCCTCCTCGGTGAACCGCAGCCAGGTCCTGTCGGCCGTGGTGAGGTGCTCGAACACCTCCTGGGGCTGGCCGCCGAAGAACAGGTCGTCGCCCGCCTCGCAGACCAACGCCGGGCAGCTGATCCGCTCCGCCACCCCGTCGCGCAGGTCGTACTCCAGCATCTTCGCCGCACAGGCCCGGGGCGTGTCGCCGCCCATCACGTACGCGCCGTGGGTGAACGCCCAGCGCGCCGTCGGGCTGGTCTCCATCGCCTCGGCCAGCTGCCGGTCGACCCCGGGCGCCGACTCGGCGTTGACCAGCGCCTTCACCCGGTCCCGGTCGCCGTCGACGAAGCGTGTGGCGAACACCCCGAAGTCGTACACCCCGTCGACGGCGATGACGGCGGCCAGCCGGGGCTCGAACGCGGCGGCCCGGAAGCTGAGCTGCCCGCCGAGGCTCACCCCGAGCAGGCTGACCCGGTCGGCGTCGACCTCGGGCCGGCTCACGCCGTAGTCCAGCACCGGGCCGACCACGTTCTCCCAGTCCGGCCGGAACAGCAGACCGTGCCGCTGCCGGGTGCCCGGCTGGCCCGGCCCGTCGAAACAGAGCACGTGGTAGCCGCGCTCCTGAGCCGCGAGCGCGCCGAAGAACCGCATCTCCTCGGCGGTGCCGTCGAACCCGTTGTGCATGATCACCAGTGGCTGCCGGCCTGGCAGCGGGCTCGGGTAGAAGTAGCCGGGCAGCGTGGTGTCCTCATAGGGGATCGCAACGCGCTCGACCGCCCCTCCGGCCAGCTCGACGTACGCGTCGAAGGCCGCGATGGCCCGGTCGTAGCTGCCCAGGATGCGGGGGTCCGCCGGGTTGCCGTGCAAGAAGAACTCGGCGGTCCGGAAGTAGTTCGACGCGCGCAGGTAGGCGTCGCGCGCCGAGACGTCGTGCCCGCCCGACCTGGCCCGGTCGGCGGTGGCCGCGATTCGCTCGGCCGTCCGAGTCCACTCCGCGTACCAGCTGTCGTAGTCGCCCGCCTTGATCCGCTCGGCCGTCACCACGACCTCGCCGATGTCCGCGCCCCCGTAGGCGACGTGACCGAGCGAACGCAGCGTCTCGAACCAGAAGTTCTCGTCCTCGGCAAAGAACAGGGGTCGCACAGGGAGCTCCTTCCCACGGTCGCTGAGCCGGCACGAGCACACCGGTCGACTCGGCGACGTCTTAATGCAGGAAATCCTGCATTAAGACTTACGGTACACCGACCAGACCCGCACCGCCCGAACCCGGAAACCGGGCCGGCGCGACCGGATGGCGATAGGTTCGATGCTCGTCAGTGCAGCTCGCCCCGAGGAGCCCGATGTCCGACACGTATGTCCTGATCACCGGCGCGTGGCACGGCGGCTGGGCCTGGCGGCCCGTCGCGCAGCGGCTGCGCGCCCTGGGGCACCGGGTCATCACCCCCACGCTGCCCGGGCTGCACGACGGCGCCGACCCGACCGCCCACGCCCTCACCGACGTGATCGACTACGTCGTCGACCTCGTCGAGGGGGCCGACCTGCGGGACGTTTCCCTGCTCGGGCACAGCTGGGGCGGCTATGTGATCACGGGCGCGGCACCCCGGCTCGCACCCCGGCTGCGCAGGCTCGTGTACTGGAGCGCGTTTGTGCCCTCCGAGGGCCTCTCGCTCAACGAGGAGGTCCCGCCGCACTACACCGAGCTGTTCACCACGCTGGCCGAGGCCTCCGGCAACAACTCGGTGACCATGCCGTTCGAGGTGTGGCAGAGCGCGTTCATGCAGGACGCCCCGGAGCCGGTGCAGCGCACGGTGCACGAGCTGCTCGTGCCGCAGCCGATGCAGTACTTCAGCGTCCCGGTGCAGCCGCTCGACCCGGCCGCGCTCGGCGTCCCGGTCAGCTACGTGCTCAGTGTCGACGACATCGCGCTGCCGCCCGGCGAGTACGGCTGGGACCGGTTCGCCCGCCGCCTCGGCGTCGAACCCATCCTCGCGCCGGGCAGCCACGAAGCCTCGTTCACCCAGCCCGACGGCCTGGTGGCGAGCATCCTCAAGGCCTGACCCGGGCTCCGGCCCGGGTCGGCGGCCCGGGCCGAGCTCACCTGACGCCGAGCAGCTGCTCCAGCGGGTCCAGCGCGAAGTAGACGACGAACAGCGCGCCCACCCCCCACATCAGCGGGTGCACCTCGCGGGCCCGACCGCGCACCGCACGCAGCACCACGTAGCTGAGGAAGCCGGCGCCGATGCCGGCCGTGATGGAGTACGTGAACGGCATCAGGATGATCGTGAGGAACGCGGGGATGGCGATGCTGTAGTCGTCCCAGTCGATGCCCCGGACCTGGGTCATCATCAGGAAGCCGACGACCACGAGCGCCGGGGCGGCCGCCTCGTTCGGGATGACCGCGACGAGCGGCGCGAGGAACGTGGCGAGCAGGAACAGCGCGCCGGTGACCACCGAGGCGAGGCCCGTGCGCGCGCCCTCCCCGATGCCGGCGGCAGACTCGACGTAGGAGGTGTTGGACGACACCGACGCCGCGCCCCCGGCGGCTGCCGCGAGGGAGTCCACCACCAGGATGCGCTGGGCGTTGGGCGGCGAGCCGTCCTCCTCGAGCAGCCCGGCCTCCGCCGCGGTGGCGGTCATGGTGCCGACGGTGTCGAAGAAGTCGGCGAGCAGCAGCGTGAAGACGAACAGCAGGGCGGCCACCGCGCCCACCCGGTGGATCGCGCCGAGCAGGCTGAAGTCGCCGAGCAGCGCGAAGCTCGGCACGTCCGCGATGCGGTCCGGGAGCGCCGGCACGGACAGCCCCCAGCCGTGCGGGTTGACCGCGCCGCCCGCCCCGACCGCCGGGCCGATCTTGGCGACGGCCTCGATGATCACGGCCAGCACGGTGGCGCCGACGATGCCGATCAGGATGGCGCCCCTCACCCGCAGCACCATCATCACGATCATGGCAATCAGGCCGAGCGCGAACACCAGCACGGGCCAGCCGGCCAGCTGCCCGCCGGACCCGAGCTCCACCGGTACCGGCGGCGACTGGGTGCGGCGCACAAAACCGGCGTCCACGAACCCGATCAGCGCGATGAACAGGCCGATGCCGACGCTGATCGCCACCTTGAGCTCCGACGGCACCGCCGCGAACACCGCCTTGCGCAGCCCGGTGAGTACCAGCACGAGGATGACCAGTCCCTCGAGCACGACCAGGCCCATGGCGTCGGGCCAGGTCATCTTGGTGGCGATGGCGAACGTGACGAAGGCGTTGAGGCCGAGCCCGGCGGCCAGCGCCAACGGGAAGTTGGCGAACACGCCCATCAGGATCGTCAGCACGCCGGCCACCAGCGCGGTCGCGGCGGCCACCAGCGCCAGGTTGGGCGCGTCGCCGCCGCCGAGGAAGTGGCCGGCGGCGTCCCGCTGCGTCCCGATGATCAGCGGGTTGAGCACGATGATGTAGGCCATCGTGAAGAAGGTGACCAGCCCGCCGCGCACCTCGCGGCCGAGCGTCGAGCCCCGCTCGGTGATCTTGAAGTAGCGGTCGAGTGGCGACGTCGGCGCCAGGCCCGTGCCGGCCTTCTCAGCCACGGATGATCCCCCTGCTCGTCGAGCTAGATCGGCTTCGGGCAGGGTGCCAGAGATCAACGCGATGGGGATAGCGGAATGTCGATCGTCACCGGGTCAGGGCTTGCCGCCGGGCTCCGGGCCGCGATAGCCGGGCCGGGACGACTCGTCCATGCCGACCTCGTAGCCGATGCCCGGGTTGAGCTGGTTGTCGGCCACCACGCCGTCGGTGGACAGGTTCTGGAACGAGAACGCCTTGTCCTGCGGTGAGGCGATGTCGTTGTGCTCGAACGTGGCGTGCTGGATGTCGTCCAGCTGCACCGCCTGCGAGGCGTGGCTGTCGCAGTAGTTGTTGCGGAACTCGAAGTCGCCCGACTCGCCCTCGCCGGAGCCGTCGCCGGCGCTGCTGTTCGGCCCCTCGGCGATGAGGCACTGGTTGTCGATCTGCTCGCACCGGTTGTCGGTGATCACGACGTGCTGGCTGGCCGGGCTGTCCGGGCCGGTGGCGTAGTTCTGCATGCAGTCGGCGTGGGCCAGGTTGAGGTTGAGCGTGTCGCGGATGGTGTTGTGCACGATCCGCAGGTTGGAGCCGAAGAAGCGCAGCCCGTCGACGTCATCGCCCCTCGGCGAGATCGACGTGCTGTTGCGCAGGGTGATGTTGTCGCCGGTCAGCTCGATGCCGGGAGCCCAGCCGTGGACCGAGTTGATCCCGTCGACCGTGACGTAGCTGGCCTCCACCGTGATGCCCCGGACGATGGTGTGGCCGTCCCCGACCACCTCGATGGGTTGCTCCTCGGTACCGGACCGCCGCAGGATCAGCCGTGTCGCGCCGATCGGGCCGAGCACGCAGATGCGCTGACCGGGGGCGGCGGAGGCCATTGCTCTGGTCAGGCTGTCGCTGTCGGTGGCGGTGACCGTGCAGCCGGTCGGCGCCGGCAGCGGGCGGACGGCGCCGCGCCCGTCCGCCGAGGTCGCCGGCACGGGGTCGAGGTTCGGCGGTCCGGCGCACCCCGCGACCAGGGTGGCGGCGCCGAACAGCACGAGGGCGGCGAGCCAGGCTCGGCGCATGGTTGCTCCCGGTTGGTGTGTGGTCGGGTGGGCGGTGCGGTCGGCAGGCGGGTGCGGTCGGAGTGCGCGTCAGGCGCCGGTGGCGCCGATGAGCAGGACCTCGGTGAGCAGCACGACGGCCAGCCCCGCGAGCAGCCCGAGGTGGCGGGCGGTCCGCCGGCCGGCGGTGGCGACCGAGGACAGCAGCTGGATCAGCACGAACAGGATCGCGCCGGCGGCCAGCGCGTTCACCGCCGTTCCCGTGAGATCACTGCCCTCGTCGCTGCTCGCCGCATCCACCAGCAGCCAGCCCACCAAGGTGCCCAGGATGGTCGGAATGCCGGCGACCAGCCCGAGGACCAGCAGGTACGACCAGCGCGGTTTCCGCTCGGCTTCGGCGAATGGCGCGGCAATCGCCCCACCCACGACCAGGTTCTGCAGCACATAACCGATAACCAGCACCACGCTGATAGACACCCAGTCGTTGCCGGCCATGTTGCCCAGCGCGAGACCCTCGCCGAGGTTGTGCAAACCCACGCCCACCGCGAGCAATAGCGGGAGATTGCTGGACAGTGCCGAATAGGCGGTCAGCCCGCCGTAACCGAGTACCAGTCCACCGATGAAGGCCACGGTCAACCAGGCAACCGGACCGGCCCCGCCGAGATTGTCGTACTGGCGCAGCAGGGCGCTGTTCAGCGGCAGGAACGCCCGCGCCAGCATGTCGCCGAGCAGGTACACCAGTACCCCGCTGGCCAGCGAGTTCATCAGTACCTGGCCGCCGCGCAGGTAGCGGGCCAGCGCGATGCCGAGCAGGATGGTCAGCCCGGCGATGGCGCCGAGCAGTATTGCCTGTGCTTCACTCACGATTCGTCGCCCCCCGTGCACGCGCCGGGTGACCGCCAATGGTCGACCGGCACCGAACTCCCTATCAATACCACCGAAGTCGATCAACAGCCACCGCTGGCCGGACCGTCGCGATTCACTCGCGGGAACGAATCCGGAATACGTCCGAACCGGCTGATCGGCAACGGTTTACCGATCCTTGACGCCGTGGTGAGGCGCTCACGCAATACGGGCAGCGGGAGTCCGCCGAACGACCGGTGGCCACCTCGACGAACTCGACGGGCGGCCACTCCGTCGGACCCGCGCTCCCGGTTCGACCGGAGGGTGCGCCGGGCGGGGCGGTATCGGCCTCGACACGGCTGATCACGTTCCGTATCCTCGGAGCCGATCATGGTCCCGCGTACCGGCTCCCGCGTCGTGGCCGCGGTGTGGTCGCACCGCCCGGCGGTGAGCGCGGGGAGCGCGCCGTGACGGCCCAGCGACGTACGACAGGCCGAGGCGGCCCCGGTCGGCGGTCCGGTGCGCGATCCGAGTGGCGGTGGGCGACCTCGAAGCAGCGCCGCCGGCTCGTCCGCCTGGTGATCATCGCGGCCGGTCTGCTCGTGATCCTGGCGCTGGTGCTCAGCGCAATGCCGCCTCTGCCGGTCGTCGGCCCCGCGCAGCCCGCCGACACCTCCGCGCCGCCCCAACCCGGCAACTGACCCAACACCTCGGGTCAGACCCCGCGAGTGCCGACGGGGGTGTTCAGGGGACGAGGGTGAACTGGTCGGCGCGGAGCGTGGCGTCGGGCACCACGGCGGCGCCGAGCACGATCAGCCGGTGGCCGGCGGCCAGCTCCCGAGCGCGCAGCCCCGCCAGGCTGGCGTAGGCGCCGGCGCTCACCCGCAGCTCGCTCGGGAACTCGCCGTTCTCCTCCAGCGACAGCAGCCGCGCGCTCGCCGCATCGAGCAACGCGGCCAGCGGCGCCGGCGGGGTGACCAGCGGCGCGGGAGCGTCCGGTGTCATGGCCGGTCCCCGCCCGCCGCGCCCGCCGGGTTCGCCGCGCCGACCGGCGAGGCCGAGTCGCCCTCCATCAGCCCCTGCAGCTCGCCGAGGGCGGCCAGCGCGCGCTGCGCCCGCTCGGGGTCCAGCCGTTCCAGGCCGAGGAAGTCCGAACAGATCTCCCGCATGGCCGCGTCGGCGATGGCCCGGCCAGCGGGTTCCAGGCGGACCAGCAGCCCGCGCAGCGTGTCCGGGTCGGCCACCCGGGTCACCAGGCCGACCTCGACGAGCCGGTCGACCTGTTTGCTGACCGCTCCCGAAGTGATCAACAGGCGACGGAACAGGTCGGTGGGGCTGAGCGCGTAGCGCGGTCCGGAGCGGCGCAGGGCGAGCAGGATGCGCAGGTCACCCGGCCCGAGCTGGTGCCGGCGGGCGACCGCGACGAACGCGCGCTCGATGTGTGCCGACAGCCGCTGCACGGTCGCGGCGACCATGAACGAGGTGACGTCGAGGCCGTCCAGCTCCGCCGACCAGCTCGCGGCGGCGCGCCGCAGGTCGGGCGCGGCCAGCTCGCCGGGCGCGCGCGGCTCGTCAGGCGCGCGCGGCTCGTCAGGCGCGCGCGGCTCGTCGGGTGGGATCGGCTCGTCGGGTGGGATCGGCTCAGAGATCGAGGACAATCCGACCGCCTTCCGCGCGCGAGCAGCAGATCAGGATCGTATCGCCGGCGGCCCGCTCGGCCGGGGTGAGCACGCTGTCCCGGTGCCGGGGCACACCGCCGAGCACGGTGGTGCGACAGCTGCCGCAGATGCCCTCCATGCAGGAGAACGGCACGTCGACGTCGGCGTCGAGCAGGGCCTCCAGGATCGACTGGTCCGCCGGCACGAGCACCGTGCGCCCGGCGCCGGCCAGCTCGACCACCAGCTCCCCGTCCTCGCCACCCGCGACGCGGTCCCCCTCGACCTCGCCGGCGGCGACCTCGACGGGGTTCACAGGGTCACCGCCACGCCGCCGGACACTTCGGCGCCACCGGACACTTCGGCGCCACCGGACAGGTCGGCGCTGCCGGGCAGGTCGGCGTTGCCGGGGACGTGGGACTGCCACGCCTCGTCGACGGCAATCGTGGTGTCCGGCAGTGACCGCACCCGCGTGTAGTCGACGATGTCCAGGCCGATCGGGTCGAGCCCTTCGTCGTTGCGGCGCACCGACTCCAGCAGCCGGGCCCGCAGGTGCAGCACGGCGCGGTCGGCGGCGACCACGTGCTCCTTGGTGCGGTCGACGATCGGGCCCATGCTGACCGCGAGCACGGCGTCCTCCTGCTCGATGCCGCCGAACCCGGTCCAGCTCTCGTGCAGCCGGGAGCGGTCCTGGCCGAGCCGGTTCGACCAGTCGGCGCGGAAATCACAGTCGCGGTCGTTCCAGAACCGGGGGTCGTCCAGCCCCATCATGGCGAGGATCCGGTCCCGCTCGATCGGGCGATCGCCGTGCGCGACGATGTACGTGCTGGTCACGGTGTCGCTCTGGGGTACCTCGAAGACGAAGAACTGGTAGGCCGGCGCGGGGATGATCCGGCCGACCGGGAGCAGCACCGGGGTGACCCGGATGCTGTGGGTCGGCGTGCCGTCCGGCTCCGGCGGGCCCTGGCGTTTCGCCACGTAGTGGTAGCCGAACGCGGTGTCCTCGATGTCCAGCGCGGGCGCGTTGTCCGAGACCGCCAGCGCGCCGGGGTTGTCCTCGTCCTCGACGGGGGTGAACTGGTCGAGCATCCAGCTGGGGTTGGCCGAGTTGCTGTGCAGGATGCCGACGTGCGAGCTGTCAGTGCCGCCCTCGTACAGCTGCAGGTAGTTGGCGGCGGTGTTCAGCCGGATCACGGCGCGGTTGCTGTCCGGGCCGGTCATGAAGTCGTAGCGGGGCGGCGGAGGTTGGCGCTTCGGGTCGCCGAGGTAGGTCCAGACCAGCCCGCCGGCCTCCAGCACCGGGAACGCCGGCGCCTTGAGCCGCGCCCGGAACTTGGGGTTGTGGTGGTTCGGGGTGTCCATGATCGTGCCGTCCACCCCGAACTGCCAGCCGTGGTACAGGCAGCGGATCCCACAGTTCTCGACCCGGCCCAGCGCGAGTGACACACCGCGGTGCATGCAGAACTCGTCCAGGATGCCGACGCGGCCGGCCGTGTCCCGGAACACCACGAACGACTCGCCGAGCAACCGCAGCCGCAGCGGGTCCCCGTCTGGTGCCGGCAGCTGCGCCGACGTGCAGATCGGCAGCCAGAACCGGCGCATCATCCGGCCCATCTGGGTGTCCGGGCCGACCCGGGTCAACGTCTCGTTCTCCGCCGCGGTGAGCATCGCTTCCTCCACTAGGCCCCGGTGCGCAGTCGTCCTACGTGCAATTCTTCCATGGAAGTTTCCTTCCTTAGAAGTTATGCTCAGGTCGACCAGCCGTCAACCACCGTCAACGGGAAGGCACCCGATGGACGATCAGGACCCCGCACCCGACTACCCGGCACTGCTGCGACTCGACGGCCGGGTGCTGGTCGTGCTCGGCGCGGGCGCCGGCATCGGGCGGCAGTGCGCGCACGCGCTGGCCCAGGCCGGCGCCACGGTGGTCTGCGTGGACCGCGAGCCGGCGGCGGCCAAGGCGGTGGCCGACGAGGTCGGCGGCCATCCGGTGACCGCTGACGTGACGACCCGCGCCGAGGTGGCCCGGGTGTTCCGGGAGGCGGCCGCCGTCGGGCCGGTCACCGGCGTGGTGGACATAGTCGGGCTGGCGGTCCTGCGGCCACTGATGGACTTCGACGACGCCGACTACGACCACCAGTTCGACGTCGTGCTCCGGCACGCGTTCCTGACCCTGCAGCTCGGCGGCCGGGCGCTGGCGGACGCGGGCGGCGGCGCGATGGTGTTCATCGGCTCGGTCTCCGGGCACACCTACGCCGCGAAGGAGACCGTGTACGGCGCGGCGAAGGCGGGGCTGCACCGGATGGTCGAGTCGGCCGGCCGCGAGCTGGCCCCGCTCGGTGTGCGGGTGAACGCCGTCGCCCCCGGGTTCACCCGCACCCCCCGGCTGAACGTGCTGCTCGGCGAGGAGCAGTGGGCGGCCGTCGGCGCCGGCATCCCGCGCGGCCACGCCGGTTCGCCCGCCGAGATCGCCGGCCCCGTGCTGTTCCTCGTCTCCGAGCTCGCCAGCTACCTCACCGGGCAGACGATCACCGTCGACGGCGGCATGACCGGCGTGCTGCCCGTCCCGTTCTGACCCCGATCCGATCCCGCCACCACTCCCGGAGCACCGATGCCCACCACCACACCGGCCGTGCCCGCCGACCTGCCCCGCTGCCCGTTCGCCCACGGCCGGCCCTACGACCCGCTCACCGTCGCCGCCGCCGAGGACCCGCAGCCGTGGCTGTCCGCCGCCCGCGCCTCAGCGCCGGTCTTCCACCACGAGCCACTCGACCTCTACGTGGTGACCAGGCACGCCGACATCCTGGCCGTGCTGCGGGACCCGGCCACGTTCTCGTCGCGCTACGCCAACAAGTTCAAGCCGATGGACTCCCCCGCGCTGCGCGCCGCCTTCCCGCACGGCCATCCCGGACTGCGGGCGATGACGCTGACCGACCCGCCGGCGCACTCCCGGATCCGCCGGCTGGCCAACGTTGCGCTCACTCCGGCCGCCGTGGCCCGCACCGAACCGGCCATGCGGCACCGCTGCGCGCGGCTGGTGGACGGGTTCGCCGCCGACGGCGAAGCCGACCTGATGGCCCGCTACTCGTCGCCGATCACCGTCCTGATGATCACCGACCTGGCTGGCCTGCCCGAGTCGCTCGACGTGGACCTGCACCAATGGGCCCAGGACTACTTCGCCATGACCCTCGGCGCCCCGCCGCTGACCGAGCCGGCCGAGCGGGCCATCGCCGACCGGGCGGTGCGGATGACCGCGTTCCTCACCGACTTCGTCGAGCAGCGCCGCGACACCCCCCGGGACGACCTGGTGTCCGCGCTGCTGGCCGCCCGCACCCCGGAGGGCGACGCGGCGCTGACTACCGTGGAGGTGATCGCGGTGCTCAACAGCCTGCTCGTGGCGGGCGTGGAGACGACCGCGGTGTTTGTGCCGATGCTGCTGCGCGAGCTGTTGCGCCACCCCGAGCAGTGGGCCGCCCTGCGCGCCGACCCCGCGCTGCTGCCCTTTGTGATCGAGGAGGGCCTGCGACGCCTGAGCACCGCGCGCGGCGTGCGCCGCACCGCCACCCGGGACACCGAGATCGCCGGCGTGCCGATCCCGGCCGGCAAGGACGTGTTCCTGACCTATGCCTCGGCCAACCACGACGAGGCCGTGTTCGCCGAGCCCGACCGCTTCGACATCCGCCGCGCCCGCGCCGACCGGCACCTCAGCTTCGGCAAGGGCATCCACTACTGCATCGGTGCCCCGCTGGCCCGGCTGCAGTCCAGCGTCGCCGTGCGGACCGTGCTCGACCGGCTGCCCGGCCTGCGGCTGGTCGACCGGGAGATCGAGTGGCTGCCGCACATGACCCTGCCCCGGCCGGTCAGGGTCCGGTTCGCCTGGGACCCGGTGCCGGTGCCCGCGCCGGCCGGCGGGATGCCCCGGTGAGTCCGGTGCCGGGTCCCTTGCCGAGTCCGGTGCCGAATGCCGCGCTGGCCGACTCGCTGGTCGGCCCCGGGTTCTACAAGCTCGGCTACGTCACGACCGACCTGGACCGGGCCATCGAGGTGTTCACCGAGCAGCTCGGCTTCGGCGCCTTCGCCCGGTTCAGCCCCACCCTGCCGGTGCGCACCGCCGACGGCCGCACCGGGCCGGCTGCGCTGACCTGCGCGTTCAGTACCGGACGCGAGCTCGTTGTGGAGCTGCTGCAACCAGTCCACGGGCTCGTGGACATCTTCCGCGAGCCCCTGCTGGACAGCACCGGCTTCGGCATCGCCTTCCACCACACCGGCGTGCTCGTCGACAACCTCGAGGCCACTGTCGCGCGGCTGCCGGTGGCCCCGGCGTGGCAGGCCTTGATCCCGGGCCGGATGAGCGTCAGCTACACCCGGCTGCCCGGCCTCGGGCACTATGTCGAGCACGTCGAGTATCTCGGCGACGGCGGCGACTTCCTCGCCTCGGTGCGGCGGCCGGCGACGTAGGCCGAGCGCGGTCGCCGCTGGTCCCAACCCAGCTACCAGGGCACTGGAGTGCCGTCCCAGGAGTGGAAGCCGCCGGTCTGGCCGTCGCCGGGCAGCAGCGCCAGCCGGACGGCACCCTCGGCGGCCTCGGCCGGGTCACCGGCGCCGGCACTGGCGGTGGCCCGGGCGTTGAGGTCGGTCGCCCGCAGGCCGGGGGCGAGCGCGTTGACCTTGAAGCCCTCGCCGGCGAGGGTCTGCGCGTAGAACAGGGTCAGCGCGTTGAGCGCTGTCTTCGACGACCGGTACGCGGCGGCCCCGCCGGCGGACATGGCGAACTCCCGGTTCGGATCGCCGCTCCAGGTGAGCGACCCGGTGCCGCTGGAGACGTTCACGATCCGGGGGCTGGCCGAGCGGCGCAGCGCCGGCAGGAACGCGTTGGTCACCGCGATGACGCCGAACACGTTGGTGTCGTAGGTACGGCGGAAGCTGTCGAGGTCCGCCTCGGTGGCCGACGCGAAGTCGACCATGATGCCGGCGTTGTTGACCAGCACGTCCAACGTGTCGACCCGGCGGGCGGCCTCGGCGATGCTCGCCGCGTCGGTGACGTCGAGCGTCAGTGGCCGCACGTCGCCGCCGATCTCCTCGGCCGCGCGCCGCCCCCGGTCGCCGTCGCGGGACCCGAGGTAGACGGTGAGCCCAGCGGCCACGAGCTGCCGGGTGATCTCCTTGCCGATGCCCTTGTTCGCGCCGGTGACCAGCGCCGTGGAATTGTGGTTCATGGTGTCGACGATGCCTGTCCCCGAGCCGGCCGAGCCAGGGACAACCGATACCTGGCAACCGGGAGGCCGCTGATGCCGAGACCAGAGCTGGCCCGCTTCCTCCGGGACCGACGGGAGAACCTGCGTCCCATCGACGTCGGGTTGCCTGCCGGCCCCCGCCGCCGCACGCCCGGGCTGCGCCGCGAGGAGGTCTCCGACCTGGCCAACATGTCCGTCGACTACTACGCCCGCCTCGAGCAGGGCCGGGGACCGCGCCCGTCACCCCGGGTGCTGGATGCCATCACCGGCGCGCTGCGGCTCGACGCGGCCGAGCGGACCCACCTTTTCCGGCTGGCCGGCGCCACCCCGACACCGGCGGCCGGCCCGGCGTCCCAGGTCCGCCCGCACGTGGCCGGCCTGCTGCGCCGGATCCCCGAGGCCGGCGCGATCGTCACCGACGCCACCTACACCGTGATCGCCTGCAACCCACTCGCCGAGGCGCTGCTCGGCGACCTCCGGCAGGAGCCGAACCTGGCCCGCCGGCGGTTCCTCCGGCCCGGGCCACGCGCCGTCTCCGGGGGCGAGGAGTTCGGCCGGATCGCGGTGTCCCGACTGCGGGCCGCCAAGACCCGCTATCCCCGCGACCCCCGGCTGACCCGCCTGCTGGCGCAGCTGCACGCCGGCAGCAACGAGTTCAGCCAGCTCTGGGAGTCCGACCCGGTGCACGCCCCGGGGCACCGGACGAAGACGATCGAGCATCCGGACGCCGGCCCACTGCGGGTGAACTGCGACATCCTCGCCGTGCCCGACGACGACCAGCAGGTCGTGTTCGTCACCGCCGACCCGGGCAGCCCCTCGGCGCGAGCGCTGCGACACCTGCTCGCCACCGGCTGACGGGGTCGTCTCGGGAGGCCGGCGGCTCGGCCTCCCGAGAGGTCAGTCCCCCGGGACCAGGACCACGGCGGGCCCGACGGTGCGCGCCTCGAGGTCGCGGTGCGCGGCGGCCACCTGGGACAGCGGGTAGGTGCGCACCGGCCGCTTGCCGAACACACCGGCCCGCCAGGTGGCGAAGACCTCGGCGGCCAGCTCACGCTTCTCCTCCGTCGTTCTCGACATAACCGATAATGCACAATATTACCCTCGCTCGCACGCCGCCCCGGCAGGACAGAGCGGCGGGCGAGAACCCGTTGGAAGTTGGCATTCCAGCCACTTCTCGGGACCCGGGGCGGCCCCTAGCGTCGAGGTTGATCGACTTGATCGACGACGAAGGAGAGGTCGGCGTGCTTGCCCAGATCGTGTTGTTCGACGGGTTCGACCCGCTGGACGCGATTGCACCCTACGAGGTGCTCAGCGCGGGCGGAATGCTCACTGGCGGAAACCTGACGGTGCAGCTCGTTTCGGCCGAAGGCGCCCGGGAGGTGCCCAGCGGGCTCGCCGCGGTGTCCCTGCGCGCGGAGGCCGCACTGGCCCCCGAGCACGCCGACCTGGTCGTGGTGCCCGGGGCGATCGGGCGCCTCACGGCCGCGACCGAGGACACCGGCGAGTCCGGGGGCGGCGAGGACAGCATCCCGGTCCTCCTCGGGCGCACGCTCGACACCGGCCTGCCCGCGCTGCTCGAGCGCGCCATGGCCCGCCCCGAGGTCACCGTGGCCACGGTGTGCGGCGGCTCGCTGGTGCTCGCGATGGCCGGACTGCTCGAGGGCCGGCCCGCGACCAGCCACCACCTCGGGCTCGACCTGCTGGAGGCCACCGGCGCGGTGTCGGTCGACGCCCGGATCGTCGACGACGGGCGGCTGGTGACCGGCGCCAGCGTAACCTCTGGCCTCGACGTGGGCCTCTACCTGCTGGAACGCGAGCTGGGGCCCCGTGTCGCCATCGCCGTGGAGAGGCTCATCGGCCACGAGCGCCGGGGCACGGTGTGGCGCGGCGCGGGTGCCGAACCGACACCGGTGGGGATCTGACGGTGATCTCCCCCGTCGACGGCACCTGGGACCTGGTCATCGAGACCCCGATCGGCACCCAGCGGGCCACCGTCGAACTGTCGACCGCCGACGGCGTGCTCCGGGGCGTGGCCCGCGACCCTCGGCACGGCGGCCAGGTCCCGCTGGGCAGCGGGTCAGCCCGGCGCCCACCGGCAACGCCCGGACACCTACCCACACGAAGGACGGAAATGGGATCACAGTCGACGTCTGCCTACGACCGACCGACCGGTGATGTGCCGCCGCCGAGCGTCGGCATGCTCATGTACAACGGCCAGACGAACCTGGACTTCATCGGCCCGGAGACGACGTTCTCCGCCGCCGGCATGACGGTGCACCTGATCTCCGACTCGCTCGAGCCGGTGGTCTCCGACTCGGGGGTCGCGGTGCTGCCGACGGTCACCATGGCGGACTGTCCGGCCGAGCTGGACATCCTGTTCGTACCGGGCGGGATGGTCGACGGCGTGCTGCTGGACCGGGCGAGGCTGGCGTTCCTCGCCGACCGAGGCGCCACGGCGTCGTACGTCACCTCGGTGTGCAGCGGTTCGGTTGTACTGGCGGCGGCCGGCCTGCTGGACGGCTACCGCGCGGCCACCCACTGGGCCATGCGCGAGCAGCTGGCGCGCTTCGGCGTCGAGGTGTCCGAGGAGCGCGTGTGCCTCGACCGGAACCGGTGCACCGGGGGTGGGGTCACCGCGGGCATCGACTTCGGGCTCACGCTCATCGCGCGGGTCCTCGGCGAGCAGGTCGCCCGGTTCACCCAGCTGGCCATCGAGTACGACCCTCGGCCGCCGTTCGACTCCGGCTCCCCGAGCAGCGCCGGTCCCGAAGCGGTGGCCAGGTTCCGTACGTTCGTCGGCCCCGCCGACCAGCTCATGGACGACGCCGTCTCCCAGGCACTGGCGCGGCGCGCCGCCACCCTGAGCGCGCTCCCCGGCACACCTTGACACCTGGTCCGCGCGCGGAAATACTCGAAAGAAGGTGCACTTGAGTGCATATAGATATTTGAGTGCATGTACGGCGAGGTCGCCGCCTCGCCCGGCCTTCGCCCGGTGACCACAGGAGACCCCGATGCGCCCGACGCTCGAACAGCACCCGCACCCGCTCGCCTTCGTCGCGGACCCCGGCACTCCGGCGGTGGGCGGGGCGGGCGACGCGCCGGACCGGAGCACACTGCGCTGCGAGGTCATGGGGCTCGGCCAGTTCCAGAAGGAAGGCCTGGTCACCGACCTGACCACCGGGCGTTCGTGGCGACTGGCCGCCGACGAGGGCACGTACCTGCATGGCACCGACCTGGCGCCAGCGCCGCTGATGCACTGGGGCGCCGGACTGCACGCCGACGTCACCTCCCGGGTCGCCGGTGCCGCGCGGCGCCGGGGTACCGAGCTCACCGGGCTGCGCCTGACGCTGACCCAGGGGTTCGGCTCGCAGGGCTCGTTCGCCCGGGGTGAGGCCGTCGGCCTGGTCGGCGAGCTGCACTGGACGGTGGAGGTCCAGTCGACGGCGCCGGACGAGCAGATCGAGGCGGCGGTGGCCGAGGCCTTCCGGCGCTCCCCCGCCCACGCCGCCCTCCTGGAGCCGGCGGAGGGCACCTTCGCCCTGTACACGAACGGCCGGGCCACCCCGGTGGTCGACGTCCCCCGGTCCCGGGTCACCACGCAGGTCGACCCGTTCCGGCGACACGCCACCGCGCCGGTACCCACGGACGAGATGGTCACCGCCCACCTGCTGACCCGGCGGCCCGCCACCGAGGCCGGCACGGTCGGCCTCACCGACGACCAGACCGAGACCGTGCACTGGCACGTCCTGGCGACCGGCGACTACCAGTTCGAATCGCGGCTGACCGCCTCCACGGTGAGCTTCCCGGGGGCCGGCGCCAGCGCATGGACGCTGCTCAGCGACGAGACGGGCCGCGGTGCACCGAGCCCGCTGGCGTACTTCTCCATCGGCACCGCGTTCTGTTATCACACCCAGCTCTGCCGCTACGCCAAGGTGCGGCGGATGCCCGTCTCGAACCCCCGGCTCGTCCAGTCCAGCGACTTCCGCGCCGATGCGACCTCAGCCGTGGCCGAACCGCTGGACACCCACCTCTACCTCGACGGCCCGGCCACCGAGGCGCAGACCGCGAGCCTGCTCGCCGCGGCGGCCAACACCTGTTACGCGCATCGCGCGCTGTCCACGAGGGTGCCGTCGAGCCGGCAGGTCGCCACGGCCGTCGGTTAGGTCTGTCCCCCGACAACCAGTGATCAACAGCGGGAAGGTCCGACCGGGTCGGCGAGGTTGTACGTCACGGCACCGTGCACCCATCGGCCACCACCGACGAAAGGCACCGCATTGACCACCACGGAGAACACCGAGCTCGTCGACTCGTGGACGGCGTGGCACACCGGGCGCGAGGAGCTGCTGCGTGAGCCGCACGGCTGGCTCAGCCTCACCGGCCTGCACTGGCTGACCACCGACGCCGCCGGCTACGCCGACCTGCCGGGCACGTGGCGGGCCACCGGCGACGGCGGCGTCGAGCTCACCGCGGCTGCCGCTGACGCGGTGCAGGTGGCGGGGGATGCGGTGGACGGCACGGTCCGGCTCGAGCCGACCGACGGCAAGCCCGGCGTCCTGGTCACCGTGGGCGAGCAGCGCGTCGAGGTCATCCGCCGCACCGACAGCTACGCCCTGCGGGTCCGCGACCCTCGGGCGATCACGCTGACCGAGTTCGCCGGTGTGCCGACCTACCCGGTGGAGTCCCGCTGGGTCGTCACCGGCCGCTACGAGCCGTACGCGGCGCCGAGCCCGATCACCGTCGATGCGGTCGTGGAGGGTCTGAACCACTACTTCACCGCGCTCGGCGAGGTGCACTTCGAGCTCGACGGCCAGGCTCAGACGCTGGTGGCGATGCCGGGCAAGGAGGGCGGGCTGCTGCTGCACTTCCGCGACGGCACCTCGGGCCAGGCCACCTACGGCGGCGGCCGGTCGGTGGTCACCGTCGACCCGGCCGAGGACGGCTCCGTGGTCGTGGACTTCAACCGAACCGTCAACCTGCCCTGCGCGTTCACCGCGTACGCGACCTGCCCGCTGCCGCCGGCCGGCAACACCGTGACGGTGCCGCTGGAGGCCGGCGAACGCAACCCGCTACGGCCCGACCTGGCCGTCTGACGGCCCGCTCGGCCGGCACTTCGGGGTCGGTTTCCACGACCCGGTGACGGCGCTGCTCCAAGCGGGTGGAGCTGGGTGGCGGTGGTCCGGAACGGGCCCGAGATCGTCAGGGGTGGTTGGCATCGTCTGCCTCAGCCGGCCCGGTGGGGGCAGGGCGGAAGCAGACCGGAGCCAGCCATGATCGAGCAGCACACCGCCACCCAGCACACCCGGACCGAGCCGACGAGCACCCCGGTGAGCACACCTCGGACCTGGTCCCGGCAGTGGCCGGTCGAGCAGCGGCTGCCGACGCGGTCGGAGCTGCGGGCCGAGATCCGCGCCAACCGGCCGCTGCGGCGCCTGGCCAACCGGTTGCTGGGCCGCCGGGTGCCCCGGTCGGCCGGGCCCGCGGGCGACTCCCAGGGCCCGGCGGTCCGGCGCGACCCGGCCGAGCGCATGTTCGACGATCAGCTCGGGCGGCAGCTCGTTGGGCCCCAGGCGGGCTGCTCGTAGCGCGGCGGCGCCGCTCCGGGCCGGCTCGGACTGACCGAACGGCAGCCCGGCCACTGGTGCCCTCACCGCGCTCGATCAAGTCCTCCTCCGCTTGCCTTACCGGAACGTGGTTCCGTATAGTTCGAGCTATAGCGGAACAGAGTTCCAGATGCCCCTGAGGGTCGCCCCGCTCGGGGCCGGCCACGCTCCGGTCACCACCAGGAGGACCACCATGCAGTACCGCACGCTGGGCCGGACCGGGATCAAGGTCAGCCCCTACTGTCTGGGCGCAATGATGTTCGGGACCGCCGGCAACCCCGACCACGACGACTCGGTCCGGATCATCCACCGGGCGCTGGACGCCGGGATCAACTTCATCGACACCGCCGACATGTACTCCCAGGGCGAGTCCGAGGAGATCGTGGGCAAGGCGCTCGAAGGCCGCCGCGACGACGTCGTGCTGGCCAGCAAGGTGTTCGGACCGATGGGCGACGACCCGAACCGCCGGGGCAACTCGCGCCGCTGGATCATCGCCGAGGTCGAGCACTCGCTGCGCCGCCTGCGCACCGACCACCTGGACCTCTACCAGGTGCACCGCCCGGACCCGTCGGTCGAGGTGGAGGAGACCCTCTCGGC
>DATAZG010000153.1:0-28912 GCA_036272155.1 Pseudonocardia sp.
TGCCCTGGTACTTCTCCTGGATGGCCTTCACCGACTCGGCCTCGATCCGGGCCTGCGCGGGGTCGTACACGCCGCAGGGGAGGTCGCAGTGCGCGGTGGCCTCCAGCCGAGGACGGAGAACGCGAGACAGCAGTCCCATTGGTGCTCCCTAAGTGTGCTTGGTGATCGTTCCGACACCGGGGACACTACTCCGCGACCGCGTGGCCGGCAGTCCCGCGCGGCTGCCGGGACGGGTGGTGAGGTGGGCGGGATGCGCTGGCGGCGAGTGGTGGTGCGGGGCCCGTCGATGTCGCCGACGCTGGCCGACGGCGATGTGGTGCTGGTCACGTTGGGGGCGCGACCCCGGCCCGGCGCTGTGCTGCTGGTCCGCTGGCCGGCCCGGCCGGGGCAGCTCTCGGTCAAGCGCGCCGTCCGCGCGGAGGCCGGGGCCGGTCCGGCGCTGTGGGAGGTGCGCGGGGACAACCCGTTCGGCAGCACCGACTCGCGCCAGCTCGGTCCGGCGGCGGTGCTCGGTGTGGTCCGCTGCCGGCTCTGGCCCCGTCCCGGCCGGCTACGCCCCCGGGCCGGCGAGCACGGACCTCGGGACCAGACGGGGCCCGAGGGGCAGCCGGACGACCAGGACTAGCCGGCGAACTTGGGCAGCAGGCCGGCCTCGGCGGCCTCGGCGACGCTCGGCGCGGCGGCGTCCCGGTCGGAGAGGATCGGGGTGATGTCCGTCGGCCAGGGCAGTGCCAGCTCCGGGTCCATGGCGTTCACGGTGCGCTCGATAGCGGGCGCGTACGGCGTGGAGCACAGGTAGCTGGCCACGGTGTTGTCGGCGAGCGCGCAGAACGCGTGGCCGAGGCCCTCGGACAGGTACATCGCCCGGTACGAGTCGGAGTCCAGCAGCACGGCCTCGTGCTGGCCGAAGGTCGGCGAGCCCACCCGCAGGTCGACCACGACGTCCAGCAGCGCGCCGTACGGGCAGTACACGTACTTGGCCTGGCCGGGCGGCACGTCGGCGAAGTGCACACCCCGGATCACGCCGCGCCTGGACACGCTGTGGTTGGACTGCGCGACCGGGATCGGCGCGCCGACCGCCTCGGTGAACACGGCCTCCTGGAACGGCGCCACGAAGAGTCCCCGGTCGTCGTCGAACCGGTTCGGCTCGAACACCCAGGCGCCCGCGATGGACAGCGCTTTGCTCTGCATGATCGCACCGTACCCACGCAACGTCACCGGATCAGGCCCTCAGGGGATCTAGTGTGATTTGTATACCTGGCGGGAAGACATCGGCGGCCCGAGATGACACACTGGCCCTCTACCTGACAGCCGCGCCTCGTCGGTCACCGCGACATCCCGCTGGTGCACTCGAGGCGCTGTCGGGCACCGTGGCCCCGCGACACCTCCGCGAACACCGGTGCACGGCTCGGGCGCTTGCTGGCTTCCCGGCCGCCCGAACTCACGAACGCACCGGTTTAAAGGGGATAGTTGTGACCATCGTGCCTGAGCGGACCACGTTGACCAGGGCCGAGCAGACCGACAGCGGGGCCGGCGGGTCGCTCGACCTCGAGCTCCGGCTGGACGAGATCCTGACCGCGCACCACGGCGGCAAGCTGAACATCGCGCCGTCGGTGCCGCTGGGCGGCGCCCGCGACCTGTCGATCGCCTACAGCCCCGGAGTGGCCGAGGTCAGCCGGGTCATCGCCGAGGACGCCTCGCTGACCAGGAACTACACCTGGTCGGACCGGTTGGTTGCGGTGGTCAGCGACGGTACCGCCGTGCTCGGCCTCGGCGACATCGGACCCCGCGCCGCGCTGCCCGTGATGGAGGGCAAGGCCGCGCTGTTCAAGGCGTTCGGCGGGCTGAACTCGATCCCGCTGGTGCTGGACACCACCGACGTGGACGAGATCGTCGAGACGCTGGTCCGGCTGCGGCCGAGCTTCGGCGCGGTGAATCTGGAGGACATCTCCGCGCCGCGCTGCTTCGAGCTGGAGCGCCGGCTCATCGAGGCGCTGGACTGCCCGGTCATGCACGACGACCAGCACGGCACGGCGATCGTGGTGCTGGCCGCGCTGCGCGGGGCCTGCGCCGTGCAGCAACGGCGGCTGGCGCCGCTGAAGGTGGTCATCACCGGCGCCGGCGCGGCCGGGGTGGCGTGCGCGGAGATCCTGATGGCGGCCGGTGTCACGGACATCACGGTGCTGGACTCGAAGGGCATCCTGGTGCCCGGCCGGCCCGGCATGAACGCGGTCAAGGCCGACCTGGCGGCGCGCACCAACCCGCGCCGGCTCGCCGGGGACGTGGCCACCGCGCTCGCCGGGGCGGACGTGTTCATCGGGCTGTCCTGCGCGACGCTGCCGGAGGAGCTGCTGGCCACCATGGCGCCGGAGCCGATGGTGTTCGCGCTGTCCAATCCCGACCCGGAGGTGCAGCCCCACATCGCCGCCCGCTACGCGCCGATCGTGGCCACCGGCCGCAGCGACTTCCCGAACCAGATCAACAACGTGCTGGCCTTCCCCGGGGTGTTCCGGGGTGCGCTGGACGCCGGCGCCACCCGCATCACGGAGCGGATGAAGCTGGCCGCCGCCGACGCGATCTTCGCGGTGGCGAGTGACGACCTGGCGGCGGACCGGATCGTGCCCAGCCCGTTCGACCCGAGGGTGGCGGCTACGGTGGCCGACGCGGTGGCTCGGGCCGCCGGCGACCAGCCGGCCTGACCCGGCCCGGCCGGCGGGCCGGGCCGGCGGCGGAGCGGCCGGAGCGGTCCGTCCGACCGGCTGCAGCGACCCGCCTGATCGGACCAGTCGGTTAGGCCAACCGTCAGTTCGGCGGACGGCCCGACACACAGCGTGACAAAGACGGCCCCGCCCGCGATCAATCGCGGCGGGGCCGTCTTTTTGCTGTGTAGCGGCCCCCACGGGCCCGTTGCGGGCGTCGCGGGCGGTTGCGGCGGAGCATTCGGGTGGCCGGGCCGTGACTGGTGAGGGCGCCAGTTATCACGTACAGTAGCCAACTGAAAGCCTCTCACCTGGGCTTTTCTGCGGTCGCTCACACAATGTGACACAGCGTGTTGAGAGACTAGGGAATCCGGGGATTTGCTTGTCCCCCACAAGAGTGACAGCCCCGGATCGTCTACCCGGATCGCTCGTTGGTCCGCATGACAACGCCCACGGGGGCGTGAATTCGGATCGTGAGGGGACTGCGGGTGGCCGACCTCGGACAGTGGCTCGATCCCCGGCAGGGCATCGGACCGGCGGGGCGGGGCGGCTCGGCGCGGCTGGCGCCGGTGGTCGACCGCCGCTTCGAGGGTAGCCACTCCGGGCTCGTGCCGAGCCAGGTCGCCGACTCGTTGCCGAACGCGATCGCCGGCCCGTGGCGCTCCTCGGTGCCCGACTCGCCGGCCGGGCTGAGTGGCTCGTTCGGCATCGGCGGTTCGGTGGGCCTCGGCTCGGTGGGGGTCGGCGGCCCGCTGGGGTCGACGAGCTCCGGCCCCGCGGCGCCCGGCGCCGGGCGGCCGGGTGCCGCGCCCTCGGGTGCCTCGCCGAGCGCGGTCGACGCGCTGCCGCTGCCCGCCGCGCCGACGCTGCTGTGCGACGCCTCGGACCGGGTGGTGCGGGTCAACGCCGCGCTGCTGCGGATGGCCGGGCGGGACCCGCGCCAGCCGTCCGCCGGCGAGGGACTGGTCGGCCGCCCGCTGGGGCAGCTGCTGGTCGGGCCCGACAACGACGCGCGCCTGGTCCGCCCGGACGGGGCGCTGGCCAGGGTCCGCGTGGTGCGCTGGGTGCTGCCGGAGCTCGGCCCGCTGGCCGGCCTGCGCGCCGTGATGCTGGTCGATACCACCGACATCGCTCCCCCCGTGACCAGCCGCGACGACCACGAGCGGCAGCTCGCCGAGCTGCGCAAGCTGGCCAGGGTCGGCAACTGGAGCTACGACCTGCGCACCGGCTCGCTGCACCGGGGCCAGGCGCTGATGGAGCTGTACCGCGAGGTCGGCATCGCGCCGGACGCCCAGCCCAGCGGGCCCATCGAGCTGGAGCAGGTCGCGCTGCTGTGCGCCACGCTGCGGGACAAGACACAGCGGGCCGCCGGTGAGGGCACCGAGGTGCCCCGGGGCGACTCGCACCACATCGAGCACCGCACCGCGCCGCCGGCCGAGCGGGTGCTCAGCTGCCGCGCCACCGTGGAGCGCAACGCCGAGGGCTCGCCGACCCGGCTGGTCGGCACCGTGCAGGACATCACCGAGCTGCGCCAGGCCGAGCAGCGGATGGGCCGGGCCACCCAGCGCTACCTGGACCTCGTGTCCATCGCGCCGCTCGGGGTCGGCGTGTTCAACCGCACCGGGCACCTGGTCGACGCCAACGGGGCGCTCTGCGGGCTGCTCGGCATCTCCGGCGAGAAGCTGCGCGGGGTGTCCGCCCGCGGGCTCTCGGTCGACCCCGTCGGCGGCGGCGACCTGGCGTTCCTGCGGGTGGTCCGGCCCGGCGCGCAGCACGGCTACCGGGTGCCGCAGTACGCCATCCGGCGCGCCGACGGCACCTCGGTCTGGTGCGAGCTCGCGGTCACGGTGTCCGTCGGCGACGACGGCCGGCCGTTCTGGCTCGTGGTGTTCACCGACATCTCGGAGCGGCGCCGCGCGGCGGACGTGCTGCGCATCGCGGGCACCCACGACGAGCTGACCCGGCTGCCCAACCGCTCCTCGGTGACCGCCCGGATCGGCCGCCTGCTGGCCGGCCCGGACCGGCACAAGCTGGCCGTGCTGTGCTGCGACCTGGACGACTTCAAGCGGGTCAACACCGCGCTCGGGCACGCCGCCGGCGACCAGGTGCTGATCATGCTGGGCGCCCGGCTGCAGCGCGAGCTGCCGATCGGCTGCTCGCCGGCGCGGCTGTCCGGCGACGAGTTCGTGGTGGTCTGCGACGACGTCACGGCGGTCGGCGGGGTGCCGAGGCTGGCCGAGACGGTGGCCGCCCTGCTGCGCGGTCCGGTCGATGTGGACGGCCAGCCGGTGCGGGTGTCCGCCGCGATCGGGGTGGCCACGCCGGCCGACGGCGACGGGCTCGGCGGGGTGAGCAGCGCGGAGGACCTGCTGCGGTTCGCCGACGCCGCCATGTACGACGCGAAGGTGCGCGGCGCCGGCCAGCTGGGCTTCGTCACCGCCGACACCGCCACGAAGGCCAACCACCAGCTACGGCTGGAGGACGAGCTGCGCGAGGCGATCGCCAACGACCAGCTGGTGCTGCACTACCAGCCCGTGGTCGGCCCGGACGGCGCGATCCGCTCCGCCGAGGCGCTGATCCGCTGGCAGCACCCGGAGCGCGGCATGCTCTTCCCCGGCGACTTCATCCCGGTGGCCGAGCGCGGCGGCCTGATGCGCGACATGGACGAGTGGGTGCTGCGCCGGGCCACCAAGGAGGCGGCGACCTGGCCGGTGCACCTGCGTCGCCCGGTCGGCATTGCGGTCAACCTGGCCGGCCTGCTGCCCGGCGACCCGGACTTCCTGCCCACGGTGCGTGACGCGCTGGCGAGCAGTGGGCTCGCCGGCGACCGGTTGGTGCTCGAGCTGGTGGAGACCAGCCTGGTGGCGCTACCGCAGCGCACGCTGGCCGCGATGAGTGAGCTCGCCGGCCGGGGCGTCCGGTTCGCCGTGGACGACTTCGGCACCGGCTACAGCTCGCTGTCCCGGATCAAGGAGCTGCCCGCCCAGATCGTCAAGGTGGACCGCACGTTCGTCCGCGACATCCACTCCGACCCGGCCGACTTCGCGGTCGCCAGGGCCGTCGTCCAGATGGCCGCCGCGATGGGCCGGTACTGCGTGGCCGAGGGCGTGGAGACCGCCGAGCAGTTCCACCTGCTGCGCGGCCTCGGCGTGGACGCCTACCAGGGCTGGCTGTTCGCCAAGGCCATGGAGCCGGCCGCGTTCCGCGCCCTGCTGGCCGGCCCCGCGATGACCGTGCCGGCCGACCAGGCCTCCGCCGCGCCGGACGCGATGTCCACCATGGCCCTGCCGACCGACGCGAAGCGGGTCGGCCGGACCGGCTCGGCCCAGGGGGACAAGGCCCAGACCGGACCCGACGCGGCCTCGGCGAAGCAGGTGCCGGGCCCGATGGCCCCGGGCGCCGGCCAGGCCCGGCGCGGCGCCAACCAGGCCGCCGGCCAGCCCGGCGCGAGCCGGGGGCCCGTCCGCCCGCCCCGGGGCAGTGACGATCCCGACGCGACCAAGATGTTCGACGCGATCCCCCGCGACGACGCGGAGCCGGCCGGCGGGATGGGTTCGGCGCCGGCCAGCCCCGGCCCGCTCGGCGGTTTCGACGCCACGCCGGACGCCTTCTCCACCCCCATCGCCGATTTGCTGGCCAGCCTCCTGTCGCAGCGGGACGGCGACGAGCCGGGAGCCCCGGAGCCGGGGGCGCGACCGGATTCGGCCGGTGGGCCGGGCTTCGGCACGGGCGCCGGCCCGCGCGGCGGCGGGGCTCCCGGGCGCGGGGAATCGTCGACCCGACCGTAGTGAAAGGGTGCTCGCCCTGCTGACTCGATCGGGTTAGCCTGTGGCATCCCGGCGGCCGGCAAGGCGCTGTCGGCGAGGACGGGAGACGCCCGGATGATCGAGTTCCGGGGAGTGACCAAGCGCTTTCCCGACGGGACGGTGGCGGTCGACAGCCTGGATCTGCAGGTGGAGTCGGGTGGCATCACGGTGTTCGTCGGCCCGTCCGGCTGCGGCAAGACCACGTCACTGCGGATGATCAACCGGATGATCGAGCCGACCTCGGGCACCATCCTGGTGGACGGCAACGACATCATGGCCGGCGATCCGGCGCAGCTGCGCCGGGGCATCGGGTACGTGATCCAGCAGGCCGGGCTCTTCCCGCACCGCACGATCCTGGACAACGTCGCCACCGTGCCGGTGCTGCTCGGCTGGGACAAGAAGCGGGCGCGGGACCGGGCGGCCGAGCTGATGGAACTGGTCGGGCTGGTCCCGGAGATGGCCAAGCGCTATCCGGCGCAGCTCTCCGGCGGGCAGCAGCAGCGCGTCGGGGTAGCCAGGGCGCTCGCCGCCGACCCGCCCGTGCTGCTGATGGACGAGCCGTTCAGCGCGGTCGACCCGGTGGTCAGGGAGAGCCTGCAGGACGAGCTGCTGCGGCTGCAGAGCGAGTTGGGCAAGACGATCGTGTTCGTCACCCACGACATCGACGAGGCGATCAAGCTCGGCGACAAGGTCGCGGTGTTCCGGGTGGGGGGCCGGCTCGCGCAGTACGACGAGCCCGGCGCGCTGCTGGCCCGCCCGGCGGACGACTTCGTGGACAACTTCGTCGGCCGCGACCGAGGCTACCGGGGGCTGGGCTTCCGGTCGGGCGACGGGCTGCCGATCGGCGAGCTGCGCACCGTGGCGATCGGTAGCTCCGGGGCGGCCGCGCGGGCCGACCTCGGGGCCGAATGGGCGCTGGTCGTGGACGCCGAGCGCCGCCCGCAGGGCTGGGTCAAGGGTACCGACCTGCCGGCCGAGGACGCCCCGATCACCGCCGAGCGGCTGGTCGCCGGCGGCTCGCTGTACAACACCGACGCCGACTCGCTGCGGGTCGCGCTGGACGCCGCGCTCAGCTCGCCGTCCGGGCTGGGCGTGGCCGTGGACGCCGGCGGTGTGGTGGTCGGCTCCGTGACCGCCGACGACGTGCTGGCCCGGCTAGCGAAGCACCGCGACGGCGAGGACGCCGCGTGATCTGGGGTTGGATCCCCCGCAACAGCGGCCTGATCCTCGGCCTGCTCGGGCAACACCTCATCCTGTCGTTCCTGCCGGTGGTGGTCGGCCTCGTGCTCGCGGTGCCACTGGGTTGGCTGGCCAACCGGTCCCGGGCCGCGCGCGCGGTGCTGATTCCCGCCGCCGGCGTGCTCTACACGGTCCCGTCGCTGGTGCTGTTCATCGTGCTGCCCGGGATCCTGGGCACCAAGATCCTCGACCCGATCAACGTGGTGGTCGCGCTGGCGATCTACACCGTCGCCCTGCTCGTCCGCTCGGTCGCCGACGCGCTGGCCGCCGTGCCCGGCATGGTGGTGGCCGCCGCGACGGCGATGGGCTTCCGGCCGACCCGGCGCTTCGTCTCGGTGGAGTTCCCGCTCGCGGTGCCCGTGCTGATCGCCGGGCTGCGGGTGGCCACGGTGTCCAACATCAGCCTGGTCAGCGTCGGCGCGCTCGTCGGCATCGGCGGGCTCGGTCAGCTGTTCACCCAGGGCTTCCAGAACAACTTCCCGACCGAGATCGTCACCGGCGTGGTGCTGTCCCTGGTGATCGCGCTGCTGGCCGACGCGCTGCTGTTGGGGGCGGGTCGGCTGCTCACCCCGTGGAACCGGGTCGGTACCGGGGCGAGGAAGCCGGCATGAACATCGTCGCCCAGGTTGTCGCGTGGTTCGCCGACCCGGCCAACTGGACGGGGCCGGGCGGTGTGCCGACCCGCCTCGTGGAGCACCTCGGCTACAGCGCGCTGGCCCTGCTGGTCGCGGTCGTGATCGCGCTGCCCATCGGCACCCTCGTCGGGCACACCGGGCGTGGCGGTTTCCTGATCGTCGGCTTCGCCAACGGCCTGCGCTCGCTGCCCGACCTCGGCCTGCTCACGCTGCTGGTACTGCTGGTCGGCCTCGGGCTGCTCCCGGTGGTGGTCGCGCTGTGTGTGCTGGCCATCCCGCCGCTGCTGGCCGGCACGTACGCCGGGGTCAGCAACGTGGACCGCTCGGTGGTGGACGCCGCCCGGGGTGTCGGCATGCGGGAGCGCGAGGTGCTGCTCGACGTCGAGCTGCCCAACGCGTTGCCCCTGGTGCTCAGCGGCCTGCGCGCGGCCACCCTGCAGGTCGTCGCCACGACCGCGATCGCCGCGTACGTCGGTAAGGGCGGCCTCGGGCGGTACCTGATCGACGGGCAGAGCCAGCACGACTACGCCCAGATGGCCGCCGGCGCCGTGCTGATCGCGATCCTGGCGCTCGTCGTGGAGGCCGTACTGGCCGTCGTGCAGCGGGCCGCCGTGTCGCCGGGCCTGCGCGCCGCGAGCACCCGGGCCCGCCCGCCGAGCGAGCCGAGCAACGATCCGCCGACCGTGGCGGCTACCGACGACCGACCTGCCCCCAAGATGGCCGGAGTGAACTGATGAGACGCACCCTGACCGCGCTGGCGGCCACCACGGTGGCCGCGCTGACCCTGGCCGCCTGTGGCGGTGGCAGCTCCGGCGGCCCGCTCGGCGGCCCCGCCGGCGCTTCGGCCGCGCCGACCGACACGATCAGCGTGGGGTCGGCGAACTTCACCGAGAGCAGCCTGCTCGGCGAGATCTACGCCCAGGCGCTGGAGGCCAAGGGCATCAAGGTGGCCCGCCACCTCAGCCTGGGCAGCCGGGAGACCTACTTCCCGGCCCTGAAGGACGGCTCGCTCGACCTGGTGCCGGAGTACACCGGGACGCTGCTGCAGTACCTCGACCCGAAGGCCGAGCAGACCTCGGCGGACGACGTGTACGACGCATTGAAGAAGGCGATCCCGGCGCCGCTGGCGGCGTTGGACAAGTCTGCCGCCGAGGACAAGGACGCGGTCGTGGTGACCAAGGAGGTCGCCCAGCGCTACAACGCGACCTCGATCGCCGACCTGGCTCCGCACTGCGGCGACCTCGTGTTCGGTGGCCCGCCCGAGTTCCTGAAGCGCCCCGACGGCACCCCCGGTATCCAGAAGATCTACAACTGCACCTTCAAGTCGTTCGTATCCCTGGACGCCGGCGGCCCGCTGACCCTGGCCGCGGTGAAGACCAACCAGGTGCAGGCGGCGGACCTGTTCACCACGAACCCGCAGATCCAGACCGACAACCTCGTCGCCCTGACCGACCCGAAGAACAACTTCTCCGCCCAGAACGTGGTGCCGATCATCAACTCGACCAAGGCGACGGACCAGGTCAAGCAGATCCTGAATGCGGTGTCCGCCAAGCTCACGACCCAGGACCTGGTCGACCTGAACGGCCAGCTCACCGCACCGAACCCGGTCGACCCGGCCGTGGCGGCCAAGCAGTGGCTGAGCAAGGCGGGCCTCGCCTGACCCCCGTCGCCGGCCCGGCTTGATCGAGCAGCTCGGTCGATCAGCTCGGTCGAGCAGCTCGGTCGAGCAGCTCGGTCGATCAGCTCAGTCGGCCAGCTCGGGGGGCCAGGTCGTCTCGGTCACGCCGAACGTGTCGCGCAGGCCGGCCCGGCCGGCGTCGGTGAGGTGCACGACGCGGCGGGCCCGCCCCCGGCGCACCCAGTCCAGCTCGAACAGCCGGGCGGCGAGCGCGCCACCGAGTTGGCCGGCCAGGTGCGGGCGCCGCTCGGCCCAGTCCAGGCAGTAGCGCACGCTGGGGCGGCGGCCGGCCACCGAGGACACGTCGACCCCGAACGCGGCCAGCTCGGCCCGCCCGCCGGAGCTGACCAGGTACCGAGTGTCGGCGTCCGACGGCGTGAGCACGCCACGGTCGAGCAGTGCGGCCATCACGGCGACGCCCAGTTGGCCGGCGAGATGGTCGTAGCAGAGCCGGGCGCGCAGCAGGGCCGCCGCGCGGGTGCTCCGGCGCAGCGTGCGGACGGGTACCGGCTGGGCGATCCGGGCCAGCCACTCGAGCGTGCGCGCCACCTCCGGGGTGGCCAGCCGGTAGTAGCGGTGCCGGCCGTCGCGCTCGACGGTGAGCAGCTTGGCGTCCAGCAGCCGGTTCAGGTGCCCGCTGACGGTGGATGCGCTCACCCCCGCCTCGCCGGCCAGCGCACTCGCCGGCAGCGCCCGGCCCCCGGCCAGCGCGAGCAGCACCCGCGTCCGGGACGGGTCGCCGATCGCGGCGGCCACCCCGGCGATGTCGGCCTCGACGGCGGTGCCGGGCTCGAGTGGGATGCCCATGCCGGGCACGGTACGCCGCTGACACTTCGGCGCAGGCCGAAGCAACCCCGCCGTACACCCGCTCTGGTCGCCGCACACCCACCGCGGCGGGTGTGCGGCGACCAGAGCGGGTGTACGGGCCGCATGTGACGACGCCGTACGTGACAATGGGGCGTCGGGGAACCCACGACGTAGGGGGATGTCAGCGTGAGCGAACCGGACGGGATAGCGGTCCCGTCGTCGCGGGAGCTGCTCGACGACTGGCTCGCGGTGCTGACGCTGATGGGCGAGCGGGACGCCAGCGCCGGCAGCGCCGCCGAGGTGTTCACCCGGTCCATCGGCCGGCACAGCTTCGACATCTCGCTGGAGACCCGGGTGACCAGGCGGGACCGGGAGCAGCTCGCCGCGTTCACGGCCGCGATCGGGGAGGTGTACAACCGGCAGGCCACGGTGCACTGGCTCGTGGAGGAGCGGCTGATCGCGCTGCTCGGCAAGGCCACCGGCGAGTCCCGGGCGGAGATCATCCAGCAGCTCGCGCTGTGGTTCGGCGACGGCGACCGCGGCTGAGCCGGCCCACTGCGCCACCCGCCGATACCGGATCTGGGCCGAACGGACGTGCGATACCCGTCGTACCTCCGGCCGACGCCGATTCGTAGGATTCCGACCGTGAAGAGCATCTCCGGACTTCGGCGGAACGGCCGTACCCGCTGGACCCGCCTCCTGGTCCTGAGCTGCGTCGCGGTGGCCACCGCGCTGCTGGCCGGCGCCTGCGGCGAGGCGCCGATCCCGAAGGCCGCGCCGCCCCCGCCGCCGGGCTCGGTGCCCCGCGAGGTCTCGAAGCCGGTGGACTGCACCCAGTCCCTCACCGACGACACCAGCGCGCAGCAGGCCCTGGACCAGGCACAGCCCGGCCAGAAGCTGTGCGTGTTCGGCCAGTACGTGCAGGGCGCGACGCTGCGGGCGACCAGGTCGGGCACGCCGGCGCAGCCGATCGTGCTGGAGTCGGACGGCTCCACGCTGACCACGATCCGGATCCAGGCGGACAACGTGGTGGTGCAGGGCTTCAACACCAACGGCGGCAACGGGATCAAGGCTCGCGGCACCAACATCACGATCCGCAACAACGACGTCCGGGGCGCCGCCGACGACGGCATCCGGTGCGCGCCGTGCACGAACTCGATGGTCGACGCCAACACGGTCAAGGGCTCCGACGGCACCGGCATCCTGATCGAGGGCCAGGGCGTCACGGCGCAGAACAACGACGTCAGCGGGTCGATCCGGCGTACCGCGACCGACGCCGACGGCATGCGGTTCTTCGGCGTGAACCTGAAGCTGACGAACAACACTGTGCACGACATCAGCCAGCGCGGTTACCCGGCGGGCACCGAGCCGCACACGGACTGCTTCCAGACCTACGACAGCGACAGCCCGCTCACCTACGGCGTGCTGATCCAGAACAACAAGTGCGTGAACGTGGACGCCCAGTGTCTGATCGCCAGCGGCACCGAGCGGCACAACGCCGGCGTGCCGGCCGGCCAGGTGGCCATCCAGTTCCTGGACAACTACTGCCAGAGCGGGGCCGACCAGGCGATCTACCTGGAGGGCTACCCGAACGTCGTGATCAGGGGCAACACGTTCTCCTCGAAGTACGAGACCGCCGTGCTGGCCGAGCAGGGCGCGGTCAACGTCAAGATCAACGACAACACGCTGGTCGGCCAGTTCGACCCGTACCAGGTGGACGACGCGTCCCGGGCCGGCTTCGACGAGTCGAACAACGTCAACAAGTAGGCCCGCGCCGAGCCGGGTAACGTCGGCCCGGTGAGCGATCTGCATTGGACCGGCGCCGGCGAGCTGGCGGAACTGATCCGGGCGGGCGAGGTCTCCGCCCGGGAGGTGGTGGAGGCGCACCTGCGGCGCATCGAGCAGGTCAACCCGGCGGTGAACGCCGTGGTCACGCTGGTCGCCGAGCGCGCCTTGGACGAGGCGGCCGCCGCCGACGAGCGGTGGGCGGCCTGGTCGCGCTCCGGCGGTACCGCTGGCTCGGGCGTTGACGAGCCGGGGCCGCTGCACGGGCTGCCGATCGCGCACAAGGACACCCACGACACCGCCGGCATCCGCACCACGCACGGCTCGACGCTGCTGGCCGACAACGTGCCGGACACCGACGAGCTGGTGATCGAGCGGCTGCGCGGGGCCGGCGCGATCTCCATCGGCAAGACGAACGTGCCGGTCTTTGCCGCCGGCAGCCACACCGTGAACCCGCTGTTCGGCGCCACCCGCAACCCCTACGACCTGGGCCGCTCGGCCGGTGGCAGCAGTGGCGGGGCGGCCGCCGCACTGGCCGCCGGCATGCACCCGCTCGCCGACGGCAGCGACTTCGGCGGCTCGCTGCGCAACCCGGCCTCGTTCTGCAACGTGGTCGGCCTGCGGCCGTCGCCGGGGCGGGTGCCCAGCTGGCCGGACGCGCTGCCGTGGTCGCCGCTCGTGGTGCAGGGCCCGATGGGCCGCACGGTGGCCGATGTGGCGCTCGGGCTCTCGGTGCTGGCCGGCCCCGACCCGAGGGCACCGATGTCGCTGGAGCACCTCGGCCCCGAACTGGCCGAGCTGGCGCGCCCCGGCACTCCGGCGATCCCGCTGACCGGACTGCGGGTGGCCTGGGCGCCCGACCTGGGCGGCCGGGTGCGGGTGGACCGGGAGGTGTCAGCCGCGCTGGAGTCGGCGCCGAAGGTGTTCGCCGAGCTGGGCGCCTCGGTCGAGCCGGCCTGTCCCGACCTGACCGGCGCCGACGAGGTGTTCCGCACCCTGCGGGCCTGGCGGATGGCCATGTCGTTCGGCCGGCTGGCCACCGCCCAGCCGGAGGGGTTCAGCCCACAGCTGCTGGGCAACATCGACGAGGGTCGGCGGCTGTCCGGCGCCGACGTGGCGCGCGCCGAGGCCAAGCACACCCAGCTCTACCACCGGGTCCGCGAGTTCTTCGGCGAGTACGACCTGCTGCTCGCCCCGGTCAGCCAGGTCACGCCGTTCCCGGTGGAGTGGCGCTACCCGACCGAGGTGGGCGGTGAGCCGACCGCCAACTACCTGGACTGGATGGCGTCCGCGTTCCTCATCTCGGTCACCGGCTGCCCGGCGCTGTCGGTACCGGCGGGCTTCACCCCGGACGGGTTGCCCGTGGGTCTGCAGATCGTCGGGCCGCACAGGGCGGACCTCGCGGTGCTGCGGGCCGGCCACGCGTTTGAGCAGGTCACCCGCTATAGCTCGCGCCGCCCGGCGCTCGCCGAGGCGCACTGAGCGGCGGATCGGCCACCGTTTGCCGCAGCCCTTGTGACCTGCCGCACATGGTGAGACGCTCGGTCTCCATAATGTCGGCGCGACGGGGCGCAACATGGGCGAGTGCGAACCGAGGAACTTCCTTCAACCGTGTTTGCTGCTGTTGCTCCGTGAGCGGTCCGACCACGGCTACGACCTGGTCAGCCGGCTGCGCGAGCTGCACGTCGTGGATGGTGACGCCGGCGCGGTGTACCGCTCGCTGCGCGGTCTGGAGCGCAACGGACTGGTGCGGTCCAGCTGGCAGACCTCGGACGCCGGGCCGGCCCGCCGCACCTATCAGGTGACCTCGGCGGGTATTGCCGACCTGAATCGCCAGGCGGTGCTGCTGGAGGCCACGCACCAGACCCTGCACGTGTTCCGTGACCGCTACCAGCGGCTCACCACGACCGGGGTCCCGCCCGGGGCCGAGCTCGGCTGCCCGGACCGGGGGGAGGGAAACGGCCATGTCCACGGCGAAGCCCACGGGCACGTCCACGGCGAAGCTCACGAGCCCGCCCATGGGCACGTCCATGGGCACGCTCGGCACGATCCCGGCGAGCCGGACGACAGAAGCGTTCAGCCGCCGATCGGGGCCCGCGAACGCGCTGGCGGGTGACGCGGAGGCGATCGCGGCGGCCTGTCACGCGATGGCCCGGCGGTTCCACCGGGGCGGCCGGCTGGTCGTCTTCGGCAGCGGCGGGGCGGGCAGCGACGCGGCGCACGTGGTGGTCGAGTTCGTGCACCCGGTGATCGTGGGCAAGCGGGCGCTGCCGGCGTTCGCGCTGACCGGTCCGAACCTGGCCGGCCAGCTCGCGCTGCTGGCCGAGCCGGCCGACATCGCGCTGGCCATCGCGGCCGACGGCGGCGACGAGCTGGCCGACGCCGTCGCGGCCGCCCGGGCCGCCGGGCTGCTGACCGTGGCACTGCTCGGGGGCGACGGGGGCCGGATCGCCGGGGAGGGGCTCGCCGAGCACACGCTGGTGGTGCGCTCGGCCGACCCGCTGGTGGTCAAGGAGGTGCAGGTGACGACCTACCACGTGCTGTGGGAGCTGGTACACGTGTTCGCCGAGCAGCCCGGGGTGCTGGCATGACCGGACCGGTGGACATCGGCCCCCTCGGCGCGGGGCCCGCTGCTCGACCTGGTGCCGCCGAAGCCGGGCCGGCGCACTGCGTCGGCGACGTGTGCATCACGTGCTCGGACGAGGCGGTGCCGGTCCGGATCACCGAGCTGCGCCGCGACGAGCTCGCGCTGGTGGCCACCGAGGCCGGCACGTTCGAGGAGGTCAGCATCGCGCTGGTGGACGCGGGTGTCGGCGACGTCGTGCTGGTGCACGCCAAGGAGGCCATCGCGCGGGTGGACGCGTCCGCCTTCCGGCCGGCTGGTGCGCGGTGACCGGCGTCGAGTCGCTGTACCCGTTCCTGTACAGCGCGGACGAGCCCGGCGCCGAGGGCACACCCGCCGCGCTCGACTCGGTGCTGGCCGACGTGGCTCGCTCCACCAGGGACAAGGTCGCCGAGATCGAGCGGGTGCGGGCCGAGCTGCTGACCGCCGAGGCCGACCGGATCGCCGCCTGCGCGACCGCGATGGCCCAGCGGTTCGCCGCCGGCGGCCGGCTGTTCAGCTTCGGCAACGGCGGCAGCAGCACGGACGCGGAGTCCGTCGCCGGGCAGTTCCTGAACCCCTCCGGCGGGGGCCGGCCGCTCCCCGCGATGTCGCTGACCAGGGACGTCGCCACGCTGACCGCGCTGGCCAACGACGTGTCGTTCGAGGTGGTGTTCGCCCGCCCGCTGGCCGCGTCGGGGCGGGCCGGGGACATCGCGGTCGGCCTGTCCACCAGCGGCGGCTCGCGCAACGTGCTGCGCGCGTTCGTCGAGGCCCACCGGCTGGGCATGCTCACCGTCGGACTGGCCGGCTACTCCGGCGGCCCGATGGCGGAGGCAGCCGAGCGCGGCGAGATCGACTTCCTGTTCGTGATGCCGTCCGACTCGGTGCACCGGATCCAGGAGGCCCAGACGACCACGTACCACGTGCTCTGGGAGCTCACCCAGCTCGCGCTCGCCGGCGCCTGAGGTCCCGCGCGGTGTCGAGGGTGCGGGTCCGGGTGCGGGTGGCCGGCATCGTGCAGGGGGTCGGCTTCCGGCCGTTCGTGCACGGGCTGGCCGGCTCGCTCGGGCTGTCGGGCCACGTCGGCAACGACGAGTCCGGGGTGCTGCTGGAGGCCGAGGGCGACGCCGACTCGGTGCGCAAGTTCGTCGCCGAGCTCTCCGAGCACCCGCCTGCGCTCGCGGTGGTGGAGCGGGTGGAGGCGACCGGGATCCCGGTGATCGGTGGACCGGCCGGCTTTGCCATCGTCGCCAGCACCGCCACCGGCCGCCGCGCCACGCTGATCTCCCCGGACACCGCCACCTGCGCCGACTGCCTCGCCGAGCTGGCCGACCCCGCCGACCGCCGCTACCGGTACCCCTTCCTGAACTGCACCAACTGCGGCCCCCGCTTCACCATCGTGACCGGGGTGCCCTACGACCGGGCGGCCACCACGATGGCCGGTTTCCCGATGTGCCCGGGCTGCGCGGCGGAGTACCACGACCCGGCGGACCGGCGGTTCCATGCGCAGCCGGTCTGCTGTCCCGCCTGCGGGCCGACGCTGCGACTGGTGGACACGGCCACGGGCGACAGCGGGTCCGGGGATCCCGTGGCCGGAGCGGTGGCGGCGTTGCGGGCCGGGCGGATCCTGGCGATCAAGGGGCTGGGCGGCTTCCACCTGGCCACGTTGGCCACGGGCCCGGTCGGCGAGGCGGCGGTGGCCCGGCTGCGTGCCCGCAAGCACCGGGAGGACAAACCGTTCGCGCTGCTGGTCGCCGACCTGGCCGCGGCGCGCGTGCTGGTCGACGTCGACGGGGTGGCCGCCGAGCTGCTCACCTCCCGCCGCCGGCCGATCGTGCTGCTGCCCCGGGCCAGCGGTGCCGGCGCGGGGGAGGCGGCCGCGGGAGAAGCCGGGCCGGGGCCGGCGCCGGCGCTGGCCAGCCAGGTGGCGCCGGGCAACGCCTACCTCGGCGTGCTGCTGCCCTACACGCCGCTGCACCACCTGCTGGCCGCCGAGCTGGCCGAGCCGATCGTGCTGACCAGCGGAAACGTGTCCGACGAGCCGATCGCGTTCGAGGACGGGGACGCCTCGGCGCGCCTCGCCCCCATCGCCGACGCGTTCCTCACCCACGACCGGCCGATCCACATGCGGGCCGACGACTCGGTGCTGCGGGTGGTGGCCGGGCGCGCCATGCCGATCCGCCGCTCCCGGGGCTACGCGCCGGAGCCGCTGTCCCTGGCGTGGCCGGCCCCGCGCCCGATCCTGGGCTGCGGCGCCGAGCTGAAGAGCACGTTCTGCCTGGCCAGGGGCACGCACGCGATGCTGTCGCAGCACATCGGCGACCTGGAGAACTACGAGACGCTGCGCTCGTACACCGCCGGCATCGCGCACTTCCAGCAGCTGTTCGACGTGGTCCCGGCGGTGCTGGCACACGACCTGCACCCGGAGTACCTGTCCACGAAGTACGCGCTGGACCGGGCGGACAGCGACGACGAAAGGCCGGTCGAGCTGATCGGTGTGCAGCACCACCACGCGCACCTCGCCTCCTGCCTGGCCGACAACGGGGTGGCCGGCCCGGTGCTCGGCGTGGCGTGCGACGGGCTGGGCTACGGCACCGACGGCACCCTGTGGGGCGGCGAGCTGATGGTGGCGTCGCTGCTGGAGTTCCGCCGGCTGGCGCACCTGGAGCCGGTGCCGATGCCGGGCGGGGCGGCCGCGGTCCGGGAGCCGTGGCGGATGGCGGCGGCGTACCTGCGGGCGGGCTTCGGGGCAGGGGTCTGCCCGGCGGGGGCCGCCGCGCTGGCCGGCCGGCAGGGGCGGCGCTGGGACCAGCTCGCGACGCTGCTCGACGCCGCCCCCACCGGCGCCGTCAATGCCCCGCTGACCAGCAGCGCCGGCAGGCTGTTCGACGCGGTGGCGGCGCTGGTCGGGCTGCGTGACCGGGTCAACTACGAGGGCCAGGCGGCGATCGAGCTGGAGCAGCGGGTGGACCCGGCCGAGCGGGGCGGCTACCCGGCGCGGCTGGACTGGCCGCTGATCCGGGGGGCCGACCTGGTCCGGGCGGTGGTCGACGACATGGCCGCCGGGGTCGGCATCGGTGTGGTGGCGGCGCGGTTCCATAACGGTGTGGTGGACGTGCTGGCCAGGGCGTGCACGGCGGGTCGGGTGGAGACGGGGCTGGACACCGTGGCGCTGTCCGGCGGGGTCTTCCAGAACATGGTGCTGACCGAGCGGCTGGTGGCGCGGCTGCGGGCCGACGGTTTCACGGTGCTCACCCACCACCGGGTGCCGCCGAACGACGCCGGCATCAGCCTCGGCCAGGTCGCGGTGGCCGCCGCCCAGGACCGCGCCCGCGCCTGACCAGGGCAGGGCGCGGTCCGCGAGCGGCGCGTGCGCGGGTTAGACGACTGCCCAGAGGACTCCGGACGCCGCGAACCCGACCACCGACAGGATCGTCTCCAGCGTGGTCCAGGTCTTGAGGGTGTCCTTGACCGACATGTTGAAGTAGCGCGCGACGATCCAGAAGCCGCCGTCGTTCACGTGGCTGGCGATGATCGACCCGGCGGACACCGCGATCACGATCAGCGCCACCTGCGCCTGCGAGTAGCCCCCGGCGGACACCAGCGGCTCGATGATGCCGGCCGTGGTGACGATGGCGACCGTCGCCGAGCCCTGCGCCAGCCGCAGCGCGCAGCTGATCAGGTACGCCGCCACGATCACCGGCATGCCGCCCGCGGTGAGCGAGTGGGACAGCGCGTCGCCGACCCCGGTCGCCCGCAGCACCGCGCCGAAGAACGAGCCGGCGCCGACGACGAGCAGGATCATGCCGATCGGCTTGAGCGAGTCGCCGGTGATCTGGCCGAGCTCGCTGACCGTGGTGCCGCGCCGGATGCCCAGCAGGTACATGGCCAGCAGCACGGCGATGGTCAGCGCGATCGCCGGCGTACCCAGGAACAGCAGCGCGGGCCGCAGCCCCGAGTCGGCCGGCAGGGCGATCCCGCCGACCGTGGCGCCCAGGATCAGCAGCATCGGCACCAGGATGATGAAGTTGATCAAGCCGAGGGACGGTGGCCGGATAGGGGCCAGCGTCGTCGTACCGCCGCTGGCGACCGAGACGCCGCCCCCCGAACCACCGCTGCCGACCGGAACGCCGCCCCCGGAACCGCCGCCGGGGGAGTCGCCGCCCCCGTCGGGCAGCTCGCCATCCCGACCGGGCCCGATCCCGCCCCGGTCCTGCTCGGCCGCCACCATGTCGGCGGGGACCTCGATGAAGATCCGCCGGCCGATGAAGGAGCCCCACCACACGCCGGCCACCAGCCAGGCGGGGATGCCGCAGGCCAGGCCCATGATGATCAGCCAGCCGAGGCTGACGTGCAGCAGTCCGGCGGCCGCCACCGGCCCGGGGTGCGGCGGCAGGAACGCGTGCGTCATGGACAGCCCGGCGAGCATCGGCATCGCGTACAGCACGAGCGAGCGCCCACCGCGCTTCGCCGCCACCCAGACCAGCGGCGCGACCACGAAGATGCCGATGTCGAAGAACACCGGGATACCCAGGATCAACCCGGTCAGGCCCATCGCCAGCGGCGCGCCCTTGGGGCCGAACAGCGCGAGCAGCCGGGTGGTGAGCACGTCGGCGCCGCCGGAGCGCTCCATCACCGCGCCGAGCACGGTGCCCAGCCCGATGATCGGCGCGATGTGCCCGAGGATGCTGCCGAAACCGGTCTCCAGCAGCGAGGCGGACGACTTGATCGGCGTGCCGACCAGATCCGCGATGGACACCCCGCCGGCCAGCGCGACCAGCACGCTGACCACGATCAGCGCGATGAACGGCTCCACCTTGTACTTGATGATCATGAGCAGCAGCACGGCGACGCTGAGCACCGCGAGGGTGAGCAGGCCCGGTGTGGAGTGGTGCAGCCAGGTGAAGAAGGTGCCCATCAGCGCTCCCGATGCGTGGTCAGGGCGGCCGCGAAGGTGCGGGCGCGGTCGGTGATCTCGGACCAGTTGCCGGCCGCCACGGTGGCCGGGGGCACGACGCCGGTGCCGGCGCACACGGCCAGCGCGCCCTGGTCCAGGAACGCGGCGGCGTTCTCCGTCGTGACTCCGCCGGAGGGCAGCAGCTGCACGCCGGGGTACGGGCCGCGCAGGTCCTTCAGGTAACCCGGCCCCATCCGGCCGGCGGGGAAGATCTTCACCGCCGCCGAGCCGAGGTCCAGCGCCTGGGCCACCTCGGTCGGGGTGAACGCGCCGAGGAACACCGGGACGCCGGCGCGCACGGCCACCTCGGCCACCGCCGGCCGGAGCCCGGGCGTGACCAGGAACCGCGCGCCGGCGTCGATCGCGCCGCTGGCCTGCTCGGCGGTCAGCACGGTGCCCGCGCCGAGCAGGATGCCGGGCACGGTGGACGCCTTGGCCAGGTGCTCCAGCACCCCGGGCGTGGTGAAGGTCAGCTCGACGGTACGCAGGCCGCCCTCGGCCAGCGCGTGGCACAGGTCCACCACGTCCGGGATCGTGTCGGCGCGCACCACGGTCAGCGCCCGGTCGGCGCGCAGCACGTCCAGCACGTCGGCGTCGGAGGTCGTCACAGAGCCCGTCATCGCACATCCTCCCAGCTCACAGGGGCTGACCCGCGGGTTTGGTGGGTCATCGGACCTCCCCGGGGGCGCGGCGGCGCAGTGCCCGCCCCGACGTCGACCCGGTCCTCTGGCTGTCGTCCATGGCGAGCTCTCCGTTCACCAGCACGTAGGGAATGCCGGCGGCGGGGCTGCGCGGCCGGTCGTAGGTGGCGGTGTCGGCGACCCGGTCGGGTTCGAACAACACCAGGTCGGCGGCGTAGCCGGGACGGACCAGGCCCCGGTCGGACAGTCCCAGCCGGGCCGCCGCCCGCCCGGTCAGGTGGCCGACGCACTCCTCCAGCGAGAACAGGCCCAGCTCGCGGCAGTAGTGCCCGAGGTAGCGCGGGAACGTGCCCCAGGCCCGGGGGTGCGGCTTGGCGCCGACCAGCAGGCCGTCGCTGCCGGCGGTGTGCCGGCCGTGGCGCATGATCGCGCGCACGTTCTCCTCGTGGCCGACGTGCTGCAGGATGCCGGTGCCGAGGTCGTCGCGGACCAGGATGTCGGTGAAGACGTCGAACGGGTCGACGCCGCGCGCACCGGCCAGCCACTCGATGGTCCGCCCGACCACGCCGTCCAGCTCGGCGTGCGTGACGCCGCTGATCTCGATCGTGTCCCACTCGGCCACGACGCCGTGGCAGCCGTCCGAACCGTGCACCTCGAGGTCGGCGCGGATCCGGGCCAGCGCGGCCGGGTCGTGCAGCCGGCGCAGGGTCTCGTCCGGCCCGCCCGAGGTGGCCCAGCTGGGCAGCACGGCGGACAGGGTGGTGGCGCCGGGCAGGTATGGGTACGTGTCCAGGGTGATGTCCGCGCCGGCCGCGATGGCGTCGTCGAGCAGGGCGACCAGCTCGGTGCCGCGCCCCTTGTTCGGCCGGAAGTTCATGCAGGCGTGCGCCAGGTGCAGCGCGCAGCCGGCACGGGTGGTCAGGTCGATCATCTCGGCGTAGGCATCGAGCGCGCCCTTGCCGTAGGAGCGGTGGTGCGGCGCGAAGAACCCGCCGAGCTCACCGAGCACGGTGCACAGTGCCAGCAGCTCGGCCGACCCGGCGTACATGCCGGGGGTGTAGGTCAGCCCGGCGGACAGCCCGACCGCACCCTCGGCCAGCGCGGTCCGCAGCAGTGCGCACATGGCCGCGATGTCCGCCTCGGTGGCCGGCACGTCCTCCCAGCCGCAGACCAGCGCGCGCAGCACCCCGTGCGGCACGAGGTACGCGGCGTTGCCGGCCACGCCGGTGTCGAGCCGGTCCAGGTAGTCGGCGACGCTGCGCCAGGTGAACGCGTCGGCGCCGGGGTCGGAGTTCCAGCCGGCGATCTTGCGCCGCAGGATGGCCAGCGCGGCGTCGTCCACCGGGGCGTAGGACAGCCCGTCCTGGCCGAGCAGCTCGGTGGTGACGCCCTGGCTGATCTTCGCCAGGTGCGCCGGGTCCAGCAGCAACGCAAGGTCGGAGTGCGCGTGCATGTCGATGAAGCCGGGCGCCAGTACCAGTCCGTCGGCGTCGATCACCCGGCCGGCGTCGGCGGCGTTCGGCCGCAGCGCCGGCGCGATGGCCTCGATCCGGCCGTCGGCGACGAGCACGTCGGCGGTGTAGCGCGGGCGCTCGGTCCCGTCCACCACGGCTGCGTGCCGGATCAGGAGGCGGGTCATCAGAAGAAGGTGCGCACGAGGTCGACGACCATCGGGTCCGCCTCGCCCCCGTCGCCGGCACCCTGGGTGACAGCGCCCTCGGTGACAGCGCCCTCGGTGACAGCGCCCGTGCCGTCGCCGGCCAGCACCGGGATCCACCGCCACTTGTCGAAGGCGGTGCACGGGTGGGACAGACCCAACCGGACCACCTGGCCGACCCGCAGCTCGGTCGCCGGGTCCAGCCGGAGGAAGGCGTGCTGGTCGTTGACCGCGCTGATGACGCCGGACAGCGGGCGGGTCGGCGCGCCGAGCTGGTCGGCGGCCAGCTGCGGCTCGGGCAGCCCCTCGTCGTAGGGCACGTCCCGCTTGCCGGCGTCCAGCAGCGCGAGCCCGGGCTCCGGCCGCGACACCACCCGCACCCAGGCGTGCATCGCCGAGCGCAGCGGCCGGGCGGCGGACCCGGGTGCCCCGTTGGCCGGCGCGAGCGGCGAGATGCCCCGGTAGAAGCCGTCGTCGTGGATCAGGTACGCGCCCGAGCGCAGCAGCACCCGGGTGTCCGGGCCGGCCAGCGGCGCCAGCACGTCGGTGACCTCGTCGAAGTAGGCGCTGCCGCCCGCGGTGACCACTGCCTCACCGGGCGGGTAGGCGCCGGCGGCGGCCAGCTCGCGGTGCAGCCGGGCCAGCTCGCCCAGGTAGCGGCGGACGGCGGCGAGCCCCTCGGCGGACCGGTCGTGGGCCAGCGCGCCCTCGTACCCCGCTACGCCGCCGAGCACCAGGTACGGGCTCGCCAGCACGGCGTCGGCGGCCGCGCGGGCCCCGGCCACGTCTCGCGCGCCGGTCCGCCCGCCCGGGGCGCCGAGCTCGACCAGCACGGTGAGCGGCCGCGCCGGGTGGACCGGGGCCAGCGCGGCGTCCATCGCGGCCACGGTGTCCACCGAGTCGACCCAGCTGTGCACGGTGAGCTCGGGGTCGGCGGCCAGCGCCGCGGCGAGCTCGGCCAGCGCCGGTGGGTCGACCAGCGCGTTGGCCACGTGCACCTTCGGCACGCCGAACCGCAGTGCCACCCGCAGCTGCGCCGGGTTGGCCACCGTGATGCCCCACGCGCCGGCCCGTAGCTGGCGTTCCCAGAGCACCGGGGCCATGGTCGTCTTGCCGTGCGGGGCCAGCCCGACGCCGCGCTCGGCGCACCAGGCGGCCATCCGGACCAGGTTCTGCTCCAGAGCGCCCTCGTCCAGCGTGAGCAGCGGGGTGCTGAACGTCGACAGCCGGGGGCGGGTGGCCAGGAACTCGGCCACGGTGTGCCCGCCGGCCGCCGCCGGCAGCGACCTCTCCAGCCCGGTCAGCGGGTGCTCGGCGAGCGCCGCGAGCGCGGCGGGTCGGCTGGTGGAGGTGGTCGTGCGGCCCATATCGCGCCTTCCAGATCGCCCTGAGCAGCGAGATTGCGCACTGTGCAACGTGCATTGCGCTATGTGCTCAACGAGTTGTAGCATCGGCGCCGCAGGTCGTCAACGCCCAGCAGGCCGAACGGCGCGAGCCTGGTCGGCGCGGTCCGGGTATTGCTCGGAGGGAGGTGCGGCGGTGAGTCAGAGCCTCGGCAAAGCGTTGCAGATCCTCGGCGTGCTGGGTACCGGTCCGGCGTCATTGGACGAGCTGGCGGCCGTGCTCGGCGTGCACAAGACGACGGTGCTGCGGCTGCTGCGCACGCTGGCCGACGAGCACTTCGTGTTCCGCGACCCGAGCCACCGCTACCACCTCGGTGCCCGGATCCACGAGCTCTCCTCGCGCGGGCTGGACCAGCGCGAGGTGCGCGGTATCGCGGCGCCGCACCTGGCCGCGTTCAACCGCGAGCACCGGCACACCACGCACCTGTCCGAGCTGATCGGCGCCGAGATCGTCTACATCGACAAGCTGGAGTCGCACGACCACGTCCGGATGGCCTCCCGGATCGGGCTGCGCGCCCCGGTGCACTCCACCGCCGCCGGCAAGGTGCTGGTGGCCGACCTGCCCGAGACCGAGCTGGCCGACGTGCTCGCCCAGGTCAGCTTCACCCCGGCCACCGAGAACACGATCACCGACGCCACCGCCTACCGCGCCGAGCTGGGCATCGTCCGTGCGCAGGGCTGGGGGCACGACCGCGAGGAGAACGAGCGGTCGGTCAACTGCGTCGCCGCTCCGGTCCGGGATGCGTCCGGGCGCGCGGTGGCGGCCGTGTCGGTGTCCGTGCCCAATATTGTGCTGACCGACGAGCGGCTGCTCGAGCTGCTGCCGTCGCTGCTGGCCGTCACCGAGCGGGTGTCCCGCGAGTGCGGCTGGCGACCCATCACCGATTCGTCGAGAGGACGCCCCGCATGACCGTCAACCAGACCAGCACCGGTAAGACCGCGATCAGCACGCCTAACGCCCCCGCCCCGCTGCCGGTGTTCGGCCAGGGTGTGCGCAAGGGTGGGCTGCTGCAGGTCTCCGGGCAGGGCTCGGTGGACCCGACCGGGACGTTCGTCGGTGAGGGCGACGTCAAGGCACAGACCCGGCAGGTGCTGGAGAACATCCGCGCGATCCTCGAGGCCGGCGGCTCCAGCCCGGAGGACGTGATCATGCTCCGGGTCTACCTGACCACGCGCGCGCACTTCGCCGAGATGAACGAGGTGTACGCGGAGTTCGTCGCGAAGCACGTGCCCAGTGGTGTCCTGCCCAGCCGGACGACGGTGTTCGTCGAGCTGCCGACGCCGCAGATGCTGGTCGAGATCGACGCGCTCGCGGTCACCGGTCCGTGAGAGTGCTGACGAACCCGCCGTCCTCGCCGGTGGTGACCCGGATCGTCGTGCGCTGACCCTGGCAGCCGTAGTAGTACTCGCCCTCGGGGTGCGCCGTGTCGCGCAGGTGCTCCTCGAGGGTGCGCTGCGAGTCGGGCTGGCGGTCGGTGACGCCGTACTCGCCGCAGTCGCACATCCAGGCGTGCAGGGACACCGGCGTGGTCGAGGGCCAGCGCCGGATCCGGCCGGCGGCGGCGGTCACCGACGACACCGCGGCGGCGATCGCGGCGGGCACGGTCGGCCCGGTTTCGGTGGCCATGGCGGCTACCCGACCCGCGGCTGGTACATGGTTCGACTCCCGACTCCGGCCAACAAGGTAGGTTAGGGTAACCATACTTTCCGGCTCGGCGGATATGGTGCCGACCACACTCTCGGCGAGCTCACAGCGTTCGTGCCCCGTTCACGCCCGGCGGCACAGACTGTTCTTGCGGAGGCAGACCGTGCAGGGTCTGTGCGGTGGGTGGTCTGTGCGGTGGCGGGGGATGCCTGCCGGGGTGGGGGTGGCGGGTCAGGTGACGGGCTCGGCGACGATGCGGAGTTCCACGTCGACTTCCGGTTGGACGCGCAGGCCGAGCATCGACGGTGGCCGCAGCCCGAAGTCCCGGATGTCCAGCCGCGCCCGGCCCGCCACCGCCAGCTCGCCACCGGGGCCCACCCGCAGCCGCGCGGTCCCGGTGAGGGGCTGCCGCACGCCGTGCAGGGTGAGCTGGCCGTCGACCCGGTAGTGCCCGGTACCGGTACCGGTACCGGTACCGGTCGCGTCGTCGAGCTCGGCGGTGACCCGGTCGACCTCGGCGATCACCAGCGGGTGCCGTTTGGCCTCCAGCCGCCGGTCCACCTCGCGGCCCAGCAGCGCGTTGTCGACCCGCAGCGTGGACAGCGGCAGCTCCAGCCGGGCGGTGACCGGGGCGCCCGGCCGCAGCTCGCCGTCGGTCACGGTGGCCTCCACCCAGCCACTGAGCGGGGACACCGCCCGCACCGGGTGCAGTGTGGAGCGCGCGGTGGCGGTCAGCTCACAGAGCTCGCCGACCAGCAGGAACCGGGTCATCCGGGCTCACCGTGCCGACCCGGCGCGCGAGTACAGGGGGAGGTCACCCGCACACGGTACGACCGTCGGTTCGACCGCACGCGCCCCACGGCTGAGCCCGCCGCACCTGCACGTTCACGCGGGCGCACGCGGCGGGGGTGGGTGGCCGCGACGGCGGCCAGGTCGGGTGCGGCGGGGGTGAGGTGCCGACCTCGGCGGGCAGCCCCGGTCACGGTGGCGAGTTCGGCGGGCGGCCGAAGGTGGGCGGCGCGGCGCCCCGGCCGGTGGACCAGGTGCCGCCGCCGAGCTGGCCGGGGACCGGGTCGTGGTTACGGGGCCGGTAGTCGGCGGCGAGCAGTGGGGCCGGGTCGGCGCCGGCGTTCATCGCCAGGCACGGGGCCCGGAACGCGCAGCGCGCACACCGCCCCGGCGCCGGCGTGGGGTAACGCACCACCTCGGGCGACACCATCGCCGTCACCTGCGCCGCCAACCGCGCACCGAAGCTGGCCAGCTCGGCCCGCGCCCGAGGCAGCCGCACCCGGCGGAACAGCTCCCCCTCGACCACCTCCGGTTCCGGCCCGCCCGACCCCTCCGGTCCACCCGGCGCCTCCGGAGCCCCAGGCTCCTGCAGCGAGGCCGACTCCAGCGAGGCCGACCCCGACCCCGAGCCGGCTGACCACGGGCGGACGTAGCTGTGCCCGCTCTGCGGCAGGCCCCCGCGCCGCGCCGGCCGGGCCGGGGCGACGACCGGCGGCTCGGCGTCCGTGCGCAGCTCGTTGAACACGGTGCCCTCGACCCGAACGCCCGGGTGGGCCTGCTCGAACGCCCAACACCACGACAGGCACCGCTCCTCCAGCCGCAGCAGCTCAACCGGCCGCCACGGACCGCGCACGAACCGGTGCTCCACCAGCCAGTACCGGTTCGCCGCGTCGATGGCGACGAGGTGCGGCCGGTCCCGGTAGTGCACCCCGCGCAGGCCCGGCGCCGCGATGTCCCGGCCCGGCTCGGCCGGGTCGGGGACCCGCACGTCCAGCTCGGTCGTCACCATCACCGGGGCCAGGTCGTCGACGTCCGGCGCCCAGTGGAAGTACGCCTCCAGCAGGGCCAGTCCGTCGTCCCAGCCGTGCCGCTCGGGCAGCGCGTCGAGGAACGCGGTGCGCACCAGGCGCAGCACGAGCTGGGGCTGCCAGTCCCACATGCCGGGGAAGTAGTAGACGGCCAGCGCGGCGAGCAGCGCATCCGTGCCGGTCCTCGCGGCGGGGCGGCGGGGCTCGAGGTTGCCGCGCTCCCGGGCGGACAGGTCCCACGCCCGCCGGCAGCTCAGGAACGCGTCCCGGTCACCGGCTGGCAGCACGTACGGCAGCGCCACGGCCGCCCACTCATGGACCGACGCGGTCGCGCAGCCAGTCGTACCAGGCCGCCAGGCCGTCGCCGCGGGTCGCCGACAGCTGCAGCACCGTCGCCCTCGGGTTGACCCGCCGGATCGCGGCCAGGCAGGCCGGCACGTCGAAGGTCAGGTAAGGCAGCAGGTCGACCTTGTTCAGCAGCACCAGGTCGGCGGCCGCGAACATCCGCGGGTACTTCAGCGGCTTGTCCGCGCCCTCGGTCGTCGAGGTGATCACGATCTTGGCGGCCTCGCCGAGGTCGAACAGCGCGGGGCAGACCAGGTTGCCGACGTTCTCGATGAACACCACCGAACGCGCCGGCGGGGCCAGCGCGCGCAGCCCCCGGTCCACCATCTCGGCGTCCAGGTGGCAGCCCGAACCGGTGTTGATCTGCACGACCCGGCACCCGGTCGCGGTGATCCGGTCGGCGTCCAGCAGGGTCTCCTGGTCGCCCTCGACGACGGAGACCGGCAGCTCACCGGCCAGGTCGACGATCGTGCGCTCCAGCAGCGTGGTCTTGCCGGCGCCGGGCGAGCTCATCAGGTTGACGGCCAGGATGGCGCGCTCGGTCAGCCAGCGCCGGTTGTGCTCGGCCAGCTCGTCGTTGCGGGCCAGCACCCGCTGCTCGAGCGCGATCGTGTGGCCACGGTCGGGATCCGGCGCGGCCGCGACCGGTTGGCCGTGTTCGTGGGAGTGACCGGAGCCGTGGCCATGGCTGTGGCCCTCGTGGCCGTGGTCGTGGCCGTAGTCGTGACCGGCCTCGTGACCGGCCTCGTGGCCATGGCCGTCAGCGTGCATGTGGCCGTCGCCGTGCACATGGCCGTGCACGTGGCCATCGGAGTGAGCATGGCTGTGCTCGGCGGGCCCAACCAGGGCGGGGTCGATGACCCGCACGCCCGCCGCGCCCTCGGAGCACCCGCAGGTCGCGCACATGTCAGACCACCTCCACCTCTCGGATCCGCAGCTCCCGGCCGCCGAGCACCTCTACGTCCGCGCTGCCGCAGTCGCACAGCGCGAGCCAGTCGTCGGTGTCGAACTCGGCCGCGCAGTCACGGCAGCGGCCGCGCCCGGGCTGCCCGACGATGTCCAGCTCGGCGCCGTCCAGCGAGGTGCCGGCGGTGGCCACCTCGAAGCAGAACCGCAGCGCGTCCGGCACCACCCCGGACAGCCGCCCCACCTCCACGCACACCCGGCGGACCGGGGCGCCGCCCAGCTTCTCC
>DATAZG010000154.1:0-20065 GCA_036272155.1 Pseudonocardia sp.
CCTGGTCGGCGGCATCATCGGCACGCTGCTGATCGGCTTCTTCGGCACCAAGAGTGTGAACTCGGCGGCGCTCGGCGAGGACGGGCTGTTCTACGGCGGCGGCTTCACCCAGCTGGGTCGGCAGGCCATCGCGGCCGGGTCCGTGATGGTCTACTCCTTCGTGATGGCGTTCATCATCGGGACGATCATCAAGAAGACGATCGGCTTCCGGGTGGACGAAGAGGCCGAGGTCACCGGTATCGACGAGGGCGAGCACGCGGAGACCGCGTACGACTTCTCCTCGGTCGGCGGCCGCGCGAGCGCCGGCCTGGGGCAGCACGCCATCGGCGGGGACAAGGTGGCGGCGAACGCGGCCGCCAGCGTCACGAAGGAGGGCTGACCGGACATGAAGCTGGTGACAGCGATCATCAAGCCGTTCGTGCTCGAGGACGTCAAGGGTGCCCTGGAGCAGATCGGGGTGCTCGGCATGACGGTCAGCGAGGTGCAGGGTTACGGCCGCCAGAAGGGTCACACCGAGGTCTACCGGGGCGCGGAGTACTCCGTCGACTTCGTGCCGAAGGTGCGCATCGAGGTCGTGACCGACGATGCGCAGGCCGACAAGGTGGTGGACGCCGTGGTCGAGGCGGCCCGCACCGGCAAGATCGGCGACGGCAAGGTGTGGGTCAGCCCGGTCGACTCGATCGTGCGGGTCCGTACCGGGGAACGCGGCTCGGACGCCATCTGACGCGATCTGGATGGGAGGCGATGGGGTGATCGCGGTGCGCCATGGAGTGACCGCGATCGCCCCGTTGCCGATCCGGCCGCAACCGGGTGTGATCATTCGGCTCTCGGAACGCTCGGGAGGCGAATGTGGGCACAACGGAAGTGATCAATGCGGGCAGCACCGCATGGGTGCTGGTCAGCGCCGCGTTGGTGATGTTGATGACGCCGGGTCTCGCGCTGTTCTACGGCGGCCTGGTACGCGCGAAGAGCGTGCTCAACATGATGATGATGAACCTGATGTGCCTGGGCATCGTCACCGTGCTGTGGGTGGTGTTCGGTTACTCCCTGGTGTTCGGCAACGACATCGGGGGTGGCCTGCTCGGCGGCCTGGACCACGTGGGGCTGCGGGACGCGGCGACGGTCGTCGGCCCGCCCTCGGACCGGATCCCGCTGCTGGCGTTCGCGATGTTCCAGCTGATGTTCGCGGTGATCACCGCGGCCCTGCTGGCCGGCGCGATCGCCGACCGGGCCAAGTTCTGGAGCTGGACGGCCTTCATCGTGCTCTGGACCTGTCTCGTCTACTTCCCGCTGGCGCACTGGGTGTTCTCCTTCAACGGCTACGCGGCGCAGACCGGGGGCTGGATCGCCAACCAGCTCAAGGCGCTGGACTTCGCGGGCGGCACGGTCGTGGAGATCAACTCCGGGGCGTCCGCGCTGGCACTGGCGCTGATCCTGGGCAAGCGGCGGGGTTGGCCGAAGGACCCGTTCCGGCCGCACAACATGCCGAACGTGCTGCTCGGCGCGGGGCTGCTGTGGTTCGGCTGGTTCGGCTTCAACGCCGGGTCGGCGCTGGCGGTCGGCGCGGTGGCGGCCAACGCGTTCACCACCACGATGACCGCCTCGGCGGCCAGCCTGATCACGTGGCTGATCTACGAGCAGGTCACCGACGGCCGGCCGACCTCGCTGGGTGTGGCGTCCGGCGCGATCGCCGGGCTGGTCGCGATCACCCCGGGCTGCGGTTATGTGGACACCTGGGGGGCGCTGGTGATCGGCGGGCTGGCCGGTGTGGTGTGTGCGTTCGCGATCAAGCTGAAGTACCGGCTGGGCTACGACGACTCGCTCGACGTGCTGGCCCTGCACGGGGTGGGTGGTCTGCTCGGCACGGTGCTGATCGGGCTGTTCGCCACCGTGGCGGTGAACCCGGCGGGCGCGGACGGACTGTTCTACGGCGGTGGGCTCGGCCAGCTCGGCCGGCAGGCGCTGGCCGCCGCGGTGGCGGTGTGCTACGCCTTCGGCGTCAGCCTGCTGCTGGCCTGGCTGGTGCGCTCGGTGCTCGGGTTCCGGGTGGACCGGGAGGTGGAGTACGCCGGCATCGATGAGTCGGAACACGCGGAGAGCGGTTACGACCTCTCCCTGCTCAGCTCGGCTGCGCGCGGGGACATCGGGGTCGTGACATCGGGGGCGGTCATGCGGGGGTCCGCGAGGACGGAACAGGAGGATGTGGACCGATGAAGCTGGTCACGGCGATCATCAAGCCGTTCGTGCTGGAGGACGTCAAGGGCGCCCTGGAACAGCTCGGGGTGCTGGGCATGACGGTCAGTGAGGCGTCCGGCTACGGCCGGCAGAAGGGCCATACCGAGGTCTACCGGGGCGCGGAGTACACCGTCGACTTCGTGCCCAAGATCAGGGTCGAGGTCGCGGTCGACGATGTCGTCGTGGACAAGGTGGTCGACGCCATCGTGCAGGCGGCGCGCACCGGCAAGATCGGCGACGGCAAGGTGTGGGTGACCGGTCTGCAGACGGTGGTCCGGGTCCGCACCGGAGAACGCGGTAGTGACGCGCTCTAACTCCGTTCCATCCATCATTCGACTGGTCGGGGGAACAGTTCGATGAGTACGACGGCGGGCATCGCCGATGATCTCGTCAGGGCCAGGGCGGTGCTGCTCAACCCCGGTCCCGGGCAGCGCCGGCTGGCGCCGGAGGCACTGCGAGGCGCCCTGGTCGACCTGCACGACTTCTGGTTGGCCTCCCGGGCAGCCAGCATCGGGCTGAACGAGGGCGTCGCGCTGGTCGCGGTCGGGGCCCTCGGCCGCCGCGAGCTGGCGCCGTACTCCGACCTGGACCTGGTGATGGTGCACGACCGCCGACCGGACGCGGACCGGCTGGCCGAGGCGATGTGGTACCCGCTCTGGGACGCCGGCATCGGGCTCGACCACTCGGTCCGCACCCCGGGCCAGGTGGTGCAGGTCGCGGCGACCGACCTGCGCGCCGCGCTCGGCCTGTTGGAGGCCCGCCACCTCGCCGGTGAGCAGGCGCTGTTCGACAAGGTCAACGCCGCCGTCCGGCAGTCCTGGCGGGCCGGCATCCGCAGCCGGTTCGACGAGCTGGTGGAGCTGACCAACGCCCGCTGGGAGCGCAACGGCGACGTGGCCCACCGCGTCGAGCCGAACCTGAAGAACGGCCGGGGCGGGCTGCGCGACATCTACCTGCTCGATGCGCTGGCCGCCGCGCAGCTGATCGACCGCCCCGGCGCGGAGGTCGCCGAGGCCCGGCTGCTGCTGCTGGACGTGCGCACCGAGCTGCACCGGCTGGCCGGCCGGGCCCGCGATGTGCTGCGCGCCCAGGACGCCGACGACATCGCGGCCCAGCTCGACCTGGGGGACCGGTTCGACCTGGCCAGGGGGCTGTCCGGGGCGGCGCGCACGGTGGCCTACGCGGTGGATGTGGCGCTGCGGGCGGCCCGCGCCGCGCTGCCCCGCCGGGGGCTCGCCGCGCTGCGCCGGGCCCCGGTCCGGCGGCCGCTGGACGAGGGCGTCGTGGAGCACAACGGCGAGGTCGCGCTGGCCAGGGACGCGGCGGCGGCCAAGGACCCCGCGCTGGTGCTCCGGGTGGCGGCCACCGCCGCGCGCACCGGGCTGCCGATCGCCGCCGGCACCCTCACCCGGCTCGCCGACACCGCACCCGAGCTGCGCATGCCGTGGCCGAGGGCGGCGCTGGTGGAGCTGCTGTCCCTGCTCGGCTGCGGCCGCCCGCTGGTGGACGTGGTGGAGGCGCTGGACCGAGGTGGGCTGTGGGGGCGGCTGTTCCCGGAGTGGGGCGCCGTGCGCGACCTGCCGCCCCGGGACCGGGCCCACGTCTGGACCGTGGACCGGCACCTCGTGGAGACCTGCGCGCAGGCCGCCCGGCTGACCACCCAGGTGGCCCGCCCCGACCTGCTGCTGCTCGGTGCGCTGCTGCACGACATCGGCAAGGGCCGCGACGAGGACCACTCGGTGGTCGGCGAGGGCCTCGGCCGCCAGGTCGGGCGCCGGCTCGGGCTGCCCGAGCGGGACGTCGAGACGCTCGCCGCGACGGTCCGCCACCACCTGCTGCTGCCGGACACCGCCACCCGCCGCGACCCGGAGGACGACGCGACCGTGTCCCGGGTGGTCGAGACGCTCGGCGGCGACCCTCAGCTGCTTGAGCTGCTGCACGCGCTGGCCGAGGCCGACTCGCTGGCCACCGGGCCCGGCGTGTGGAGCCCGTGGAAGCGCAGCCTGATCGACGACCTGGTGCGCCGCTGCCGCGCCGCCATGACCGGCGAGCCGATGCACCATCCCGAGCCGCTGGACGAGCTGCGCCGCGAGCTCGCCGCGAAGGCCGCCGCCACCGGCCGGCCCCAGGTCAACCTGCGCTCGCTTTCCGACGGGGGAGCCACCGCGGGCCCGCCCGCCGAGGCCGGTCCCGACGAGCCGACGGTGGTGCTGGTCGCCCTGCCCGACCGGCCCGGAACGCTGTCCATGGCGGCCGGCGTGCTCGCGCTGCACTCGCTCGAGGTGCACGTCGCCGACCTGCGCTCGCACGAGGGCATCGCGGTGGACACCTTCGCCGTGTCGCCCCGGTTCGGTCGGATGCCCGACCCGGCGGTGCTGCGCGAGGACCTGATCCGGGTGCTGGACGGCACGCTGGACCTGACCGAGGCGCTGGCGCGCAAGGAACGCGACTACGCGCGGCCGGTCGGGCTGGAGGAGCAGGTCCGGCCCCGGGTGCTCTGGTTCGACGACGAGGCCACCGGCGCCGTGGTGCTGGAGCTGCGCGGCTCGGACCGGATCGGCCTGCTGCATCGGATCGCCGCCGCGCTGGAGAGCTGCGGCGCCGACGTCCGGTGGGCCAAGGTGGAGACGCTCGGCTCCTCGGTCGTCGACTCGTTCTGCCTCGTCGAGGTGGACGGCCAGGCGTCGCTGCCCCGCACGGTCCGGCGCCGGATCGAGCAGGCGGTGCTGGTGGCGGCCACCACCTGACCCGTCGACCGGGGCGGGGACGTCCCCGGGGAACGCGCCGCCCTTGCCGGAGCGGTCGTGGGGGTGGCAGCCTCGGATCATGGTCGGCGACACGGTGGACCGGCTCGTCGAGGAGTACCTGGACGACCCCGACGCGAGCTGGAGCATGGGTACCCGGGGCGCGATCGCCGAGTTCGCCAGGGGCGCCGGCGAGCCGGTGACCAGGGCACCCGGCGCCGCGGTGACCGACCGGGGCGGCATCCGGCTGGCCCCGCCGCCCGGGGTGCGCCCCGTGGCCTACGAGACGCCGGCCGGCCCTCGGGACGACTGGAACCACGCCGTCGCGTTGTGCCTGCCCGCCGAGTTCGCCCGGTGCGGCGCCCGTATCCAGGTCACCGAGCTCGGCCCCGACCGCGCCGCGCTGCGCCCGGCCGACCGCGCCTCGGTGCTGTTCGACCTCGGCCTCGGCACGCCGACCGTGGACGTCTGCGTGCGCACCGCCGACCCCGAGCTGCTCGCGCTGCTGCGCGCGGCGGCCGGGGCGGCGCTGTTCGCCGACGGGGGCCGGCTGGCCGGCCTGGTGGCCTCGGCCAGCCCGCACCGGGTGTTCGGCACCGCATGTGGTCGGGTGGAGGTATACGCCGCCATCCCGCCGGTCGACGGCCGCTCCCCGGACGGCCCGCACACCCACCTGCTGCCGCACCTGCTGCGCACCGTCCCCGGCCGCCCCGCGCACCCGCCGACCGTGCCGATCCCGGCCGGCCTGGTGTCCTGCGCCGAGCTCTACCCGCCGCACCCCGCCCAGGACCTGCTCGGCCGGCCGCTCCCGTTCGACGCCGCCCGCCACCGCGCCTTCCAGCTGCTGCTGGAGCGGTACGGGGACGCCGGGCAGCGCCGGCTCAAGGCGGACACGGTCCGCGCGGTGCGCGCCGGCCGGGTCCCCGGAGCGGCGTCGGCCCCCGCCGGCTCGGACGGCGCGCGCGGCCGCCGGGCCGAGGCCGGCAGCACGGCCGGTATGGCGACCGACCCCGCCGGCCGGGCCGCCGTCGCGGTCGCCCTGCGCCAGCTCGCCCACTGGGCCACACCCGAGACCGGGGACCCGGTGCCGGGCTCGGCGTCCGCCCCGGTGCTCGACTCGGTGCTCGACCCGGCCTGGGCCGAGGACCGGCACCCGCCCGCCGAACTGCTGGACCCGGACGGCGACCGCAATGGAGGCTGACCCCGCGGTTCCGCCGCAACCCGGCCGCCGCCCCGCACCCTGACCGCCGCCCCGCCGCGCCCCGCCGCCGTCCCGCAACGTGACCGCCGTCCCGCAACGTGACCGCCGTCCCGATCGCCAGCCCTTCGCCGAGCCCAACCACAGCGGGCCTCGCCGCGTCGTCAGCGCCCGCTGTGGTTGGGCTCGGCGAAAGAATCGGGCCGAAACGCGGACCGAAACGAGGGCACGAACACAGTGCCGGCCCTTCCGGCGTGGAACGATCCGGCGGCCCCGGCCGTTGACGTCCATGTGACTGTGACAGCTGAGGACCCGACCGTCCTCGCGGTGTCCCAGCGGTCGTTTGTGCTGGTGGCGGGCATCCCGGGGGCGGGCAAGAGCAGCATGTTGGCGCGGCGGCCGATCACGGCGCCGGGCGCGGTGGTGCTGGACTCCGACCCGGTGCGGGAGTGGCTGCGGGACCGGTTGCCGGCCGGCACGCCGTACCGGTGGTACCGCGGCCTGGTGCACCTCTGGTACCGGATGCAGATCGTGCTGGCCGTGCTCGTCGCGGTCGGCCCGGTCGTGGTGCACCTGCCGGCCACCGCGGCGCTCACCAGGGCCGCCATGGTCGCGCTGGCGATGCTCGCGTTCCGCCGCCGGGAGCTGGTCTGGGTGCACGCCGAGCCGGCCGAGGCCAGGCGGGGCCAGCACAGCCGGGGGCGGGTGCTCAGCCGGGCGTCCTTCGAGCGGCACGCGCGGCGGGCCGGCGCGTTTGTGACGCGGCTGCGGGCGGGGCACCGGCCAGCGGGCTGGCACCGGGTCACCCTGCTCGACCGCCGCCAGGCCGGTCGCGGCCTCGTGCTGGCGACCCCGGCCGCCCGGTAGGCGGCGTCGGTCACCCACTCGCGTCACCACCGGCGCGCGGCCGAGCCACCGGCGGCAGCGCACCGCGGGGCCACTCGTCTAGTCTCGACAGACAAGGCGCCCGGCCCGGCGGTACCGGTACGGGCATCGGCGAGCGTGCGGCCGCCCGAACCTGAACGACGAGCTGGAGCGACGAGTCACCGTGTTTGACACCCTCTCCGAGCGCCTCACCGGCGCACTGCGCGACCTGCGTGGCAAGGGCCGGCTCTCCGAGGCCGACATCGACTCAACCTGCCGGGAGATCCGCATCGCGCTGCTCGAGGCGGATGTGGCGCTGCCGGTGGTGCGCACGTTCGTGGCGCGGATCAAGGACCGGGCCAAGGGCGCCGAGGTATCCGGCGCGCTGAACCCGGCCCAGCAGGTCGTGAAGATCGTCAACGAGGAGCTCGTCGGCATCCTGGGCGGCGAGACCCGGCGGCTGAACCTGGCCAAGCAGAGTCCGAGCGTGATCATGCTCGCCGGCCTGCAGGGTTCCGGCAAGACGACGCTCGCCGGCAAGCTCGCCAAGTGGCTGACCGGCCAGGGCCACACCCCGCTGCTCGTGGCCTGTGACCTGCAGCGGCCCAACGCGGTCAACCAGCTGCAGATCGTCGGCGAGCGGGCCGGCGCCACCACGTTCGCGCCCGAGCCGGGCAACGGTGTCGGCGACCCGGTCGATGTCGCCCGCCGGGGCGTCGCGCACGCCCGCGACAAGCACTACGACATCGTCGTGGTGGACACCGCCGGCCGCCTGGGTGTGGATGCCGAGCTGATGGCGCAGGCCGCCGCGATCCGGGAGGCGACCAACCCGGACGAGATCCTGTTCGTGGTCGACGCCATGATCGGCCAGGACGCGGTGGCCACGGCCGAGGCGTTCCGCGACGGCGTCGGCTTCACCGGTGTGGTGCTCACCAAGCTCGACGGCGACGCCCGGGGTGGCGCCGCGCTGAGCGTTCGAGAAGTCACCGGCCAGCCCATCCTGTTCGCCTCCAACGGGGAGAAGCTGGAGGACTTCGACGTCTTCCACCCGGACCGGATGGCCAGCCGGATCCTGGGCATGGGCGACGTGCTCACCCTGATCGAGCAGGCCGAGCAGGTCTTCGATGCCAAGCAGGCCGAGGCCGCCGCCAGCAAGATCACCAGCGGCGAGCTGAGCCTGGAGGACTTCCTCCAGCAGATGCTGGCGATCCGCAAGATGGGCCCGATCGGCAACCTGCTCGGCATGCTGCCCGGCGCGAACACCGGCCAGATGAAAGAGGCGCTGTCCCAGGTCGACGACCGCCAGCTCGACCGGCTGCAGGCCATCATCCGCGGCATGACCCCCGCCGAGCGGGACGACCCGAAGATCATCAACGGCTCCCGCCGGCTGCGCATCGCCAAGGGCTCCGGGGTGTCCGTGAGCGAGGTGAACGACCTGGTCACCCGCTTCTTCGAGGCGCGCAAGATGATGAAGCAGATGGCCGGCCAGTTCGGCTTCGGCGGGGGCGGGCGCCGCTCGAAGACCCGCAAGGGCAAGAAGGGCAAGGGGCGCCCGACCAACCAGGGCCGGCCGCGCGGCGGGCTGCCCGCGCTGCCCGACCTGTCGAAGATGCCCCCTGGCCTGAACGAGCTGCCGCCCGGCCTGGCCGGCCTGGACCAGCTGCCGGCCGGGTTCGACCCGTCCCGGCTGAAGCTGCCGCCCAAGTGAGTCGGGGCGGGCGCGCGTGAGCGGCACGGTGTACCACGTCCGGGGCGTGCTGCTGCCGGACGAGCGGCAGACCGAGCTGTGGGTCACCGGGGACGGGTTGGTCAGCGCCGAGCCCATCCGGGGCGCCGAGACGCTGGCCGACCGGGGCTGGATCGTGCCCGGCCTCGTCGACGCGCACTGCCACGTCGGGCTCGGCACCCAGGGCGCGACCAGCCTGGCCGAGGCGGTCGAGCAGGCCGAGGCCGACCGGGACGCCGGCACGCTGCTCGTGCGGGACTGCGGCTCGCCGCTGGACACCCGCCCGCTGCAGGACCGCGCCGACCTGCCGGAGATCATCCGGGCGGCCCGGCACGTGGCCAGGCCGAAGCGCTACGTACCCGGGCTGGCCGTCGAGCTGGACGAACCGGCGCTGCTGCCCGACGAGGTGGCCGCGCAGGCGAGGGCGGGCGACGGGTGGGTCAAGCTGGTCGGCGACTGGATCGACCGGGGCGAGGGCGACCTGGCCCCGCTCTGGCCGGACGACGTGCTGGTCGAGGCGATCGCGGCGGCGCACGCGGCCGGCGCCAGGGTCACCGCGCACGTGTTCGGCACCGATGCCCTGCCGGGCCTGATCCGGGCGGGTATCGACTGCATCGAGCACGGCACCGGGCTGACCGACGACCTGATCGGCGAGATGGCCGAACGGGGCACCGCACTGGTGCCGACGTTGATCAACGTGGAGAACTTCCCCGGCTTCGCCGACGCGGCGACCAAGTACCCGGCCTACGCGGCGCACATGCGCGCGCTGTACGCCACGGCCGACGACGTGGTGCGCCGCGCGGTCGAGGCAGGTGTGCCCGTGTACGCCGGTACGGACGCAGGCGGCGGCATCGCGCATGGCCGCATCGCCGACGAGGTGATCGCGCTGCACCGGGCCGGAATGTCGCCCTCGGCCGCGCTCGGCGCCGCGAGCTGGGCCGCCCGGGACTGGCTGGCCCGCCCCGGCCTGACCCCGGGCCGGCCCGCCGACCTGGTCGTCTACCCGACCGACCCGAGAGCCGACCTCACCGCGCTGCACGAGCCCACCGTGCTCCTGCTGCGCGGCCGCCTGTACGGCCGGCCCGCCGCCGCCTGAGCGCACCGGTCGGCTCGCACCGGTCGGGGTCCGGCTGAGCCCGCGCTGAGCCCTCGGCTGAGTGATATGCGCGAGATCGCGGTTCCGGCGGTTTGACGACGACGTTGCGCCATCCCGGCCGGTAGCGTCGCGGGCAGACAACGCGGGAGGTGGGTGTGAGCACATCCGGTTCGCCGGAGGCGGCTCGTGAGCCGTGGGAGCCGTTTTCGACCGAATCGGACCTGTCGGGCATTCCCGGACCGCGCCGGGAGCTCGCCGCCGACCCGCCCGGCTGCTCCGAAGCCGTCGCGGCCGGCGGCACCGTCGCGGCCGACCGTGTCGATGTCGCCTCGGCCGCCTCCGCCGACACACCCGGCCGGGCCGGCATCGCGACGCTGCCGCGCCCCGCGCCGAGCGGCCCGGAGCACCGGTGGGGCTTCGGGGCCTACCTGCTCGCCGAGGCTGTGTTCCTGGGTACCTCGGTGCTGCTGGTGCTGCCCTATGTCGGAAATCACAACGGCAATCCGCCGCCGGCCATGCTGCTGCTCAGCCTGACCGTGCCGACCATGCTGGCCGCCGGGGTGGCGCTGCTGGCCACGCGGCTGCGCGGCAACGGGCCACGGATCGACCTCGGCCTGCGGTTCGACCGGGCCGACGTGACCAAGGGGTTGGCCTTCGGCTGCGGCGGCCTGGTGCTGACCATTCCGGCGGCCGCCCTGTGGTCCCGGGTGGTGGGGCCGGAGCAGGCCAACTCGGCGGTCGCCGAGCTGTTCGAGGGCCAGCGGTTCGGGGTGCCACTGGCCATCGGGGTGTTCCTCGTGGTGTGGCTGGTGGCGCCGATCTGTGAGGAGATCGTCTATCGGGGCCTGCTCTGGGGCGCGGTGGAGCGGCACGCCGCACACCGCCGCTGGTGGGCGTTCGGGCTGACCACGCTGTGCTTCGCGCTGGCCCACTTCGAGTTCACCCGGACGCCGCTGCTGCTGGTCATCGCGGTGCCGATCGGGCTGGCCCGGCTGTACACCGGGCGGCTGGGCGCGAGCATCATCGCCCACCAGCTGAACAACCTGCTGCCGGCGGTGTCGCTGCTGCTGGCGCTACTCGGTGTACTGCGATGACCGGTGTACTGCGATGACCGGTGTACCGCGATGACCGGTGTACCGCGATGACTGGTGTGCCGAGATGAACGGTGCCGAGATGAGCGGTGCCGCGATGAAGGGAGTGCCCGAATGAGCGGGCTGCTGGACCTGAACTCGGACCTCGCGGAGGGGTTCGGGATCTGGCGCCTCGGCGACGACGACGCCCTGCTCGAGGTCGTGACCTCGGCCAACGTGGCCTGCGGGTTCCACGCGGGGGACGCCTCGACGATGCGCAGGGTGTGTGCGGTGGCCGCCGAGCGGGGCGTGGTGGTCGGCGCCCAGGTGTCCTACCGCGACCTGGCCGGCTTCGGCCGCCGGTTCATCGACGTCGAGCCGGGCCAGCTGGCCGACGAGGTGCTCTATCAGATCGGCGCGCTGGAGGCCTGCGCGCGGGCGAGCGGCACCCGGGTCGGCTACGTCAAGCCGCACGGCGCGCTCTACAACACCGCCGTCCGGCACACCGCGCAGGCCGGCGCGATCGCCGCCGGGATTCGGGCGTTCGGGGTGCTGCCCGTGCTGGGGCTGCCCGGGTCCGAGCTGCTGGCGGCGGCCGAGCGGGCCGGGCTGGAGCCGGTCGAGGAGGCGTTCGCCGACCGCGGCTACACCCCGGAGGGCACGCTGGTGCCTCGAACACAGCCCGGCGCGCTGCTCGGTTCGACCGCCGAGGTCGTCGAGCGGGCGGTCCGACTGGCCACGGCGGGGGAGATCGTCGCGGTGGACGGTACGGTGCTCAAGGTCGGCGCTCGGTCGCTCTGCCTGCATGGCGACACCCCGGGCGCGGTCGAGATGGCGAGGGCGGTTCGCGCCGAGCTGGCGGCCCAGGACGTCACGGTGCGGCCGTTCGTGCAGCAGGGCTGACGCCTGAACCCGGTGCTGGTGACCCGTCCACGTGGGGGATCTGGCACAATGGTCGGCTGAGCGCCGTGGCCGGACCCTCTCCCCGCGCCGTGGTTGATACCGAGCTGGTCTAGCCCGTTCCCCACGCGGGCGACGCCGGCTCGGACGTCCATGACCTGAATGAGCAATTTTAACCGCGAGGAGCAGCAAGACCCGTGGCAGTCAAGATCAAGCTGATGAGGCTCGGCAAGATCCGTGCACCGTACTACCGGATCGTCGTGGCCGACGCGCGCAACCGTCGCAGTGGCCGCGCGATCGAGACCATCGGCAAGTACCACCCGAAGACCGACCCGAGCTTCATCGAGGTTGACTCCGAGCGCGCGCAGTACTGGCTCGGTGTCGGCGCCCAGCCGACCGACCCGGTGAAGAACATCCTGGAGATCACCGGCGACTGGCAGAAGTTCAAGGGCCTGCCCGGTACCGAGGGCACCCTGCGCCAGCCCGCCCCGCCGGTCGACCGGCTGGCCCGGTTCAACGCGGCACTGGCCGAGGCCGGCGGCGAGCTGACGGGCGCGGCGACCACGCCGAAGAAGAAGGCCGAGCCCAAGGCGAAGAAGGACGACGCCAAGGCCGAGACCAAGGCTGAGACCAAGGCTGAGACCAAGGCTGAGACCAAGTCCGAGGCTCCGGCGGAGGCCGGTGCGGCCGCCGCTGAAGGCGGGCAGTGAGCGAGCGCGCTAGCTCACCGACAGGTGGTCCGGCGCGCGCATTCGCTCGACTGGCCATCGAGAGTAAGGAGACGGCGTGAGTGGCGCCCTCGTGGACGCTCTCGAGCACCTGGTGCGCGGCATCGTCGACCACCCGGACGAGGTCCAGGTGGAGCTGGTCACCACACGCCGGGGCCGCACGCTCGAGGTCCGGGTGCACCCTGACGACCTCGGCAAGGTGATCGGCCGAGGTGGCCGGACCGCGACCGCGCTGCGCACCGTGATCAGCGGTGTCGGCGGTCGCGGTGTCCGGGTGGACGTGGTGGACACCGATCGCTGAGCTGCCGGTGTCCGAACGTGTGACGGTGGTGGTCGGCCGGATCGGCCGGGCCCACGGTTTGACCGGCGAGGTCAGTGTCCTGGTCCGGACCGACTCGCCGGAACAGCGCTTTGCCCCGGGCACTGTGTTCGAGCTGGGTGCCGGCCGCCGGTTGACGGTGGCCGGCACCCGCTGGCACAAGGGTGCCCTGCTGGTGCGGCTCGACGGGGTCGCCGACCGCGACGCCGCCGAGTTGCTGCGCGGCGAGCTGTTGACGATCGACGCGGCCGAGCTGCCGCTGCCGGAAGACCCGGACGAGTTCCACGACCATCAGCTGGTCGGGCTGCGCGCCGAGCTCGCGGACGGCGCGCTGGTGGGCGCGGTGACCGACGTCGTGCACGGCCCGGCCGGTGAGCTGCTGGTCGTGGCCCGGGAGGGCGCCGCCGACGCGCTGGTGCCCTTCGTGCGCGACATCGTGCCCACGGTGGACCTCGCCGCCGGCCGGTTGGTGCTCACCCCACCCGACGGTCTGCTCGACGAGTAGCGGCTGGCAGGATTCCCGCGCGATGCGGATCGACGTGGTGACCATCTTCCCCGGCTATCTGGCCGCGCTGCGCGAGGCGCTGCTCGGCCGGGCGATCGCCGCTGGGCTCATCTCGGTAGCGGTGCACGACCTGCGGGACTGGACGCACGACGTGCACAAGGCGGTCGACGACGCTCCGTACGGCGGCGGGCCGGGCATGGTGATGCGGCCCGCCATCTGGGGCGCGGCGCTGGACGACGTGTGCGCGCTGCCTGAGGGATCCTCGGCGGACCGGGACGCGGCGGACGGCGACGTGGCGGAGCGGGACGCGACGGAGCGGGACGTGGTGGTGCCGCGACTGGTGGTGCCGACGCCGGCCGGGCGGCCGTTCACGCAGGCCGTCGCGCGGGAGTACGCGGCGCAGCCGTGGCTGGTGTTCGCGTGCGGCCGCTACGAGGGCATCGACCAGCGGGTGTTCGAGGACGCATCGCGGCGGATGGTGGTCGACGAGGTGTCGATCGGCGACTACGTGCTGGTCGGTGGCGAGGTCGCGGTGCTGGCCATGGTCGAGGCGGTGGCGCGGCTGCTGCCCGGGGTGCTCGGCAACCCCGACTCCGCCGCCCAGGACTCCTTCTCCGACGGGCTGCTCGAGGGGCCGGCGTACACGCGGCCGGAGCGCTGGCGGGACCTCGCGGTGCCGGAGGTGCTGCGCAGCGGCGACCACGCCGCCATCGCGCGCTGGCGCCGCGACCAGTCGCTGGCCCGCACGGTCGCCCGGCGCCCCGACCTGATCGCCGCGCTACCCCCCGACGCGCTCCAGCCGGGGGACCGTGAGCTGCTGGAACGGCTCGGCGCCGAGGGCGAGTGAGTAGCCCCACCGTGGTCTGAAGGGGGCCGGCCCAGCCGTCCGGTTTCGATCCGGGGCGGTCCGTCTGGCACACTGGACTGGTTGCCACCGCCCCGCGCACTTCGCCGGGGAGCCGGATCACACCGGTCCGGTCGGCCGGACAGCGCCCAAGTGCGCTCCCGGCGAGCGGCCGGCGCCAGTCGGGCGGGCAACCTGAACGTAGAAACGCACTTCCCCACGCGAGGACGGACCTGCACGATGAACACCCTGGACGAACTGGACGCGACGTCGCTGCGTTCTGACATTCCGGACTTCCGGCCCGGCGACACGCTGAAGGTCCACGTTCGCGTCATTGAGGGATCGCGCTCGCGGGTGCAGATCTTCCAAGGCGTGGTGATTCGGCGGCAGGGAGCTGGCCTGCGCGAGACGTTCACCGTGCGCAAGGTCTCGTTCGGCGTCGGCGTGGAGCGCACCTTCCCGGTGCACTCGCCGAACATCGCCGAGATCGAGGTCGCGACCCGTGGTGACGTGCGCCGCGCCAAGCTCTACTACCTCCGTGAGCTCCGTGGCAAGGCCGCGAAGATCAAGGAGAAGCGCGATACTCCCTCCGCCTCCTGACCCTGACCGAAACGCGGGCAGTGCCGTAGCCTCGTGTCTGTGGTTGTCCCCAACGCCCCGGGCGAGCCTCGGCCGCCCGCCCGTCGCGTCGGCCCATTGGCCGCGTTCTCCGCGGAGGGCGAGGGAATGAACGGGGCACTGGGCACGCATCGGGCCGGGTCGGACGACTCCGAGCCGAACGACTTATTCACCCCCAGTGAGCTGGGCGGGGGAAATGGTTCGGCCACGTCGTCGGGCCCGGTTGCCAACGGGCTCGGTACGCCTGACGGCGGCCAGGTCGGCAACGGCTTCGCGGCTCCACCCGGTCCGGCCGGTGCCCCTCGGCACGCCCCACCGCCGTGGGCCGAGGCGCAGCAGCCGCTGGGTGGCGCGGACCCGCGATTCGGGCCGCGCGGGCAGGGATTCTCACCGCGGGCTCAGGGTTTTGATCCCGCCTCCCAAGGCGCCCCCGGCCAAGGGCCGTCCGGCCTGGGCCCGGGGCTCGGGCCGAACGGCCAGGGCCCGGGGTTCGCACCGCAAGGTCAAGGTCCGGGGCTCGCGCCGAACGGTCAAGGTGTCGGGCTCGGGCCGAACGGCCAGGGATCGGGGCTCGCGCCGCAAGGCCAAGGTGTCGGGCCGGATGGGCAGCGTTACGGGTCACAGGGCCCGGCCGCTGGGCCGAACGGTCAGGGCTATGGCGCGGCGGGTCAGGCCGCACCGACCGCCTGGTCAGGTCAAGGACAGCACGCCTCGCCCAACGGGCAGAACGGCTCGCCACCGCCCGGCCGGAACGGCGCGCTGCCGCCGGCCGAACACGCCGACTGGCACGGCCCCACGCGCCGTCCCGGGCTGAACGGCGCGCCGCCGCCTCCCGCGCCGGCCGAGCAGAACGGGTCGAGTCGCGAACTCGGCCAGCCGAGCGATGACGGCGCCGGCCCGCCGACCGAGCAGTGGCAGCCGATCCCGCCCGACGGGTCCTCCACCGGCTACCCGGCACAGCCGGGTCCGTACCCGGGCCGCCATTCCCGCCCGCCGGTGACGGACAGCCCGTCCGAGGCAGCGCCCCCGCGTCGGCCAGGAGCCGGTGCTCACCGCCAGCCCCCGCCGGGCTCGCCGCCGCCTTTCGCGCCGCCTGCCAGCGCCCCGAACCAGGCCCCCGCCTTCGGCCGGCCACCTGCTTCCGGACAGTTCCCGCCGGGCTCGCCGCCGCCCAACGGCCGGGGACCCGTCCCGCCTTCCTACGGTCAGCCGGCGCCGTACGACCGGCGGGACCAGCCGCCGTACGACCCGACAGGCGCCGCCGGCGAGCCCGCGAACGGGTTCGCCGGGCCGTCGAGCTACGGCGCCCCCGCGACCGGCTCAGCCTCGGACTACCGGCCGGCCCCGAGCTTCCCGCCGAGCGAGGGCTACCGCTCCGCCCAGGCCTACGACCCAGGTCAGGGACCGGGCAACGGCCAGGGGCCGGGCAGCAACCCGGCATTCGGCAACGGTCAGGGACTGGGCAACGGCCAAGGGCCGCTTAACGGCCAGGGGCCGGGCAACAACCCGGCACTGGGCAACGGTCAGGGACCGGGCAACGGCCAAGGGCGGCTTAACGGCCAGGGACCGGGCAACGGCCAGGGACCGGGCAACGGCCAAGGGCCGGGCAACCGCCAAGGGCCGGGCAACGGCCAGCGGCCGGGGAACAGCCCGGCGCTGGGCAACGGCCAGGGCCAGGCCCCGTTCCGCCAACTTGGCCAGCCGCCCGCCGGCGTGCTCGGCCAGAGCCTTCCGGGTCCGGGCGTGCCCGGCCAGGGGCTCCCTGGCCAGAGCACCCCAGGGCACGTCGGGCCGGGTCGGGATGGCGGTGACCAGGCCGCGTCCGAGCTGACCACGCCCGGGGTGCCTATCCCTGGGCTGGCCGCGCTCGGACCGGTGGGCAACGCCGACTCCGCACCGGGCCAACCCCGGTCGGCTGCCGGTTCCGCGCCGGTCGTGCCGGGCTTCAACCCCGCGAGGCAGGCCGCGCCCGGTCAGGCCTATCCGGGCGCGGCCGCGCCCGCCCAGGCAGCTCCCGGCCAGGCCTATCCGGGTCAGTCCGCTCCGGGCCAGGGCGCTCCCGGACAGGGCGCTCCTGGGCAGGGCGCTCCTGGGCAGGGCGTGCCAGGGCAGTACGGGCCGCGCTCCGAGCGAGTGGGCCGGATGAGCGCCGAGACGGCCCTGCCGACCAGGTCGGCGTCGCCATTTGGGCCGACGTCGCTGGTGCCGCCGGGTGGCACGGGGTCGACGCCGACCGGCATCGGCACGCCCGCCGGACAACTCTCGGTCGAGCAGTTGGCGATGGATTCGCCCACCCGGTCGGTCAACCGTGGGCCGGTCGCCTATCGGTCCATCGGCTCCACCTCCGGGATTCGGGCCGCGGTTGCTACGCCGGCGGTCGCGCCGCCGAGGCGCGAGTCGCCCGAATCCGTCGACCTGTTCCAGCCCGCGCGGGTCGGCGAGGTCGAGGCCCCCAGCGCTCCCGAAGCGCCGGAAACGGACCAGCCCTCGAAGGCGGGGCGGCACCACCGGCCACGTACGGACGCGACCGAGAGCGCCCGGCCGTCCACCGCCCCGACCGGAACGGGCCCCAAGCGGGCCAAGGGCGGCCGCCGCCGGCGCCCGACGTTCTGGCGCGAGCTGCCCATGCTGATTCTGGTCGCCTTCCTGTTGACCTTCCTCATCCAGACCTTCCTGGCTCGGGTGTACGAAATTCCGTCGGGCTCGATGGAAACCACGCTGCACGGCTGCACCGGTTGCAAGGACGACCGGGTGCTGGTGGACAAGCTCAGCTTCCGGTTCGGTGCCCCCGCCCCGGGCGACGTGATCGTCTTCCGTGGTCCGACCAGCTGGGAGGACGGCGACGAGCTGGCCGAGCCGTCGAGCAATCCACTGATCAGAGGCTTGCAGTCGATCGGGTCGCTCATCGGTCTGGCGCCGCCCGACGAGAAGGACCTGATCAAGCGGGTGATCGCCGTCGGCGGCCAGACCGTCGCGTGCTGCGACGCGCAGAACCGCATCACGGTGGACGGCAAGCCCCTCAACGAGCCGTACATCTACTACCTGCCCGAGGCGGGGCCACCGGTGCAGTCCGAGTTCGGCCCCATCAAGGTGCCGGACGGCCAACTCTGGGTCATGGGGGACAGCCGCAACAACTCGGCCGACTCCCGAGTGCCGGGGCACGGCCCGATCCCGGTGGACAACGTGATCGGCAAGGCACGCTTCGTGGTGCTGCCGTTCTCCCGGATCCAGTCGATCCCTGACACCAACCCACAGCGGGTGGCTCTGTCCATGGCGAGCACCGCACCTCCTGGAGCGCCGCTGGCGCTGGGGGTGATCGGGGCCGTGCCGCTGACCGCCGGTCGGCGATGGTGGCTTCGGCGGCGCGGCCGGCAACGCCGGCGAGCCGGGCGCGATACGGCCGGTTGAGGCAATGGCTCGATCTGTCGCGGCGCGACCCGTGCCGTGGCCGCGGCCTCAGCGCGCGGTCATCCGGCGGTCCTCCGGAATCTGGGCCTGGGAGTCCGCCCTGCACCGGTACGGACTCGGACCGGTAGCCGGCGTTGACGAGGCCGGCCGGGGCGCGTGTGCCGGCCCGCTCGTGGTGGCCGCGTGTGTGCCACGCCCCGGCGATGCCGCACGCTGGGAGGGACTCACCGACTCGAAGCTGCTCACGGCCAACGCCCGGGACCGGTTCTACGACCTGATCGTGCGCCGGGCGGTGGACTGGGCGGTAGTGATCATTCCGCCGACCGAGATCGACCGCCGTGGAGTGCACCGGGCCAACATCGACGGCATGCGCCGCGCGGTCGCCAGGCTGAGCGTATCGCCCGGCTACGTGCTCACCGACGGGTTCGCGGTGAAGGGCATGCCGGCGCCGAGCCTTGCGGTGCCCAAGGGTGACCAGGCCGCCGCCTGTGTCGCGGCCGCTTCCGTGCTCGCCAAGGTGACCCGGGACCGAATCATGGTCGAGCTGGATCGCGACTGGCCGTGCTACGGGTTCGCCGAGCACAAGGGCTACTGCACCCCCGCGCACGACGCGGCGATGACCGCGCACGGCCCCAGTCCGGTACATCGTTACTCCTTCGTCAACGTCAGTCGTGCCGGTGCCGTTCGCTCCTCGGCCGTTGTGGTCCACAATTCGGGGGTGCACGGTTCGAGGTTCGCTGGCGCGGGTGCGCCCAGCGGTGGAGTGATGGGATCGACAAGGCGGGGGGTGGAGTCATGAGTGCCGAGGATCTCGAGAAGTACGAGACCGAGATGGAGCTCTCGCTCTACAAGGAGTACCGCGACATCGTCGGTCAGTTCTCCTACGTGGTAGAGACCGAGCGCCGCTTCTATCTGGCGAACGCGGTGGATGTCGCGCCGCGCAACTCAGATGGAGAGATCTACTTCGAAGTACGCATGTCGGACGCGTGGGTGTGGGACATGTACCGCCCGGCCCGCTTCGTCAAGAACGTCAGAGTGATCACTTTCAAGGATGTGCACGTCGAGGAGCTGGACAAGCCCGACCTTAGGCTTCCGGAGGGCGAGGCGTTCGGCTGAGCGGCCGATTTCGGCCGAGTTATCCACATACGCCGAAGTTATCCACAGGCTGGCGGATGGGGCTGGCCGCCGGGCCCGCCGGCGGTCCACCGTTGAGGCGTGGCAGCAAAGGACGTACTCGGCAGACGCGGCGAGGATCTTGCCGTCGAATACTTGCAGCGGCAAGGTCTCGTCGTGCTCTCCCGCAACTGGCGTTGTCGGGACGGTGAGCTCGATGTCGTCGCGACCGATTTCGCCAGGCTGGTGGTGTGCGAGGTCAAGACCAGGTCGAGCACGGCCTTCGGGCTGCCCGCGGAGGCGGTCACCCATGACAAGGCCGCCCGGATCCGGCGGATCACCCAGTCCTGGCTGACCATGCACCAGGTGCGCTGGTGCGAGATCCGGTTCGACGTGGTGGCGGTGCTCGCTCCACCGGATGGCCCGGTCACCCTGCAGCACTACGAGTCGGCCTTCTGATGAGGCTGGCGCGGGCGTGGTCAGTGGCCCTCTACGGGGTGGACGGCCGGCTGGTCGAGATCGAAGCGGACATCGGAGTCGGGTTGCCCGGGGTCAACCTGGTCGGGCTGCCCGACGCGGCGCTGCACGAGTCGAAGGACCGGGTGCGCGCGGCGGTGGTCAACTCCGGTTGGGACTGGCCAAACCGGCGGATCACCCTGGCTCTCTCCCCGGCCACGCTGCGCAAGGCCGGTAGTGG
>DATAZG010000155.1:0-14597 GCA_036272155.1 Pseudonocardia sp.
ACGACCTGGCCGTGCGAGAGCTTGCGGATGTTGCGGGTCAGCGTGGCCTGCAGCAGCTCCTCCGCGTCCGGCCCGAGTACCTCGAACTTGCGCAGCGGGGACAGGTCCATCACCGCCGCCCGCTCCCGGCAGGCCCAGTACTCCTCGGTGGGACCGCGGTTGTCGAAGCTGGACGGCAGCCAGTAGCCCCGGTACTCGGTGAGCTGGCGGGTCAGCGCCTTGATCTTGGGCGCGAAGCCGGTGTCCCTGGTCAGCGTCGCCTCCGACTCCGGGGTCACGCGGTGCGCGATGGCCATCGAGAACGTCCTCCTCGCGGGGTCGTCGGCGGGGTAGACCCGCACGTGGATGTCGGTGGGCACCCAGGCGTTCGAGGGGTCGATGTCGTCAGGGCAGGCCGACGTCGCGCAGACCAGGTCGGTGGCCGCGCGCATCAGCACGTAGTCCCCGGGCCGGGACCACGGCTCGTCGAAGACCAGCAGGTTGTTGGCGTCGAACGCGGTGTTGTAGAAGAGGTTCAGCGCGGGCCAGCCGGCGCGCTCCGCCACCCCGTAGCCGCGCAGCTGGTGGTTGAAGTTCTCCGTACAGCTGATGTGGCCGGGGTAGCCCATGTCCTCGTAGTACTTGGCGTTGCAGGCCAGCCCGAACGTGTCGTGCCGGCCGACGGTGTCCCGAACGATCTCCACCAGCGGCTGGGCGTCGGCGTCGTAGAACTTGCCGTACAGCCCCGGCTGGGGGTACGCGTTACCCATGAAGTAGCGGGTGGTGGTGGCGTCCAGGCCGCGCTCGACGCCGTCGGCCAACCGGCGCGCGCCGAAGGCCAGGAAGTCGGAGCACTGCCGGCCCTCGACGTCGATCACCTGGATGTACTGGCCGGCCTTGACCTCGTAGCTGGTCGCGGTGGCGGCGTCGATGCGCCTGTCCAGCACCGGCTCGGCCAGCGGCGGCGGCAGCTCGCGCGCCACCTCCGGGCGGGGCACCGCGCGGCGCAGCTCCAGCAGCAGCTCGGTGGGCGGGTTGGCGGCCTCGTCCTCGACGCTCATCCGCCGGGCGGGCGCGGCGACCAGCGCGACCGAGTCCCGGTCGGCGGTGATCGTCTCGGCCGCCCCCGCCGGGGACCACTCGCCGAACAGCTGGGCCGCCGTCGCCCGCACCGGGCCCACGCCGTACGCGGCGAGCAGCTCCAGCGCCGCGCGTCCGGCCGCGCCGGCCGGCCCCTCGGCGCCACCTCGTTCGGCGAGGGCGCGCAGCACGGTGGCCGGGGCGCCCGAGTCGACGGTGCCCGGCGGCAGCACGGTCAGCTCGGCGGCCTGGCGGCCCTGGGGGTCGAGCACGGTGAGCCGGTCGCCGGGGGCCAGCGGCACGGCGGTCAGCCCCCCGGGGCGGACCCGGTAGCGCTCCAGCCCCGGCTCGCGGGGCAGCAGCCCGGGCAGCAGCAGCCGGGGTCGCGCGGCGGCCGCGGTCATGAGCTCGGTCATGAGCTCGTTCATGAGCCGGGTCATGAGCTCGCCTCCTTCTCCTCCAGGTCGGCCTGGGCGAGCAGCTCCTCGGCCAGGGCGCGCTTGCCGGCGGCGTCCAGCTTCTTCGTCTCGTTGGCCAGCGCCCTGGTGTCCACGGACTGGTTCCAGTAGTCGACCGACTCGAACCCGAGCAGCACGCTGCGGCCGACGAACTGGCGCAGCACCTCGTTGGACGGCCCCATCACCCAGCCCGCCTTGCCGTCCCGCAGGTAGCGCTCCAGCTCCAGGTCGCGCCGGTAGCCGGAGCCGCCGCAGGCGTGCAGCATCGTGTCGACGACGGCGGTGACGTTCTTGGCGGCGGTGAACTTGAGCTGCCAGCACCAGTGCAGGTAGCCGGCGCGCGCGGTGTCCCCGGGGGCCAGCACGCGGGTGTTGCCGTCGGTGGCCCGGTCCAGGGCGCCGGCCACCGAGTAGGCGGCCAGCCGGGCCGCGTTGGTGTCGATCACCGCCTCGCCGACGTAGTCCTGGATCGTCGGGTAGTCGCACACCCGCAGGCCGGTGTCGTCGTGCACCTTGCCGGTGGTGTGCCGCTTGGCGATGTCCACCGCGCCCATCGCGATGCCGTTCCACACCGAGGACGAGCCGAGCAGGAACCACGGGTCGACGACCTCGTCGTTGGACTCCGCGCCGTCCCCCACCGGGCCGACCAGCTGCTCGGGCGGCACCAGCGCGGCGACCACCTCGACGGGCCCGGACTGGTTGCCGCGCAGCCCCAGCGCGTCCCAGGTGGACGGCTTGGCCCGGACCACGTCGGCGTCCACCACAAAAACCGACAGGTCGTGGTAGCCGGTGAAGTCAGGGCTGGTGGTCTGGATGACGTAGAAGTCGGCGAAGCCGCCGGAGGTGGTCCACGACGAGCTCTTGCGTACCCGGTACGCGCCGTTCTCCCGCTCCGCGCCGGACGACATCGGGAACCAGAAGTGTCCGCCGGTGCGCGGGTCGGAGTAGGACAGCGTGCCGATCCGCCCGGTGTTCAGCGGCCGGATGTAGCGGTCCAGCAGCTCGGGGGTGGGCCGCAGCATGATCGCCTGCACCGCCGCCGTGTGCATCACGTAGCACATCGCGGTGGACGCGCAGCCGTACCGCGCGATCGCCTCGGCGACCAGCGCGAACGCCAGGTGGTCGCCGCCGAGCCCGCCGTACTGCTCGGGCACGGTGAGTGACAGGAAGCCGTGCTCGCCGAGCAGCTCCAGGTTGCGGCGGGGGAAGCGCAGCTCGTCGTCGGAGCGCTCCGCGTTGGCCCGCATCTCACCGGCGCACAGCTCGATCACCGTGTCCCGCAGCTCGCGGTGCCGGTCGGTGAGCAGCCAGTCCGGGTCCCAGTCAGAGCCGAGCCCCCAGAACGGCCCCCCGGCCCAGCTCTTCTCGCGCTCGTTCATGCCTGGGCCGTCACTCGGAGCGCAGCTCCCACCGGGGCAGCTGGCCGAGCGCGGCCGCGTAGCGGCGCCGGTGGATCGGCCGCAGCACCGTGCCCCAGCCGATCAGCACCGCCGGCAACAGCACGAACAGTGAGAAGGTGTTGTGGCTGAACAGGAAGAACAGCGCGGCCAGCGAGGTCGCCAGACCGATGCAGATCGGCAGGACCCGGAACCGCAGCTGCAGCCGGCGCAGCCGCCCGTACTGCTCGGCGTCGATCTGGCTGGTGTCCCAGCGGCGGCCGCAGGCGCACCGCCAGACCTCGCCGTAGCCCAGCTCGCGCCGTGCCCCGCACGGGCAGCGCACCGTGATCGGCGGGCCCTTGCGCAGCGAGCCGGGCCGCTCGTGGCTGGCCAGCCGCTCCCGCACGGACGGCTTCTCCTGTACCGACGGCTTCTCCCCTAGCGACGGCGTCCGGTTCCGCTCGCTCATCGACTCAGCCCGCCTCGGCCGAGGCGGCCTGGCCGGGCACCGCCGGAGTGGAGTCGCGCCACTGCATGGGCAGCTTGTCCTCCACGACCCGCCGGTAGTAGTAGAGGACCAGCGCGATGACCAGCACGCTGGCCCCGATCAGCGTCTTGCTCAGCCCGTAGCCGTACGCGTTGGCGAAGATGAACCCGCCGCACACGATGAACACCAGGTTGGCCGCCGCGAGGAATAGCGCGATCGGGGTCCATATCGCCGACAGCTTGATCGGGCGCGGCCAGTTGGGCCGGTCCCGGCGCAGCAGGACGAATCCGGACAGCGCGAAGAAATGCGCTGCCATATAACCCAGGTTGCCGGCCGCGAGGATCAGGATGGGTGTGCCGAAGACGAGTACGAGGACAATGTTCATGAGCGCGTCGATAGCCATCCCGCGCCCCGGCACGTTGTGCTTGTTCAAATAGGCGAACCATTTGATCGTCATGCCGTCCTTGGCGATGCCGTACAGCGCGCGAGAGCCGTCCAGCGTCGCGGTGCTCATCGTGAGCACGATGCCGGCGACCATGAACACTACGAGGACGCCGCCCAGCACGCTCCCGGCGAGCTGGTCCAAGGCCTCCTTGTAGAACACGATCGCCGTCTTGTCCGCGGCCACCTTGTCGGTGCCCAGCGTGCCGCCCAGGCCCAATGGCAACAGCGCGTAGACCAGCACCGAGAAGGCGGCCGAGGCACGCAGCGCCTTGGGTGTGTCGGTCGCGGTGTCCCGGTACTCAGGGGCGACCGTGGCGCACGCCTCGAAGCCGTAGGCCGACCAGCCCATGAAGTACAGCCAGGTCAGCGCGAGCGCGATGCCGCCGTTCTTGCCGACGTCCCAGCTCATGTTGGCCGAGTGCCAGTCCCCGCTGAGGTAGGGCACCACCATCATCACCAGCAGCGGGATCATCAGCAGGATGCCGGTGATGTAGGAGAACCACACCGTGGAGCGAATGCCCCGGACGTTGAACACCCAGACCAGCAGCAGCATCACGATGGCGATGACGACCGGCAGGTTGAAGTGGAAGTACTCGCTGCTGGCGTCGAAGGTCACGCTCGGGAAGAACTCGGCGGCGATCAGCGTGCCGCACACCAGGCCGCTGATGGACAGCACCGTGGACCAGGCGAACCAGTAGCCGAAGGTGGCCAACGGGCCGATCGGCGCGAAGTACTTGCGCCATGCCTCGTGGGCGTACACCGAGATGCCGCCGGACTTGTCCGGGAACATGGTGGCCAGCTCGGCGTAGATGTTGTTCTGGAAGCTGCCGAGCAGCACCGAGACCAGCCACAGCACGAGCGCGCCGGTGGTGCCGAGCCCGGCGATCGAGCCCCCGAGCGCGGCCACCAGGAAGCCCGGGTTGGCCAGTGCGATCATGAAGCCGTCCCACCAGGACATGGCCTTCAGCAGGTGCCGCTCCTCGACCTCGGCCGTGGCCCGGCCACCGATGGGCGGATCGGATTCAACAGGTGCCATCGGGTACTCCTCGTCCGGTCGTCTCATCCGGTCGACTTATCCGGTTGTCCTGGAGATGCGACCGACCGAGGTCGGTATGCGCACGGGTGTTGACCAGGCCTCCACCCCGACGGAAAACGCGGGTTCCCCGGGCCTGCCTGTTGTGATGTACATCATGCGGCACTGCGCCGGGACTGTAAACCCCTGATGGACACACTGTTGCCAAAGTGCGCCCGGAATAGCGATCAACTCCCGGAATGACCAAGTTTCCCGGGTGCGACAGCCTTTTAGCGACCTGATCCGGTTACATTTCTGGGTCAGGAATTGCCTAATCGGCAATTAGTGCGTTGCTCGCTTCGGCAGCCTGGGCGATGAGGGTCCGGGCCCGGTCCGCGAGCGCCGGGTCGAGCTCGCCCAGCTCGACGTTGATCCGGACCAGCTCGGCCGCCGCGCGGGTCGCGCCCTCCGCCAGCAGCACGGCGGTCATCGCGTCGCCGGCCAGGTTCGGATTGCCCCGGCGCGCCAGCTCGAGCCCGGCGGCCGCCACCTGGGCCCCCACCTCGGCGATCCGCAGCGGGACATTGGCGGCCTCGACCAGCGCGCCCCGGATCCGGTCCCGGCGGTCGGGCTGCTCGCGGGGCGCCCGGTAGGCGGCGAGCACCTCGGCGTAGGCCACCGCGTCCGCGTCGCCCAGTTCGAGCACCGCCGCGCGCAGGCCGTCCGCCTCGGTGGCCAGCTCGGCCGGGCTGATCGACGTACCCGCCAGCTCGCCGGAGAACCGGGCCGCCATGCCGACCAGCCCCGCCGCCGAGGCCACCGTCACCGCGGCCACCGCACCGCCGCTCGGCGCGGGCTGCCGGGCCGCCACCGCCGCCAGGTACTCCTCCAGCGAGTAGTCCCGCAGCGGCCGGTCACCGTCCGCCGGCCCCGTCGCCGACCCGCCCATCCCGCCTCCACTCGCCGTGCCCCGCGCATTCTGCCGACGCCGGCCGCCCGGCGCCCGCCCCGCCCCGTCCCGAATTCGGTGATCATCAGGACACCAGGGTCGTCCGCCGCATGATCAAACCACCCCCACGTCCTGATGATCACGGAGAGGGGGCGGTAGCGGGCGGGGCGGCTGGGTGAGAGCGGCGGCTAGGAGAGGCCGACGATCTCACCGTTGGCGTCCAGGTCGATGTGGTGCGCGGCCGGGTCGCTGCCGAGGCCGGGCATCGTGCGCATGTCGCCGCAGATCGGGTAGATGAAGCCGGCGCCGACCGACGCGCGCACCTCCCGCACCGGCAGTCGCCACCCGGTCGGCGCGCCCTTCAGTGACGCGTCGGAGGAGATCGACAGGTGCGTCTTGGCGATGCACACCGGCAGCGAGCCGAACCCGTTGCGCTCGTAGGTGTCCAGCTGGCGGGAGGCGGTCAGGTCGTAGTCGACCCCCGCTGCCCCGTACACCTTCGTGGCCACCGTCTCGATCTTCTCCCGCAGCGACGCGGAGTCCGGGTAGAGGAAGTGGAAGTCGGACGGCTCCTCGGCCGCCTCGGCCACCGCCTTGGCCAGGTCGGTCGCGCCCGCGCCGCCATCGGCGAAGTGGGTGCACACCGCGCTGCGCGCGCCCATCGACGCGGCAATCTCGGCGATGGCCTCGTGCTCGGAGAGATGGTCGCCGGGGAACGCGTTGATCGCCACCACCGGGGAGACCCCGTGCAGCCGGATGTTCTCGATCTGTTTGCGCAGGTTGGCCCCGCCGATGTGCACCTCGTCGGGGTTCTCCGCGAGCAGCGCCTCGGGCAGCGCCTTACCGGCCACGATCTTGTGCTTGCCGGAGTGCGCCTTGAGCGCCCGCACGGTGGCCACCACCACCGCCGCGTCCGGGGTCAGCCCGGAGGCCCGGCACTTGATGTTGAAGAACCGCTCGGCGCCCATGTCCGCGCCGAAGCCGGCCTCGGTGATCAGGAAGTCGCCGGCGTGGATGCCGATCAGGTCGGCCACCACCGAGGAGTTGCCGTGCGCGATGTTGCCGAACGGGCCGGCGTGCACCAGCACCGGCGTGTTCTCCAGCGTCTGCATCAGGTTCGGCTTCAGCGCCTCGCGCATGATCACCGCCATCGCGCCGGCGCCGCCGATGTCGTCCGCCGTCACCGGGGTGCCGGCCTGCGTGTAACCGACCACGATCCGGCCCAGCCGCTCGCGCATCTCCACCAGCGACCGGGACAGCGCGAAGATGGCCATCACCTCGGAGGCGGCGGTGATGTCGAACCCGGTCTGCCGGGGGATCCCGTCGAACCGGGTGCCCAGCCCGACGATCACGTTGCGCAACACCCGGTCGTTCACGTCCAGCACCCGCCGCCAGGAGATCCGGTGCTGGTCGAGGCCGGTCTCGTTGCCCTGGAAGAGGTGGTTGTCCAGCACCGCGGAGAGCATGTTGTGCGCCGAGGTGACGGCGTGGAAGTCGCCGGTGAGGTGCAGGTTGAGGATCTCCATCGGCACCACCTGGCTGTAGCCGCCGCCGGCCGCGCCGCCCTTGATGCCGAACGTCGGGCCCATCGAGGGCTGCCGGATCGCCACCGTGGCCCGCTTACCGATGTGCCGCATGGCCTGGCCCAGCCCGACCGTCGTGGTGGTCTTGCCCTCGCCCAGCGGCGTCGGCGTGATCGCGGAGACCACCACGTACTTCGCCCGTGGCCGGTCGGCCAGCTCCTGTACCGCGTCCAGCCGGATCTTCAGCACGTCCCGCCCGTAGGCCTCCAGCAGGTGCGAGCCGAGCCCCATCTCGTCCGCGATGCCCTCGATCGGCTTGAGCCGCGCGCGCCGCGCGATCTCCAGGTCGCTCGGAAAGGCCATCGGAACTCCTCCTAATCGGCGGTACTGATGCCGAACTCGGCCCCCGCGTCCAGCAGGGCATCGCACAGATACTGGCCGGAGGAGCGCTCGCAGTGCACCAGGTAGCTCGGCGCGCCGTCTACGTCATCGCGCACCAAACCGGTGACCAGCTTGGCTGTCGAAGTCGACAACGCGGCGCCGTTCGGGGTCACGTCGTCGGCTAGGTCGATCGCGCAGACCTTGGCCAGCAGGTCGGCGGCACGGGGCCCGGACAGGCGCAGCAGGGCCCGCCCATGGGTCACGTCCACCACGCTGACCAGCTCCTCGAGCCCGACCAGCCGCGCACGCAGCCCCTCGACGCCGGCCCCGGCCCCGGCCCCGGTACCCGAGGGCGACAGCACCAACCACTCCCCCGGCGCCGAGCCGACCACGAGCGTGCCCTCGGCGGCACGGACGGCACGGCCGAACCGCGTGCCGAGTGCGGTGCCGACCGGCCCGTCCACCGCGGCCCGCACCACCAGCTTGACCAGCCCCGACGCGTCGGCCAGCCGCACCTCCCCCGTCCCCGCCGACGCACCGGCGGCGAACGTGATCGGGCTGTCCGGCGCCGCCACGGTGAACTCGCGGCACGGGCCCACCGGGCCGGCCGAGGAGATCCGCTGCCGGGCGCCGTCCGGGTCGACGGCGGCCAGGTGCTCGGTGACGACGGCGGGCGTCTCGCTGCCGTCCCGCAGGCGGATGGTGACCTGGGTGCCCGGCGCGGCCAGCGAGACGTCGAGCTGCGCCAGGCAGACCGCGCGGCCCAGCGTCGGGGACAGCCGGCTGGAGGTGACCCGCCCGACGATCCGCCGGCCGCCCACCGGCCCGTCGACCAGTTGGCTCGCCTCCGGCGGCACCACCGACGGGTCCATCGGCGCGAGGCCGACCAGCCGGGGTCCGCTCGGGGTGGCCTGGTCGCGCTCGTGCTGCCAGGCCAGCTCGGTGCGGCCGACGAAGTCCGGCTTGTCCAGCTTCACCGCCCAGTCGAGCCCGGCGCTGTATGCCCTGGTCAGGCCGTCGGTGTCCTGCCCGACGATCAGGTGTCCCTTCTCCAGGCGCAGGATCCGCTGCGCCTCCACGCCGAACGGCGTGACGCCGAGATCCGCGCCGTGCTCGAGCAGCGCCGCCCACACGTGGGCCCCGAACCCGGCCGGCACGTGCAGCTCGTAGGACAGCTCGCCGGTGAACCCGATCCGCCAGAGCACGCAGTCGGGCACGCCGGCCACCCGCCCGGTGCGCACGTTCATGTACCCGAACGCCTCGGCGCCCAGGTCGACGTCGGTCAGCCGCCCGAGCAGCTCCCGCGACCGGGGCCCGGCGACGTTGATGCTGGCGTACGCCGTGGTCACCGGGGTGACGTGCACCCGCCACTCGGGGTGCTCGGTCTGCAACCAGTTCTCCACCCACTCCCAGACCGCGCCGGCCCCGGAGGACGTGGTGGACATCAGGTAGTGGTCCTCGCCGAGCCGGCCGGTGACGCCGTCGTCGAAGACCACGCCGTCCTCGGCGCACATCACGCCGTAGCGCACCCGGCCGACGCCCAGCTTGGACCACTTGTTCACGTAGAGCAGGTTCAGCAGCGCCGGCACATCGGGGCCGCGCAGGTCCAGCTTGCCGATCGGGGTGACGTCGATGATGCCGACCCGCTCGCGTACGGCTCGCACCTCGGCGACCGGGTCCCCGTAGTGCTCGGGGCGGATCCACTGGCCGGCGACCAGCGGCTGGGCACCGTGGCCGGCGTGCCACGGCTGCATCGGCGAGTACCGCACCGGCTCGAAGATCCGCCCGGCCAGCGCGCCGAGGGTGACCGGCACGTGCACCGGCCGCCAGGTCGTGGTGCCGGTCTCGGCGATGGTGCGCCCGGTGGCCTCGGCGAGCACGGCCACCGTGTTGACGGTCTCCAGCTTGCCCTGCGCCGGGCCCATCGTGGCCGTCGTGTACCGCTTGACCAGCTCGACGGAGTCGTAGCCTTCCTTCGCCGCGGCCTGGATGTCCTTCGACGACACGTCCTCGGAGAAGTCGACCATGCCATGGGTGCGGCCCCGGAACAGCGCCGGGTGCTCGTCCAGCGGCAGCTCGGGCAGCGGCGGGACGTCGCCGCCGACCGGCCCGGCCGGGCTCCCCTCGGACCGCTCCGCCCTGGTCGGCAGCAGGGCGAGCCGGGCGGCGCGGCGGGCCAGCGCGCGGCGGGCCGCCTCGGCGCCGACCGCGCGGGCATGCCCGACCAGCTCGTCCCGGTCCCCGTCGCCGGCCAGTCCGCCGGCCACCAGCACGTCCTCGCCGTAGCCGCCGCCGGGCAGGAACCGGGCAGCGCGAGGCGAGTACACCGGGCGGTCGCCCGCCATGTTCAGCAGCGCGGTCGGCGCCGTCCAGCCGGTGGCGGTGACCAGCAGGTCGGCCTCGATCCGCCGCCCGTCGGCCAGCTCCACGGCGCGCACCGACGAGTGGCCGTGCACCCGGACCACGTCCCCACCGCGCCGGGCGTCCACGACCTCGGCGACCTCGACGCCGACCCGGCGCAGGTCGGCCGCCGCCGCGTCACCGGCCGAGTTCGCGGTGAACACGACCGCCCGCTCCCCCGGCCGCACCGCCCACAGGTTGACCAGCCGGCGCACCGCGGTGGACAGCATCACCCCGGGCACGTCGTTGCCGGCGAACACGTACGGCCGCTCGATCAGCCCCGGCGCCACCACGAGGACACCCGCCCGGGCCTTGACCAGCCGCTCCGGCACACCGGGCCGCCCGGGTACACCGGGCAGACCGCGCTGCACCACAGCCAGCCAGTTGTCGTCGTAGCGGCCGAGCACGGCGGAGTCGGTCAGCACCTCGATCCGGCCGTCCGCCACGCCGGCCGCCACGGCGGCGCGTAGCTCGGCCAGCGCGGCCAGCTCGGCGGCGTCGCCCCAGCGCAGGTGGCCGCCGAGCTCGTGGTCCTCGTCGACCAGCAGCACGCGCGCGCCCGCGCCGGCGGCGGCCACCGCGGCGGCCATCCCGGCCGGCCCGCCCCCGGCGACCAGCACGTCCGGGTGCGCGTAGCGCTTGTCGTAGTAGTCGTGGTCCGACCCCGGCGAGCCGACCTCGCCGCCGTGCGCGAACCGCGCCAGCACGTGCTCGTACGTCGGCCACAGCCAGCTCGGCGACATGAACGTCTTGTAGTAGAAGCCGGCCGACAGGAAGCGCCCGGCGAGCTGGTTGACCGACTTCACGTCGAAGCGCAGCGACGGCCAGGTGTTCTGCGAGCTGACCGACATGCCCTCGGCGAGCAGCCGGTGCCCGGCCCGCACGTTCGGCTCGTCGTCGACCTGCAGCGTGGTGCCCGGGTCGTGGTAGCTCGCGGTGAGCACGCCGCGCGGCCGGTGGTACTTGAAGCTGCGGGAGAACACCTTCACGCCGTCGGCGGCCAGCGCCGAGACGATGGTGTCACCGGGGTGCCCGGTGTGCTCGCGCCCGTTCCAGCGGAACCGCAGCAACCGGCTCCGGTCCAGCACCTCGCCGGGCTGCACGGGCAGCCGGTGGCCGGTCGGTACGGAGGCCGGCACGGGCACGGGGCGCACACTCTGGTCGGTCATCGCGGCGCGCCCCCGGCGGGTCGGGTCTGGTTGCTGACGGTGTCCCTGGTGAGGCGGAAGTAGCGGCGGCAGCCGGCCGAGTGGTACCAGGTCTCCTCGGTCAGGCCCCGGGTGTTGCGCCGCAGGTAGAGGTAGCTCCGCCACTCCTCGGGCGTGGCCTCTGCCGGCTCGGGACGGGGTACCGCCTCACCGCCGTGCCGGAACTCCGAGACGTTGCGCGGCCCGCACCACGGACACGGCAGCTGGATCATCAGGTACTCCTCCGTCAGACCCTGTGAGCGGTATTGGTCGCTATAGCGACCAATACCGCTCACAGGCCATTAGTGACCTACGGCTGCCGCGCCCTTTTCGCCGACCAGCTCGCCGCGCTCGAAGCGGTCCAGGCCGAACGAGGTGATCAGCGCGGCCGGCTGGCCGGTGGCGATCGTCGCGGCCATGGTCTCGCCGGCGACCGGGCCGGCCTTGAAGCCGTAGGTGCCCCAGCCGACGTCCACGTAGAAGCCGTTCACCGGGGTGCGGCCCATGATCGGCGAGTAGTCCGGCGTCATGTCGCAGAGGCCCGCCCATTGACGTAACAGTCGCAACTTCGACAACCCCGGCATCAGCTCCAGCACGTGCCCGGCGAGCCCCTCGATGAAGTCCAGCGAGCCGCGCATCGAGTACGACGTGAACGGGTCGACGCTGGCGCCGAACACCAGCTCGCCCCGGTCGGTCTGGCTGACGTAGACGTGCAGCGTGCCGGACACCACGACGGCGCCGAGGAACGGGCGGACCGGCTCGGTGACCGCGGCCTGCAGCGGCGAGGTCTGCACCGGCATCCGGACGCCGGCCATGTCCGAGATCAGCGACGACCAGCCGGCGGTCGCGTTGAGCACCGTGCCGGTGGCGATGCGCCGACCGCCGGCCGTGCGCACGCCGGTGACCTGGCCCTTCGCCGTCTCGATGGCGACGACCTCGGTCTGCTGGTGCAGGTGCACACCGAGCGCGTCGGCCGCCCGCGCGTAGCCCCAGTTCACCGCGTCGTGCCGGATGATGCCGCCCGGCGGGTGGTACAGCGCGCCCAGGATCGGGTAGCGGGTGTCGGCCGAGGTGTCCAGGTACGGCACCAGCTTCTTGATCTCGGCCGGGTCGATCACGCTGGAGTCGACGCCTTCGAGCTTGTTGACCTCGGCGCGCCAGTGCATGGTGCGCAGCGAGCTGTCGTTGTGCGCCAGCGTGAGGTGGCCCTTGCGGGAGAACATCACGTTGAAGTTCAGCTCGGTGGCCAGGTTGCGGTACAGCTCCAGCGAGCGGTCGTAGAACCGGACGCCCTCCGGGGTTAGGTAGTTGGACCGCAGGATGGCCGTGTTGCGCCCGGAGCCACCGCCGCCCAGGTAGCCCTTGTCCAGCACGGCGACGTTCGTGATGCCGTGGTTCGCGGCGAGGTAGTAGGCGCACGCGAGCCCGTGCACCCCGCCGCCGATGATCACGACGTCGTAGCTGTCCCGGATCGGGTGGGTGCGCCACGCCTTCGGCCACTCCGAGGCCCGCAGGCCGTGCTTGAACAGGGAGAACGCCGAGTACCGCGCCGAGCGGCGCAGGCCGCCACCCGAAGGTCCCGACCCGTTCCGGCCGCCTCCCGGGACGCCGTTGCCCGCCGCGCCCGCCGCTCCCGACGCGCCGTTCGAGGTTCCGTTCCGCCCGGGTTCCGACGCCGACACCGCACCCGCCTCCCGACCGAGCGCCCACCGGCACCCGGCCCCTCGGCCGTCGGCAGGTTCTCGACGGTTCCGGAGGCTACGACATGCAGTAGACTTTTTCTACTGTCAGTTGACGAACGGTCGCGCAGATCCCGCGCCCTAGCTGCTCGGCGTGACCGACTTGACGGCCAGGAACTGGATCGGCAGCGTGATCAGCTCGCCCGGCCCGTGGGTGACCTCGCCGGTGAACTGCAGCGCGTCGCCGGGTTCGAGCAGGTAGCGGGCACTGCCGCAGCAGTACTCCATCTTGCCGGCGATCATGAAGATGAGCTCGGTGCCGGCGTGCTGGTAGAGCGGGAACGCGTCGGCCTCCCGACTGGTCAGGGTGACCAGCATGGGCTCGAGGCTGTCGTGCGGCGCCCGCATCGTGCCCAGCGTCTGGTACCGGTGCCCCTGGGCGGAGCGGCGGTGCTGGATGTCCAACCCGGCGCCAGCCTTGACCAGAATGACGTCCTGCTCCTCGGACAGCCCCCGGAAGAACGCCGTGACCGGCACCGAGAGCGCCTCCGACAGCCGGGCGAGAGTGGCCAGGCTGGGCGAGGTCTGGGCGTTCTCGATCTTGTAGAGCATGCCCTTGGACAGCCCGCAGGCCTCGGCCAGCGTGCCGACCGTCCAACCGTGGCGCAGCCGGAACTCGCGTACCCGGTCCGCGATGACCGCGCCGAGCGCCTCCTCGACACCCGACCCGGAAGAGCCGGACGCGCCAGACGGGCCGTCGACAATGCCCATGCCAATGTCCACGCCAATGTCCGCGCCAATGTCCGCGTCACCGGCGGCGCCACCGCGCCCGTCCGGCTGTCCTGAAACCGCCCCGATACTCACAAGTCCCACATCCGACATCTAACCCAAACAGACTGTTGTCACCTCTTACGGCACAGAGTTTACTGCCCGTAGAGTACGTGACCCAGCACACACGCGCGACCAGCCGGGGAGACCTCATGACCACCGCGCTCGAAGAGTTCCTCATCCAGGATGGAAGGGACGACGCTGTCGAGCGGGTCCGCCGCCAGATCGACGAGTCGGGCGTGACGTACATCTACTACCAGTTCGTCTCGGTGACCGGCCGGATCATGGGCAAGGGTGCGCCCGCCGCGCACTGGGAGCGGTTCGCCGCGAAGGGGTTCCAGCTGGTCTACGGCTCGACCGCGAATCTGTTCATCGACCGGCACGGCGACTACATCGGCTACGGGCCGGAGTCGCGTGAGCTGGTCGGGTTGCCGGACGTGGACACGTTCTGCGTGCTGCCCTGGGACCCGAAGACCGCCCGGGTGTTCTGCACGCTGTTCCGGGGCCGCGAGGAGGAGACCGACCCGGGCGGCTACCTGAGCTCGGACTGCCGGGGCAACCTCAAGCGGATCCACGCCGAGTTCGAGGCCGAGACCGGGCTGCACCTGCGGGTGGGCACCGAGCCGGAGATGATGTGGCTCAAGCTCAACCCGGACGGCACGCCGTCGGTGGAGGGCAAGACCAAGCCGTACTGCTACCACATCGACCAGTTCTCCGAGCTGCAGCCGGTGATCCACAAGGTCATCGAGTACGCGACCGCGATGGGCCTGGACATGATCCAGGGCGACCACGAGGACGCCCCCGGCCAGCT
>DATAZG010000156.1:0-4812 GCA_036272155.1 Pseudonocardia sp.
CGTCGCCCCGGCGCCACTGGCCTGGCCCCGGCAGCTGCCGGCCACCCCGAGCACCCCGCTGACCCCGCCCGAGGCCTATGCCGCGCTCAGCGACGTCCGCCCCGTCGACGCGGTGATCGTCAACGAGTCCACCTCGACGATGGCGCAACAGGCCGAGTGGTTGCCTACGCTGCGGTCCGGCTCGTTCTTCACCACCGCCAGCGGCGGCATCGGGTGGGGTGTGCCGGGCGCGGTCGGCGTCGCGCTGGGCGACCGCGCCCGGGGCGTGCGCCGGACCGTCATCGCCACCATCGGCGACGGCTCGTTCCAGTACTCGGTGCAGGCGATCTGGACGGCCGCGCAACACAAACTCCCCATCGTCTTCGTGGTGTTCCGCAACGGCGAGTACTCCATTCTCAAGTCGTTCGGGGAGCTGCAGCGGACGCCCGGCGTACCGGGGCTCGACCTACCCGACCTGGACATCACCTCACTGGCCACGGGCTACGGCTGCCGGACCGTGCGGGCCGACACCGCCGACGACATCCGGGCCCAGTTCAAGCTCGCCCTCGAGGCGGACGGCCCGACCGTGCTCGTGGTCCGCACGCGGCCGCAAGACGCGCACCTCGGCTGACCGGCGCGCGGCTACCGAAAGGAGGCGTGGTGATGCCCGCCCACCCGTGCACTCTCGAGGACGGTCGGTGACCAGTCCCAGTACCAAGCCCGGTGTCGCCGGACCCCCGTCGGCGACACCGGGCCCTCCGGGCGGGCTTCGACCACCCCGGCAAGCCGCGGTGGCGCCACCGGCCCCCCGCCACAATGTCCGAGCGCTGCTGGCCGTACTGGCGACGGTGACCATCGGCATGTTCATCGGGGTGGTCGAGTCGGCGATCGTCGGTGTGGCCTACCCGGCCATCCAGAAGGACTTCGGCAGCACGCACGAGGCCGTGCAGTGGGTCACCACCGCATTCCGGCTCACCCAGGGTGTGGTGCTGCCGGCCGCGGTCTGGCTCTACGAACGGCTCGGCCTGCGCCGCACCTACCTGATCTCGCTCGCGCTGTACGCAGTGGCTTCGGCGCTGTGCGGACTCTCGCCGAACCTGGGCTGGCTCATCGGGGCACGGGTGATCCTGGCTATCCCCGCCGCCCTGACCCCGATCGTCTGCATGGCGCTGATCTACCACCTCATGCCGGCGCCCGCCGTCCAGATCGCCACGCTCATCTACGCGACCGCCGTGATGGCCGGGCCGGGCTTCTCCCCCGCCGTCGGCGGTGCCCTGGTCGAGCACGTCAACTGGCGGGCGGTGTTCTACATCGGAGTTCCGCTCGCGGTCCTCGGTCTGATCGCGGGCGCGAGCCTGCTGCCGGCCTCGCCGCCCATCCGCCGGCGACCGTTCGACGCGGCGGGTTTCCTGTGCCTCACCGTCGGGCTCTTCGCGCTCCTGCTGGCCCTGTCGAAAGGCCAGTACTGGGGGTGGGACAGCTACCGGATCCTGATCCTGTGCGCGGTCGGCACGAATGCACTGGGGCTGTTCGTCATCGTGGAGCTCCAGGTCGCGGAACCACTGCTGGACCTGCGGACCTTCACCAGCCAACCGTTTGTCGTCGGGCTCGTCGTGATCGACGTCGTCTTCGTGAACCTGCTCGCGGTCATCTCCTTCATCCCGCAGTTCCTGCTGCAGGTGCAGAGCCTCACCCCGACGGACGCGGGGCTCGTGATGGTGCCGCAGGCGGTGGCGTGGGTGTCGGCCATCCCGGTCGCCGGGCTCCTGTACCGGCGGTTCGGCCCGCGCCTACCGGCGACTGTCGGGTTGGTGCTGCTCGGCGGGGCCACCGTGCTGCTCGCCCGGTTGAGCGTGGAGCTGCCCAGGCCCGAGCTGGCCACGATCCTCACGATCCGCGCGGTCGGGCTGGGCCTCGCCATGATCCCGTTGCTCGGCGGTGCGGTCGCCGCGCTCCCGAAGGACCTGCTGGGCGTCGGCACCGTGTTCCGCACCCTGACCCAGCGCGTCATCGCGGCGCTCGGGCTGGCCATCCTGACGGCGGTGTTCACCGCCCGGCAGGCGCAGCACATGGCCGACCGGTCCGCCCTGATCGACTCCGCCGACGCGCACCAGAACCCCCCATTCGCACAGCTGACCAGCCAGCCGTCGGGATTGCTCGCCCTCTGGCAGGAAACCACCATCCGTAGCGCCGCCGACGCCTACGCGGACGTATTCCTGGTCATCGGGCTAGCCACGCTGGCGAGCATTCCCCTCGTATTCCTGGCCCGGTGGGGAGACCCCCCGAGATCCCGTCGCGAATCTCGTCGCGAGATAGCGGAGGTCGGCGTCTAGCTACGGAACCGAGCGCCGTGCGAAGTCGCGGCCCGGCTGATTTTTCGGAGCAATTTTGGAGTGATGGTGTACGCGCAAAAGAGCGATCTGAGCGAGCTGCTCGGCAACCTGTCGGCCGGTGGCGCCACACCATTCGTGGGCCGGGCCCGCGAGCTGGGGGTCGCCGACCGGTGCCTGAGCAAGGCGCTGGACGGGCGCGGCGGAGTGCTGCTGGTCGCGGGCGAGGCCGGCATCGGCAAGACCAGCCTGGTCGAGCGGATCGCGGACCGGGCCCTCGGCTACGGCACCCCGGTGGTGTGGGGACGCTGCGCGGACTCGGCGGGCGCACCGGCGTTCTGGCCGTGGCGGCAGGTGCTGCGGGGCTGCCTGGCCACGGCGGCGACGGATCTGCTGGCCTGCAGTGGTGCCGACGTGGCCGACCTGGCCGACCTGGTGCCCGAGCTGGTGCCGGCCCCTCGGCGGGACGCGGCCGGGCGGCGGATGTCCACCGGGCCCCGCGCGGCGCGGTTCCGCCTCTTCGAAGCGGTGACCGCAACCGTGGCCGAGGCCGGGGAAGCGGCGGGGCTCGTGGTCGTGCTGGACGACCTGCACTGGGCCGATCCGTCCTCGGCGCAGCTGCTGGCGCACGTGGGCCGGGAGCTGGCCGCGACGCGTGTGCTGGTCGCGGCCACCTACCGGGACGACGAGGTCGCGCCCGAGGATCCGGTGGGCAACGCGGTCGCCGAGCTGCGCCGGGAGCGGGCCACCGTGCCCCTGCGGCTGGAAGGGCTGACCGAGACCGAGGTGGCCGCCCAGCTGGCGAACACCTACGGGCGGCGGTTCGACCGGGACGTCGTCGCCGCCGTGGCCCACCGCAGCGGCGGCAACCCGTTCTTCGTCACCGAGATCGGCCGGCAGCTGGAGCGGGCCAGCCGCACCGGTCGGGATCTCCGGGTGGCGGCCACCGTGCTGCCGCGCAGCGCCCGGACGCTGGTCGGCCGGCGGGTCGGCCGGGTCGGCGAGGCCGTCCGGGAGGCGCTGCGGGCCGCGGCTGTGGCGGGCACCGCCACCGACACCGCCATCGACGGTGCGACAGCCGCCGCGGCGGCCGGCGTACCGCTGACCGACATGCTCGACGCCCTCGACAGCGCACTAGCGGCGGGGCTGGCGCGGCGCACCGCCACGGGTGGCCTCGAGTTCGCCCACCCGCTGGTGCGCGACACCCTGGTCGCCGACCTGCCCACCTCGCGGCGCGTCGAGATCCACCGCCGCATCGCCGAGCACCTGGAGTCGACCCACGCCGGCGAGCTCGACCGGCACGCCCCGGCGCTCGCCCACCACTGGCTGGGTGCCCTGCCGGCCGCCGATCCCCGTCGCGGCGTCGCGTGGGCGGAACGGGCGGCCGCCCAGGCGCTCGACGCGCTCGCCTACCGGGACGCCGCCGGGCTCTACGAACGCGCGCTGGACGCCCTGCGCCACGGCGGGCTGGACCAGACCGACCGGGTCCGGCTGCTGACCGGCCGGGCGGACGCGCTGGGCAAAGCGGGCGACATCCGCGCCGCGATCGCCGACGCGACCGAGGCCGGCGAGGAGGCCCGCCGCGCCGGCGACCCGGTCGCGATGGCCCGGGCGGTACTCACCCTCGAAGAGGTGCTCGAACCGAGTTGGAGCCGTACCGCGATCCGGCTCGGCCAGCGGGCGCTGGGCCAGCTCGCGGACAGCGAGGTCGGGCTGCGCGCCCGGTTGACCGCCCTGCTCGCCACCCACACCGCCATCCTCTGGCCGGAGCAGAACAACTGGTCGGAGGAAGGCGGGAGCAGCGAGGCCCGCAGCGAACGCTCGGTGGCGCTGGCCGAGCTCGCGGGCACCCCGGATGCGCTCATCAGCGCACTGCGCAGCCGGCAGCTGGTGCACGACACCCCCGACGGCGTGCGGGATCGGCTCGGGGTGGCGCAACGGCTCCTGACACTGGCCGAGGAGTCCGGCGATCCGCGGGCCGCCGTGTGGGGCCGGCTGTGCCGGGTCGACGCGCACTGCCTGCTCGGCGACCTCCGCGCCGCCGAGGCCGAGCTGGCCCGCCTCGACGAGATCACCGCCCCACCCCGCCAGCCTCTCGCCGACATGTACGTGACCAGCGCAAACGCCGCCATCGCCATCGGCAGGGGCCGGTTCGCCGACGCCCGGCGGTACCTCGCGGACGGCCAGCGACTCGTCGCCGACGGCCTCTACCCCCGGCTGGGGTGCCTCAATGCCCTGGTCGGCGCCCAGCTGGCCGCGTTGACCGGCGACCCGGCATTCGACGACTCCGTGCACACCCTCGAGCAGCGGACGTCGGGCGAGGGTGGCCAGCCCGGTTCCGCGCCGGTCTATCTCGCCGCCTACCGCGCAAGTCGCGGTGAATGGGATCGGGCGGCGCTGCACTACGGGCGGCTGCCGAGCTGGGACAGTTGGCATCCGCCGCGCCCGAACACGCTGCCGCGCCTCGAGGAGCGCGCCCGGCTGGCCGCCCAGCTCGACGACG
>DATAZG010000157.1:0-63568 GCA_036272155.1 Pseudonocardia sp.
GTACATGGCCACCTCGACCTTCTGGCCCTGCCCGGTGCGCGCCTTGGCCAACAGCGCCAGCAGGATGCCCTGCATCAGGTGCATGCCGGTGGTGTAGTCGCACAGCGTGGTCGGGTAGACGCTCAGCGGCAGGTCCTCGGACGCGCGGCGCCACATCACGCCGGAGTAGGCCTGGGCCAGCACGTCCTGGCCGCCCTTGTGCTTGTACGGCCCGTCGGCGCCGAACCCGGTACCGGACGCCCAGATCAGCGCCGGGTTGACCGCGCTGAGCCGCTCGTAGCCGAAGCCGAGCCGGTCCATCACCCCGGACCGGAAGTTGCTGACCACGACGTCGGCGTCCCGCACCAGGTCCAGGATCACCTGTTTGCCCTCGTCGGACCGCGTGTTCACGGTGACGCTGCGCTTGTTGCGGTTGATGCTCAGGAACACCGGGTTGTCCAGGCCGGCGGGGTCCACGATCGACGTGCGCGACAGGTCGCCGGTGCCCGGCCGCTCGATCTTGATCACATCCGCGCCGAAGTCGCCGAGCAGCTGGGTGCAGCTCGGGCCGAGGTACACCTGGGTGAAGTCGACGACCGTCACGCCGTCCAAGGGCAGCTGGCTCATACCGGTACCTCCGAGAGCTCGTCCGAGTCGTCACTGAGGGTCGCGTTCGCCGAGGGCACATCACCGGGGTCGGCGCCCTGCTCGCGCATGCCGCGCTGGATGTCGGCCGCCGGGACCTCCCGCACCGTGACACCGGCGTCCAGCGCCAGCGCGGCGGCGATCCCGGCCGCCTGGCCCATCGCCATGCACGGCGGGATCTCCCGGGACATCCGCTGCGCGTCGGGCGTGGCCGAGTAGTGCCGCCCGGCCACGAGCAGCTGGTCCACGCCGCGTGGCAGCAGCGCCCGGTACGGCGTGTAGTAGTCGCGGCCCCGGCACACCGTGTCGGCGAAGTGCCGCCGCGTCACCAGGTCGTCCTTCGTGACCACGTACTCGCCGCGCAGCAGCCGGGTCTGCCGCACGCCGATCTGCTCGGCCACGTCGAGCACGTAGCTGTCGGCGAACCCGGGCAGCACCTCACGCACGTACTCGACGACGGAGGCGATCCGGGCGCGGGCGTCGAACTCCGCGGCGGTCAGCGACTCGGGGTCGGCGCCGTCGTAGCCGGTCAGGTGCGGGCAGTTGCACCAGACCACGCCGGGCAGCGGGGTCTTCAGCCACCACAGCTCCCACGCCCCGCCGAGCATCCGCTTCACCGTGCGGTTGATCGCCCTGGCCTCCTTGGGGTGCTCCTGCTCGAAGCGCTCCGCGGTCGCCGTGTCCACCCCGCCCAGCCGGAACACCAGCGTGACCAGGTACCGGTCGTGCGTGAAGTCGGCGCCGGCCCGGGACGCCACGTCGATGTCGCCGGTGGTGTCGATGACGACGTCGCCGAGCACCGCCTGCGGGCCGGCCTTCGTCTCGCACACCACGCCGCGCAGCGCCCCGTCGGTCACCACCGGCCGGGAGAACCAGCTGTGCAGCCGCAGGTGCACGCCGCTCTCCCTGACCAGGTCGTTCGACACGCGCTTCCAGCCGTCCGGGTCGAAGGCCACCGCAAAGCAGATCGGCTTCGGGTTGGTGTGCGAGTGGAAGTCGTAGGCGCCCCAGCGGGCCCATTTCGCCCACATCTCGGGGGAGGAGTAGCGCTCGGCCTCGGGCGGGTAGACGGCCAGCCCCATCGCGGCCAGCCGGTCGATGTACTCGGCGACCAGCCCGGTCACGGTGATCTCCGGCCCGTTGACCATGTCGTCGAGCACCAGCACCATGCCACCGGCGGCCAGCCCACCCAGCGCCGCGTACCGCTCCACCAGGGTCACCGAGGCACCCCGCCGGGCGGCCGCGACCGCCGCGCTCACCCCTGCCGGCCCGCCCCCCACCACCACGACGTCGCTGCGTCGCACCACCGGGGCGGCCACCTCGTCGCGCACGAGCTGCATGTGCGAACCCTCCTCGATCCTCGAATCAGCCACAGAATCAGCCACCCACTCATTCACCGACGTACACCTCGCCGCGCCGGCGAGCCAGCAGGTAGAGCGCGATGCTCAGCACGCAGAGCACCGCCACGTAGCAGGGGAACAGCCAGCCGAGGTGCGCGCGCTGCAGCCAGACCAGCAGGTAGGACGCGGTCCCGCCGAACAGGGCGACGCCGATGCCGTACCCGATGCCGCAGCCGGCGGCCCGGCACGACTGGGGCATCAGGGACACGCTGACCACGTTGTAGAGCGTCATGTTGAGGATCAGTACGACACCGCCGGCCAGCAGCACGACGGCCAGCGTGCCGAGCCCAGGTCCGGTGTAGGCGAGCATCAGGAACACCGCCGGGATGGCGAGCACCCGCCCCACCAGGAACACCCGGGACAGTCGGTACCGGTCCGCCCACCGGCCGACCAGCGGCGAGCCGAGCATCATCACCAGCCCGAGCAGCGTGGTCAGCCCGAACACCGAGGTGGCGTTCTCCGCGAACCCGCCGCGGGCCAGGCTGGGGAGGCCGACGTTCCAGGCGTAGTTGAACGCCTGCGCGGCGCCGACCACGAACACCACGGCGAGCACGCCCACCCAGTGCCGGCGCACGGTCCGCCAGACCTCGCCGACCGACTGCGCCGACTGCGCAGGCACCTCCCCAGCCTCTCCGGCCGGCACCTCGCCGGCCGGGTCCGCCACGTGCAGCGACTCCGGCAGCGACCGGCGCAGGTACAGCGTGACCAGGCCGAGCAGCGCACCGAACACGAACGGCAGCCGCCAGCCCCACTCGGACATCGCCGCGTTGCCCAGCAGCCCACTGGCCGCGAAGCTGACCAGCGAGGCGCCCAGCAGCCCGAGGTTGACGAACATGCCGATCACGCCGCCGCCCCAGCGGGCCTCGTGCCCCGGTGGGGCCAGCTCGGCGGCATACGCGCTCGACAGCGGCGCCTCTACCCCGGTGGAGATGCCCTGCGCCAGCCGGCTGGCCACCAGTGCCACGCCGGCCCACGCGCCGATCTCCGCGTACGTCGGCAGCACCGCGATGACCAGCGTGGACACCGCCATGATGGCCACCGACAGCAGCATCACCGCGCGCCGGCCGACCCGGTCGGCGACGGTGCCCAGCAGCACGCCGCCGAACGGCCGGGCCGCGAACCCGACGGCGAACACGGCCAGCGCGCTCAGGGTGGCCGAGAGCGGATCGGTGGCCGGGAAGAAGTGCGGCCCCACCAGCGCGGCCAGCAGGCCGGCGGCCTGCCAGTCGTACCACTCGACGGTGTTACCGAGGCCCAGCGCGAGCAGGGCGCGCCGGTCGGACGGTCGGGCCGGGCCGGTGTCGGGAGGGGAGTTGGTGGGAGTGCCGGAGGACGCGGTGGAGGACGCGGTGGAGGACATGGTTGCCACACCTTCACGAGGGCGCGCGGCAGCGCGCCGGGTGAGCCAGGAGCACTGGGTCATCAGCACTGGGTCATCAGCACTGGGTCAGGAGGTCGCGGTCACCCCGCCGCTACGCCGAAACGCGGGTGACTACCAGGTCGGTGGCGTGATGACCCAGACAGCGGTGCACTTCTCGGTTCCCGCGTTCACGTACCAGTGCGGGATGGTCGAGGCGTACCGGATCGAGTCGCCCGGATAGAGGCGATGCCGAACTCCGTCCAGGTACACGTCTTTGACACCGGACAGCACGAGGCCGAACTCCTCGCCGTTGTGCTGGAAGGGTGTCGCGCTGCTGTCGTTGCCTGGCATGGTCTCCACCCAGGTCACTTCCAGAGCGCCGTTCAGATCGGGTGTCAGCAGGTGGAAGGTGGCATCGTCGCCGGCCCCATGGTTGTCCAGCCGACGTCGGTCGGCCTTGCGCACGACGGGCGAGCTCTGCACTTCGACGTTGAACAGCCGCCCGACCGGAATGCCCAGCCCGTGTGCGAGCTGGACCAGCGAGGTGAAGGCCGGGTTGGCCTTGCCCCGTTCGATCTGACTGATAATGCCGGTGCTCAGCCCCGATGACTCGCTCAACTGCTCCAGCGTCAGCCCGCGTTCCCTGCGCAGGGCGCGGACCGTGACCCCTACCGCGTTGAGCAGCTGCCCGGCGTCCGAGCCGTTCTCCGAGACGTCGGCCTGAGTCACATCTTCAGAATAATGAAGTTCTTCACTATGTCAACGGTCCGTTATCCCGCCAGCGCGAGGTTGAGCTGGTCTGAGAGAACCTGGGGTTGCGCGGCACGCAGGTCCGGGCGGTCGGTCCTACCATTCGGGCAGTGTCCCGCCCAGGTCGTCCCGACCACCGGCCCGAGGAGGCGCGATGGACCCGCGGCCCCGGTCGATGATGCTGCGCACCCGCGACGCCGATGAGGCACAGGAGCTGGCCGGCGCGTTCCTGTACCCGCAGCGGATGGACCTGCTGGACCGGACGACGCCGCTCGACCTGGTGATGTACGCGGGCTTCCTGGGGCCGATCTTCATCGGGGACTGCGCGTACGGTGCCGACATCCGGATCTGGCCCGGCGAGCTGGGCAGCTACCACGTGAACCTGCCGCTGTCCGGGCACCTGGTCACCACGCAGCGCGGCCGCACGGTGCGCGCCGACCCGGACACCGCCGCCGTGTACCGGCCGACCGGTACCACCGTGCTGGACCGCTGGGGCGACGGCGGCCGGATGCTCTGCATCAAGATCGACAAGGCGGCGCTGGAGTCGGCGCTGGCCGACAGCCTGGGCCGCGACGCCGTGGAACCGGTCGACTTCGACCAGACGCTCGACGTCGGCACGGGCGCCGGGCGGGACTGGGCCGAGCTGGTCCGGACCGTGAACGGCCAGCTGCACCGCGAGGACGGGCTGCTGCGCCAGCCGCTGGTCGCCGCGCCACTGGCCCACGGGCTGCTGGCCGGCCTGCTCGCGGCCGCCGGGCACCAGTACCGGCCCGCGCTGGACGAGCCGGCGGCCCCGTGCCGCCCACCAGTGGTGGCCCGCGCGCTGGAGTACCTGCACGAGCATGCCGCCGACCCGATCACCACGGCCGACGTCGCCGCGCACTGCTGGGTCAGCGTGCGGACACTGCAGGAGGGCTTCCAGCGCCACGTCGGCCGGCCACCGAGCGCCGAGCTACGCCGGATCCGGCTGGACCGGGCCCGCACCGACCTGGTGCGGGCCGACCCCTACTCCGACTGCGTCGCCGCCATCGCGCACCGCTGGGGGTTCGGCCACCTCGGCCGGTTCGCCTCGGCGTACGAGGCGGAGTTCGGCGAACGGCCGTCCAGCACACTGCGCGCCGGCAGCTGAGCGCAGCGCGCCGCGGTCCCCGCCGTCCCCAAGGTCAAGATCGACACAGTGGGGTCGGGGGGAGGTCCGGCGCGTAGAGCTTCCACTGGGCGGGGGTCAGGGTGTCGCCGGCGGCGGTGCAGATCCGGTTGATGGCGGTGTCCACGTCCATGTTCCACAGCCGCACCGTGTCCTCGTCACCGCCCGTGGCCAGGGTGTGCCCATCCGGGCTGAACGCCACGGCCGGGCTGGCCGCGGTGCTGGTCAGGGGCTGGCCCAGGGGGGTGAGGTGCGCCGGGTCGGAGAGGTCCCAGAGGCGCACGGTGTGATCCTTGCTGCCAGTCGCCAGCGTCTGTCCGTCCGGGCTGAAGGCCAGCGCTTCGACGGAGTCGGTGGCGCCCGTCAGTGGTTGGCCGAGGAGGGCGGGGTGCGCTGGTCGGCTCACGTCCCACAACCGGACCGTGTGGTCGACACCGGCGGTGGCCAGCGTGTGCCCGTCCGGGCTGAACGCGACCACGGTGATGGGGGCAGTGTGGCCGGTCAGGGGTTGGCCGAGAGGAGTGGGATGGGTTGGTTGGCTCACGTCCCACAGCCGCACGGCGCGATCCAGGCCGCCGCCGGTCGCCAGGGTGTGCCCATCCGCGCTGAACGCAACAGCGCCGACATCGATGTCGTGGCCGGCCAGGGTTTGACCGACGAGGGCGGGGTGCGTCGGCTGGCTCACGTCCCACAGCTGGACCGCGTCGCCGTTCTCGGTGGCGAGGGTGTGCCCGTCGGGGCTGTAGGCCAGCGAAGTGACGAGGCCGGCGTGGCTGGCCAGCGGTGGGCCGAGTGGCACGGGGTGCGTGGGTTGTCTTACGTTCCACAGCTGGGTCCGGCCATCGTTGCTGGAGGTGGCCAGGGCGTGTCCGTCAGGGCTGAACTCCTCCGCTACGGACAGTCCGTCCGAGTCGGCGAATGGAGGACCGAGGGGTGTGGGGCGCGTAGGTTGGCTGACATCCCACAGCTGAACCGGTCCGTCGAAGTTGCCGGCCAAGGTGTGTCCGTCCGGGCTGAACGCCACCGCGCCGAGGTCTTCCCAGTCGGCGGGCCCCTTGGCCTCGCCGGGGGGAAGGGCCCACAGTCGTACGGCGAAATCCGTGCCGCCGGTAGCGAGTGTGCGTCCGTCCGGACTGAACGCCACCGCTTTGGCCTGGCCATCGTGGCCGGCTAGGGGTTGGCCAATGAGATCAGGAGGCCCTGCCAGGCCAGTAACGTGCCACAGTCGCACCATGTGGTCGTCGCTCCCAGCGGCGAGAGTGTGCCCGTCCGGGCTGAATGCGACCGCTTCGACGGTGCCGGTGTTGCCGGTCGATGCTCGCCCGAGGGGGTACGGCTGCGCTGGTTGAGTCACGTCCCACAGCTGGGCGGCGCCATCGGCGGCGCCGCCGATGGCGGCGCAGGCAGTCGCGAGAGTGTGCCCGTCCGGACTGAACGCCACTGCTTCGACCTGGTCGTCGGGGGTCGTCAGTGGTTGACCGAGGAGGGCGGGGTGCGCCGGTTGGCTGACATCCCACAGCCGTACCGTGCTGCCGCTCGCGGTGACCAGGGTGTGCCCGTCCGGACTGAACGTCACTACGGTGATGCCGAGGTACTGGCCGGTCAGGGGTTGGCTCAGGAGGGCGGGATGCGCTGGTTGGCTCACATCCCACAGCCGCACGGTGCCGTCGCCGCTGCCGGTCGCCAGGGTGTGCCCGTCCCGGCTGAACGCCAACTTCTCGATACTGCCGGTGAGCGGCTGACCGACGGGTACGGGATGCGACGGTTGGCTGACGTCCCAGAGCCGGACGGTGCCATCTCCGCCGGCAGCGGCCAGGGTGTGGCCGTCCGGGCTGAAGGCCACCTCGACGTTCAGATTCACGGGGCCGGCCGGCAGTTGACCGAGGGGCGCCGCGTGCGTCGGTTGGCTCGTGTCCCACAGTCGGACGGAGCCGTCGTCGCTGCCGGTGGCCAGGGTGTGCCCGTCCGGACTGAACGAGGCCGAGTTGACCGAGTCGGTGTGACCGGTCAGCGGCCTGGACAACGGGAGGTCCTGGCTGGCGAGGAGTCTGGTCGCCAGTTCGGGCGTGGGGTGTAGGTGGTACGCCTCGACGTCGAGCTGGGCACCGAGGGACTGGTCAGTTCGCTGGAGTACGTCGGCGGCGGTGACGAGTCGGTCGGCGATGGCGTTGTTCCGCTGTGTCACGGCGCTGGAGCGCTGTTGGAAGGCGAACACCACGAGGGCCACCAGGACGGCGACCGCGCCCCGGCGCAGCCACACACCACGACGTTCGTGGCGGGTCGACCTCGCCAGAAAGGACCGCGCGGTGCCGCTGAACTCGGTTTCGGCCGCCCGCTGGGTGGCCGCCGCGAGCCGGCTGCCCCGATAGAGCAGGGCGGTGTCGCCGCCCGCGTGGTGCCAGGCTCCGGCCGCTGTCTCGATCTCCTGGTCGAGCAGGCGACCGGCGCGGTCGTCACTGATCCAGCCGCGCAGCCGTGACCAGGACCGCAGCAGCGCTTCGTGGGTGATCTCCGCGGTGTCCCGGTCCACGGTCACCAGGCGGGAGCCGGCGAAGGCCTCCAGCGCCGCGGTGGCCGCCGTCCGGTCCGAGAAGGTGTCGAGTAGCTCCCCGGTGCGCACGCGTCGCCGGGTGTCGGCGATGTCGTCCCCGATCCGGACCATCCGCAGCAGCAGCCCTCTGGCCGTCTCCCGCACCTCTGGTTCGAGCTCGGTGAACGTGCGCTCCGCGGTCGCGGAGATGGCCCCGGCCACCCCGCCGGCCTGCCGGTAGCCGTCCACGGTGAGCAGGTTCCCCCGCCGGCGTTGCCACGTCGTGAGCAGCGCGTGGGACAGCAACGGCAGCGCACCTGGGTCGTAGTCGGCGGACCGGTCGTCGTCGGGATCGGCCCCCGTCTCGCGCAGGAGCAGGGTCACCAGCCCCGACTCCAGGGCCAGACCGGCTTGCTCGGCGGGCTCGACGATCGCAGAACGCAGCTCCGCGGTCGTCATCGGGCCGACGATGAGCTGGTTGTTCTCCAGCGCCGCGACCAGCTCCGGGAACCGCGCGCAATGTCCGGTGAAATCGGCGCGCAGCCCGAGGATCACCACGGCCGCTGGCTCTTCGGTGCTGGTCCGCGCGGCGATCGCGTCGAGCGCCGCGATGAACTCGCGCCGGGACGAGTCCGACACCGCGTCGGCGAACAGCTCCTCGAACTGGTCCACGACGAGGACCAGCCGCGCATCGCCGTGGGGTGGCCGCGCCCGGGATGCGGCTCGCCGGATCGCGGCCCGCGCACGTTCCGACCCGGCGGTGAGGTCCGCCCGCACGGACTCGACGTCCGCACTCGCGTCGAGGTCGACCAACTGGGCGGCGAGCGCGCGCAGCGGGTCCTCGCCAGGGGGCAGGGTGAGTTGCGGCCAGCTGGACGACCCCGCCATGCCCAGGTCGCCGTGCCCGATCGCGGGCAGCACACCGGCGAGCAGCAGCGATGTCTTGCCCGATCCCGACGGGCCGGCGACCAGAGTGATCCCACCACCGCGAACGCGCTCACCCAGGCGAGCCAGCAGGTGGCCGACGAGCTCCGTCCGGCCGTGGAAGAGCTGCTCGTCCTCGGCGGTGAACGGCTCGAGTCCCCGGTACGGGCACTCACCCTCCCAGGGGATCAGGTCGGGGGCGGGAGAATCCTGGGACCGGTCCGCGCGGTTGGGGGCCAGCCCCAGCTCCATGGCCAGGTTGCCCGTCTGCAGCACGGGCTTCACCCGGCCCTGGCGCGTCAACGTCCTGGACAGTTGGTCGTAGAGGTGGTGCAGCGTGAGCACGGCCGGCGCGGTCGGGATCCCCTCGCGCAGGGCGTGGATCAACTCGCCGCTGAACGCGGTGTACCGCTCTCCGACGGGGACGAGGGCCTGCTCGTCGCGATCCGCCGAGGCGAGCAGGGCCCCGGATCGGACGGGGACGGTCGCGCGACCGGAGAAGCAGCAGTCGAGCACCACCAGGACCCGCCGGGCGCGGGAGCTCGACAGGGCGCCGACGATTTCGCTGTAGGCGAGGGCCTGGAAACTCGCCTTGGTGGTGAGGTCGACCGTCGCCCGGGTGGCGAGGTGGAGCTTCCCGGCGACGTTCAGCACACCGTGGCCGACGTAGTAGAGCACCAGCGCGTCGGTTGCGGCGGAGGCCGCCGCCAGCACCATGTCCAGGAACGGCTCCGGACCGTCCGGGTCGAGCCGCCAGGCCAGATTGGGCTCGCGTACCCCGCACACCTCGATCAGGCAGGCGCGCAGTGCCTCCACCGTGTCCGCGACGGCCGCGACATCCGGCAGCCGCGAACCCGGTGCGTGCGATCCGGTCCCGACGAGGACCACACGCACACCCTCACCGTCCAGCCCCGTCATATCAGAGCCGCGGTCGTCCCGGCTCGAGCGCAGTCGGGCCTGAGTTGCCGTTGGCGACCCGCGTGATGCGCTCGGTCAGCGCGGCGAGCGCGTCGGTGTCGAGCCCCTGGATGTTCTTCGCCTCGAGCTCGACCTTGTCGCCGTGCTCCGGTGTCAGCACCAGCCGTACGGTGCCGGCTCGTGCCCTCAACCAGGCCACCAGCGCGGCCGAGAGCACTCCGGCAGCCGGGGTCGCTACGATCTGAAGTGCCTCCAGCACCGGGCCCAGCCGGTCGGGTGCCGGCGGGCGTTCCCTGGTCTCGACGCGACCGCGCAGCTCGTCCTCCTCCAGCAGCCACGCGCGCAACGAGCGGAGCTCGTCCGCCGACGCCCCGTCGCCCTCTAGTGTCACAACCAGCTCCACCGGCGGCCCCCTCACTCACGCGGTGCCACTGACCGATCACCGTGATGGTCAAGTAGACACCTAACCGGGTGTGGCGGCAGTTCGCTAGCGCAGCTGGCCGGCGCCGGCGTAAGGGTGTGCGCTGGTCAGCGGCGTGCCCTCGGCGAACCGGGCCAGCCTGAAGTCGGCGGCGGGCACGGCGGGATCCCGAGAGTCGCCGTGCAGCAGCAGGTCGGCCACCAGCTCACCGACCGACGGCGCGATCTTGAACCCGTGCCCGCTGAAGCCGGCGGCGACCAGCAGGCCGCCGATCCCGGTACCACCGATGATCGGGTTGAAGTCGGGCGTCACGTCGTAGCAGCCGGCGTAGCTGGTGGCCACGGCGGCGTCCGGCAGCCCGGGCAGCCGGTGCGCCAGCTTGCGCACCGCCTGGTCGAGGAAGCCGCCGTCGGCGCGGTCGGGGTAGCGGTCCGGGTCGGCGGGCTCCAGCTGGCTCAGGTCGCTGTTGCCGAACAGCAGCTCGCCGGACCGCTCGCCCCGGATGTACTGCAGTGACACCAGGTCGGAGAACACGGGCAGGCCGGCCACGTCGAGCCCGGGACCCGGCGAGACCAGCACGATCGGCTCGCGGTGCACCGAGATCGGCAGGTCGACGCCGAGCGGGGCGAGCAGCGCCACCGACCACGGGCCCGCCGCGACCACGACCGCACGGGTGGCGATCTCCTCCCCGGTGGACAGTCGGACGCCGCTCACGTCGCCACCGGAGGTCAGTACCTCGGTGATCGGGCAGCCCTGCCGGATGCGCGCGCCGGCCGACCGGGCGCCGGTGGCGAAGGCCTGTGCGGTCCGGTAGGCGTCGCCGTAACCGCCGCGCGGCTCCCAGCCGAACGCGGCGAAGTCGGCCAGCTCCGCGACGGGCCACAGCCGGGCCACCTCGGCGGCGTCGATCTCCTCGGTCTGCACGCCGAGCGCCCGCTGGGCGGCGAGGTTGGCGCGCAGCGCGGCCACGTTCGGCTCGCCCACGCCGACCACGTAGCCGGTCTGCTCGAAGCCGATGTCCTCGCCGAACACCTCGACGGCCCGCTCGAACAGCCCGAGCGCCTTCCACGCCATGGCCGCCAGCGACGGCACCCCGTAGTGGCAGCGCACCACGCCGCTGGACTTGCCCGTGCCGCCGGAGCCCACCGTGTGCCGCTCGCAGACCACCACGTCCCGGTAGCCGCGCCTGGTCAGCTCCCAGGCCACCGCGGTGCCCTCGAGGCCGCCGCCGACGATCACCACGTCCGCGGTGCTCACCACGCCGCGGCCCCGTTACTGGCAGCTCCCGGGATCCAGTTGGTGCCGGCCAGCGGGACGCCGGCCATGGCGGCGGACTCGATGGTCAGCGCCACCAGGTCCTCCGGCTCCAGGTTGCGCAGGTGGGCCTTGCCGCAGGCTCTGGCCAGCGTCTGGGCCTCCATGGTCAGCACCCGCAGGTAGTTGGCCACCCGGCGGCCGCCCTCGACGGGGTCCAGCCGGGCGGCCAGCTCCGGGTCCTGGGTGGTGATGCCGGCGGGGTCGCGGCCGTCCTGGTAGTCGTCGTAGCAGCCCGGTGCCGAGCCCAGCGCCGCGTACTCGGAGGCGTAGCGGGGGTGGTTGTCGCCCAGGGCGATCAGGGCGGCGGTACCGATGGCCACGGCGTCGGCCCCCAGCGCCATCGCCTTGGCCACGTCCGCGCCGGTCCGGATACCGCCGGAGACGATCAGCTGGACCTTGCGGTGCAGCCCCAGCTCGGCCAGCGCCCGGACGGCCTGGGGGAGTGCGGCGAGGATCGGGATGCCGACGTGCTCGATGAACACCTCCTGGGTCGCCGCGGTGCCGCCCTGCATGCCGTCCAGCACCACGACGTCGGCGCCGGCGGCCACCGCGAGCTTCACGTCGTAGTACGTCCGGGTCGCCCCGATCTTCACGTAGATCGGCTTCTGCCAGTCGGTGATCTCGCGCAGCTCCAGGATCTTGATCGTCAGGTCGTCCGGCCCGGTCCAGTCCGGGTGCCGGCAGGCGCTGCGCTGGTCGATGCCGGCCGGCAGGGTGCGCATCTCGGCCACCCGGTCGCTGATCTTCTGACCGAGCAGCATGCCGCCGCCGCCGGGCTTGGCGCCCTGGCCGAGTACGACCTCGATGGCGTCGGCTGCCCGCAGGTGGTCCGGGTTCATCCCGTACCGCGACGGCAGGTACTGGTAGACGAGGTACTTGGACTGGCCGCGTTCCTCCGGGGTCATGCCGCCGTCGCCGGTGGTGGTGGACGTGCCGACCTCACTCGCGCCGCGCCCCAGCGCCTCCTTGGCCTGGGCGGACAGCGCCCCGAAGCTCATCCCGGCGATGGTCACCGGGGTGTCCAGGTGCAGCGGTTGGGTGGCGTTGCGGTCACCGAGCACGACGTCGGTGTCGCAGCGCTCCCGGTAGCCCTCCAGCGGGTAGCGGGACATGCTCGCGCCGAGGAACACCAGGTCGTCGAAGTGCGGCAGCGCGCGCTTGGCCCCCCAGCCCCGGATGTCGTAGACGCCGGTCTCGGCGGCGCGCTGGATGGCGGCGATGGTGGCGCGGTCGAACGTGGCGGACTCGCGCAGGCCGAACTCGGTCATCGGGACAGCTCCTGATCAATACTGGTGTCAGTACGAGTTGTGGGCCGCGAAGTGGTAGAGCTGCCGGGCCGAGCCGTAGCGGCGGAACTCCTCGGGGCGGTGTCCGAGGCCGGCGGCGGCGAGCAGCTCGACCAGCTCGGCGCGGTGCTCGTCCCGCATCGGCTTCGGCACACAGTCCGCCCCCAGCTCGCCGACCGAACCCCGCACGTACAGCCGGGCCTCGTAGATCGACTCTCCGAGCCCGGCGCCGGCGTCGCCGCAGACCACCAGCCGGCCGGCCTGCGCCATGAACGCGCTCATCGGACCGACGTCACCGCCGACGACGATGTCCACGCCCTTCATCGAGATCCCGCAGCGCATCGACGCGCTGCCCTCGATCACGAGCAGACCGCCGTGCCCGGTCGCGCCGGCGGACTGCGACGCGTCACCGCGTACCCGCACGGTGCCGGACATGATGTTCTCCGCGACGCCGACGCCCGCGCTGCCGTCCACGGTGACCTCGGCCAGCTCGTTCATCCCGGCGCAGTAGTAGCCCGCGTGCCCCGCGACCCGGACCTGGAGCGGGTGCCGTAGCCCGGCCGCGATGGCGTGCGCCCCGCGCGGGTTGCGCACCTCGTAGCGCCGGGCGGTGGGCTCGTGCAGCTCGGCGTTCAGCTCGCGGACCGGGGAGGTGGCGAGGTCTACGACGTACACCTCGGACTCCGCGTCCGGCACGGGAGCCCCGTCCGGCTGGCTGTGCGTCTTGTTGGCCAGCTCAGGCATCAGCGCGTCCATGCGTACACCCGCTCCGGCTCGGGCTCGTAGATCCGGGCGCTGTCGATGCCGGGCAGCGTGGCCAGCGCGCGGAACTCCGAGGCCATCGCTACCCACGCGTCCGTCTCGGCGATGATCGCCGGCTTGCATGCGATCGCGTCCCGCACCACGGCGAAGCCGTCGGCGCTGGTCACGAGCAGTGTGTAGAAGCCGTCGAAGCGCTCGCACAGCAAGCGCAGTGCCTTGTCCAGGTCGGCGCCCTCGGCGAGCCGGGCGGCCACGAACCGCGCGCCGACCTCCGAGTCGTTCTCGCTGTCGAACACCGCGCCCTCCGCCGCCAGTTCGCGCCGGATGGTGGCGTGGTTGGCGAACGAGCCGTTGTGCACCAGGCACTGGTCGGGCCCGACCGAGAAGGGGTGGCAGCCGGCCGGGGTGATCGCCGACTCCGTGGCCATCCGGGTGTGCGCGAGGCCCTGCCAGCCGGCCGCCCCGGCCAGCCCGTACGTGTCAGCCAGCCCGCGCGGCGCACCGATGCCCTTGTACACGGTCAGCTCGGTGCCCGAGCCGACGATCATGGTCCCCGGCGCGGCCGCCCGGACCGCCGCGACCAGCACCTCCGGCGCGACCGGCGCCGCCACGACCGTCGTCGCCCCCGCCTCGGTGACCAGCACCTCCGACCCCCGTGAGTGGCGAGTTGGGTCCTGACCCAACTCGCCACTCACGGGTAGTTGGCGCAGGGCGGTGGCCAGGTCGGGGGGTGCGTCGAGCAGGGAGACGGCGGCGTAGCCCTCGGGGCAGCGCCGCCGGTCGCCGTACACCGCGACGCCGGCCGAGTCAGGGCCGCGCTCGGCGACCTGGCACAGCATGGCCTCCAGCAGCCGCCCGAGCCGGGGGTGCAGCCCCGGGTCGCGCAGGTGCAGGCCGACGATTCCACACACCGGCAGAACCCCTCTCTAGAACGCGGTCAGGTAACGGTCCAGCTCCCAGCGGCCGACGCTGCCGTGCCAGTCCAGGAACTCGTCCCGCTTGACGGTGCCGAAGTACTCCGCGACCCCGGGCCCCACGCCGTCCAGCACCCCGCTGACCACGCGGTCGGCGGCGAGGGCCTCGACGGCGTGCAGCAGCGTCGGTGGCAGCTCCGGCCCGGTGGTGCCGCCCGGTGGCCCGGGGTCGAGGTCGCGGGCGATGCCGTCCAGGCCGGCGGCCAGCGCGGCCGCGAGCGCGAGGTACGGGTTGGCCGAGCCGTCCGCCCCGCGCAGCTCGATGCGGTGCTCGTCGGGCACCCGGATGAAGTGGGTGCGGTCGTTGCCGCCGTAGCTGGCCCGCCGGGGTGACCAGGTGGCCCCGGAGCGGGTCGCGGTGGCGCCGGTGCGCTTGTAGGAGTTCACCGTCGGCGCGATCACCGCCTGCAGCCCGGGGGCGTGGTCCAGGACGCCGGCCAGGAACGACCGGGCCAGCGTGGACAGGCCGAACGTGCCGGAGTCGGCACCGGCGCCGGGGAAGAGCGAGGCGCCGTCCCGCCACAGCGAAAGGTGCAGGTGCAGGCCGCTGCCGGTGCGGTCGGCGAACGGCTTGGGCATGAACGTGGCGACCATGCCGCGCCGCTCGGCCAGCACCGAGATCAGGTAGCGGGCGGTGATCACCCGGTCGGCCGTGGTCAGCGCGTCGGCGTAGGCGAAGTTCTGCTCGAACTGGCCGTTGCCGTCCTCGTGGTCGTTGGCGTAGTTGCCCCAGCCCAGCGCGTTCATCGCCGACGACACCTCGGTCAGGTGGTCGTACATCCGGGTCAGCCCGCGCGCGTCGTAGCACGGCTGGGCGGCGGTGTCCCGCGTGTCGGCCGGCGTGAGCTCCCCGTCGGCACCCCGGGCGACCAGGAAGTACTCGACCTCGGCACCGGCGTACAGCTGCAGCGCGCCGGCCTCGGCCAGTGCCCGCCGCAGGATCACCCGGGGCGCGAACGGCCAGGGCCGCCCCTCGACGTGCGGGTCGCAGTGCACCAGCGCCAGGCCGTCGCGCACCCAGGGCAGCGGCGTGTAGGAGGACAGGTCCGGGATCGCGATCAGGTCCGGGTCGCAGGGCTGCTGCCCGATCGCGCCGACCGCGTAACCGGCGAAGCCCACGCCCTCGTACTGCAGCTCGTCGGCGGCCTCGACCGGGACCAGTTTGGCGCAGGGCTTGCCGGTCAGGTCGACGAACAGGGCGAGCAGGAACCGCACACCGTCGGCGGCTGCCCGCGTGGCCAGGTCGGCTTCGCGACCGGGACGGGCGTCGGCCGGAGTTTCGGTCGAGACGTCGAGTGCCATGGCGTGCTCCCGAGGGTTGCCTGTTTCATCAAGTGAAACAGAGAATCCCATCAAGAAACAAGGCTTGGGTTACGGTGCCGTGAAGTCCTGTCCCAACGGAACCTGACCGGCCTACTGCGGGTCGTGCTCCCCGTAGGCCACCACGGACAGGAACCGGATCGGCAGCTCGATCAGCTCCTGCGGCCCGTGCACACCCTCGCCGTCCAGTTGGAGGGCGTCGCCGGGGCGCATCGGGTAGCTGGACTCGCCGTGGCCGTAGACCATCGCACCCTCGAGCATGAACAGCAGCTCGGTGCCCGGGTGCTGGAACAGCGGGAACTCCTCGCTGCGCTCGGTGAGCGTGACCAGGTGGGCTTCCATCCGCTTGTGCGGCCCGCGCAGGCCGCCGAGCAGGGTGTAGTCGTGGCCGACCCGGGTGCCGCGCTGGACGATCCGACCACCGCTGCCGGCGGGGGTGAACACCGCCTCGCGCTGCGCGTCGGCGCCCCGGAACAGCGAGGTGACCGGCACGTCGAGGGCACTGGCCAGCCGGGCGAGCGTGGTCAGGCTGCACGAGGTGGCGGCGTTCTCGATCTTGGACAGCATCGCCTTGGAGATGCCGACCCGCAGCGCCATCTCACCGACGGTCAGCCCGGTGGCCAGCCGCAACCGGCGCACCTGGACCGCGATCGCCCGCTCCAGCTCACCCTCGGTCGGCGCCGGCCGGTCGACCTCCCTGGCCGCCGGGCCGTGGTCGACCCGCGCGGGCCCGAGCTCGTCGGCCTGGCTCACGACCCCTCCTCGATGGAGCTGCCCGGGCGCGCGGCGGGCGCCCGTTGCGGGCCAGCCTAACGCCGTCGGCCCGCTGCGTCGGCCAGCTGGTACCCGGCCGAGCGGGTCGACTCAGCGGGCCTCGCGCGGCCCGAGCAGTAGCCGGACGGTCAGTTCCAGCCGGTTCGACACGTCCTCGGCGGACGCCCGGTGGGTCACCCACGCCACCAGGTTGGACAGCCACACATCGCCGATCACCCTGGCGATCGCCTTGTCCTCCTCGGACGGCTCCTCGACCCCCATGGCGGCGGTCAGCATGCGCTCCAGCAGCCGGCCGACCTCGGTCACCTCGGCGGCGACCGACGTGTCGGCGAACATGAACGCCCTGGTCATCGCCTCGGTGAGCTGCGGGTCGCGCTGTAGTGAGCGGGTGTTGCGGCTGAGTACGTAGAGCACGCCGTCGGCCTGCGTCTCGCCCGGGATCGGGGTTCGCTCGAGCCGCTCCAGGGCCCGGCCGAACTCGCGGATGAGCGCGGTGACCAGCAGGTGGATCTTGGACGGGAAGTACCGGTACAGGGTGCCGAGCGCGACGTCGGCCCGCTCCGCGACCGCGCGCATCTGCACGGCGTCGAAGCCGCCCTTGGAGGCGAGCGCCATCGTCGCGTCGAGGATGCGCTTGCGTCGGTCACGCTGCGCGGGGGAGCCGAGGTCCTCCTCGGTCAACGCGCTCAGCGGGCCGCCGGACGTGGCCGGCCGTGGCTCTGCGGTCATCTCGGGCTTCCCTTGCTGGTCCACGCTGGTGTCAGTAGCGCCAAGTTAGCACCGCCAGTATAAGAACCTGTTCCACTTCGGACGCAATGCCGCCGTGTGAGGTGACTAACCGCGCCCGAGCCGGCCCCGCCCGCCACCACTGGGCCAAAACTGGAACACGTTCTATGCTGGACGCCGTGCCGACCGAGAAGCCGACCGAGAAGCCGACCGAGAACATCTCCTCCGTCGCGACCACCGGCGAGCAGCTGGCCCTGCGCGACGCGGTGCGCGCCTGTGCCGAGCGGACCGAACCGATCACCGCCGTGCGCGGAGTCGACCCGGCCGGCGCCCGCGCCTGCTGGGCGGGGCTGGCGGGGATCGGCGTGTTCGGGGTGGGGGTGCCGGCCGAGCTGGGCGGGGCCGGTGGCACGGTGCCCGACGCGGCCGCCGCGCTGGAGCAGGCTGCCGCCGAGCTGCTGCCCGGACCCGTGCTGCCGACCGTGTTGGCCGGACTGCTGCTGGCCCGCCGCCCCGATGCGGCCGTGGCCAAGGAGCTGCTGCCCGGCATCGCCGAGGGCGCCGTGCCGGTCGCGGCAGCGCTGGACCCGGGCGCGCTGCGGGTGAGCGGGGACGTCGACCGGCCGACGGTGTCCGGCGAGGTGCGGGCGGTGCTCGGCGCCGCTGGGGGAGTCGAGGGAGACGACGCGCCCGGGGTCCTGCCGGGGCCGGCCGCGCTGCTGCTCGGCGCGCGCGGCCCGGACGGCGCCGAGCTGTGGTTCGTGCTGGACACCGAACTGCCGGGGGTCACCGTGACCGGCCGGAACTCGGTGGACCTGTCGCGCTCGCTGGCCGATGTGGCGCTCCGCGACGTGGCGCTCCCGCCGGGGCGGCTGGTGCCCGGGCTGACCGGCGCGGCGGTGCGCGACCTGGCGGTGACGCTGGCCGCGGCCGAGGCCACCGGGATCGCCGACCGCTGCCTGCGTACCGCGACCGAGTACGCCAGGGTGCGGGAGCAGTTCGGCCGGCCGATCGGGTCGTTCCAGGCGGTCAAGCATCTGTGCGTGGCCATGCTGTGCCGCGCCGAGCAGGCCGCCGCGCTCAGTTGGGACGCCGCAAGGACGGCCGAGGAGGCTGTCGACGAGCTGCCCCTGGCCGCGGCGGCGGCCGCCGCGTTCGCCCTGGACGCGGCGGTGGACAACGCAAAGGACGCCATCCAGGTGCTCGGCGGCATCGGGTTCAGCTGGGAGCACGACGCCCACCTGTACCTGCGCCGGGCGCTGTCGCTGCGCCAGCTGCTCGGCCCGACCGCCGGCTGGCGCACCCGGCTGGCCGAGCTGGCTCTGGGCGGTGCGCGCCGCACGCTCGGGGTTCCGCTCGGCCCGGACATCGAGGGCCAGCGTGCCGAGCTGCGCGCCCTGGTCGAGCAGGTGGCCGCGCTGCCGGAGGAGGACCGCCGGACCCGGCTGGCCGAGACCGGGCTGCTCACCCCGCACTGGCCAGCCCCGTACGGCCAGGACGCCGCGCCGGCCCGGCAGCTGCTGATCGACGAGGAGCTGGCCCGCGCCGGGGTGCGCCGGCCGGACCTGGTGATCGGCGGCTGGGCGGTGCCGACCCTGCTGCGGCACGGCACCCCGGAGCAGGTCGAGCGGTTCGCGCTGGCCACCCTGCGCGGCGAGCTGACCTGGTGCCAGCTGTTCAGCGAGCCGGCCGCCGGTTCGGACCTGGCCGGGCTGCGGACCAGGGCGGAACGGGTACCCGGAGGGTGGCGGCTGTCCGGGCAGAAGGTGTGGACCTCGCTGGCCCGGCAGGCCGACTGGGCGATCTGCCTGGCCAGGACCGACCCGGACGCGCCCAAACACCGGGGGATCAGCTACTTCCTCGTGGACATGCGCAGCCCCGGCATCGACATCCGGCCGCTGCGCGAGATCACCGGCGAGGCCATGTTCAACGAGGTGTTCCTGGACGGTGTGTTCGTCCCGGAGGACTGCCTGGTCGGCCCGCTGCACGGCGGCTGGGCACTGGCCCGCACCACGCTGGCCAACGAGCGGGTGGCGATGGGCGGCGGCTCGTCGCTCGGGGACGCGGTGGAGCGGCTGCTGGCCGCCGCGCCGGTACCGGACGAAGGGCTGGGGGCGCTGGTCGCGCAGGGGGTGGCGGTGTCGCTGCTCGAGCTGCGCGCCACGTTGCGGCGGCTCGACGGCCATGACCCGGGCGCGGAGTCCTCGGTGCGAAAGCTGGTCGGCGTGCGGCACCGCCAGGACGTGGCCGAGGCCGCTCTGGAGCTGGCCGGGCCGGACGGGGCGGCGGACGACCGCGACAGTGCCGCACTCGTACACGAGTTCCTGCTCAGCCGGTGCCACTCGATCGCCGGCGGCACGACCCAGATCCTCAGCACGCTGGCCGGCGAGCGGATCCTGCGGCTGCCCCGCGAACCCGGCTGACCGGACCGGGGCGCCGCCCTTGCCACTCGCCGCTGATCCGACTACTAATACTAGAACACGTTTCAGTTCGGTGCGGGGGTGGCGTGGACTTCAACCTCGATGAGACGCAGCGCGAGGTCACCGACCTGGCCCGCGAGGTGCTGGGCCGGGAGACCGAGCCGGCGGCCGCCTGGAAGGCGCTGGGCCGGGCCGGCCTGCTGACCCTGGCGGTGCCCGAGGAGCTCGGCGGTGCCGGCCTCGGCGTGCTGGAGACCGCGCTGGTGCTCACCGAGGTCGGCCGGACCACCGCCGAGGTGCCCGTACTGGAGACACTCGCCCTGGGCGTACTCCCGGTCGCCCGCGCCGGTACCGAGGCGCAGCGCCGCGAGCTGCTCGGCGCGGTCACCGACGGCGCCGTGCTGACCGCCGCCCTGCACGAGCCGTCCACCCCGCTCCCCACCGCGCCCCGCACCGCCGCCGCCGGGACCGACGGTGGCTGGACTGTGTCCGGGACCTTGCTCGGGGTGCGCTCGGCGGCCGAGGCGTACCGGATCCTGGTGCCGGCGTCGCTGGCCGGCGGCGGGTCGGGCGTGCTGCTGGTCGACCCGGGTGCGCCCGGGGTGGCCGTGACGCCGACCCGCACGTCGTCCGGTCTGCCCGAGGCCACCGTGCGGCTGGACGGCGTCCGGGTCGGGGCGGGCGGCCTGCTCGGCGGCGACGACACCGGGCGCGTGCTGGCCCAACTCCACCGGCTGGCGCTGGCCGGGGCGTGCGCGGTCGGGGACGGCGTGCTGGCCGGCGCCCTCGAGCTGACCGCCGCCCACCTCGCCGGCCGCCAGCAGTTCGGCCGCCCGCTGGCCACCTTCCAGGCCGCCGCCCAGCAGGTCGCCGACGTCTACCTGGCCTCGCGCACGGTGCACCTGGCCACCCTGGCCGCCTGCTGGCGCCTAGCCCCGGCGGACGTCGACGTGGCCGCCTACTGGCTGGCCGAGCAGGCGCTGCCGGCCCTGCACACCTGCCAGCACCTGCACGGCGGGCTCGGCATGGACATCGGCTACCCGCTGCACCGGCACTACGGCTGGGGCCGCGACCTGGCCCGCTTCGTCGGCGGCGTCGAGCACCGGTTGGAGGCGTTGGCGTGCACCTCGAGCTGACCGAGGACCAGCGGGCCCTGCGCGACGAGCTGCGCGCCTACTTCGCCGGCCTGATCACCCCGGACGAGCGCACCACGATGCTCGTCGAGCGGCACGGACCCGTGTACCGGGACGTGGTGCGGCGGATGGGCCGGGACGGCTGGCTCGGCGTCGGCTGGCCGGTCGAGCACGGCGGCCGCGGCTTCGGCCAGGTGGAGCAGCAGATCTTCGTCAACGAGGCGGCCAGGGCGGACGTGCCGCTGCCGTCGGTCACCCTGCAGACGGTGGGCCCGACGCTGCAGGAGTACGGCACGCCGGAGCAGCGCGAGCGGTTCCTGCCGGCGATCCTGGCCGGCGAGGTCCACTTCGCGATCGGCTACACCGAGCCGGAGGCCGGCACCGACCTGGCGGCGCTGCGTACGACGGCGGTGCGGGACGGCTCCGAATCCGGCGCGGACTATGTGGTCAACGGGCAGAAGATCTTCACCACCGGCGGGCACGACGCCGACTACATCTGGCTGGCCGCCCGCACCGACCCCGAAGCGGCGCTGACACTCGGCCCTGGCAAGCAGACCTCGGGCGCCCATCGCGGCATCTCGATCCTGATCGTGGACACCCGCGACCCCGGCTACTCGTGGACCCCGATCATCACCTGCGACGGCGCGCACCACGTGAACGCGACGTACTACGCCGATGTCCGGGTACCGGAGTCGATGCGGGTCGGCGCGGAGCACGGTGGCTGGCGGCTGATCACCACGCAGCTGAACCACGAGCGGGTCATGCTCGGGCCGGCCGGGCGGATCGCGGTGCTGCACGAGCGCGTGCGTGACTGGGCGGCCGGGCGGACCACCCCGGCCGGCGAGCCGCTGCTCGGGCTGCCGGATGTGCGGCGCGCGCTGGCCAGGGGTTTTGCCGCGCGCCGGGTGAACGAGCTGCTCAACTGGCAGGTGGCGTCGGTGCCCGGCGCGGTGGACGTCGCCGACGCCTCGGCCACCAAGGTGTTCGGCTCCGAGGCGGTGCAGTGGTTCGGCCGGGAGCTGGCCGAGCTCGTCGGGCGGCACGGTGACCCCGCCGAGCCGGAGACCGCGGAGCTGACCCGCTGGCTGGACGTGCAGCTCAAGCGCAACCTCGTGCTGACGTTCGGCGGCGGCGTGAACGAGATCCAGCGTGAGTTCATCGCTTCCGCCGGCCTGAAGCTGCCCCGGGTGCCGAGGTAACCGCCATGTCCGTGCGGGCATGGCAAGTCGCCGGTTAGGCCTTGGACAGGGCATACGGCCGGTGCGCACGATGATGCCTCCCGCGCGGAACGGAGCCCGATGAGCGCCGAGGCCACCCCCACCGTCCAAGGACCGCCACGCGTGCGCTGGCACATCGTCGCGCTTGCGTTCCTCGCCGTGCTGCTGGACGGGTTCGACGCCGCGAGCCTGTCCGTCGTCGTACCGACGCTCGCCAAGCAGTGGGGGACCGCGCCGGCGAGCTTCACCGCGCCGCTCGTGCTGACCAACATCGGCGTGGTGCTCGGCTATCTGAGCTGTGGCTGGCTGGGCGCGCGGTTCGGCCGGCGGCCGATGCTGATCGCCGGGGTCGTGCTGTTCGCGGTGCTGACCGGGGCCACCGCGCTGGTCCTGTCGGCGGAGTCGATCACCGCGCTGAGCGTGCTCCGGTTCGGCACCGGCCTGGGACTGGGCATGGCGCTGCCGCTGTCCGTCGCGCTGGCCACCGATTACAGCCCGGACCGCCGCCGCGAGCTCGTCGCGGTGATCGTCACGCTCGGGCTGACGTCGGGCTCGACCGTCGGCGGCCTGGTGGGTGGCCGGCTGCTGGTCGGCATCGGCGCGGCCGGCATCTTCTGGGTGGCCGCGGTCCTGCCGCTGCTGCTGGCCGGTGTGCTGCTGCTCGCCATGCCGGAGCCGGCGCGGCGGCAGACCGGGGCGGCGGCCAAGCACGACGCGAAGCTGGCCCGGCTGTTCGCCCCCGAGCTGCGCGCGACCACCACGATGCTGTGGGCCTTCGCGTTCCTTGTCTTCATCGCCGCGTACACACTGACGTCGTGGGTGCCGACACTGCTGGTCGGCTACGGGTTCAGCCCCACCCGAGCGCCGATCGGGCTGGCCTACGTGAGCTTCGGCGGCCTGCTCGGCGGCCTCGCGCTGATCCCGCTGGCGGCGCGCCTCGGCATCACCCGGACCCTGATCCTGCTGCCCACGCTCGGCGCGATCTGCATGGTCATCGCGGCCCGGGTACAGCTCAGCGACGGTGCGCTGCTGCTCGTGCTCGGCGGTGCCGGCGCCGGGGTGGTGGCCGCCCAGATCGGCCAGCTCACCCTGGCGGTATCGCTGTACTCCGCCGGTTCCCGGACCACCGGCGTCGGCTGGGCCGCCGCGCTGGGCCGCGCCGGGTCGATCGTGGGGCCCGGGGTCGCCGGCATCCTGATCGGGCTGGCGCTGGCCGGCAAGGACATCGTGCTGCTCACCGCGGTGCCGGTGGTCGTCGCGGCGGCCTGCGCGACCGCGATCTGGTGGGTGCGCCGGACCCGGACACCGTCGGCGGCGGCCGCCGAGGTCCGCGTGCCCCGGTGAGCGACCGGCCGTACTGGCTGGACCTCGGTGACACCGCGGTCATCCCGCTGGTCGAGACGGCGCGGCTGCTCATCGACCCGCCCGAGTTCTTCCCCGACCTGCCCGCCGACCGGTCCGACTGGTGCTTCCAGCCACCCTGGTACGACACCTGCCTCGACCGGCTCGTGTACGCCATCCAGGCGTTCCTGGTCGTCACACCGAGCCGGGCGGTGCTGGTCGACGCCTGCGTCGGCGCGGCCAAGCACCGGGGCCGGCCGGAGTTCCACCTGCAGGGCGACGACTGGTTCGCCCGCTTCACCGACACCGGACTGACGCCCGCCGACGTGTCCGACGTGGTGTTCACCCACCTGCACGTGGACCACGTCGGCTGGGCTACCCGACCAGTGGACGGTGTGCCGAAGCCGGTCTTCCCGACCGCCCGGCACTACGTGACCGAGCCGGAGTACCGCTACTGGACGGGCCCGGCCGGCGCCGCCGCGATGCGCCGCACCGGCGACTACCTCGAGGACAGTGTGCGGCCGTTGCGCGGGCTGCTGGAGTTCGTCGACCCCGCGGCCGTGCTGGCCCCCGGGGTCGAGCTGGTCCCCGCGTTCGGGCACACCCCGGGCAACGTCTGCGTGCGGGTCACCGGGTCGGCCGGCACCCTGCTGCTCGCCGGCGACCTGCTGCACCACCCCCTGCAGCTGCGCGAACCCGGGCGGAGCACGAGGTACTGCGTCGACCCCGGGCTGGCCGCCTCCGCACGCCGGGCCCTGCTGGCCGAGCTCGCCGCGACCGATACCCCGCTGCTGCCCGCGCACTTCGCCGCGCCCTCGGCCGGCCGGATCACCCCGGCCGGGGGCGGTTACCGGTTCGCCCCGGCGACCGACCTGGTCCGGTACGGCCGGTACGCCGACCGCTGAGCCAGGTCTTGCGGGCCGGGTCATCTCCCATTAGAAAGAACTAGAACACGTTTCAGTTCATTGGTCGTTCGCTGGGAGGGTGGGCGTGACCGTCAACCTCGACGAGGCCGTGCTCGCGGCGGCCAGCCGGATCCGTGCGCAGGGCGACAGCGCCCCCCGGCTGGCCAGGGACCCGGTCAACCCCGCGATGATCAACAACTGGACCGAGGCCCTCGGTGACCCGAACCCGCGCTACCCGGAGCTGGCGCCGCCGGCCATGGTCCAGGTCTGGACGATGCACGGGCTGCACGGCCGGCGCACGGCCGACGACCCGCTGGGCGCGATGACCCAGGTCCTCGACGAGGCCGGCTACACCTCGGTGGTGGCCACCGACTGCGAGCAGAGCTACCACCGCTACCTGCGTCCCGGCGAGCGGCTCTCGGTGCGCACCCGGCTGACCGACGTGACCGGGCCGAAGCGCACCGCACTCGGCGAGGGCTGGTTCGTCACGACCGTGAGCACCTGGAGCGTCGGCGCGGAGCCGGTCGCGGAGATGATGTTCCGGGTGCTCAAGTTCCGGCCTCCCGAGCCTTCAGGCGCCGCGACCGAGCCGGTGGCCGCGGCGGTGGCCGACCCGGCGGCCGTGCCTGAGCCGGTCGCCGAGCCCGAGCCGCCGCCGGTGCGGGCCGTCCTGCGGCCGACGGTGAACCGGGACACCGAGTACTTCTGGACCGGCCTGGCGGCGGGGGAGCTGCGGGTCTGGCGCTGCGGCGCGTGCGGCCTGCTGCGCCACCCGCCGGGCCCGATGTGCCCGCGCTGCGGGGCGACCCGGCCGGAGTACCTGGTCGCGAGCGGGTTGGGCACGATCTACAGCTTCGTCGTGCACCACCACCCGCCGGTGCCGGGCCGGGCGCTGCCGTTCATGATCGCGCTGGTGGAGCTGGCGGAGGGTGTGCGGGTGATGGGCGAGCTGTGCGGGCTGGCGACCGACGAGGTGCGGGTCGGGCTCCCCGTCGAGATCGAGTTCGACCGCGTGGACGACGAGCTGACCCTGCCCGCATGGCGGCCGCGATGACCGCCGCGCCGCGCCCCTCGGTCGGCGACCTGCTGCCCGAGCTGACACTCGAGGTGACCACGACCTTCGTGGTGTCCACCGCGATCGCCACCCGCGACTTCCAGGACGTGCACCACGACCGGGACGCCGCCGTGGCCCGCGGCTCGAAGGACATCTTCCTGAACATCCTGACCACGACCGGCCTGGTGCAGCGCTGCGTCACCGACTGGGCCGGGCCTCGGGTGCAGGTGCGCGGGGTGCGAGTCCGGCTCGGCGTGCCCTGCTACGCCGGCGACACGCTCGTGCTCGGCGGCCGGGTCGTCGCGGTGGGCGGCTCGTCCCCTGCGTCGGGGAACGGGTCCGCGAACGGCTCGGCGAACGGCTCGGGGAACGGGTCGGGGGACGACGTGGTGGTGGAGGTGGTCGGCCGGTGCGGGCTCGGTGACCACGTGACCGGCCAGGTCCGGCTGGGGTGGGCATGAGCGCGCTCTCCGGGGCGGCCGCGATCGCCGGGATCGGGGCCACCGAGTTCTCCAAGGAGTCCGGACGCAGCGAGCTGCAGCTGGCCGCCGAGGCGGTGCGCGCCGCGCTCGCCGACGCGGGGCTCGGTCCATCCGATGTGGACGGCATGGTCACCTTCGCGATGGACGCCAACGCGGAGATCGCGGTGGCGCGCGAGCTGGGGGTGCCGGAGCTGCGGTTCTTCAGCCGCATCCCCTACGGCGGCGGCGCGGCCTGCGCGACGGTGCAGCACGCCGCGATGGCGGTCGCCACCGGGATCGCCGAGGTGGTGGTCTGCTACCGGGCGTTCAACGAGCGGTCCGGGTCGCGGTTCGGCCGGGTGCAGACCGCCGCGACCGCCGCCGCCACGTCCGCCGGCATCGACAACGGCTGGCACTACCCGGTCGGGCTGAGCACGCCGGCCGCCACGGTCGCCATGTTCGCCCGGCGCTACCTGCACGAGTACGGCGCGACCAGCGAGGACTTCGGCCGGGTCGCGGTGGCCATGCGCCGGCACGCCGCCACGAACCCGCGCGCCTGGTTCCACGGGCGGCCGATCACCCTGGAGGAGCACCAGGCGTCGCGGTGGATCGTCGAGCCGCTGCACCTGCTGGACTGCTGCCAGGAGAGCGACGGCGCGGTGGCGATCGTGGTGACGTCGGCGGCCCGGTCCGCCGACCTGCCGCACCGGCCGGCGACGATCGCCGCGGCCGCCCAGGGCAGCGGCGCCGACCAGTTCACCATGACCAGCTACTACCGCGACTCGCTCGCCGGGCTGCCGGAGATGGGCCTGGTCGGGCGGCAGCTGTGGCAACAGGCGGGGATCGGGCCGGCGGACGTGCAGGTGGCGCTGCTCTATGACCACTTCACCCCGTTCGTGCTGGTCCAGCTGGAGGAGCTGGGGTTCTGCGGGCCGGGCGAGGCACGCCACCTGGTCGCCGACGGGGGCATCGAACTGGACGGCGCGCTGCCGGTGAACCCGCACGGCGGCCAGCTCGGTGAGGCCTACATCCACGGCATGAACGGGATTGCCGAGGCCGTCCGCCAACTGCGCGGCACCTCGGTGAACCAGGTCGCCGACGTCACGCACACCGTGGTCACCGCCGGCACCGGTGTCCCCACCAGCGGACTCATCCTGACCGCGTCCTGAGGGCCGTGCGGCGGACCCGGGACGCCGACCTGGGTGGCTATTGGTCAGGCATTGCCGAGGCTGGCGGTGAGCCACGGTCGCAGGATGGTGGCGATCTGCTCCTCGGAGATCTCGGTGAGCGCGTCGAGTTTGAGGAAGTGGCGCGCGATCGTGAGTCCGAGGATGCCGCTGACCGCAAGGGCCGCCCGTAGCTCGGCGTCGCTCCCTCCGGTGGCCCGGGTGAGGTTGGTGACCCGCTCGTCGAGGAACTCCTTCATCGCGGCGGTGGCCTCGGGAGCGGTGAGCATCGACCTGACGAGGGCGCGGGTTTCGGGTGGTAGCGCGCCGAGGCGGACGTCGAGGACGTCGAAGAGGTGCTCAGCGACGTCTTCGTCGGTGGTTTCGCGCTCGAGTCGAGTCGCGATGGCGAACAGGTCGGCCTTCGAGCCGTAGTGCTGGATGACGAGGGAGGGGTCGACCTCGGCCCGTTGCGCGATCGCACGCACGGTGGTGGCCTCGAGGCCGTGTTCGCCGAACTCGATCTGAGCGGCCTCGAGAATCCGCTGAGCGGTCGCGGCGCGCCTGGCGGCACGTGTCGTCGGTGGGCTCACGCATTTGACTCTACAGCTGTTGAGCGAGATGCTTAACTTCGCTCAACGGAGCATGAGTCAAACGGGTTCGATGAGAGTCGTCGCCATCGAGGAACACCGGACGGCGGCGCAACTTCAGGAGCAGTCATGAGCTTGACCCCGGAGAACCCGACCGTTCTCCTCATCGGTGCATCGCGCGGCTTGGGCTACGCGATCGCGCAGGAGTACCTCGACCGTGGGTCGCAGGTCGTGGCGACCGTCCGCGGCCCGGGTCGCACGGCGCTGCACGACCTCCAGGACACCGCCGGCGGTCGACTGGAGATCGAGCACGTCGACATCACCGCGCCTGAGCAGATCCAGGCCCTTCGCGACCGGCTCGGCTCCCGCGTGTTCGAGCTCCTCTTCGTGAACGCGGGCGTCACCAACGGGCCGGACGAGACCGTCGCGGACATCACGGACGAAGAGTTCACCCGCCTGATGGTCACCAACGCGCTGAGTCCGATGCGCGTCATCGAATCCCTCGGCGAGCTCGTGGCCCCGACCGGCACGATCGCGATCATGTCCTCCGGCCAGGGCAGCATCGCCAACAACCGGCGCGGCGGCTTCGAGATCTACCGAGCCAGCAAATCCGCTCTCAACCAACTGATGCGCAGCTACGCCGCCCGCCACCAGGACGAGCGCCGGTCGCTGCTGCTGATGGCCCCTGGCTGGGTCAAGACCGAGCTCGGTGGACCGGGCGCCCGCCTGACCATCGAGGAGAGCGTCCCCAGCCTGGTGACGACGGTCGATGCCCAGCGCGGGCGAGGTGGGCTTCAGTTTCTCGACTACCTCGGCGAGGCCGTTGCCTGGTGAGCGAGGAGGGCCGGCGTTATAAATCCCCGATCCGGGTGGACCCCTTCTCAGGATAGTTGCTCGATCAACGTCTTGCCGTTCATTCCCTTGGGCCCCGCGTCGCCGGGGCATCTGGGCACACGGCCTGTGCCGATCGAAGTCATCGATCCCGGGTTTGGCGGAGGTAGGTTTTGCGGGTCTGTTCTTTGCGGGCTGGCGTTGTGGTGCTGGCGTTGATCGCGGCGCTGATTGCGGCGTTTCCCGTCGTTCGTTCGCACGTCGGCGGGGCGCAGGCCCGGCTGTCGATCTCCCGAGTCCGGAACGCAGTGAGCAACCGCTCCGGCGGTGACCATCACGGCGTAGCGCCCGACCAGCCACCCGCCGCGCCGAAACCCGCCGCGGCTGCGCCGGCCGCGCCGAAACATGCACCGAAACCTGAGGCGTCCGCGCCCGCCCCGAGGGCCGAGGCCCCGGTACCGGCCGCCGCGCCGGCCTCGGCCCCCGTGCACTCCGGCCCGTCCCGCCCACTCGCCACATCGCGTCCGGGCGATCCGCATGTCCTGCCGCACCGGGCCCTCCCGCACTGGCGCTCGCGCACCCACTCCGCCTGGTCCCGACACGGGTACCACGTCCGGCACCACCACCGGGTCCGGTACCACCACTCGCGGTACCACCACTCGCGGCACTACCACCGCGCAGACCACCGGGCCGCGCGTCATCAGCGAACGCATCTACGCGCCGCGTGGCTCCGGCCTGTCTCCGGCTCGGCGGCCCATCCCGCCGTCACGTCTAGGTGGGCGTGAGCACGGCGTCGGCCAGTACGGGGGCGTCGGCGCGGTCGATGACCGTGGTGACCAGCACGAAGCCGTCGTCGGTGCGCCACACGCGGGTGCGCAGTGTCTCGCCGGGCAGCACCGTGCCGGCGAACCGCGCCCGGTAGCCGCGCACCCGGCCGACGTCCCCGTCCAGCAGGCCGTCCACCACGGCCTTGCAGACCATGCCCCACGTGCACAGCCCGTGCAGGATCGGCCGCTCGAAGCCGGCGCGCGCGGCGAACGCGGGGTCGGCGTGCAGCGGGTTGCGGTCGCCGCAGAGCCGGTACCAGAGCGCCTGCTGGGGCAGCGTCGGCGTGCGCAGCTCGACGTCCGGCGCCCGCTCCGGCACCGCGACCCGCGACGCCGTCCCGCGCGACCCGCCGAAGCCCCCCTCGCCCCGGGCGAAGATGCTGGATCGGGCCGTCCACAGCAGCGCGCCGGCCGGGTCGCGTACCTCCGTCTCCTGCACGATTACCGCCGCCGACCCCTTGTCCTGCAGGTCGGCGATCCTGCCCCGGGCGATCCCCTTACCGGCCACCGGCAGTGGCCCGGGCACCGTGATCTCCTGGTGGCCGTGCAGTACGGAGGCCAGGTCGAGCTCGATCCCGGGCAGCGCCACCTCCGGCGGTTCGGTGGCTCCCAGGGTCGGCGCCACGATGCCGAACGTGGGCAGCACCCGCAGGTCGTCCTCGTAGGCGTAGCGCAGCTCGCGGGGGTCCACCGGGTCCGCCCCCGCGCCCACGCCCAGGTGGTAGAGCAGCACGTCGGAGGCGGTCCAGCTGAAGGTGCGCTCGGGGAGCGCGGCGCCGAGGGCGCGCTCCGGGTCGATCGGCACGCGGGGCTCCTACTCGTCGTAGCTGACCGAGACCGACTCGGTGATCGGCAGCGCCTGGCAGGCCAGCACGTAGCCCTCGTCCAGGTCGGTCTGGTCGAGCACCTCGTTGCGGCGCATCTTCACCTCGCCGGCGGTGATCCGGCAGGCGCACGCGCTGCACGCCCCCTCCCGGCACGAGAACGGCGCGTCCAGGCCCCGCTCACGCAGCAGGTCCAGCAGCACCGTCCCGGCCGGCCAGCGGAAGGTGTGCCGTTCGCCGTCCAGCTGAACCTCGACGGAGCTGTCCGCCGCCGAGGAGTCCTCGGCGGGGCTCCCGTCCGAATGGTCGCCGCTCTCGTCGGCGGAGGTCGGCCCCGCCGCGGCGGCCGCGCTCTCGGTCGAGGGGTCGGCCAGCCCGGCGAACGGGTCCTCGGTGAGGGAGACGAACCGCTCGATGTGCAGCCGGCTGCGCGGCACACCCAGGTCGCGCAGCGCGTGCGTCGTCGCGTCCATGAACGGCGCCGGCCCGCAGAGGAACACCTCGCGCTCGGCGTGCGGGCCGACCAGCGCGGCGAGCGCGGCCCGACCGGGCAGGCCCTGCAGCGACTCCAGCCAGTGCAGCACCACCAGCCGTGCCGGGTACGCGGCGGCCAGCTCGCACAGCTCGTCGGCGAAGATCACCGAACGCTCGTCGCGGTTGGCGTACAGCAGCACCAGCCGGCCACTCCCGGAGGCCAGCGCGGCGCGCAGGATCGACATCACCGGGGTGATCCCGCTGCCGGCCGCGACCAGCAGCAGGTCGGCGTCCAGTGAGCGCGGGGTGAACGTGCCGGCCGGCGCCAGGGTGTCCAGCTCGGCGCCCACCTCGATGTGGTCGCACAGCCAGTTCGAGCCGCGCCCCTCGGCGACCCGTTTGACGGTCACGGTGAGGTCCGCGCCTGGATTGACAGGGTGCGGCGAGCTGGACAGCGAGTAGCAGCGGGCCAGCGCCGAGCCGTCGGCGGTCGGGATGCGCAGGGTGAGGAACTGCCCCGGCCGGTAGGCGTAGCGCGCCGCCAGTTCCGGGGGCACGCGCAGGGTGAGCGACACCGCGTCGGCCGTCTCGGCGGTCACCTCGCTCACCCGGAGCCGGTGGAACTCCGCCGCCGACGCAGCCACAGACCCGGCCACCGCCTGGGCCGCCGATTCGGACTCAGCCACCGGGGTGCACCAGCCCACGCGCCGCCGACAGCGAGGTGGGGGAGGGCGGCAGCCCGAGCGGGTCCTCCGGCACCTCGAGCCAGCCGTCCGCCACGGCGGAGTCCACGCTGCGCCGCAGGTGTGGGCAACCCTCCCGGACCGAGTACGCCGAGCACCGCCGGGTCGCGTCGGCGGTCCACTGGATGCTGGTGTGCGCGAGGCTGTGCTTCTTCACCCGGACCAGGCCGCCGCAGTGCCCGCAGTCCAGGTCCGACAGCCCGTCCTCCAGCTGCGCGCGCCGGTCGGCCGCGGTGCCGGCGGCGAGCTCGGCCGGGTGCAGCAGCGGCCCGGTCATGGCGCGCTGGGCTCCTTGGCCTCGCTCCGCCCTCGTGCCTCGCGCTCCTCGCCCCGCGGGGTCTCAGCCTCGGCCTGCTCGCGCTCCTCCCGGGCAGCGAGGTTCTGCGCGACCTCCTCCTCCCACGCCTGCACCGCGCGGGTGGTGTCCACCTCGAACTCGAACCGCTGCGTCATCTCGTCGGTGACGTCCTCGACATCGGTGTAGAACTGGTCGTACCAGCGGCGCAGCTGGTAGACCGGGCCGTCCTCCTCGCAGAGCAGCGGGTTGTCGATCCGCGACTTGTTCTTCCAGATCTCCACGTCCTGCAGGAAGCCGACACCGGTGCCCTTGGCGAACCGTTCGGCCAGCTTGTTGCCCTGTTCGTGGGTCAGGCCCGGCGGCTTGTGCACGATCACGCCCCACTGCAGCACGAACGACGTCGGGCTGATCGGGTAGTGGGTGTTGATCAGGACGGTGTCGATGGTGAAGCCGTTGAAGTCGTGCCACAGGTAGTCGATCATGTAAGACGGGCCGAAGTAGGACGCCTCGGAGCGCAGCAGGCTGTTCTCCGTGTACGCGCTCTTCTTGCCCACGTCCGGGCGGCCCTTGGTGTGCAGGTACTGGGTGGCGACGTGGCCCTCGAAGACGTTCTTGAAGAACGTCGGGAACGCGAAGTGCACGTAGAAGAAGTGGGCCATGTCCACGACGTTGTCGATGATCTCCCGGCAGTGGGAGCCCTCGATCACCAGCGTGTCCCAGGTCCAGTCGCTCCACTCGTCGGAGAAGGCGCCCTCGATCTTGGGGATGGCCAGCTCCGGGCCGGGCGGGCGGCCCCGCGGGTCGTGCCAGACGAACAGCTGCCGGTTTTGCTCGCAGGTCAGCCAGGTCCGGGTGCGGGCGCGCGGCGGCACCCGCTTGGCGTACGGGATGCCCACGCAGCGGCCGTTGCCGGCCCACCGCCAGTCGTGGAACGGGCAGGCCACCGTGTCGCCCTTGATGCTGCCCTGGGTGAGGTCGCCGCCCATGTGCCGGCAGTAGCCGTCCAGGACCTTCAGCTCGCCTGCGCTGTCCGCGAACACCACCAGCTTCGTGCCGAACGCCTGCACCGCGTGCGGCTTGCCGTCCCGGAACGGCTCGGCCAGGCCGAGGCAGTGCCAGCCCCGGGCGAACCGGGTCGGCGGCACGCCCACGTCGATCGTGCGGACCCCGTCGTCGCTCATCTCACGTTTCCCCTGTTCAGAGGCCGTGCGTGGTAGTGGTCGCTATAGCGACCACTACCACTCACAGGGTCTGACCCGCGGTTGGTCATGCCGCCCCTCCTCTGGTCTGCTCGACGCGGGCGGTCTCGCCGGCCGCCTCGGCAACCACCTCGGCAACCACCTCGGGCACCGCTGAGGCCAGGTCCAGCGCGGCCAGGTAGCCGCCGGTCATGGCCGGGCCGATGGTGGCGCCGGCGCCGGCGTAGGTGCGGCCCATCACCGACGCGCTCACGTTGCCCGCCGCGTACAGACCGGCGATCACCGACCCGTCGGCGCGCAGCACCCGGGACCGCTCGTCCACACACAGCCCGCCCTTGGTGCCCAGGTCACCCGGCACGATCCGGACCGCGTGGAACGGCCCCACCTCGAGCGGGCCGAGGCACGGGTTCGGCTTGACCGTCGGGTCGCCGTAGTAGCGGTCGTAGGCGCTGTCACCGCGGTGGAACCGGTCGTCGCGGCCGGCCCGGGCAGCGGTGTTGAACGTGTTCACCGTGCCCCGCAGCCCCTCGGTGGGCACCCCGATCTTGGTGGCCAGCTCCTCCAGCGAAGGGGCCGTGTACACCGCGCCGGCCTTGTACCAGCGGCCCGGGAACGGCTGCCCGGGGCGCAGCCCGGCGAACGGGTACCGCTTGCGGTAGCGCTGGTCGGCGATCAGCCAGGACGGTACGTGCGACACCCCGGTGGCGTGGCCCTCGTACATGGCGTGCACCGCGTCGACGTACGGGGCGGCCTCGTTGACGAACCGCTCGCCGGCCCCGTTGACCAGGATGCTGCCGGGCAGCGTGCGCTCGTTGAGGCAGAAGTACGGGCCGCCGGTGAGCGGGATGGACGGCCCCCACCACGCGTCGTCCATCAGGTCGACCGCCGCCCCGGCATCCTGACCGGCCTCGATGCCGTCGCCGGTGTTCTCCGCCGCGCCGGTGGTCCAGGCTGTGCCGATCGGCGCCGCCTGGTAGCGCGCCCGCATCGCGGCGTTGTGCTCGAAGCCGCCGCTGGCCAGCACCACACCCCGGCGCGCCCGCAGCTCCTCCTCGCCGCGCCCGTGCCGCACCAGCACCCCGGTCACCCGGTCGCCGTCGCGGCACAGCTCGACCAGTGGGGTGTCCAGCCAGACCGGCACGTCGAGCCTGGTCAGCCCGGCGCGCAGACCGGCGATCAGGGCCTGCCCCATCACCAGCGTGCGGCGCCGGCGCAGCGTGGTGAGCAGCCAGCGGCCGGCCACCTTGGCGGCACTCACCGCGCCCCGGGGGTGCCGGGCGATCAGGCACAGCCACCGGTAGTCGGCGGCGGTCACGGTGATCCCGCTGGGGCTGGCGATGTAGGGCGGGTTCAGGTGCGCGAGGTCGGCGCCGAGCACGCCGGCGTCCAGTGGCTTCGGCTCGATGGTGCGCCCGCGCGGCATCCCGCCGGGCAGCTCCGGGTAGTAGTCGGCGTAGCCGGGCACCCAGGCGAAGTCGAGCGGCGTGAGCCCCCGGACCAGGTCGAGCATGGCCGGCCCGTGTGCCAGCAGCGCGGCGCGCCGGGCCGCCGACACCGAGTCGCCGAGCAGGTGCTCGAGGTAGCTGGCGGCGCGCTCGGGGGTGTCCGGCACCTTGGCGCGGCGCAGCACGGAGTTGTTCGGGATCCAGACGCCGCCGCCGGAGCGCGCGGTGGAGCCGCCGAACCGCTCGGCCTTCTCCACCACGACGACGGCGAGCCCTCGGTGGGCCGCGGTGAGCGCGGCCGTCAGCCCGGCCGCGCCGCTACCCACCACGACCACGTCGCACTCGCGCATGTCACCTCCCGGTCGGCCAGACTGGAACATGTTATAGAAATGTTTCTCCGGACTGTCACGTCAGGTTCGAGACTTGCCGGACCGGAGTCTACTAGAACGTGTTCCATTTTGTGGAGGTGTCGAGTGGACGCGGATGAGCTGACCGCCGACGTGGTGGTGGTCGGGTTCGGGGCGGCGGGAGCCTGCGCGGCGATCGAGGCGGCCCGGGCCGGCGCCGAGGTCGTGGTGCTGGACCGGTTCGCCGGCGGCGGGGCGACGGCGCTGTCCGGCGGTGTGGTCTATGCCGGCGGCGGCACCAGCGTGCAGCGCGCGGCGGGCATCACCGACACCCCGGAGGCGATGTACGAGTACCTGCGCCGGGAGGTCGACGGGGTCGTCTCCGCCGACACCCTGCGCCGGTTCTGCGCGGAGAGCCCCGACATGATCGACTGGCTCGCCGAGCTGGGCGTGCCGTTCGAGGCCAGCCTGTGCCCGTACAAGACCTCGTACCCGAGCAACCGGCACTACCTGTACTACTCGGGCAGCGAGGCCTCCGGCGGGTTCCGGGAGGCCGCCGCGCCCGCGCCCCGCGGCCATCGCGCGCACGGCCGGGGCATCTCCGGCGGCGTGCTGTTCGAGCGGCTGGCCGCCACGGCCAGGTCGCTCGGCGTGCGGGTGCTCACCCAGACCTCGGCCGCCGAGCTGGTCACCGGGGACGACGGGCGGGTGGTCGGCGTGGCCGCGCGGCAGCTCGCCGGACGCCCCGCCACCGCGCACCGCCGGCTGTCGAGGTACGCGGCCAAGCCCGGTCTCTACTACCCGCCGCTGCGCCGTGCCCTGCACCCCAGGGCGGCCGCGCTGGAGCGGCGTCACGGCCGGCCCCTGCGGATCTGGGCGCGCCGGGGTGTGGTGCTGACCGCCGGCGGCTTCATCCAGAACCGGGAGATGCTGCGCGAGCACGCGCCCGCGTACCGGGGTGGCCTGGCCCTGGGTACCCCCGGTGACGACGGCAGCGGCATCCGGCTCGGCGTCGCGGCCGGGGCGGCCACCGCGGAGCTCGGCTCGGTCTCGGTGTGGCGGTTCATCAGTCCGCCCAGCGCGTTCCTCGGCTCGGTGCTGGTGGACGCGGCCGGGCACCGGGTCTGCGACGAGTCCCGGTACGGAGCCGCGCTGGGGCACGCGCTGGTCAGCGAGCACGGCGGCCGCGGTTGGCTCCTGGTGGACGCCGGGCTGGTCCGGGACGCGCGCCGGCAACTGGGCAGCCAGACCGTGTGGTTCCAGCGTGTGCAGACCGAGTACCTGCTGCGCGCCCGCCGGGCCGAGGGCGTCACGCTGGACGAGGTCGCCGCCAAGGCCGGGGTCGACCCCGACGGGCTCCGCGCCACCGTCAAGGCACACAACGACGCCGCCGGCGCCGGCCTGCCCGACCCGGCCGGCAAGCCCTCGGAGTTCGTCCGGGCCCTGACCGAGCCGCCGTACTCGCTGCTCGACATCTCGATCGCGCCGAGCATGTACTACCCGTGCCCGATGCTGACCCTGGGCGGGCTGGTCGTCGACGAGGAGACCGGAGCCGCGCTGCGCCCGGACGGCACCCCGATCGAGGGCCTGTACGCCGCCGGTCGGACCGCCGTCGGGATCTGCTCCCGGTCCTACGTCAGCGGGCTGTCACTGGCCGACTGCATCTTCTCCGGCCGCCGCGCCGGCGCGGCGGCCCTGCGCTGAGTCACCGGGCCGACCGGACCGTGCCGGAACCGGCCCGACCGCGTCGGGCCGGGTTCGACACAAACGAGAACGTGTTCTAGTCTGGCGGTCGAGGCGGCACGTGGTTCAGCGGCGGCCGGGGGCGAACGGAGCAGCGCATGGGCGAGAAGGTCATCGAGGCCGTGCGGGACCTGCTGCCGGTGTTCCGGGAGCGGGCGCAGGAGGTCGAGGACGCCCGCCGGCTGCCGGCGGAGTCGGTGAAGGCGCTGCAGGAGGCGGGGGTGTTCCGGCTGCTGCAGCCGGCCCGGTTCGGCGGCTACGAGGCCGACCCGGTCACCTTCTACACGGCGATCCGGCTGATCGCGGGCGCGTGCGGTTCTACCGGCTGGGTGGCCTCGGTGGTCGGGGTGCACCCCTGGCAGCTGGCCCTGTTCCCGGCGCAGGCGCAGGACGACGTGTGGGGCGAGGACCCGCACACCCGGATGTCGTCGTCGTACGCGCCGACCGGCAAGGCGGTGCTGGTGGACGGCGGCTACCGGCTGTCCGGGCGGTGGAGCTTCTCGTCGGGGTGCGACCACGCGAGCTGGGTGCTGCTCGGCGGCATCGTGACCGACGGCGGGGGCAACCAGGTCGACTTCAAGACCTTCCTGGTGCCGCTGGCCGACTACACCATCGACGACGTGTGGGACACCGTCGGCCTGCGTGGCACCGGCAGCAACGACATCGTGGTCGACGACGTGTTCGTGCCGGCCCACCGCTCGCTCAGCTTCATGGACACCTCGCGCTGCCGTTGCCCCGGTCAGGAGGCCAACCCGGGCCCGCTGTACCGGCTGCCGTTCGGCTCGGTGTTCTCGTACACGATCACCACCCCGATCATCGGTATGGCCACCGGCGCGTACGAGGCGCACGTGGAGTACACCCGCAACCGGGTCCGGGTGTCCTACGGCAACAAGGCGGCCGCCGACCCGTTCGCCCAGGTCAGGATCGGTGAGGCGGCCAGCGACATCGACGCCGCCTGGCTGCAGCTGGAGCACCACATGGCCGAGCTGATGCGGCTGGCCAGGGCGGGGGAGAAGATGCCGATGCCGCTGCGGCTGGCGATCCGGCGCGACCAGGTCCGCGGCACGGGGCGGTCCATCGCGGCCATTGACAAGCTGTTCGAGAACTCCGGCGGGCGGGCGCTGCGCACCGGCACCCCGATCCAGCGGTTCTGGCGGGACGCACACGCCGGCCGGGTGCACGCGATCAACGACCCGGAGCGGGCCCTGGCCCTGTACGGCACCGGGGAGCTCGGCCTCCCGGTGCAGGACGCGATGGTGTGAGCATGACCGCGACGATCACCGAGGGCCAGTTCGCCGAGGTCGCGCCGGGCCTGCGGCTGCACTACCACCAGGCCGGCGAGCAGCACGGCACCGCGGTGGTGCTGCTGCACGGCGGCGGGCCGGGCGCCTCGGCGTGGAGCAACTTCGGCCGCAACGTGCCGGTGTTCGCCGACGGGCTGCGCACGGTGGCGCCCGACCAGCCCGGGTTCGGCCGCTCCGGCGGCCCGGTACCGGGCGAGCACTACTTCGCGCACAGTGCCGACGCGCTGGCCGGGCTGCTGGACACCCTCGGCATCGAGCGGGCCCACCTGGTCGGCAACTCACTGGGCGGCGGCACCGCGGTGCGGTTCGCGCTGCGCCACCCGGACCGGGCCGGCCGGCTCGTGCTGATGGCCCCGGGCGGGCTGAGCATGAACGTGTTCGCCCCCGAGCCGACCGAGGGCATCAAACGGCTCTACGGCTTCGCCGCGCCACCCGGGCCGAGCCGGGAGAAGCTGGCGGCGTTCCTGCGCACCCTGGTGTTCGACCCCGCGCTGGTCACCGACGAGCTGGTGGAGGAGCGGTTCGCCGCCGCCAGCGACCCGGACCGGCTGGCCGCGATGGGCGTGATGGGCGGCATGTTCGCGGCCGACCCCGAGGGCGGGTTGCTCTGGCGGGAGGCGCACCGGCTGCGCCAGCGGGTGCTGCTGGTGTGGGGCCGGGAGGACCGGGTGATCCCGCTGGACGGGGCGCTGGTCGCGCTCAAGCTGATCAAGCGCGCCCAGCTGCACGTGTTCGGCGGCTGCGGGCACTGGGCTCAGCTGGAGCGCTTCGACGAGTTCAACCGCCTGGTTGTGGACTTCCTGGGGGCACCGTGATCAGGTCGCTCGGTTATCTGCGCATCGAGGCCACCGACGTACCCGCGTGGCGCGAGTACGGGCTCAAGGTGCTGGGCATGGTAGAAGGCGCAGCAGGGCAGGTCCCTGATGCGCTCTACCTGCGGATGGACGACTTCCCGGCCCGCCTGGTGATCGTGCCGGGGGAGCGGGACCGGCTGTCCGCGTCCGGCTGGGAGGCCGCCGACGCCGCCGGGCTGGACGACATCCGCCACCGGCTGGACCGCGCCGGCGTGGCCTACAAGGAGGGCACTCCGGCCGAGCTGGCGGACCGCCGGGTGGCCGAGCTGATCCGGTTCGACGACCCGTCCGGCAACACCCTCGAGGTGTTCCACGGCGCCGCGCTGCAGCACCGCCGGGTGGTCAGCCCGTACGGGCACCGGTTCGTCACCGGCGAGCAGGGACTCGGCCACGTCGTGCTGTCCACCCACGACGACGAGGCGGCGCTGGGGTTCTACCGGGACGTGCTGGGCTTCCGGCTGCGCGACTCGATGCGGCTGCCGCCGCAGCTGGTCGGCCGGCCCGCCGACGGCCCGCCGGCCTGGCTGCGTTTCTTCGGCTGCAACCCCCGCCACCACAGCCTGGCGTTCCTGCCGATGCCGACGCCGAGCGGGATCGTGCACCTGATGGTCGAGGTGGAGCACACCGACGACGTGGGCCTCTGCCTGGACCGCGCGCTGCGCCGCGAGGTGCCGATGTCGGCGACCCTGGGCCGGCACGTGAACGACCTGATGCTGTCGTTCTACATGAAGACCCCGGGCGGGTTCGACGTCGAGTTCGGCACCGAGGGCCGTCAGGTGCACGACGAGAGCTGGATCGCCCGCGAGTCCACGGCGGTCAGCCTGTGGGGCCACGACTTCGGCGTCGGCGCCCACGGCCGAAAGGGCTAGCCTGTCCCGGCTCGCGCAGCGCGTTGTCGAGAAGTGTCGACGATGGGCCGCTCGCATTACGTTCACATTGCGCCCTTGACCAGTCATTTCGGGCTGTCTACCTTCTGCGCAGCTCACGCGGGAGCGGCTCGCTGTTGTCGAAGAAGGTCGACAGAAAGTTCCGCGTGGCCGCCAGGGCGACACGTAAGGAGCTGCGCATGCCTCCACTGGAACTGCCTCGGGTGTCGATGACCGCCGAACAGGCGACGCAGGTGGAAGACCCGCAACACCGGGCACAGGGCCGCCGGGCGCTGCGCGCGGCCATGTTCGGCTTCTTCGTGGACATGTACGACGTCTACCTGCCGGTGATCGCGCTGGCTCCGGCGATCAGCTACTTCGCCGCCACCGGGGCGAGCGCGGTGCAGCTGGCCACGCTCACCGCCGCCATCTTCGCGGTGTCCCTCCTCGGCCGGCCGCTGGGCGCGATCGTCTTCGGCGCGATGGGCGACCGGGTCGGGCGGCGCCGCACCACGATCCTGGTGGCCGGCGGCTTCGCCGTCTGCACCGGGCTGATCGCGGTGCTGCCCGGCTACGCCACCATCGGAGTGTGGGCGCCGGTGCTGCTCGTGGTGCTTCGGCTGCTGGACGGGGTGTTCCTCGGCGGTGAGTACACCGCCGCCAACCCGCTGGCCATGGAGTACGCCCCGACGCGGCGTCGCGGGGTGTACGGCTCGCTGCTCAACGTCGGCTACCCGACCGCGCTGGCCGTGATCACCCTGCTCACCCTGGTGTTGGTGCGGCTGGTGCCGGCCAGCGGTCCGGACTCGGCGTACGCGGTCTGGGGCTGGCGGATCCCGTTCGCGGTCGGTTTTGCGCTGTCCGCCGCGGTGTTCGCCTACTACCTGCGGTCGGTGCCCGAGTCCGAGCTGTGGACCCGGATGGCCAAGCAGCGACGGCCGCTGCGCACGCTGTTCTCCGGGCGGCACCTGCGCAGCGTCGGTCTGGCGTTCCTCGTCGGCACCGGGGCCTGGTTGACCCTGGACGCCACGGTCGGGGTGTTCGCGAGTCACTTCAAGGTGCTGGGCAGTGCGGCGTGGGTGGTGAACAGCGCGGTCCTGCTCGCCGCCGTACTCGCCGTCCCGCTGTTCCCGCTGGTCGGGGCGGCCGGGCAGCGCTTCGGTCGCCGGCAGGTGTTCCTGGTGCTCGGTGCGCTCAACCTGCTGGTCGGCCCGATCCTGCTCGGGGTCGCGGTGGCCGGAGCACGCGGCGTCGGGGCGGTGCTGGTCGGCGGCGGCCTCGCGCTGCTGCTCAGCCTGCTGGTGTGGGCGGTGATCTCCGCGTACCTCATGGAGATGTTCCCCACCGAGATCCGGTCCAGCGGCTACGGCATCGCCTACAGCCTGCCCAGTGTCATCCCGGCGTTCTACCCGTACTACCTGATCGCGCTGTCCGGGCTGCTGCCCTACCGCTACACCCCGCTGGTGCTGCTGGCGCTCGGTGGCCTGTTCCTGATCTGCGGGGCCTGGTTGAGCCGCGACCTGCGCCAGGTCGACCTGGCGAACGCGTAGTGCCCGGCCGCCCGGGCGTTGCAGCCCGGGCGTCCGTGGCTCACTCCAGGACGAGCATGTCGTCCGGCATGCCCTGCACCCGGACCTCGAGCCACCTCGGCCGCCAGTCCGCCATCTCGTGGAACCGGCGCAGCTCGGCGAAGCCGCTGAGCCAACCCATCCAGGCACCGTAGGGCGGGCGGTTGCCGTCGAACCCGCTCTGCACGAACGTGAGCCGCGTCCGCCCCTCGGAACCTTCGAGCTCCCAGCTGGCCGTCAGGCCGTCGTCCCAGGCCAGCGACAGCGCCCGGCCCGGCTCAAGCTCGACGATCTTGGCGGGCGCGCCGTCCTCCTCGAACCCGCCCATCGCCCAGCGCCCACCGACGTGCGGCTCGACCTCCACCCTCGCGCCGAACCAGCGGCTGAACGTGTCCGCGTCGAGCAGCGAGTCGAAGACGGCCCGGGGCGCCGCGTCGACGAACAGCTCCGCCCGCATCTCCGGCGTGGTGAAGTCGCACTTCGGGGTGAGCTCGCGGCCCTCCACGTGGTCGACGAGGTTCACCAGCGACAGCGCCCAGAACGTGTGCAGCTGGGCCAGCGTGTTCGCCTCGGTGACCATCTCGGGGAACCCGGGCAGCCCGGTCTGGGTCAGCGTCAGCACGGTCTCGCCCGGTGCGCGCTCGGCGAGGCTGATCTCGACGACCGTGTCGGTGTCGTCCACCCGCCAGCCGAAGCGGAGGGTGTCTTCGTCGACGTGCAGCAGCCGCTGGCGCGGCACGTCGCCGGCGGGCGTCGTCGGACCCCAGAACTCGTAGCGCTCCGGCAGCGCCACCTCCGCGTGCTCGGCCAGCCAGATCCGCAGCGCGGCGGGATCGGTCAGCGCGCGGTGTACCGCCGCGACCTCCGCCTCCACGCGGAGCCGGATCATCATCGGTTCACTGCTCGGGTCGCTCATCTGGTGCTCCCTTCGGATAGCAGGCCACGGCGAGCTTGAAAGCGTCCCCCTCGGCGCCGCCGTACCGGGCGAACAGGTCCCGCAAGGTGGTGTTGAGATCGGCCAGGAACTCCTGGCGCCGCTCCGGGCGCACCCTGATCTCCCCGGAGACCGCGACCGACGGCAGCTCGGGCGCCGCCCGGTCGAGCGCGGCGACGTCGGACTGGACCTCTTCCATCAGGTCCAGCAGGTAGCCGAGGCTCAGCTCGTCGCGCGGGTTGCGCAGCCCGATCCGGCCGACGAGCCGGGGGGAGAGCCAGTACGCGCGGGCGCGCGCCTGGTAGATGCCCTCCTGGATGCCGCGCACCTTGCGCTCGGCCACCTGGTCGACCAGGCCGGCCTCGGCCAGGCGACGCACGTGGTAGTAGACCCGCTGCGGCGTCTGCTCCAGCCGGCCGGCCACCTCGGTGCACGACCGGGGCTCGGCCAGCTCGCGCAGCACCTCGATCCGCCTCGGCTTGAGCAGCGTCTCGGCCTGCTCGAGCCGGTCCAGGTAGACCACGTCGCGCATCGCGTCACCCCCAACCTACAAATCAGTTTGTTCATAAAAATTGTCTTTGTCAATGGGTCGCGAAGCAGCTCGCCCAGGACGGGGCGGGCTGGGTCAGGTCGGACGGAGCAGGCCCCGGCCGGTGATCAACGGGAGGTCCAGCGCGGTCAGCAGGCCCGGGCGGGCGGCGACCACCGAGGGCACGGCGTTCACCAGGCGCATCGCCGTCGCCTTGAGCCCGGCCGTGTTGTGGTCGCCGTCGCCGCCGAGTAGCCGCAGGTCGAGCGAGTAGTTCGGCTCGCCGCGCACCTCCACCCGGTAGCAACCCTGGCCGCTGGGCTGTGGCCAGTCCGGCCCGAGGTCGTCGTGCAGCCGGGTGACGTGCTCGAGCACCAGCACCGGGCGGCCGCCGACCACACCCGACACCTCGAACCGCAGCGCCGCCGCCGTGCCGCGCTCGATGGTGCCGGCGGCGATCTCGAACGTCTCCGCCGCGGGCAGCCGCTCGTAGGACTCCCGTACCTCGTCCAGCGTCACGTCCAGACCGGCGGCGAGCTGGCGGACCACGCTGCCCCAGGCGCTGGTCAGCACACCGGGCATGAGGAGCAGCGGAGTGTCCGAGAGCGGCCGGCCGAAGCCCATGATGTCGAAGAGCACGGTCGGCTGCCGGTACGTGGCGTAGTTCAGGATCTCCAGGCAGCGCACCTCGTCGATCCGCTCGCTGATCCCGGTCAGGGTGAGCGGCAGCCAGTCGTTCGCGAAGCCGGGGTCGACGCCGTTCACCCAGAGCGACGCGCCGCCCTCCCGGCCGGCCCGGTCGATCTCCTCGACCAGCGGAGCCGGCACCACACCGTGCGGGTACTGCAGGAACACCGGCCCGCTGGACACCACGTTGCAGCCCGCCCGCAACATCCGGCGCAGGTCGTCCACCGCGTCGCCGAGCCGGTCGTCGGCCATCGCCGTGTTCACGATGCAGTCCGGGCGCAGCGCCAGCACCTCCTCGGCGTCACCGCTCGCCACGACCCCCAGCTCCCGGCCGAGGCCGGCCAGCTCGCCGGCGTCGCGGCCCACCTTCGCCGGGTTGGCCACCCAGACCCCGACCAGCTCCAGGTCGGGCCGCGCGTCGATGCCGGCCAGCGCGTGCCGGCCGACGTTGCCCGTGCCCCACAGCACCACTCGACAGCCCACCGCGCGCTCCTCGGTTCGTCAGCTCGTCCCGCTCCGGCCGGTCAGGTGTCGGACGGGGTCAGCGCGGTCCCGGCCAGCCGGGCGACGTGCTCGTGGGGCTGCCCGAACAGCTGGGCGCCGCCGTGCGCACGCTTGAGGTAGCGGTGCGCCTCGTGCTCCCAGGTGATCGCGATGCCGCCGTGCAGCTGGACCATCTCGGCCGCCGCGCGGCGGGCGACCTCGGCGCAGTGCACCTTCGCCACGCCGGCCAGCAGCGGCAGCTCCGGCCCGGTCGCGCGCGCCGCCGCCCAGACTGCCGAGCGCGCCGTCTCCACGAGCACGTGCACGTCGGCCATCCGGTGCTGCAGGGCCTGGAAGTGCGCGATCGGCCGGCCGAACTGGACCCGCCGCTTGGTGTACTCCACCGTGGCCGCCAGGCAGTGGGCCGCGGTGCCGACCTGCTCGGCGGCCAGCGCGGTGCACGCGACGTCCCGGACGTGGGCGAGCGCCGCGGCCTGGTCCGCCCCGTCCCCGGCGGCGTCCAACGGGCGGCCCGGGCAGCCGTCCAGCCGCACGGCGGCCAGCGGCCGGGTGTCGTCCAGCGGGGTCGCCGGGGTGCGGGTCGTGTCGGCGGGGTCCACCTCGAACAGCCCGACCCTGCCCCCGGTGCGCGCGGCCACCACGAGCACGTCTGCCTCGGCGCCGTCCAGTACGTAGTGCGCCTCGCCGTGCAGCCGCCCGTCCCAGCGACAGGCCGGCGCGGCCGGGTCCCAGCGCCCGTGCGCGCCCGTCCAGGCCAGTGCCGCCGTGCTCGTGCCGGCCGCGATGCCCGGCAGCAGCCGCTCCCGCGCCGACTCGTCGCCGCAGGTCAGCACGGCGGTGGCGGCCAGTACGGCGGACCCGAGCATCGGTGCCGGGGTCAGCGTGCGGCCCAGCTCCTCGAGCACCACGCAGACCTCCGGCAGTCCCGCGCCGGCGCCGCCGTAGCGCTCCGGCACGGCCAGCGCGGCCACCCCGATCTCGCGGCACAGCTTCGGCCAGGCGGCCGGCCCGGGGGTGCGGTCCAAGAGTGCGGCCACCGCGGCGCGCAGTGCCTCCCGGTCCTCGGCCGCCGGGTCCGGGCGGGTGTGGGTCGCCGAGTCACGAGCCGGCCGGTTCATCGCAGCGCCTCCCGCACCCGGGCGCGGTGCACAGCCGGGGTGCCCCACGCCCCGACCAGCGCCCGCGCCTTGGTCAGCCAGAACGCCACGTCGTGCTCCAGGGTGTAGCCGAGCGCGCCGTGCACCTGCAGCGCCGTGCGGGCGGCGCGGTAGGCGGCGGTGCCGGCGGCGACCTTGGCCGCCGAGACGTCCCGGGCGGCCGTGGCGGAGCGAGCGCCGAGTGCCACGGCGGCGCCGTACAGCAGCGGTCGGGCCAGCTCGAGGCCGACGTGTACGTCCGCCAGCTGGTGCGCGACGGCCTGGAACGCGCCGATCGGCTGGCCGAACTGTTCACGCTGGCCGGCGTGGGCCACGGCCATCTCGAGCAGCCCGGTGCCCAGGCCGACCAGCTGGGCGGCGCAGGCCAGCACGCCGACGTGGAATGCCCTGGCCACCGCGCCGGGTGCGCCGGAAGCCAGCGGTTGCGCGTCGCCCGGCCGGAACAGCCGCCGCGCCGGGTCCACCGAGCGCAGCGGCCCGTCGCGTGGCGCGGCCAGCACCCCGACCGAGCCGGCGGTCAGGTCGGCGGTGAGCACCAGACCGGCCACGTCGGCATCCAGCGCGTACGGCACATGCGGCGGCAGTACGAGGCTGGCCAGCAGCTCGCCGTCGGCCAGCGCGGCCAGCCAGTCGCGGTGGCCGAGCTCGGCGAGCAGCGTGGGAACCGCCGCGCAGGACTCCACCACCGGACCGGGCACGGCGTGCCGGCCGAGCTGCTCGAACGCGACCGCCAGGTCCACCGGGTGTGCGCCGAGGCCACCGGCGGACTCCGGCACGGCCAGCGCGGTGACACCCAGCTCGGCCAGCTGCTTCCACACCGCCAGGCCGGCGGCCGGGTCGCCGTCGGCCCAGCGCCGGGCGGCGGTCGACACCTCGGCGTCGCCGAGCAGCTCGTGCAGGCTGCCCGCGAACTGCCGCTGCTCGGCGTCCAGTGCGAACCTCATCGCCGCCCCCTGGGCAGCCCGAGCAGTCGCTCCGCGACGACGCCGCGCTGGATCTCGTTGGTGCCCGCGTAGATCGGCCCGGCCAGGGCGAACAGCCAGCCGTCGGCCCACGCCCCGGCGCATTCGGCGGAAGGGCCCAGCAGGTCCAGCGCGGTCTCGTGCAGCGCGAGGTCCAGCTCCGACCAGGTCAGCTTGTCCACGCTGGACTCCGCGCCCAGCGTGCCACCCTCGGCCAGCCGGGTGACCGTGCCCAGGGTGCGCAGCTGGTAGGCCCGGGCGGTGATCCAGGCGTCGGTGACCCGGTCGGCCAGCGCGGTGTCGCCCGCGTCGCCCATCTCGTGCCACAGCCGGACGAGCCGGTCGCCGGTCGCCGTGAACCGGCCGGGGCTGCGCAGCGAGAGGCCGCGCTCGCTGCTCGTCGTGCGCATGGCCACCGTCCAGCCCGCGCCGACCTCACCGAGCACGTCGGCGGCCGGCACGAACACGTCGTCCAGGAACAGCTCGGCGAACCCGGCCCGGCCGTCGAGCTGGGCGATCGGCCGGACGGTGACGCCGGGCGCGTGCAGGTCGAAAAGGAAGTAGGTCAGGCCGTGGTGCCGGCGGGCAGTGGGGGCTGTGCCGATGCTCGTTCCGCTGGCGCTCCTCTCGGTGCGGAAGCTCGTTCCGCTGGCGCTCCTCTCGGTGCCGATGCTCGTTCCGCTGGCGCTTCTCTCGGTGCCGATGCTCGTTCCGCTGGCGCTCCTCTCGGTGCGGAACAGGCCGAACGCGCGGTCCCCGACGGGTGCCCGGGAGCTCCACGTCTTCTGTCCGTTGAGCAGCCAGCCGCCCTCGGTGCGGTCGGCGCGGCAGCGGATCGCGGCGAGGTCGCTGCCCGCGCCGGGTTCGGACCACGCCTGCGCCCAGACGTCGTCGGCGCGGGCGATCCGGGGCAGCAGCCGTGCCCGCTGGTCGGGTGTGCCGTGCTCGAACAGCGCCGGGGCCAGCAGGAACAGCCCGTTCTGGCCGATCCGCCCCGGCGCGCCGGCCGCGTGGTACTCCTCCTCGAAGACCAGCCACTCCAGCAGCGACGCACCCCGCCCGCCGTACTCCGCCGGCCACGAAACCACCGACAGCCGGGCGTCCGCCAGCCGCCGTTCCCACTCCCGGTGCGCGGCGGCGCCCTCGGCGGTGTCCATCGGCGGCAGCGGCGCGGCCGGCAGGTTGGCGGCGAGCCAGCCGCGCACCTCTGACCGGAACGCCTCGGCCGCGTCGCCGTAGTCCAGGTCCACCGGCGTCAGCTCCCGTCCCGCATGGAGCGGGCGTCCTGGCCGGCCAGGGAGTCCGTCGAGACCTCGGCGTTGTGCGCGTGTGCCAGGTGGTGCAGGCCGAACACCGAGTCCATGCCGGCGCGCAGGCCCATCAGGTCCTCGGCCTGGTTGACCGCCTTCTTGGTCAGCGCGAGGCCGAACTGGGGCATGGTGGCGATCCGCTCGGCGAGCGCGAAAGTCTCCGCCTCGAGGTCGGCGCGCGGCACCACCCGGTTGACCATGCCCCACTCCCGGGCCCGCTCGGCCGTGATCCGCTCGCCGGTGAACAGGAACTCCTTGGCGAACCGGGGGCCCATCACCCACGGGTGTGCGAAGTACTCGACCCCGGGGATGCCCATCCGCACCACGGGGTCGGCGAAGAAGGCGTCGTCGGCGGCCACCACCAGGTCCGCGCACCAGGCCAGCATCAGCCCGCCGGCGATGCAGGCGCCCTGCACCATGGCCACCATCGGCTTCGGGATCTCCCGCCAGCGCCGGCACATACCCAGGTAGACCTCGCTCTCCCTGGCGAACCGGTTGTCCGCGCCGGCCCGGTCCACGTGGTCCCACCAGAGCACGGCCTTGCGCTCGAACGAGGTGTCGATGTCGCGCTCCGGGCTGCCGATGTCGTGTCCGGCGGAGAAGTGGTCCCCGGCGCCGGCCAGCACGATCACCTTGACCTCGGCTTCGTTCACGGCCCGGCCGAACGCGTCGTCCAGCGCGTAGGTCATCGCCGAGTTCTGCGCGTTGCGGTACTTCGGCCGGTCCATGGTGACCACGGCGACCGCGCCCCGGCGCTCGTAGCGAACCGTCACGACGACTCCTCCCACTGGGCCGCCTGCTCGCGCAGCACGGTCTTGAGCACCTTGCCGGCGGCGTTGCGGGGCAGCTGGGCGCGCAGCTCCACCCGGCTCGGCACCTTGTAGCCGGCCAGCCGTTCCCGGCAGAACGCGAGCACCTGCTCGGCGGACACCTCGGCGCCGGGGCGGGGCACCACGAACGCCGCGCCGACCTCACCCAGCCGCTGGTGGGGCACCCCGACCACGGCGGACTCGGCCACCCCGGCCAGCCGGGCCAGCGCCTGCTCGACCTCGGCCGGGTACACGTTGAAGCCGCCCCGGATGTACATGTCCTTGAGCCGGTCGGTGATGGTCAGGTAGCCGTGCTCGTCGAGCCGGCCGATGTCGCCGGTGTGCAGCCAGCCGTCGGCATCGATGGCCGCCGCGGTGGCGGCCGGGTCGTCCAGGTAGCCGAGCATCACGTTCGGCCCGCGCAGCAGGACCTCGCCGGTGTCGGAATCGACGCCGCCCGCGGGGGCGTCCACCCGCAGCTCGAAGCCGGCGGCGGCCCGCCCGCAGCTGCGCGCCACGGTGGCCGCGTCGTCGCCGGGGCGGCACATGGTGGCCACCACGGCCTCGGTCAGCCCGTAGGCGGTGAGCACGGTGTCGAAGCTGAGCTCGCGCCGCATCTCCTCGACCAGCGCCACGGGCACGATCGCCGCGCCGGTGACCGCGAGCCGCAGGCTGGACAGGTCGTGCCCGGCGCGCGCCGGGGCGTCCAGGATCGACCGGTACAGGGTGGGCGGCCCGGGCAGCACGGTGATCCGCTCCCGCTCGATCAACGCCATCGCCCGGTCCACGTCGAACACCGCCAGCGGCACGATCGTCGCGCCGGTGAGCACGCAGGCCAGGATGCCGGCCTTGTAGCCGAAGCTGTGGAAGAACGGGTTGATCACGAGGTAGCGGTCGGCCTCGGCCAGCTCCGCGTGCTCCGCCCAGGCCGCCGCGACGCCCAGCGACTGCGCGTGGCTGCTCATCGCGCCCTTGCTCCGCCCGGTGGTGCCGGAGGTGAACAGCACGTCGGCGACCTGGTCCGGGCGCACCTCGGCGGCGCGCGCCCCGGCGGTCCCGGCCAGCTGTGCCCGGTCGGCGACCTCGGCCCAGCGGTACTCGACCCGGCGATCTGCGAACCGGCCATCGTCGACCCGGTCGGTGCCGGTCGAGTCGGCACCGGCCCGGTCGGTCCCGTTGCTCCGTTCGGGGGTGTCAAAATCCGCGACTCGGCCTGACGAATTCCCCGACTCGCGGGGGAGGGGGACCGGGGTGACGGGCGCGGCGCGCGCTTCGGGGGCGGGGGTGCGGAGGATGAGGGTGAGGTCGGGGGCGGTGGCGAGGCCGGCGGCGCGCAGGTCGGCGAGGCGGTCGACGCCGAGGAAGGGCTCGGTGATCACCAGGGCGCGCGCCCGGGACCGGCGGAGCACGTCCAGCGCCTCGGGGGCGGTGAACCGGGTGCTGACCGGGACCAGCTCGGCGCCGGTACACAGCGCCCCCAGCGCGGCGAGCACCCAGTGCCAGGTGTTCGGGGCCTGCACGGCCACCCGGTCGCCCGGCCGGACACCCTCGGCGGCGAAGAACCGGGCCACCTGGTGCACCCGCTCGGCCAGCTCCGACCAGGTCAGCCGGATGTCGCCGTCGACCAGCGCCGGCCCGTCCGGCCACCGCAGCGCCGCCTCGGCCAACGCGCCCGGGATGGTCCGCACCTCGGACGACACCTCCACAACTAGAACGTGTTCTTGTACTGTAGCGGCCATGGGCTCGCCGAGTACAGCGCTGCCGGGACGGCGGGACGGGTACGTGTTCCAGTCCGGTTCGAGCGCGAATCCGGGCGCCGAGCCGGATACCGAGACCGGCTCGCGGCCGCGCGCCGAGCTGGACGCCGATCCCGGCCGGTTCCGGGCGGCCGTCCGCGGCTGGCTGGCCGACGCGCTGGTCGGCGAGTACCGAGGACTGCGCGGGGTCGGCGGCCCGGGCCGGGAGCACGAGGCGTTCGAGGAGCGGCTGGCCTGGGACCGGCACCTGGCCGAGGCGGGCTGGACCTGCCTGGGCTGGCCGGTCGAGCACGGCGGCGCCGGCGCCCCGCTGGCCCACCAGGTGATCTTCCACGAGGAGTACGCCCGCGCCGAGGCACCGGCCAGGGTGAACCACTTCGGCGAGGAGCTGCTCGGCCCGACGTTGATCGCGTTCGGCTCGCCGGCCCAGCAGCGGCGGTTCCTGCCGGCGATCGTGGCGGTCCGCGAGCTGTGGTGCCAGGGCTACTCCGAGCCCGATGCCGGGTCCGACCTGGCCGCCGTGCGCACCCGCGCGGTGCTGGACGGCGACCAGTGGGTGATCGACGGGCAGAAGGTGTGGACGTCCCTGGCACACGTGGCCGACTGGTGCTTCGTGCTGGCCAGGACCGACCCCGGGCAGAGCCGGCACCGGGGCCTGTCCTACCTGCTGGTACCGATGCGTCAGGACGGCATCGAGGTCCGCCCGATCCGCCAGCTGACCGGCACCGCCGAGTTCAACGAGGTCTTCTTCACGGGCGCGCGCACCGAGGTGGACCTGGTGGTCGGCGAGGTCGGCGACGGCTGGCGGGTCGCGCTGGGCACGCTGGCCATGGAGCGCGGCGTGGCCACCCTGGGCCAGCAGGTGGGGTTCGCGCGCGAGCTGGCGGCGCTGGTCGAGCTGGCCAGGAGCAACGGCGCCCTGGAGGACCCCGCGCTGCGCGACCGGCTGGTCAGGGCCAGGATCGGCCTCGAGGTCATGCAGGCGCACGCCCGGCGCACGCTGGGCGGGGACGAACCGGGGGCGGCGTCGGTGTCCAAGCTGGTCTGGGCCAGCTGGCACCGCGGACTGGGGGAGCTGGCGATGGACGTGCTCGGCGCGGGTTCGCTCGTCGCCCGGGGTGAGCCCTACGACCTGGACCGCTGGCAGCGGCTGTTCCTGTTCAGCCGGGCGGACACCATCTACGGCGGCTCCGACGAGGTGCAGCGCACGATCCTCGCCGAGCGCGTGCTCGGCCTGCCCCGACCGGCCCGCCCATGACCGCGACACCCTCGGTGCCGACACCCGCCGCCGGGCCGGTCCCGGTCCCGACCCCCGCGGTCCCGACACCCGTGCCCGGCCACAACCTGCTGGCCGGCAAGGTCGTGGTGGTCACCGCCGCGGCGGGCACCGGCATCGGCGCCGCGGTGGCCGGCCGGGCGCTGGAGGAGGGCGCCCAGGTGGTGCTCAGCGACCACCACGCGCGGCGCCTCGGCGAGACGGCCGACCGCCTGCGGGCCGAGCACGGCGACCGGGTGCACGCGCTGACCTGCGACGTCACCGTCGAGGAGCAGGTGCAGGAGTTGCTGGCCGGCGCGGCGGCGGCGTTCGGCCGGGTCGACGTGATGGTGAACAACGCCGGCCTCGGCGGCACCCGCTCGGTGCTGGAGATGCCCGACGAGGAGTGGCACCGGGTGCTGGACGTGACGCTGACCGGCACGTTCCGCTGCACCCGCGCGGCGCTGCGCCGGATGGTCGAGCAGGGCGGCGGCGGTGTGATCGTGAACAACGCGTCCGTGATCGGCTGGCGCGCGCAGGCCGGCCAGGCGCACTACGCGGCGGCCAAGGCGGGTGTGATGGCGCTGACCCGGTGCGCCGCGCTGGACGCCGCCGAGCACGGCATCCGGGTCAACGCGGTGGCGCCCAGCCTGGCCATGCACCCGTTCCTGTCCAAGGTCACCAGCACCGAACTGCTCGACGAGCTGACCGCCCGCGAGGCCTTCGGCCGGGCCGCCGAGCCGTGGGAGGTGGCCAACGTGATGGTCTTCCTGGCCAGCGACTACTCGTCCTACCTCACCGGCGAAGTCGTCTCGGTGAGCAGCCAACACGCCTAGGAGGCCACAGATGGACGCGTATCTGGTCGACGCGGTGCGCAGCCCGGTCTGCCGGCGCGGCGGCTCCCTCGCCCCGATCCACCCCGCCGACCTGGCCGGCCAGGTGATCACGGCACTGCTGGAGCGCACCGGGGTGGACCCGGCGGCGGTCGACGACGTCGTGCTCGGCTGCGTGGACACCGTCGGGCCGCAGGCCGGGGACATCGCCCGCACCGCGTGGCTGGCCGCCGGGCTGCCCGAGGAGGTCCCCGGGGTGACCGTGGACCGGCAGTGTGGCTCCAGCCAGCAGGCGCTGCACTTCGCCGCGCAGGCGGTGGCCAGCGGTACGGCGGAGTTGGTCGTGGCCGGTGGGGTGCAGAACATGAGCGCGGTGCCGATCGGGGCGGCGATGATCGTGGGGGAGCAGTTCGGCTACCCCACCCCGTTCACCGGCTCGGTCGGCTGGGAGAAGCGCTACGGCGGCGAGGAGATCTCCCAGTTCCGGGCGGCCGAGCTGATCGCGCACCGGTGGGACATCTCGCGGCTGGACATGGAGGAGTACGCGCTGCGCAGCCACCTCCGGGCGCTGGCGGCGGTCGACGGCGGGGCGTTCGACGGCGAGATCGTGCCGGTGGTGACCGAGCAGGGCACGGTCACCCTGGACGAGGGTCCCCGCCGCGACACCAGCGCCGCCCGGATGGCCCGGTTGACCGCGCTGACCGAGGGCGGCCGGGTCACCGCCGCCACCGCCAGCCAGATCTCCGACGGCGCGAGCGCGGTGCTGGTGGCCTCCGGTCGGGCCGTCCGCGCGCACGGGCTGACGCCGCGGGCACGGGTGCACCACCTGTCCGCCCGGGGCAGCGACCCGGTGCTGATGCTCACCGCGCCCATCCCGGCCACCGCGCACGCGCTGGAGCGGGCCGGCCTGCGGGTCGGGGACATCGACCTGTTCGAGATCAACGAGGCGTTCGCCAGCGTGGTGCTGGCCTGGTTGGCCGAGACGGGCGCCGACCCGGAGCGGGTCAACGTGCACGGCGGCGCGATCGCGCTCGGCCACCCGCTCGGGGCGACCGGCACCAAGCTGTGCGCCACGCTGCTCAACGCGCTGGAGCAGCGCGGCGGGCGGTACGGCCTGCAGGTGATGTGCGAGGGCGGCGGTCAGGCGAACGTGACGATCCTCGAACGGCTCTAGGACACTGGCCTACCGCCGAGGACCGAGGACGATCTCCCTGAGCTGCTGGCGGGTGCGCTCGATGTGCTCGCGCATGGCGGCGGCGGCGAGGTCGGCGTCCCGGTGCAGCACGGCCTCGTAGATCCGCTGGTGGTCGCGCCGGGACTCCTCGATCGGATCCACGTACGGCAGCAGGTCGTGCGGGGTGAACAGCTCACCCCGGGCGGAGTCGATGGCCGCCTCCAGTCGCAGGTTGCGCGCCGCCCGGGCCAGGCCGGCGTGGAACTGGGTGTCGCTGAGGCGGAACGTGGCGTGGCCGGCGGCCTGGCCGAGCTGCGCGATGGCCTCCCGCAGGGTCGCCAGGTCGGCCTGGTCCCGGCGCGCCGCCGCGAGCCGGGCCGCGTCCGTCTCCAGCGCGATCCGGAAGTCGATGATGTCGTCGAACTCGCCGGCCTCGGTGCGCATCCGCATGCGCCACTTCTCCAACGGCTGGGTCAGCTCGGTCACGTAGGTGCCGCCGAGCGCTCCCCGGCGGACCTGCACGTAGCCGTCCTCCTGCAGGACCTTGATCGCCTCGCGCAGGCTGATCCGGGCCACCCCGAGCTGCTCCGCCAGGTCGCGCTCGGCCGGCAACCGGTCGCCGGGGCCGACCTCACCCCGATGGATCAGCGTCCGCAGGTGCTCGGCGACGGCCTGCGTCAGTGACTGTGACGTGACCACGCGGACCATATCGCCAGGTTATACACCTCGACTCTTGACTCCTCACCCGATCGGGTGTGTGCTGTCCGCAACTTCAATGGTCCGAGGTCTGGAGTTAAGACCGTTCCACACCTCGGAGTCCGGTCGCGCGGCGGAACGACCACGCAAAGCTGCGGGCGCGGCGGGTCATGGCGGACGGTGTCGGTGTCCCTCGGCGGTTACTGATCTGGGCGGCCGAGCAGCTGTGAGGGAGCAGTCGTTGTGACCACTGCGCCGCGTATCGAGATGGTCGAGTCCGGGCTGCGCAAGCAGACCAACTGGTGGGGCGCCTTTGTCATCGGCCTCGCCGGCACGATCCTGGTCACCGGGATCGCGCCGCTCGCGGTGGCCGGCATGGGTGCCTCGGCGGTGCTCTACATGGGCCTGAACACCGTGCTCGGGCTGGTGCTGTGCCTCTGTCTGGCCGAGCTGGCCACGCTCTGGCCGGACCGCACGGGCGGGGTGCCCTCCTACGCCGCCGAGTCGTTCCGCCCCCTGGTCGGCGACCGCGTCGCCCGGCACATCGGCGGGTTCTCCGGGTGGTCGTACTGGCTGGGCTGGTTTCCCGTCGCGCCGATCAACATGATCCTGACCGCGTCCTACGTGACCTCGCTGCTCAACCTGCCGGTGGGCCGGACCATCGACCCGTTCGGCTCGGTCGGCGCGCCGATCAGCTACACGGTGCTGGCGATCTCGCTGGTCGGGCTACTGCTGCTCTACGTCCCGTGCCACCTCGGCATCCGCCTCGGCGCCGGGTTCGCCACCGCGCTCGGGGTGCTCTCGATGCTGCCGCTGACCGCGTTGATCTTCCTGCCGTTCTTCAAGGCCGGCAGCTTCGACCTGGGCAACCTGGCCGGCTTCCACGCCCCGGCCGGGGTCGTCACCGGCCCGGCGTTCTACTTCGGTTGGATGTTCCCCATCACCTGGAACGTCATCGCGATGGAGGCGGCGGCCTGCTACGTGGGGGAGTGCCGCAACCCGGTCCGGGACGCCAAGATCGCGATGACCGCCGAGGGAATCTACGGCGTGTTCATCTACGTGATGACGCCGGTCGTGTTCGTCGGGGTGCTCGGCGCGGCGCTGGCCACGGCGGACCCGCTGACGCTGTACACCGACTTCGCCAGCAAGCTGTTCGGGGCCACGAGCTGGGTCAAGTGGTTCATCGGCGTGCCGCTGGTGCTGGCGCTGCTGCTCTCCGTGCTCAACGCGATCATGGGCGTGGGCCGGTCGATCTACCAGGCCGCCGAGGACGGCATGCTGCCGCGCTGGTTCCAGGCCACGAACCGGCACGGCGTACCGGGGCGGGCGATGGTGTTCAACGTGGTGTGCTCGATGGTCGTGGTGCTGTTCGGCTCGCCGGCGCGGATCTACATCTTCTCCAACGCCGGCTACCTGTTCTCCTGCGCGCTGGCGCTGGCCGGCTACTTCGTCTACCGGCAGATGCGGCCGGAGGTGCACCGGCCGTACCGGCTGCCCGACTTCGTCCGGTGGATCGCGCTCGCCATCTTCGCCTTCTGGATGGTCGTCTACTGGTATGGCGGGTTCAACGCCCCGCGCATCGTGGTCGGCCCGAACGAGACGCCGTTCCTGTTCCTGCTCGGCCTGGCGATCATGTGTCTGTACTTCCCGCTGTACTGGTGGCGCGCCGCGAGCGACCGCCGCCGGGCCTCGGCCACAGCGCCGCGACCGGCCGAGGCCACCGCGGTGCCGGCCGAGCGGGACTGAGCGCCGTGGCCGCCCGGATGCCCGGCCGCCGCCTGCGCGGTGACCCGAAACCGACCGCACCGGTCGGGGTGGTGCTAGCCACCGAGGGCTGCCCGCTGAGCCCGGCCGCGGTCGCCGAGGCCGCCCGGCTGGCCGGTGACACCACCGTCGCCGTGGTCAGCATCGCCCGGATCCACGGCTCCGCGCTGGGCCTGCCGAACCCGGGGCTGTTGCCGTCGCGGCGCGAGCGCGAGGAGCAGCGCGACATCGTCGGCGGGGCGATCGAGGCCCTCGAGCGCCTCGGCGTGCGGGCCGACGGCGAGGTGGTCGTCACCCGCAACGCCGGGCGGGCGTTCGCGCGGGTGGCCAGCCTGCGCGGGGCCGGCCACGTTGTGCTCGAGACCCGGGCCCTGGGCCGCGTCCGCCGGCTCCTGGAGGGTGACCCGGCCGGCCCGGTGCGGCGCCGCCTACCCGGGGTCAACCTCGTCCGGATCCATGCCGGCGCCCAGACCGGCGGCGACGCGGCACCGTGAGCCGACGTCAGCACCGGGACGGGCGGCGGGGGGTGGCCGGTGTGGCCGGCCGTTCAGTGGTGCAGGGCCGGGCCGGTTTCGGGTGCGGGCGCCGGCGCGGCCGCGGGCGCCGCGCTCGCTCCAGACAGCGGGGCCGGGGCCAGGTCGGTGAGGATGCGGGCCGCCTCCGTGACGATGCCGGAGATCAGCTCCTCGCAGCTGGGCAGGTTGTCGAGCACACCGACGACCTGGCCGGAGGCGAGCACGCCGGCGTCGGTGCGGCCCTGAACGAGGCCGGCGCGCAGCAGCATCGGGGTGTTGGCGGCCATCAGGACCTGCGCCCAGGTCAGGTCACGCCCGTGCCGCATGGCCAGGCCCTCCTTGATCATCGCCGGCCAGGACAGCCCGGAGAGATCGCGGAACCGGGCCGCGTTGGCCACCGCCCTGGCCAGCCCGCGCAGCCGCCCGGCGCCCTCCAGCCCGCGCACCAGCTCGGTACGCAGCACCCGGTGCGGCAGGCCGTCCACGCGGGTGGTGACCACCGTGCCGTCCAGGCCGAAGCCCAGGTAGAGGCGCTTCACCTCGTCCGGCACGGTGCTCTCCTGGGTGAGCAGGAACCGGGTGCCCATCGCCACCCCCGCCGCCCCGTAGGCCAGCGCGGCGGCCAGTCCCCGCCCGTCGTAGAACCCGCCGGCCGCGATCACCGGGATGTCCACCGCGTCCAGCACCGTGGGCAGCAGCAGCGTGGTGGCCACCCCGCCGGTGTGGCCGCCGCCCTCACCGCCCTGCACGATCACCGCGTCGGCGCCCCAGGCCGCGACCTTCTCGGCGTGCCGGGCCGCGCCGACGGACGGGATCACCACAACGCCGGCGTCCTTCAGCCGGGCGATCATCTCCTGGCGCGGGGCCAGCGCGAACGAGGCGACCGCGACCCGTTCCTTGATCAGCAGCTCGACGCGCTCGGCGGCGTCGGTGGCGTCGGCGCGCAGGTTGACCCCGAACGGCGCGGCGGTGCGGCGGCGGGTCTCGGTGATCGCGGCGGCCAGCTCCGGGTAACTCATGGTGGCCGAGGCGAGGATGCCCAGCCCGCCCGCCTCGGCGGTGGCCGCGACCAGCCGGGGCCCGGCCACCCAGCCCATCCCCGTCTGCACCACCGGGTGGTGTACGCCGACCAGCCTGGTCAGCGCCGTGTCCAGCCTCGCTCCGCTGTCACTCACGGCGTGGGCACCTCCTTCTCGCGTCGACCGTCCGGGTCGAGCACCGTGTACAGCAGCTCCAGCTCGGCGGCGGAGGGCGTGCGGGTCACCGGGACGTCGTCGGTGCGCACCGCGAACCCGGTCTGCGCGGTGACCTCGGCCGGCTCCACCCCGGGGTGCACCGAGCGCAGCCGGATCGCGCCGTCCGGGGTCTCGAAGTCGAACACGGCCAGGTTGGTGACCACCCGGTACACGTCGTGGAACCGCAGCCCCCCGGCGCGCGCCCGGTCGTGGCCGACGCCGGACACCACGTCCACCGCCTCCACCAGCACGCGCGCGGAGTGCCGGGGCACCCAGTAGCTGGTCCGGTGGTTGACGGTGTTGCCGGGCGCGCCGCGCATGCCGAGCAGCTGGCGCACCGGGCGCGCGTGCGGGCCGATGCAGGAGATGTTCTGGTTGCCGTAGCGGTCCACCTGGTTGGCGCCCATCACCACGTGCCGGCGGCCGTACGCGACCACGTCGAACACCTGGCGGAACGGCAGCCAGCCCTCCGGCTCGCCGTCCGGGCGCAGCAGCGTCGCCTCACCGTCGGAGAGCAGCAGGTCGGGCGCGCTGGTCAGCCGGGCCAGCCGGGCGCCGAGCGACGGGATCAGCCCCATCGGCGAGGCGAGGATCTCCCCGTCGTCGGCGAACAGGTCCGCGCACGCGGCCACGCAGACATCCGCCCTGCTCAGGGGTTGTGAGTGGCGATGGTCGCCAGATCGACCATCGCCACTCACGAGTTGTCCGGTCATGCGGCCCACTCCTCGACGGCGGCGCGGTAGGCCCCTTCGCCGCCGGCCAGGAAGCGGCCGGCGAAGTCGGTCCAGGCCACCGGGTCGCGGGCGGCCTCCGCGTACTGCCGCTGGAACGCCTCGTCCCGGCCGTAGTCGGGCACGCAGCTGGTCGGGTGCGCGCCGCCGGGCGCCTCGACCACGCCGTCCACCATCATCCGGTTCAGCAGCAGCGACTGCGGGGCGGCGGCGGCGCCGGGGCCGGCCAGATCGGCGGTCGGCACGACCTGCTCGCAGGACACGTAGCGGCGGGCGGCGGCCAGACAGAACAGGTCGTCGAAGTAGGGGTCCGGCCCGAGGTACTGGGCGTTGCCGTGGCGGTCGGCGCGGTTGAGGTGGACCAGTGCTGCGTCCAGCCGCAGGGCGGGCATGGCGATCAGCTCCTCGCCGTCGTCGTAGGGCGACCGGACGGTGCGCAGCGACGGGTCGAGCGCCAGGACGTCCGAGCCGAGGCCGGCGCGGATGGGCAGGAACGGCAGCCGGTGGGCGGCGGCCCGCAGCCCGCACTGCAGCATGCCCTCGTCCAGCTCACGCACCTCGACGGCGCCCGTCTGTCGCGCGCGGGAGAAGTGCGGGTCGTAGGGGATCGTGTCGAGGGTGACAAAGCCGAACACCAGCCGGCGCACCTTGCCCGCGGCGCAGAGCAGCCCGACGTCCGGGCCGCCGTAGCTGACCACGGTCAGGTCCCGCAGCGGGGAGGCGCAGATCGCCCGGACCAGTGCCATCGGCTTGCGCCGGGACCCCCACCCGCCGATCCCGATGGTCATCCCGTCGGCCAGCTCGGCGACCAGCTCGGTGGCGGTCATCCGCTTGTCCCGCATCAGCGCCCCCCGGCGGCGGTGTCGGTGGAGGGAGTCGGGGTGGCGCCGTTCCCGCTGACGAACCGGGTGCGCGCCTCGTCACCGGCGCCGAGCAGCGTCATCTCGTAGGTGAAGCCCTGCTCGAAGCGGTAGCTGCGGCGCACCTGCTGCGGGTCGATGCCGTTGAGCGCCTCCTTGGCCGCCCGGATCACCCGGGTGTCCTTGGCGGCGATCTCCCCGGCGACGGCCATGGCGGCGGCGTCCAGCGCGTCGCGCGGCACGACGTCGAGCACCGAGCCGTGGTGGTGCAGCTCGGCGGCCGTGATGGTGCGGGCGGTGAAGTACAGCGCCCTGAGCAGGTGCTGCGGCACCAGGCGCGACAGGTGGGTGGCGGCGCCCAGGGCACCCCGGTCGACCTCGGGCAGCCCGAACGTGGCGTCGTCGGCGGCCAGCACCACGTCGGCGTTGCCCACCAGCCCGATCCCGCCGCCCAGGCAGAACCCCTGCACGGCGGCTACGACGGGCACCGCGCAGTCGTACACCGCGCCGAACGCCGCCGCGCAGCCCCGGTTCACCCCGACCAGCGCCTCGTGCCCCGGGTTGCGCTGCAGCTCCTTGATGTCCACACCGGCGCAGAACCCCCGTCCCTCGGCGCGCAGCACGACCACGTGCACCGAAGGGTCGTCGCCGGCCTCCCGCAGCGCCGTGGCCAGGTCGAACCACCCGGCCACCGGCAGCGCGTTGACCGGCGGATGGTCGATGGTGACCACCGCGACGGCACCGTCGCGGCGTATGTCGATACTCATGTCAGCTCCCGTATACCGGTTCGGGTGGGGTGGCCTTGGCGAGCAGCTCGGGCACCACCGCGCCGAGCTCGCCGGGCGACCACCGGCGCCCCTGATCGACCGAGGGCCCGCGCCGCCAGCCGTCCCCGACCGCGATCCGGCCGCCGTCGACCTCGAACACCTGGCCGGTCACCGCCCCGGACTCCGCGCTGCCCAGCCACACCACCAGCGGCGACACGTTCTCCGCGGCCATGGCGTCGAAAACCTCGACACCGTCCTCGGGCGCCGCCATCGTCTCGGCGAACACCTGCTCGGTCATCCGGGTGCGGGCGGCCGGGGCGATGGCGTTCACGGTCACGCCGTAGCGGGCCAGCTCGGCGGCCGCCACCAGGGTCAGGCCGAGAATGCCGGCCTTCGCGGTGGAGTAGGTGCCCTGGCCGACGCTGCCCAGCAGACCGGCGCCGGAGCTGGTGTTGATCACCCGGGCGGCCATCGGCTCGCCGGCCTTGCCGCGCGAGCGCCAGTACGCGGCGGCGTGGTGCAGCGGGGCGGCGTGCCCCTTCAGGTGGACCCGCAGCACCGCGTCCCACTCCGCCTCGTCCAGGCTGACCAGCATCCGGTCACGCAGGATGCCGGCGTTGTTGACCAGCACGTCGAGCCGGCCGAACGCCTCGACCGCGTGCTCCACCAGCCGCTGTGCCCCGGCCCAGTCGGCCACGTCCTCGCCGTCGGCGACGGCCTCACCGCCGGCCGCGCGGATCTCGGCCACCACCTCGGCCGCCGGCCCCGCCGAACCCCCGGACCCGTCCAGCGCGGCGCCGACGTCGTTGACCACCACCCGGGCCCCCTCGGCGGCGAACGCCAGCGCGTGCGCCCGGCCCAACCCCCGGCCGGCCCCGGTCACCACGACGACCCGGCCGGCGCACAGCCCCGTCACGCGAGCGCCCCGGCCCGCGCGTTCGCGGCGGCCAGGAACGCCGGCCGCTCGCCGCCGCCGTGCACCGCGAGGGTGGCGCCCGTGACGTAGGAGGCCAGCGGCGAGGCCAGGAACACCGCGCACGCGCCCACCTCCTCCGGCTCGGCCAGGCGCCCGAGCGGCACGGTGGCACCGACCGCCGCGATGCCCGCCTCGTCGCCGTAGTGCAGGTGCGCCAGCTCGGTGCGCACCGGTCCCACCGCCAGCGCGTTCACCCGGACCTTCGGCGCCCACTCGACGGCGAGGCTGGCGGTCAGGTTCTCCAGGCCGGCCTTCGCGGCGCCGTAGGCGGCGGTGCCGGGGGAGGGGCGGCGGCCACTGACGCTGCTCACCATCACGATCGAGCCGCCGCCGGCCTGCTCCCGCATCACCGCGTTGGCCGCCTGGGAGACCAGCAGCGGGGCGAGCAGGTTCAGCCCGACCACGGCGGCGTGGAACCGGGGCGAGGCGTCCGCCGCGGCCGCCGATGGTGAGCCGCCCGCGTTGTTCACCAGCACGTCCAGCCGGCCGTGCCGGCGCACGACCTCGGCGACCAGCGCGCCGACCTGCTCGGGTTCCCGCACATCGCAGGCGATGAACTCGGTCGCCGGCGCGTCGGGCACGGTCCGCCCGCAGCTGACCACGGTGGCGCCGGCCCTGACGAAAGCGGCCGCGATGCCCGCGCCGACGCCGCGCGCGCCGCCGGTGACCAGCACGACCGAGCTGTCCAGCTCGATCATCACAGGCGCTCGAGGATGGTGCCGGTGGACAGCGCGCCGCCCGCGCACATGGTGACCAGCGCGGTGCTGGCGTCCCGGCGCTCCAGCTCGTGCAGCGCGGTGGTGATCAGCCGGGTGCCGGTGCTGCCGACCGGGTGGCCCAGCGCGATCGCGCCACCGTTCACGTTGACCCGGTCCGGGTCGGGCTCGTGCACCGCCGCCCAGGACAGCACGACGGAGGCGAACGCCTCGTTGACCTCGAACAGGTCGAGGTCGCCGATCTTCATGCCGGTGCGCTCCAGCACCCGCTCGGTGGCCCGTACCGGCCCGTCCAGGTGGTAGTACGGCTCGGCGCCGACCAGGCACTGGGCCAGGATCTTCGCGCGCGGGCGCAGCCCCAGCTCGCGGGCCCGGTCGGAGTCCATCAGGAGCACGGCGGCCGCCCCGTCGGAGATCTGCGAGGAGCTGCCGGCGGTGTGCAGGCCGTCCTCGAGTACCGGCTTGAGGCCGGCGAGCGCGTCCAAACTGGTCTCGCGCAGCCCCTGGTCGCGGGTGACCACGCCGCCCGGCACCGGCACCGGCAGCACCTCGCGGTCGAACCGGCCCTCCGCCCAGGCCGCCGCCGCGCGCTGCTGCGAGCGCAGCCCGAACTGGTCGGTGTCGCGGCGGGTCAGCCCCCGGCGGGCGGCGATCCGTTCGGCCGCCTGGTACTGGTTGGGCAGGTCGATGTCCCAGGAGTCCGGGCGGGGCCTGCCGAAGCCCTCGCCGATGTTCGCCCCCAGCGACACCCGGCTCATCGCCTCCACCCCGCACGCGATGCCGACGTCGATGGCCCCGGTGGCGATCAGCCCGGCGACCAGGTGGGTGGCCTGCTGCGCGGACCCGCACTGGCAGTCCACCGTGGTCGCGCCGGTGGCCTCGGGCAGCCCGGCGTGCAGCCAGGCGGTCCGGGTGATGTTGTTGGACTGCTCGCCGGCCTGCGTGACGCAGCCGCCGATCACCTGCTCGACCAGCTCCGGCGCCAGCCCGGCGCGGTCCAGCACCCCGCGCTGTGCGACGCCGAGCAGCTCGGCGGCGTGCAGCCCGGACAGCACCCCGCGCCGCCGCCCGATCGGCGTCCGAGCGGCCCCCACGATCACCGGAGTACCCATCGGTCTCCTCCCCAGACTGCCGCTCACCGGACCCGCGCCGGGAACCGCCACCAAAATAGAACACGTTCTTATAAGCTACAAGGCGACCCTGAGCGAGGGCTTCACCTCGTCGGGTCGTTGTGCTTGACTGCAAGTAGAACGTGTTACACATCCGCGCCGTGCTGGAGGTAGCCGTGGCAGCTGTACGGATCCCCGAAGGCTTCGACTTCACCGATCCGGACCTGTACGCCGATCGGGTGCCCCTTGCCGAGTTCGGCGAGCTGCGCCGCACCTCCCCGCTGTGGTGGAACGCGCAACCCCACGGTCTCACCGGCTTCGACGACGGCGGGTTCTGGGTGGCGAGCCGGCACGCCGAGGTCAAGGAGGTCTCGGTCAACAGCGATGTCTTCTCCACCTGGGAGAACGGCTCGATCATCCGGTTCGGCCCGGAGACCACGCGCCAGGACGTCGAGCTGCAACGCTTCATTCTGATCAACACCGATCCGCCGCAGCACAGCGCGCTGCGGCGCATCGTGTCCCGGGGATTCACGCCGAGGGCGGTCAACGGGCTGCGCGAGGCGCTGACCGAGCGCGCCGAGCGGATCGTGCGCACCGCGCTGTCCGAGGGCACCGGCGACTTCGTCGCCGACGTCGCCTGTGAGCTGCCGTTGCAGGCCATCGCGGAGCTGCTCGGGGTGGACCAGGAGGACCGACGCAAGATCTTCGACTGGTCCAACCAGATGATCGGCTACGACGACCCGGAGTACGAGGTAGACCCGAAGGCCGCCTCGCTCGAGCTGCTGGGTTACGCGATGGCGATGGCCGAGGAGCGCAAGAAGAGCCCGATGGACGACATCACCACCAGGCTCGTGCAGGCCGATGTGGACGGGCGCGGGCTGTCGTCGGACGAGTTCGGCTTCTTCGTGCTGCTGCTCGCCGTGGCCGGCAACGAGACCACCCGCAACGCGATCACGCACGGCATGATCGCGATGCTGGAGAACCCGGAGCAGTGGGAGCGCTACAAGGCGGAGCGCCCGATCACCGCGGCTGACGAGATCGTCCGCTGGGCCACGCCGGTCACCGTCTTCCAGCGCACCGCGAAGCAGGACATCGAGCTGGGCGGCCAGCTCGTCCGCGCCGGCCAGCGGGTCGGGCTGTTCTACGGCTCCGCGAACTTCGACGAGGACGTGTTCGACCAGCCGCACCGGTTCGACATCACCCGGAATCCGAACCCGCACCTGGGCTTCGGCGGCAACGGCGCCCACTTCTGCCTGGGCGCGAGCCTGGCGCGGCTGGAGATCGACCTGATCTTCAACGCGATCGCGGACCACCTGCCGGACATGCGGCTGGCCGGCCCGCCCAGCCGGCTGCGGTCCAGCTGGCTGAACGGGATCAAGCACCTGCCCGTGCACTACACGTCGTGAGTGGCGAGTGGTCCCAGCGGACCCCGCGCCCCGCACGAC
>DATAZG010000158.1:0-24740 GCA_036272155.1 Pseudonocardia sp.
CCACCCGCCACTCACAGGGTCAGTGGGTTTCGGCGTGGGCGGCGGTGGCGGCGCGGTGGGCGAAGGCGAGGATGGGGCCGAGGGTGGCGCCGCCGGCCCAGTACGCCTGGGCGGAGGCCGACGCGACGCAGTTGCCGACTCCGTACAGGCCGGGGATGGGGGCGCCGGTGTCGTCCAGCACGCGGCCGTGAGTGTCGGTCTGGGGGCCGCCCTTGGTGTCCAGGGTGCCGCCGGTGACCAGTGCGGCGTAGTACGGGCCCTGCTCGGCCAGCGGCCACAGCGTCGGGTTCGCCCGACCCGGCTCCTCCTTCACCGGGCCGTTGAACAGCTGCTGGACCGGTGCCTCGCCGCGGTGGAAGTCGGTGTCCGTGCCGGCGGCGGCCAGCTCGTTGTACCTGGTCACAGTGCGCGTCAGGGTGTCGCCGAAGTCGTCGGCGAGTGTGACGCCGCCGGTCTTCGCCGCCACGCCGCCCAGTCGCTTGTCGATCGCCGCCGCCAGCTCGGCCAGCGTGCCGCCCTTGATCACGTGTGAGTCGTCGGCGCCGGGCGGCACGATCAGCCGGCCGTACTCGTCGCTCGCGCTGTGCTCCTGGGCGCGCTGGTCCCACACCTGGATCAGCACCAGGTTCGGGTACTCGGCGGCCGTGCCGTCCCACTGGAAGAACTTCTGGGCCAGCTCGTTGTAGGGCAGCTTCTCGTTCACGACCCGCCGCCCGGTCTTGTCCACGAACAGCATCGAGTCACCGGAGACGGAGAACATGCCGACCAGGTCCGGCCGCCCGGAGCGTTCCAGCGGCACCGGGCACATCCACGCGTAGTTCATGTTGCGCAGCTGGGCGCCGACCGCCCCGGCGATCCGGACGAAGTCGCCCTCGTTGGTGGCCGCCGCGCAGCCCCGGTAGGCCGGCACACCGAGGAAGTTGGTGCGCAGCTCGTCGTCGTGGGTGAAGCCGCCGCTGGAGAAGATCACCGCCTTGCGCGCCCCAACCCGGTGGGTGGTGCCGTCGACGGTCGACGCCTCCACCCCGACCACGCCGCCGGTCCCGTCGAGAATCACCCGCTGGACCCGGTGCCCGGTGCGCACGTCCACGCCATCCCGCGCGGCCGCCGCCGACAGCGTCCGCACCGCGTTCTCCCCGCCGTCGGCCATCGACTCGCTCGCGTCCACCGGCACCAGCACCCGCCCGTAGGGCGCCTTGTCCTCGGGCAGCTCCGACCAGTAGTCCGGCACCCCGGGGCAGTGCCGGTAGGCCAGCGCGCCACGCTCGGCGAGCAGCTCGGTGGCCGGGCTGGCGCTCTCGTAGATCGCTGAGGCCATCGCGTGCTCCCAGGCGGTGAGCCCCAGCGTCGGGCTGTCCGGGTCGTACCGGGTCGGCCGGGACAGCCGCGCCACGTAGCGCAGGAAGTCCTCGCGCTCGTCGGTCAGCCCGGCAGCGCGCATCGGCTCGTTGTTCGGCACCCAGTACCAGAACGCCGCCTTCTTCGCGGTGCCGCCGAGCTCCGGCGCCTTCTCCAGCAGGATCACGTCGTCGCCCAGCCAGCGGCTGAACAGCGCGGTCGGCAGCCCCCCGCCGCCACCACCGACCACGACCACGTCGGCCTCGCTGTCGAACGGGCCCCCACCCCGCGCGGGCCGGGCCGCCCCGCGCGCCGCCACGGACAGTGCGTTCGAGCTCATCGTCGAGCCTCCTGATCAGTAGGTCGGGGGTCGCACCCTCAGGCGCCGGAGTACTTCATGCTCATGCCCAGGTCGACCGGCAGCGCGATCCCCGTGATGTAGCGGGACTCCTCGCACGCCAGGAAGAGCACGGCGTTGGCCACGTCGGAGACGTCCAGATAGGGCTCGTCCCACATGTTGATGTTCGCCAGGGCCGGCAGGGAGTCGGTGAAGGTCGGGTGCTCCAGGTCGGGGCGGTAGATCTTCGCGCTGAACTCGTTGTCGATCATCGTGGTGCGCACGTTGGTCGGGTGCACCGAGTTGACCCGGATGCGGTGCGGCGCCAGCTCGTTGGCGAGCGTCCTGGCCAGCCCGAGCACGCCGTGCTTGGCCGCGTTGTAGTGCGCGATGTTCGGGATGCCGCGCAGCCCGGCCGTCGAGCTGATCAGGATCACCGAGCCGCCCGGACCCCGCTCGATGATGTGCGGCACGGCGGCCTTGGTGGCGTGCCAGACGCCGCTCAGGTTGATGTCGATCATCGTCTGCCAGTTGGCCTCGTCCAGCTCCCAGCTGGGCAGCACCGAGTTGATGATCCCGGCGTTGGCCACCAGCACATCGAGGCCACCCAGCTCGGCGACGCCCGCGTCGAGGCCGGCCTTCAGTCCGTCGAAGTCGCGGACGTCGGCGGTGAAGGACACCACACGCCGGTCCAGCGCCTCGACCTCCTTGACGGTCTCGGCCAGGTCCTCCGGCGTCGCCGGCGCGTAGCTGACCGTGTCGACCGGGCCGGCCAGGTCGGTGGCGATGATGTCCGCGCCCTCGCCGGCCAGCCGCAGTGCGTGGGCCCGGCCCTGGCCTCGGGCCGCTCCCGTGATGAAGGCGACTTTGCCTTCCATCCGTCCCATCGGACTCCTTCCGTAAAGGTGCTGGTCACGACCCGTGAGTGGCGAGTGGTCGCAGACGACCACGCGCCACTCACGGGGTCTGAAGTGCGAGGACGTCGGTCAGGACCTGGAGGAGGGTCGCGGCGGGGTCGTCGACCAGTGCGGCGGAGCGCCAGGCGACGTGGGCGTCGGGGCGGACCAGGACGCAGCCGGACTCGCCGACCTCGCGGGTGCGGGCCCAGTCCTCGTAGACGTCGATGTGCTCGCGGCCCGGGCCGATCACGTGCGCGGCGACCTGGATGCCGAGCTTCTCCGCCGCGGCGGCGGCCGCTTCGGCCCAGGCCTCGCCGGAGATGCCGGTGAGCAGCGCGAAGCGGCCCTTGCCGGCCAGGTCGTGGGTGCTGATCTTGCGGCCGGCCCGGTCGGCGAGCCAGACGTGGGGCAACCGGGCGCCCGGCCAGGTGGTGGGGTGGTAGTAGAGCTCGCGGTCGCGGGTGTACCCGGGTTCGTCGGAGCCGTCGGGCACCACGGCGGCCGAGTGGTAGCGGTGGCCGAGCTCGACGCCGTGCGCGTTGAACTCGTAGTCCTTGAGCTCGAGTGCTGTGCGCAGCTCCTGGCGCTGCTGGGCGGCCTCGGGGGTGTTGTCGGCGCGGGCGGCGATCCGGGCGCGCATCTCCTCCGGGTCGTTCGTGTCGGTCAGGCCGAGGGCGGCGAAGATCGGGCCGAACTCCTCGATCGACTTGTTGGCGCGCAGCACGATCTGCTTGCCGATCGGGGCGCGTTCGGCGTCGTAGGAGGCCAGCAGCCCCTCGCCGGCGTGCCCCCGCAGCACGTAGGCGAGCTTCCAGGCCAGGTTGTAGGCGTCCTGGATGGAGGTGTTGGAGCCGAGCCCGTTCGACGGTGGGTGGCGGTGCACGGCATCACCCATGCAGAACACCCGCCGGTTGCGGTAGCTGGTCGCGTACATCTTGTTGTTGCCCCACAGCGAGGTGGAGCGGATCGTCACCGGGATCGTGTCGTCGCCGACCAGCTCGTGCACGATCCGGGTCGCCATCTCGTCGTCCACATCGGGCGGCGGCTGGTTGATGTCGTAGCCCCAGACGATCAGCCACTCGTTCCACGGGCGGACCATGCGCACCAGGCCGAGGCCGATGCCGCCGATGTCCGCGCCGGGCTGCAGCACCCAGTACAGGACGCTGGGCCGGTGCTCGACGTACGCGGACAGGTCGGCGTGGAAGACGATGTTCATGCTGCCGGCCAGGTCCATCTGCCCCTCGAACGGCAGCCCGGCATCGGCGGCGACCTGGGAACGACCCCCGTCGGCGCCGAGCAGGTACTTGGCGCGGATGCGGAACTTCTGGTCGGTGACCCGGTCCCGGACGGTGACCGTGACCCCGTCGGCGTCCTGGGTGTGGCCCAGGTACTCGGTGTCGAAGCGGATCCGGCTGCCCCGGGAGGCGGCGTGCCCGATCAGGATCGGCTCGAGCATGGTCTGCGGGATGTCGCAGTTGGGGGAGGGGCTGGCCATCGTGTAGTCGGCCTCGCGGGCGGGGTGGGTGCCCCAGGTGCGGACGCGGCCGATCTCCTCGCCGGCCAGGCTGGCGCAGAACACCGTGTCGCCCATCAGGTCGTGCTCGGTGCCCTGGGCCAGCACATCGTCCTCGATGCCCAGGTCGCGGAAGATCTCCACGGTGCGCTGGTTGGTGATGTGGGCGCGCGGGGTGTTCGCCGTCCACCGGTACTTGGTGATCACCAGGTGCGGCACCTCCAGGGTGGCCAGCGCCAGTGCCGCGCCCGCCCCGGCCGGACCGCTGCCGACGATCAGCACGTCGGTCTCCAGGTCCCCCTCGGCGCTGACCCCCAGCCGCGCCTGCGGAGCGTTCTCCAGGTCGGCGCCCCCGGCCGCGTCGATGCCCGCGTTCAGACTCATCCCGTTTCCTCTCGCGCCAGTACGAGGTCGAACTCCACCTGGGCCCACTGCCCTTCGGGTCGGGTGCCGTCCGGCGCGGTACCGCCGTCGCGGCGGGCGAACTCGCCGATCAGGCTGTCCTTGACGCCGAACACCGCGTCGTTGTGCAGGTACTCGTCACCGTCGACGAACACGTGGGTGATCAAGGTGCGGTAGCCCGGCGCGCCGACCTTGAAGTGCAGGTGCGCCGGCCGCATCGGGCCCCGCCCGGCCGCCCTGATCAGCTCGCCGACCGGGCCGTCGTCCGGGATCGGGTAGTGCGTCGGCAGCACCGACCAGAACCGGTACTCGCCGTGCTCGCCGGTCGCCTGCCAGCCCCGGCCCTGCGTCTGCACACCCTCGTACTGCGTGTCGTAGAAGCCGTCCTCGTCGGCCTCCCACGCGTCCACCCGCACCCCGGCCAGCGGCGTGCCGTCGACGCCCCTGACCTGCCCGGACACGTAGCAGGGGGTGCCCTTCGCGCCCTGGGCGAGGTCGCCGCCGAGCGGTATCTCCGGCGCGTCGTCGACGAAGAACGGCCCGAACACGGTCGACTCGGTGGCGCCGGCGTTCGCCGAGCCGGCGGTCGGGGCGTTGATCCCGACGGTCAGCATGGACAGCCCGAGCACGTCGGACAGCAGGATGAACTCCTGGCGCCGGTCGTCGGAGATGTGCCCGGTCCGGGTCAGGAAGTCGACCGCGTACTCCCACTCCTCGTGGGTCAGCCGGACCTCGCGCGCGAACCCGTGCAGGTGCCGGACCAGGCTGGTCATCACCTCGTGGTAGCGCTCGGTCTTGCTGCTGGCGAAGCTGGCCACCACCTCGTCGGTGACCGCCTGCTCGCTGGCGGCCTGCTGGTCGGCGGCCTGCTCGGTCGAGGTGCTGGGGGATGCGGTCACGGTCACTCCCTGACTACGTGGCGGGCTAGTTGCTGGCGGCGAGCTCGGTGGCGGGCACCGAGCCGGCCCAGGCCGCGTGGATGATCTCGCGCAGCGCGGCGCGATCGGCCTTACGTGGATTGTCGACCGGTACGGCCGGCGCGACCAGTTCAACGATCTCGTCGATCTGGTCCTCGCGCAGCCCGAGCTCGCGCAGCCCGCGCGGGATGCCCAGCTGCGCCGACAGCTCGCGCAGCGCCCGTACCGGATCGGTGTCACCGGTGTTGTCGGGGAGCCCGGCGCCGAGCGCGCGGCCGATCCGGCGGGCGGCGTCCGGCGCGGCCGGCGCGTTGAAGGCGAGCACCTCGGGCAGGACGATCGCGTGGGTCTGCGCGTGCGGCAGGTTGAATGCGCCGCCCAGGGCGTGGCAGATCTTGTGGTGCAGCCCGGAGCCGGCGACCGCGAACGCGCTGCCGGCCAGGTAGGCGCCGTAGAGCAGGTCGGACCGGGCGGCCAGGTCGGCCGGGTCGGAGTGGACGGCGGGCAGGCCGGTGGCCAGCGCGCGGATGCCCTCCTCGGCGGCGAGCGACGAGATCGGGTTGCGGCGGGGTGCCCAGAACGCCTCGACGCAGTGCGCCAGCGCGTTCAGCCCGCTCGCGGCGGACAGGTCGGCGGGCAGCGTCACCGTGAGCTCGGGGTCGTACACCACGGTGCGCGGCAGCACCCGGTGATCCACCCCGGTGGTCTTGCGGGAGTCCTCGGTGCCGATCCTCGTTCCGCTGGCGCTACTCTCGGTAAGCCCCCAGACCGGCGTCACCTCGGAGCCGGCGTAGGTGGTCGGCACCGCGATGATCGGCAGCCCGGTGGTCAGCGCGATCGCCTTGGCCGTGCCCGTGGTGGAGCCGCCGCCGACGCTGAGCACCGCGTCGGCCCGCACCGAGGCCGCCAGCGCCCTGGCCGCCTCGGCGACCTGGATCGGCACGTGCGGGCGCACGGACGTGAACACCGCGACCACCCGCTCACCCAGCGGCGCGGCCAGCTCGCGCGCGAGCGGCTCCTCGGACTCGGTGGCCACCAGCAGTACGCGCTGGGCCTCCAGACGGTCGGCCTCGGCGCGCAGCTCACGGCGGGCCACGCCGGCGCCGAACACCACCCGGCCCGGCAGTGCGTCGTAGTGGAACTCCTGCACGGCTGCCTCCGGGCTCGCTCCTCGGTGAGGTCATTCACACTCGTGGCTGGTCAGACATATGTCCAATACTTGTTTGCAAGCCCAGCCATACGATTGGCTATGGACCTGCGCCAGCTGCGGTACTTCATGGTCGTGGCCGAGGAACGCTCCGTCACTCGGGCCGCCAGCCGGCTACACCTGACCCAGCCGCCCCTGAGCGCGCAGCTCGCCCGGCTCGAACACGAGCTCGGGGTACGGCTGCTGGTGCGGCACCGGCGCGGCGTCGACCTCACCGAGGCCGGCGCGCACCTGCTCGAGCACGCCCGCCGGCTGCTCGCCGGGATGGACGCCGCGACCGACTCGGTGCGCCGGCTCGGCGAGGGCAGGGTCGGCCGGCTGACGCTGGCGTTCGTCTCGGCCACCGCGCCGACGGTGCTCGCCCCGCTGCTGCGCCGCTACCACGCGGACCGGCCCGACGTGGTGGTCGACTTCGCGGAGAGCGGTCCGGACGGCGTGGTGGAGCACGTCCGCGCGCGACGCGCCGACATCGGCCTCGTGCACCTCCCGCCGCCCGGGGTCGGCGTCACCCACGGCCACGACCTGGACGTCGCGGTGCTGCACCGCGAGCCGCTCGTGGCGGTGCTGCCGGCGGCGCTCGCCGGGCAGGTCGGCGACCGGGTCGACCTCGCCGCGCTGGCCGAGCAGACGTTCCTCGCGCCCGAGCAGACGGTGTGGGGTGGGCTGCGGCCGCACCTGCTCAACGCCTGCCGGCTGTCCGGGTTCGAGCCGACGCTGCGCGAGGTGACGATGGTGCACACGGTGGTCGCGCTGGTCGGCGCCGGCGTCGGGGTGTCCGTGCTGCCGTCGTCGGTGCGCCAGCTGGCCGGCCCGGACGTCGTGGTCCGGCCGTTGGCCCGGCACGTGCCGGTGGCCGAGACCGCCGTGCTGCGTCGGCGCGCCGACCGCCCCTCGCCGCAGGCCCAGCACTTCATGCGGCTCGCGCTGGCCACCCCGGAGCCCGATGTGCTGAGTCCGGAGCACGCGCGGGACCGGATCTGGTGAGCGTTCTCGTTGGCCGGCGGCCGGCCTAGCGGGGGCGGGTGAAGTGCCGGAAGAGGCGAGCGAGGACGGGCTGCAGCAGCCGGTCCGGCACGTGGTGCGCGGCCGTCATCGCCGCGTTCCAGCCGTTGACCTGTTCCAGCGCCTTGCCCGCGCGCGCGGCGGCGAGTGCCACCGAGGCGACCCGGTCCGGTTCGGCGAGCAGGAAGCGGGGCAGGCCGGTCAGATCGAGGCCGGCCAGGTCGGGGCCCTCGGTGCGGGTCGGGCCGGGTGACACCACCGTCACGCCGACTCCGGTGTCGCGCAGCTCGTAGCGCAGCGTGGCGCTGAGGCTGAGCACAAACGCCTTGCTGGCGCTGTACACCGCCGCGCCGGGGAACGCGAAGTAGCCGAGCCCGGAGGCCACGTTGAGGATCGTGCCCCGGCCGCGCGGCACCATCGCGGCCGCCGCCGCGTGGCAGAGCCGCAGCACGCTGATGCAGTTCAGGTCCGCCTCCCGCTGCCGCTGGCGCGGCGGGTGCGCGATCAGCGGACCGGCCAGCCCGCCCCCGGCGCAGTTGACCAGCAGGTCGACCGGGTCCTTCGCGGCGCCCAGCCGGGCCTCGACCGCGTCGCGCTGGGAGCTGTCGGCCAGGTCGGCGGGCAGTACTTCGGTACGTACGCCGTGCCGACCCGAGAGGTCGTCGGCGAGCGCGGTCAGCAGCTCGGTCCGGCGTGCCACGAGAACCACGTTGACCCCGTCGGCGGCCAGCTGCTCCGCGATGGCCCGGCCGATCCCACTGCTCGCGCCGGTGACCAGCGCCCACCGCCAGGGCAGGGCCCGATCCATCCCGAGGACCCTAGCGCGCGGGCGATATGGCTTGCGCGGGAGCGGTCGGGTCAGTTGAGTGGGGCGACCCCGTGGAGGTGGCCATGAGCTGGCGGATGGTGGACGAGGGCTGGGGGCGGCGGGCGGCCGACTTCGCCGCGCTGCTGGAGCCGGCCGCGGTCCGGGAGTACGTGTTCGTGCACCAGCGGCTGGGCGTCGGGCCGGGGCAGCGGCTGCTGGACGTGGCCTGCGGGGCCGGCCTCGCGCTGGAGCTGGCCGGGGTGCGCGGCGCGGAGTGCGCCGGCATCGACGCCTCGCACCGGCTGGTCGAGGTCGCCCGGCTGCGCAACCCGGGGTGCGACATCCGGGTCGGCGACATGGCCGAGTCCGGTTTCGACGCCGACAGCTTCGACGTGGTGACCAGCTTCCGGGGGATCTGGGGGACCACGCCGGCCGCGGTGGCCGAGGTGCATCGGGTGCTCCGGCCGGGCGGTCAGGTGGCGCTCACGTTCTGGGGTGACATGGCGGCCAGTCCGGGCGGCCGGCTGCTCGCGCCGTTCCGGCTGGCGACCGAGGAGCAGGTGGCCCACCAGTCGGACATGGTCGGCCTCAAGAAGCCCGGTGCGGCGGCGCGCATCCTGGCCTCCGCTGGGCTGTCGCCGGGTGAGCTGTTCGCCGTGCCGTTCGTGCTGGAGTTCGCCGACGCGGAGCACTACGCACGGGCGCTCGCCTCCAGCGGCCCGGCCTACGAGGCGATCCAGACCGCCGGCGAGGAGGCGTTCGCCTCGGCGTGCGACGCGGCGGTCCAACCGTTCCTGCGCGCCGGGCTGCCCATCCGAGGCGAGATCGCCCTGTACGGCATCACGGCGCGCAAACCGGCCTGAACCTGACGGCCGCCGAACGGAACTGAACCATCCAGTCTCGCGGGCCGGCACACGGTTTCCGCAGGTGGCACACGGTGTCTCGAGGTGGCACACGGGTTCTAACTGGTGTGCCGCGTCGACAGCTGGTGTGCCGGCGCGACGACCTGTGTGCCGGCGCCGCAACCGGTGTGTGACTACCTCGCACACGGCTCCTGGTCCGCGCACACGGTGTCTCGACGTGGCACATGAGTTCTAACGCGTGTGCCACGTCGACACGCCGTGTGCCAACGCCGGCGCCGGTGTGCCGACGCCGCCACCTGTGTGCCGACGCCGCCACCTGTGTGCCGGCCCGCGAACCCGTGTGCCGGACGGCGGGGCGAGTGGGTTAGTCCGCCACGGCGGCGCGGATCAGTTCTACGGGGTGCCAGGCGCGGCGGTCGGTGCCGTGCACGATCTGCTGGCGGCAGGACACGCCCGTCGCGGCGATCACCGTGCCGCCCGGCTCGGCGCGGACAGCGGGGAACAGCCGGTGGCCGCCGATCGCCATCGACACGTCGTAGTGCTCCGCCTCGAACCCGAACGAGCCGGCCATCCCACAGCACCCTGCGTCCAGCTCGACGACCTCGGCCCCCGGGATCCGCCGCAGCAGCTCCACCGTCGCCGCCGTGCCGACCTCCGCCTTCTGGTGGCAGTGCCCGTGGAACACGATCCGCCGCCCGGCCGGCCAAGCGTCCGAGCGCAGCCGCAGCGCCCCGGCGTCCAGAGCCTCGACCAGCAGCTCCTCCACCAGCCGCGTGCGCCCGGCCACGTCCGCCACCCGGGGATCGTCGGCCCCGAGCAGCGCGCGGTGCTCGTCGCGCAGGGTCAGCAGGCAGGAGGGTTCGGCGCCGACGATCGGGCAGTCCCCACCGGCGAGCTCGTCCAGCAGACCGGCCGCCTGCCGGCGCGCCTGGTCGAGCAGCCCCTTGGAGAAGGCCGCCCGCCCGCAGCAGCCGCCCTCGCTCAGCCGCACGTCCCACCCGGCCCGCTCCAGCAGCTCGATCGCCGCGATCCCCACCGCCGGCTCGGTGTACGACGTGAACGAGTCAACGAGCCAGGTCAGGGGTCGTGAGTGCGGAGTGGTCCGGGGAGACCACTCGCCACTCACGGTCCCGGGGCGGCGGCGGAACCAGCGCGGCAGGGTCGCGCGCGTGAAACGAGGCAGCGGGCGCGCCGGCGCCAGCCCCAGCAGCCGCCGGACCAGCGGCAGCCGGCCGGGCAGGTTGGACGCCGGTGCGGTGGCCGCGCCGAGCCGGTTCAGCGCGCGGATGCCGCCGAACAGCCGGGACCGCAGCGGCACCCCGGCAACCCGGTGCGCCTGGTGCAGGGCCTCGGCCTTGAGCGTCGCCAGGTCCACCCCGAGCGGGCACTCGCTCTTGCAGGCCTTGCACATCAGGCACAGGTCGAGCACCTCGTGCAGCCGGGGGTCGGCGAGCGCGGCCGCCGGGTCGGCCATGGTCAACGCCTTGACCAGCGCGTTGGCCCGGCCCCGGGTGGAGTCCTCCTCGCGCCGGGTGGCCATGTAGGACGGGCACATCACGCCGGCGTCGGTCTTGCGGCACAGGCCGATGTTCATGCACCGGTCGGCGGCGCCGCGCATGCCGCCGGAGCCACCGGCCAGCACGGTGAGGTCGAGCGCGGTGCGCAGTGGCGGGGCAGGTGGCAGGGCGGCGTCGCGCAGGTGCTCGGTCATCGACGGGGAGTCGACGATCTTGCCGGGGTTCAGCCGGTTCTCCGGGTCGAACAGGCCCTTGACCTGCCGCATCGCCTCGTACAGCCGCTCGCCGAACAGCTCCCTGTTGAACTCGCTGCGCGCCAGCCCGTCGCCGTGCTCGGAGGAGTTGGCGCCGCCGAACTCGGTGACCAGGTCCCGGATCTCCTCGGCCACCGCGCGCATCCGGACCACCTCGTCGGGCCGGGCCAGGTCCACGAACGGCCGAATGTGCAGGCAGCCCACCGAGCAGTGCCCGTAGAACCCGGCGCGCATGCCGTGCCGGTCCAGCACGGCGGCGAAGCGCTGGGTGTACTCGGCCAGGCGCGCCGGGTCGACCGCGGTGTCCTCGACGAACGCCAGCGGCCGGTTCGAGCCGGTGCTGGCCGCCATCAGCAGGCCCAGTCCGGACTTGCGCACCTTGAGCAGCGCGCCCTGCTGGGCCGGGGTCTCGGCGCGCAGCGTGTGGTAGCCGTGGCCGTGCTTGGCCCACCGCGCGGCGAGCTGGTCCAGCTGCCCGGTGAGCTGGTCGCGGTCGTCGCCGCTGAACGAGACGAACAGCAGCGCGTCGGGGTCGTCGTGCAGGATCCGGCCGAGCGCGGCGTACTCCAGCTTCTGCCGCGACAGGTCCAGGATCGTCCGGTCCATCAGCTCGACGGCCGCCGGGTCGCAGGCCAGCGCGTCCTCGGTGGCGGCGATGGCGGCCTGGGTGGACCGGAAGTGGCCGACCGCGATCACCGTGTGCACCGGCTTGGGCACCAGCCCGACCTCTGCCTCGGTGACCAGCACCAGGGTGCCCTCGGAGCCGACCACGAACTTGGCCAGGTCGAACTCGCCCGGCCCGGCCAGCCGGTCCAGCCGGTAGCCGCCGGCCCGGCGCCAGGTGCCGGGGAACCCGGTCTCGATCGCGTCGGAGTACCTCGCCACGAGCGGCGGCAGGTCGCGGTACAGGCGGCCGAGCAGCGTGCCCGGCTCCGCCGCGTGCCGGGCCAGGGTGGCCTCGTCGACGGGCCCGAGCGACGCCCGCGAGGCATCCGAGAGCACCACGTCCAGCCGCCGCACGTGGTCGATCGTCATGCCGTAGCGCACCGAGCCGCTGCCGGCCGAGTTGTTGCCGATCATGCCGCCGAGGGTGGCCCGGTTGGACGTGGAGGTGTCCGGGCCGAACATCAGCCCGTGCGCGGCGGCGGCCCGGTTGAGCTGGTCCTGCACCACGCCGGGCTGGACGCGCGCGGTGCGGGCGACCGGGTCCAGCTCGAGGATCCGGTCCATGTGCCGCGACAGGTCGAGCACCAGCGCGTCGCCGACGGTCTGCCCGGCCAGGCTGGTGCCGGCGCCGCGGGGCAGCACCGGTACGCCGTGCTCGGCGGCGAGCGCGACCGCGGCGGCCACGTCGTCCGCGTGCCGGGGTGTGACCACCCCGCGCGGCATGATCGAGTACATGCTCGCGTCCCTGGCGTAGAGATGCCGGGTGTACTCGTCGAACGCGACCTCGCCCTCGAGCTCGCGGGTCAGCGCGGCGGCCAGCTCGGCGTCGGCGTGCGCCTCGGGCCGCGCCTCGGGCCGCGAATCGGGCCGCGAATCGGGCCGCGAATTGGGCACAGCGCTCACGCAACCACCTCGCTGCGCTCGGCGCCCGCGCGAGCCGAGGCTGCTGCGACATCGGTTCGCTCGCTGCGCTCGCTCACGCAACCACCTCGCTGCGCTCGGCGCCCGCGCGAGCCAAGGCCGCTGCGACATCGGTTCGCTCGCTCACGCCTGCGCCTCGCGCAGGACCTCCAGGCCGGCCTCCACCCCACCGGGCTTGATCGGCACCCCGGCGAGCTGCAGTCCCAGCTGCACCCCGGCCAGCGTGCCGGCCAGGGTCAGGTCGTTGAAGTGGCCGAGGTGCCCGATCCGGAAGACCTTGCCGGCCAGCCGCCCGAGGCCGGTGCCCAGCGACATGTCGAACCGTTCCAGGATGATCCGCCGCACCGCGTCGGCATCGTGGCCGGCGGGCAGCAGCACCGCGGTGAGCGAGCCGGAGTGCTCCCGCTCATCGGCGCAGAGCACCTCCAGCCCCCAGGCGCGCACCGCGGCCCGGGTCGCGCGCGCGTGCCGCTGGTGCCGGGCGAACACCGCCGGCAGGCCCTCCTCGTCGAGCATGCGCAGCGCCTCGCGCAGCCCGTAGAGCAGGTTGGTGGCCGGCGTGTACGGGAAGAAGCCGCCCGCGTTGGCCGCCAGGATCGGCGTCCAGTCCCAGTAGCCGCATGGCAGCCCCGCCGACTCCTTCGCCGCGAGCGCCTTGGCACTGACCGCGTTGAAGCCCAGGCCCGGCGGCAGCATCAGCCCCTTCTGCGAGCCGCCCACCGTGACGTCGACGCCCCACTCACCGTGCCGGTAGTCGATCGAGGCCAGCGAGGAGATGGTGTCCACGAGCAGCAGCGCGGGGTGCCCGGTGGCGTCCAGCGCGGCGCGCACCTCGGGCACCCTGCTGGTCACGCCGGTGGAGGTCTCGTTGTGCACCACGCAGACGGCCTTGATCCGGTGCGCGGGGTCGGCGGTCAGCCGGGCCTCGACCTGGGCCGGGTCCGCGCCGTGGCGCCAGTCGCCGGGCAGCAGCTCGACGGTCAGTCCGAGCCGGCCGGCCAGCTGGGCCCACAGCGTGGCGAACTGCCCGGTCTCGCAGCCCAGCACGAGGTCGCCGGGGGACAGCGTGTTGACCAGCGCGGCCTCCCAGGCGCCGGTGCCCGACGACGGGTAGATCACCACCGGGTCGTCGGTGCCGAACACCGGGCCCAGCGCGGGCAGCAGCTCGCGGACCAGCGCGCCGAACTCGGGCCCCCGGTGGTCGATGGTCGGCGCGGAGATCGCCCGCAGTACCCGGTCCGGCACGTTCGTCGGCCCCGGGATCTGCAGGAAGTGGCGCCCACCGGTGCTGGTCAACGTGCCCCCCGCTGCCTCGCGGCCCGCCGTCTTGACGGGCAAGTGTGACCCGAACCATACTAGTTTCGGAACACGATTTCCGCATCTCGGAAGGTGCTCCGACCGTCGGGGGGTCGCTGCCTTGTCCGTCCACGTGATCGCGATCCTGGTGCTGGTCGCGGCGTTCGTCATCGCCACCGTACGGCCGATCAACCTCGGCGCGCTGTCCCTGGTGGCCGCCTTCGTGGTCGGCTCGCTGGTGCTGGACGGCTCGCCGGACGACATCGCCGACAAGATCTTCGCCGACTTCCCGGGCAACCTGTTCGTGATCCTCGTCGGCGTCACGTTCCTGTTCGCGATCGCCAGGGCCAACGGCACCGTCGACTGGCTGGTGCACCTCGCGGTGCGCGGTGTGCGGGGCCGGATCGCGCTCATTCCGTGGATCATGTTCGGGGTCACCGCCCTGCTCACGGCCGTCGGCGCCGTGGTGCCGGCCGCCGTGGCGATCATCGCGCCGGTCGGGCTCGGCTTCGCGGTGCGGCACCGGATCAACCCCGTGCTGATCGGGCTGTCGATCATCAACGGCGCCAGCGCCGGCGGCTTCTCCCCGCTGGCCATCTTCGGCGTGATCACCAACGGGGTGGTCGCCAAGAGCCACCTGCCGGGCAGCCCGGTGACCCTGTTCCTGGGCAGCCTGATCTTCAACACCCTGCTCAACGTTGTGGTGTTCGCGTTGTTCGGCGGGCGCGAGCTCATCGGGCGGATCGCCGGGAGTGCGGGCGACGCGGCTGAGGCGGGCGAGGGCGGCTCCGGCGGCGGTTCCGGGGACGGCGGCGGTTCCGGGGACGGCGGCGGTCGGGGAGACGGCGGTCGGGACGGCGGCGGTCGGCAGGGCGGCGGTGTCGGTGTCGGGGACGGCGGGGGCGATCGGGGCGAGGGGGCGCCGGCCAGGGCCTCGGGGGCGACCGGGGCCGGCTTCACCGCCGTGGCCACCGGGGAGGGCAGTGGCGGGTCGGTCCCGGTGACCACCCTGAACCTGCACCGCGCGCTGACCCTGGTCGTGCTGGCCGGGCTGGCGGTCGGCGCGCTGGCCTTCCAGCTGGACGTCGGGCTGCTCGCGGTCACGGCCGCCGTGTTGCTCTCCATGCTCGCGCCGCACACCTACAAGGGCGCTATCGCGCAGGTCGCCTGGCCGACCGTGCTGCTGATCTGCGGCATCGTCACCTACGTCAACCTGCTGCAGGAGATCGGCACGATCAAGTGGCTCGGTAACCAGGTGGCACTGATCGGCATTCCGCTGCTCGCCGCGCTGGTGATCTGCTACATCGGGGCCGCGGTGTCCGCGTTCGCCTCCACCACCGGCATTCTCGGCGCGCTGATTCCGCTGGCGGTGCCGTTCCTGCTGGCCGGCCACGTCGGCCCGGTCGGCCTGATCACCGCGCTGGCCATCTCGGCGTCCGTCGTCGACTCCAGCCCGTTCTCCACCTCCGGTGCCCTGGTCTGCGCGAACGCGCCGGAGCAGCGCAGGGACTACGTCTACCGCCGGCTGATGACCTGGGGCTTCTCGATGGTCGCGATCGCGCCGCCGGTCACCTGGCTGCTGCTGGTCGTGCCCGGTTGGCTGTAGCCGTGCCGGACGAGCCCACTCCGGACGAGCCCGCCGAGAACGTGCCCGTGCGGGACGTGCCCGCCCCGGAGGCGCCGGGCCCGCCGGCGGGGCTGACCGTGCTCGAGGTCGGCGTGTTCATGGCCGCTCCGTTCGCCACGATGCAGCCGGCCGACTTCGGCGCCCGGGTGATCAAGATCGAGAACCCCGCGCGGCCCGACCCGACCAGGGCGGCCGGACCGTTCCTGGCCGGACACAGCTCGCCGTTCGCCCGGCTGAACCGGAACAAGGAGTCCGTCGCGCTGGACCTCAAGTCCGACGGCGGCCGGGACGTGTTACGGCGGCTGCTCGCCGGCGCCGACGCGCTCGTGGAGAACCTGCGCCCGGGCGCGCTGCGCCGCATGGGGCTCGGGCCGGAGCAGCTGGCGGCGGAGTTCACGAGGCTGGTCTACGCGTCCGCGTCCGTCTTCGGCCAGGACGGCCCGCTGGCCGACCGCCCCGGGCTGGACATCATGGCGCAGGCGCGGTCCGGGCTGATGAGCATCACCGGCACCGAGGGCGGCGACCCGGCGAAGGTCGGCGTGCCGGTCTGTGACCTGGTCAGCGGGCTGTACACGGCGCTCCCGGTGACCGCCGCGCTGCGCGGGCGCGACCGCGACGGCCGCCCGATACACCCACCGCGCCGAGCTGCTGGCCACCATCGAGGCGGCCACCGCGCGGTTCGACGCCGCCGAGCTGATGGCCGCGCTGGAGTCCGAGGGCGTGCCGTGCGCCCCGATCAACGACTATGGCCAGGTGTTCACCGACGATCAGCTCACCTCGCGCGGCTTCTTCTGGGACGCCCCGCATCCGGAGCTCGGCCCGGTCCGCCAGCTCGGCTCGCCCATGCGCCTGTCCGCCGGCACATCCCGCCGCGGCGCCGCCGGACCGCCGCTGGCCGCGGACACCCGGGCGGTGCTCGGCGAGCTCGGCTACTCCCGCGCGGAGATCGACGCGATGATCGAGAGTGGGGCGGCGGCATGACCGGGGACGGCGGCGACCTCGATGTGGTGCGCGACGGCGCCGTCCTGCGCGTGATGTTCAACCGGCCGAAGGCGCACAACGCGCTGACCTTTGCCATGTACCAGGGGCTCTACGACGCCTGCGAGACCGCCGACGCCGACGACGGCATCCGGGCGCTCGTGCTGCGCGGCGCCGGTGGCAGGGCGTTCGTGTCCGGTACCGACATCGGCCAGTTCGCCGGTTTCGACGGGGACGCCGGCATCGGGTACGAGGAGCGGATCACCCGCGTGGTGCGCCGGCTGGAGGACACCTCGGTGCCCACGGTGGCGGCGGTCGAGGGGTACTGCCTCGGCGGCGGGCTGGCCCTGGCGGCGGCCTGCGACCTGCGGGTGGCCACCGAGTCCGCGCGGTTCGGGGTGCCCATCGCGCGGACCCTCGGCAACTGCCTCTCCATGGACACCTACGCGCTGCTGGTCGGCCAGCTCGGCCCGGCGCGCACCCTGGACCTGCTGCTGCGGGCCCGGCAGCTGACCGGTGCGCAGGCCTACGCCGCCGGCTTCGTCGCCGAGCTCGTCGGCCCCGACCGGTCGCTGGACACCGTGCTCGACGAGGTGCTGGCCACGCTGGCCGGGCATGCGCCGCTGACCATGTGGGCCACCAAGCGGGCGGTGGCCCGGCTGCGCACGGCCACCCTGCCGCCCGGTGACGACCTGGTCCGGCGCGTGTACGGCAGCGCCGACTTCGCGGCCGGCGTCCGACTGTTCGGCACCGGCGAGCGCCCGACCTGGACCGGCCACTGACCCCGTCATCCTCACGGGGTGAGTGCTCAGGCGGGCGGGCGCGGTTCGAGCTGGGCGGGGTCGACGTCGAGGTGCAGTACGGCGGCGCGGCCGGCGCCGAGGGCGCGGTCCAGTGCCGGTGCCAGGTCGGCGGTGCGGGAGACCCGCTCGCCGTAGCCGCCGTACGAGCGGGCCAGCGCGCCGAAGTCGGGGTTGACCAGCCGGGTGCCGCTGACCCGGCCGGGGTGGGCCCGCTCCTGGTGCTGGCGGATCGTGCCGTACTGCCCGTTGTCGGCGACCAGGATCACCGGGCTGGCGCCGTACGCCGCCGCGGTGGCCAGCTCCTGGCCGTTCATCAGGAAGCAGCCGTCGCCGGCGACGGACACCACCTGCCGGCCCGGGTACGTCAGGGACGCCGCCACGGCCGCCGGCACACCGAAGCCCATTGCCCCGTTGCGCGGCGCGAGCAGCGTGCCGACGTGGTGGTGCGCCAGGAACCGCTGCGCCCAGAGCGCGTGGTTGCCGGCCCCGTAGGTGATCACCGCGTCCGGCGCGAGGCGCTCGGCGAGCAGCGCCATCGCCACCTCCAGGTCGACCCCGTGCCCGGGGTCCGAGCTGGTCGTAGAGCCTGGCGTGCTGAACCGGCGCTGGGCGGCGCGCAGGCGCTTGGTCCAGTCCGGGTCGGGCTCGCCGGCGGCGCGCGGGGCCCCGGTCGGTGCCGAGCCGGCCAGCGCCGTGGCGAACGCCGACGGGTCGGCCAGCAGGTGCAGGTCGACGCGGCGGTGGTGGCCGCGCAGCTCCGGGTCGGGGTCGACGACCACGGTGACCGCGTCCGGGTCGCCGCCGGTGTACCCGCCGGACAGCACGTCGCCGTAGCCGCCGCCGACGAACAGCAGCAGGTCGGCCCGGTCCAGCGCGTCGGCCAGCACCGGGTCGCGGCCGTAACCCAGCCAGCCGACGTAGGCCGGGCTGGCGTGGTCGACCAGGTCCTGGCTGCGCCAGTCGGTGGCCAGCGGCAGCCCGGTGCGTTCGGCCCAGTCGGTCAGCGTCCGGCTGGCGGCGGCGCTCCAGCGGTCCCCGCCGACGACCACCAGCGGCCGCCGCGCCTCGGCCAGCAGGGTGCCCAGCGAGGTCAGCTGCCCCGCCGACACCGCGCCGGCGGCGACCGGCCGTACCGGGGCCACCGGCCGCGCCGTGCGCTGGACCAGCACGTCCTCCGGCAGCCCGACCACGACCGGCCCCGGCCGCCCCGACCCGGCCACCGCGAACGCCTCGGCCACCTGCTCCGCTGCCCGGTCGGCGGTCTCCACGGTGAGCACCCGCTTGGCCGTCGAGCCGAACCACCCGGTCAGCGAGAACTCCTGGAACGACTCGCGGTCCCGGTCGGCCACCGGCACCAGGCCGACCAGCAGCACCAGCGGCGTGGCGTCCTGCCAGGCGGTGTGCACCGCGATCGCCGCGTTCGCCGCGCCGGGCCCCCGGGTCACCAGGACGACCCCGGGCACCCCGGTGAGGCGGGCCTCGGCCAGCGCCATGAAGCCGGCGCCCCCCTCCTGGCGGCACACCACGAACTCCACCGGGCTGTCGTGCAGCGCGTCGAGCACCTCGAGGTAGCTCTCCCCGGGCACCCCGTAGGCCCGCCGCACGCCGAGCGCCTCGAGCTGGTGCACGATCGCGGCGCCGGCGGTCCGGTCGGCGCTGGTGTCGGTGTCGGTGTCGGTCACAGGCTGGCTCACCGGGTCACTCACCGGCCAGCACCTGGTCGCGGCTGAGCGACAGCCGGGGCGCCAGCGCCCCGCCCAGCGCGGTGATCAGCGCGATCACGATCAGCAGCACCGCCGCCGACCACGAGCCGCCCCCGGTGGCCGCCTGCAGCGCGGTGGCGAGCAGCGGCACGAACCCACTCACGATGCCGGCCGTGTTGGACGAGAGCGCCAGTCCGCTGTAGCGCAGCTTGGCCGGGAACAGCTCGGCCAGCAGCGGCCCGGACACCGCGTACGGGATGGACAGGCAGGCCACCCCGAGCGTCACGCCGAGCACGACCGCCCCGGCGCCCTTGCTGTCGATCAGCCAGAACACCGGGAACGCCACCACCGCCGAGACCAGGCCGCCGAGCACGGTGATCCGGGCCGGCCCGAACCGCTCGGCGAGCCGGCCGCCGACCACCAGCACGCCGATCTCCACCACCGCCGCGACCAGCGTGGCGGTCAGGACCAGTGTCCGGGAAAGGTGCAGCGTCCCGGTGCCGTAGCTGATCACGAACGTGGTGGCCAGGTAGAAGCCGCCGACCCCGAGGAAGTATGCGCAGGCGCCGACGACCAGCTGGGGGAACGCCCGCAGCACGACGTCGCGGATCGGGGAGCTGGCCAGCTCGTCCTCCGCCAGCAGCCGCTCGAACAGCGGCGACTCGTCGACCCGGCGGCGGATGAAGAGCGCGATGTAGAGCAGTGGGAAGGCGGCCAGGAACGGCAGCCGCCAGCCCCACGCGTCGAAGCTGGCCGGCGGCAGCGCGGACACCGCGAGGAATGCGCCGGAGGACAGCAGCGTGCCGATCGGCGACCCGATCTGCGGCATCGCGGCGTACCGGCCCCGCCGCTCGATGGGCGCGTGCTCCACCGCGAGGGTCACCGCGCCGCCCCACTCCCCACCGACCGCGATGCCCTGCAGCAGCCGCAGCAGCGTGAGCAGCACGGGCGCGGCCACACCGATCGTGGCGAAGCCGGGCAGCAACCCGATCACCCCGGTGACCAGGCCGATCATGGTCACCGTGATGATCAGGCAGCGGCGCCGGCCGATCCGGTCACCGAGGTGGCCGAACAGGATCGCGCCGAACGGCCGGGCCGCGAAGCCCACCGCGAACGACGCGAACGCGCCCAGGGTGGCGACCGCCGCGCTGCCGCTGGTGAAGAACAGCCGGTTGAACACCAGCGAGGCCGCGGTGCCGTAGAGGAAGAAGTCGTACCACTCGAGCGCGGTGCCGACGAACGCGCCGAACGCGACCTTGCGGGCCTCGGCGTCGGTCACCGTGACGGCGCCGGTAGGTCGTGGGGTGGCCGGTGTTGTCATGTGTCCTCCCAGCTCAGGACCCGTGAGTGGCAATGGTCGCGATAGCGACCATTGCCACTCACGGGGTGAGGTCGCCGTGGGTGCAGGTGCCGCCGAGATAGGTGGCGATGACCTGGGTGTCGCCGATCCGGTCCGGGTCGAGCGTGGTGATGTCGTCGCCGAGCAGTACGAAGTCGGCCAGCTTGCCGGGGGTGAGGCTGCCCCGCAGGTGCTCCTCGCCGGCGATCCAGGCGGTGTCGAGGGTGTAGGCGCGCAGCGCGGTCAGCACGTCCACGCGTTCGTCCGGGCCGATCACCCTGCCGGTGCTGGAGATCCGCCGGACCATCGACTGGATGCCCAGCAGCGGCGCGCCGGAGGCGACCGGGCGGTCCGAGCTGCCCGGCACCCGCAGCCCGGCGCGCAGGAAGCTGCCGTGCCGGTACAGCCGGTCCACCCGGTCCGGGCCGACCGCCGCCGCCATCGAGTCGCCGATCTCGTAGAGGAACCTCGCCTGCGGGACCGGGGTGACGCCGAGTGCGCCCATCCGGGCGACCTGCGCGGGGCTGGTCACCGCCGCGTGTTCGATCCGGGGCCGGGCGTCCGGGCGGGGGTGCAGCTTCTGCGCCTCCTCGAAGGTGTCCAGGATCAGGTCGATGGCACGGTCGCCGATGGCGTGCGCGGCGATCCGCCAGCCGGAGGCGTGCGCGTCCAGCACGTTCGCCCGCAGCACGTCCGGGTCGTCCTGCAGGTAGCCGTGCGAGCCCCGGTCGCAGAACACCTCGTGCATGGCCGCCGTGCGCGCGGTCAGCGAGCCGTCCATGAAGATCTTCACGGGGCCCAGCCGCACCCGGTCGTCGCCGAACCCGGTGCGCAGCCCCAGGTCCAGCCCCCGTCGGTGGGGGTCCTCGACGCTGCCGGCCACGGCGTGCAGCGCATCCATCGACGGCATCACCTGGACCCGCACCCGCAGCTCGCCGGCGTCGGCGGCCCGCTGGTAGGCGGCCAGCTCCAGCGGCGAGTGGCCGATCCAGCCGGCGCCGATGCCGCACTCGGTGACGTGCGTGAGCCCCTCCGCCGCGTACACCGCCGACGCCCTGGTCAGCGCCCCGGCGAGCATCTCCAGCGGCACCGGCCGGAGCACGGCGCCGACCAGCTGCTGCGCCTGCTCCTCCAGCAGCCCGGTCGGCCGGCCGGCCGCGTCGGTGACCACCACGCCGCCGGCCGGAACCACCGCGGAGCCGTCCAGCACCCCGATCAGGGCGAGCATCGGCGTGTTCACCTGGCAGACGTGCGCCGAGCGGTGCCCCAGCCAGACCGGCCGGCCACCGGCGGCGCGGTCCAGCTCGTCGCGGTCCGGGTGGCCGCCGAGCGCGGTGTCGTCGTAGCCGGTACCCAGCACGAACGCGCTCTCGCCCAGCGTGGCGGCGCGCTCGGCGATGCGGGCGTAGACCTCGGCCAACGAGGTCAGCCCGGACAGGTCCACGGCGGCCAGCCCGAGCCCGAAGCCGGCCATGTGGTTGTGCGCGTCGCCGAACCCGGGCACCAGCGCGGCGCCCTGCGCGTCGATCTCGGTGCGCCCGCGCAGCCCGTCCGCGCGGTCGTCGTCGAACAGTGCGAACACTCGGCCGTGGTGCACCGCGAGCGTGCGGGCCCTCGGCCGGTTGTCGTCCATGGTCAGGATCGACGCGTTGCGGACCAGCAGGTCGACTTCGAAGCTCACGTGCTCATCCCAGGTGGTGTAGGCGGGTCAGCGGCAGGGTGTGCGAGTGGTGCAGTGCGACCGCCCGGCCGTCCACCCGCACCGGGACCGGTTCGGGCGCGACCTCGACGGTCGGGGTCGCCGTGTTGTGCAGCATGTCCGCGCAGCTCAGGCCGCGGCTACCGGTAATCGTGGCGTAGCGGCGGCCGGCCGGCAGCGCGGCGGCGTCGGCGTGCCCCGAGACGAACACGTGCGCGAGGCGGGCCGGTGCCGTGCCGGTGCCCCCGTAGAACGGCAGCATCCGGCGCGGCTGGGTCAGCCGGGTGGACCCCGCACCGGACCCGGCGTTGCCCCACGCCACGAAGCCGGACTTGAGCACCAGCTCGGGCTGCGCGCCGAACCAGGCCGGCGACCACAGCACCAGGTCGGCCAGCTTGCCCGGGGCCACGCTGCCCACGTGCCCGGCCAGCCCGTGCGCCACCGCCGGGTTGTGCGTCAGCTTGGCCAGGTAGCGCAGCACGCGGGCGTTGTTGTTGACGTCCGGCCCGGTCTCGCCGGCCAGGGTGGCCTGCACGTGCGCCAGCTGCCAGGTGCGCCGCGCGGTCTCGCCGATCCGACCCATGCCGAGGGAGTCGGAGTTCACGATGCTGATCGCGCCCTGGTCGTGCAGCCAGTTCTCCGCCGAGATGGCGTGCTCGCGGATCCGGCTGGCGGCGATGCCGGCGTCGCTGGGCAGGTGGGCGTGGCCCCGGTGCACGGTCAGCGTCATCGGGGCCAGCTCGGCGACTGTCGCCGGGGTGAGCGGCAGGGTCGGCGTGGTGGAGCTGGTCAGCACGTTCGGTCTGGACACGATGCCCAGCAGGTCGGGGTGCCCGCCGCCGCCCTCCACGTGGTAGGCGTGCACGGTCCGGCCGCCGACCGCGTCGAGGGTGTCGGCCAGGTAGCCGGACTCGTTCAGCGTGTCGGTGTGCAGTGCGACCGGCAGGTCGGCGTGCTCCGCGACGGCCAGGCACGTGTCGATCACCGGCGGCGTGGCGCCCCAGTCCTCGTGGATCTTGTAGCCGCCGCAGCCGGCCAGTACGGACTGCTCCAGCAGGTCCGTCGACGTGGACGAGCCCCTGGCCAGGAAGGCGGCGTTCACCGGCGTGTGCGCCCAGGACTCGATCAGCGTGTGCAGGTTGTACCGGGGGTTGGCGCCGACGTCCCACACCCCGCCGATGCCCATCCCGACGACGGTGGTCACACCGGCGGACAGCGCGGCCGGTACCAGCTCGGCGTTGGACAGGTGCACGTGCGAGTCCACGATGCCCGGGGTGGCGATCAGCCCCTCGCCGGTGATCATCGCGGTGTGCGCGTCGACCTCCAGCTCGACGCCGTCCTGCACGTCCGGGTTGCCGGCCCGGCCGACGCCGACGACTCGGCCCTCCTTGATCCCGATGTTCGTCTTGCGCACGCCGAGGAGCGGGTCGATCAGCAGCACGCCGAGCACGATCATGTCCAGCTTGGAGTCGCGGCCGGCGCTGGCCGAGACCAACGCGCCGTGCCGGGCCGTCTTGCCGCAGCCGCCGATCAGCTCCTCGCCGGGCTCGGTGTCGTCCGCCTCGACCTCGACCCACAGGTCCGTGTCGGCCAGCCGGACCCGGTCGCCGGTGGTCGGCCCGTACAGCCGCGCGTCGTCCGCGCGGGGCAGCGTGCTCACCGGACCTCCCGCGGGCGCCGCACGTGGCTCGCCGGGCACGGCACACACCGCGGTATCGCCGCACCTAGGTCCTGACCTGTGTGCGGCGATATGGCGGTGTGTGCGGTCGCGGGTCCGCTTGCCTTCGGGGTCACTGAGCACCACCGCCGATCCGGACCACGGCCACCTCGCGTTCGGCGGCGGCCTCGACGCGCACCGCGGTGCCGGCCGGCAGGTCCAGCCGGTACCGGCTGGGGGAGTCCGGCTCGGTGTCCAGCTCGACCGTCAGCTCGACTGTCAGCTCGACCGTGAGCGCCGGGTTCAGCCGGTCCAGCGGCACGTGCGAGGACACCCAGATGGCCAGCGGCCCGGTGTTGCGCAGCACGGCGGTACCGCGTTCGCGCCCCGGCGCCAGCTCGATCTCGCCGTCGACCGTGCGCACCGCCCCCGGCCCGTCCGCCGGCGCCGGCCCGAACGGCGCGGCCACGTGCACCAGCGTCGAGCCGTACGGGAACAGCGCCTCCACCTGCAGCGTGGGCACGGCGGCCGGCACGCCGTCCACGAGCTGGTCGGGCCGCAGCAGTGTGCGCGCGGTCGCCACGACCTGCTCGTAGGCCACCCCGTCCCAGGCCAGCTCGCAGATCTCGTCGCAGACCAGCGCGATCGCCTCCGGCGCGCCGAGCCGGGCGCCCCGGGCCAGCCGGCGCCTGGCCAGCTCGGCGCCGCTGTGCAGCAGCAGCCGTTCCCGTTCCCTCGGGGTCAGGTGCATCGCGGATCCCAGTGCTGCATCGATTGCGGCATCGGCTGTGGCATTGGCCGTGGCATTGGCTGAGCATCCGCCCCGAGGGCCCTTGGTGGAAGACAGAACCACCACGGAAAACAGGTAATAGATTGTGCATATGCACACTTCGGGTCATCGGACGGCGGCCGAGGCGGAACGCTGGACCACGCTGGTCGGCCGGCTGCGCGACGAGGCGGACACGCTGGTCGCCTCGTTCGTCTCCCGGGTCCG
>DATAZG010000159.1:0-20156 GCA_036272155.1 Pseudonocardia sp.
CAACCCCGCGGCCGCGGCCACCGACGCTCCAGCGATCCGAGCCCGCCAAAACACCCGAACCCGCACCCGAGACACCCTCGGCGGACCAATCACCACAATCACCCCAGATCAGACAGGGTGTTGCGTCCGCTCCTTGAATTCCCCCGGGGATTCGGGCCGGTGTGGTTGAGCTCGGCGCCGCTCGCGGTCAGGCCCCGGCCGAGGGGCGCGCGCTCGTGACCAGGGTGTGCCCGTCCCGGAACACGACCCCGTTGGCACACCGTGCCTCCACCTGGCCGCCGGCGAACTGCTCGGTGTACAGCCGCGCGTACAGTCCTCCCCTGGCGAGCAGCTCGGCGTGCGTGCCGCGCTCCACGATCTCGCCGTTCTCCACCGCGAGGATCACGTCGGCGCCCAGCACGGTCGACAGCCGGTGCGCGATCGCGATCGTGGTGCGCTGCCGGGTGGCGTGCTCCAGTGCCTGCTGCACCAGCCGCTCGCTCGCGGTGTCCAGCGCGCTGGTGGCCTCGTCCAGGATCAGCACCGGCGGGTCCTTGAGCAGCACCCTGGCGATAGCGAGGCGCTGCTTCTCCCCGCCGGAGAGCCGGTAGCCGCGCTCCCCCACCACGGTCGCGTAGCCCTCGCCGAAGGACATGATCCGGTCGTGGATGTTCGCCGCGCGTGCGGCGGTCTCGAGCTCGTCCCGGGTGGCGTCCGGCTTGGCGTAGCGCAGGTTCTCCTCCACGGTCGCGTGCAGCAGGTACGTGTCCTGGGTGACCATGCCGATCACGCCGGACACCGAGGTCTGGGTCAGCTCGCGCACGTCGTGCCCGTCCAGCAGCACCGCGCCCCGGTCCACGTCGTAGAGCCTCGGGATCAGGTACGACAGCGTGGTCTTGCCGGAGCCGCTCGGCCCGACGATGGCCGCCAGCTGCCCCGGGTGCACGTCGAAGCTGATGTCGCGGACGGCCCACGGCCGCACCGGTGCACCGTCCTGCGCCGGCTCGGCGCCGTTCGGCCCCGGCTCGGCCGGCTCGCCCGGCTCGGCCGCTCCCGGCTGTACCGCGTCGGGCTCGTCGCGCTCAGCCGGCGGGTAGGCGAACCAGACGCCGCGCAGCGACACCTCACCGCGCACCTGATGCTGGTCCAGCTCCCGGGCCCCGGGGCGGTCGGCGATCCGCGAGCGCAGGTCCAGGTACTCGAAGATCCGCCGGAACAGCGCCAGCGAGGTCTGCACGTCCAGCGACACCCGCAGCAGGTTCACCGTCGGGAACAGCAGCCGTCCCTGCAGCGTGCTGAACGCGACCACGGTGCCCGCGCTGACGCCGTGCCCGGCGGCGATGAGCAGCCCGGCGACCAGGTACACCAGGGCCGGCGTCACGCCCATGAACGTCTGCACCACGGCGAAGAAGGTCTGCCCGGTCATCGCCTGCCGCACCTGCAGGTCGACCTGCTTGGCGTTCTCCTCCCGGTACCGGCGGATCTCGAACTCCTGCCGGTTGAACACCTTGGCCAGCAGCACGCCGGACACCGAGAGCGACTCCTCGGTGATCGCCGTCATGTCCGAGAGCGACTCCTGGGTCCGCCCGGCCAGCCGCCGCCGTACCCGGCCGACCCGGATCTGCAGCACCACGAACACCGGGATCATGGCCACCGCGACCAGCGTCAGCTGCCAGGACAGCAGCACCATCGCCACCAGCGCGGCAACCACCGTGACGACGTTGCCCAGGATGGACGTCGCCGTCTCGGTGAGCACACTCTGCACGCCGCCGACGTCGTTGGACAGCCGGGACTGGATCGCGCCGGTCCGGGTGGCGGTGAAGAACGACAGGTCCATCCGCTGCAGGTGCTCGAACAGCCGGCCGCGCAGGTCGGCCATCACCCGGTTGCCCAGCAGCGTGGTCTGGTAGGTCTGCCACACCCCGATCAGCGCGGACACCACCGGCACCGCGATCATGCCGGCGACCAGCCAGCCCAGCAGCGAGACGTCCACCGGGCCGCCGCCGGTCGGGAACAGCGCCTTGTCGAACGCGGCCTGGGTCAGGAACGGGGTGATGATGCCCAGGCCGCTGCTCAGCAGCACCGCCACCAGGATCGCGACCATGCCAACCCGGTACGGCACGAACAGCGCCCAGAGCCGCCGACCGACCCGCTCATCCGACACGGCGACTCCCCTGACGATCCCGGCCTGACCGGAGACAGCCTCGCACGAGACCGGTCCGGCGGGCCGAGAACTCAGGTCAGGGCGCGCCCGGGGGCGGCGTCAGAGCGCGTTCAGAGCGCGAACGCCTTCGCCTCTTCGATCCAGGTCTTGCACTCGCCCTCGGAGAGCCCGATGACCTTGCCGTGCCTGGACTCGATCATCTCCTTGAGGCTGGCCGCGTTCCGGTGCCGCAGCTCCTTGATCGAGTCGACGCCGATGCTCTTGAGCATCTCGGCGTACTTGGGGCCAATTCCCTTGAGCTTCGCCAGATCGTTCTCGACGTGGTCGGCCATGACATCTCCTTGGGCGCGGATCGACTGCCGGTGCCGGGCAACAATGGACAGCTATAACGCATATCGAGCGGACCGCGGAGATCATGCTGCCGCATCGGGCGGCAACTCTCCAGCGCTGGTCGACGGATGATCGCGCGGCTAACTTGACAGACTCTCAGGTTCAGGGCCGCACGGGCTGCGGGGCGGCGCCCGGTGAGCCGGCGGGCGGCTGGCCCGGTGGGGATCCCTCGGGCGACGGGCCAGCCTCGGGAGACGGGTCGGCTCCGGGTGGTGGGCCGGGGGCCGGAGCCTCGAGGGGCGGCGCGCTGGCGGGCGGCTGGGCGGGTGGGCGCAGCGGCTGGGTCCGCTGTGCGGAGGGCGCGGTGGCGGCCGGCTGCCCGGGCAAGGGGTACCTCGGCAGGGTCACGGTGAACGTGGTCTGGCCCGGCACGCTGCTCACCCGCAGGGTGCCACCGTGCGCGGTCGTCACGGCGTGCGCGATGGCGAGGCCCAGCCCCGTGCTGCCGGCGGCCCGGGAGCGGGACGTGTCACCCCGGGCGAACCGGCCGAACACGTGCGGCAGCAGCGCCGGCGGAATGCCCGGCCCGTTGTCCGAGACGCGCAGCACGGCGTGCTCCGCCGTGGCCTCCAGCGCGGCGGTGACCGAGGTGCCCGGTGGGGTGTGCACCCTGGCGTTGGTCAGCAGGTTGCCGAGCACCTGGGCCAGCCGGGTCGCGTCGCCGGTTACCGTGACCGCCTCGTCCGGGATGTCCAGCCGCCACCGGTGCTCCGGGCCGGCCGCGTGCGCGTCGCTGATGCTGTCCACGACCAGCTGCGACAGGTCGACCGCGTCGGTGCTCAGCGGGCGCCCCGCGTCCAGCCGGGCGAGCAGGAACATGTCCTCGACCAGGGAGGTCATCCGCTCGGTCTGCGAGGAGACCCGGCGCAGCGCCTGCGCGGTGTCCGCCGGGATGTCCGGCCCGGCGCGGCGCGCAAGCTCCGCGTAGCCCCGGATCGCGGCGAGCGGCGTGCGCAGCTCGTGACTCGCGTCGGCCAGGAACTGGCGCAGCTGCGTCTCGCTGGCGTGCCGGGCCTCCAGCGCGCCGCTGACGTGCTCCAGCATCCGGTTCAGCGCGGCGCCGACCTGGCCGACCTCGGTACGCGGGTCGGTGTCCCGCTTCGGTACCCGCTCGGCGAGCGCCACATCGCCCCGGTCCAGCGGCAGCTCCGCGACCCGGCCGGCGGTGACGGCGACCCGGGCCAGCGGCCGCAGGGTGAACCGGACGATCATGGTGGCGGCCGCACCCGCCGCGACCAGGCCGGCGCCCGCGACCATCAGGTTGATCAACGCCAGCCGGGACAGCACCGCCTTCACCCCACCCATGGAGAGCCCGGTGACCACGACCTCGCCGTCGGCGCCGTGCAGCGCGATCAACCGGTAGGGCCCGAGCGACCCGACGACCATCGTGTGCGGGCGGCCGTCCACCGGGACCGAGGCGATCGCGGCGTCCTCGTCCCGGCCGACCCCGCGCGCGTCGCCGCTGGAGTCGAGCACCCCGGCCTGGCTCACCTGACCGTTCTGGACGTGCGCACCGAGCGTGCCGAACGCCTGGCCGGGGGCGAGCAGGAACCGGGGCCCGGCATCCTTGCCGTCCGCGTCCCTGTCGCCGCTGTTGTTGTTGCCGCTGTTGTTGTTGCCGTTGTTGTTGCCGCCGTTGTCCCTGCTGCCGTTCCTGTTGCCGCCGCTGCGCTCGTTGCCGCCGTTGTGGCTGTTGTGGCCGTCGCTGCCCCGCCCGGCTCCGGCGACACCGGCGCCGCCGTTCTCGGGGGCAGCACCGTTGGAGGTGCCGCCGTTGGAGGTACCGCTGTTCGGAGCGCCGCCGTTGTTGGGGTTACCGCTGTTCGGAGCACCGCCGTTGTTGGGGTCGGCGGGTCCGCCGTTGGCCGCACCGGCGGGGTTGGCGCCCGGGGTGGCCGGGCCGGCCGCCGGTGGGCGGTCGGGTGGCGGCCGGGACAGCACGACCGAGCGGTAGCCGGCCACCGTGAGCTGCTGGTCCAGCTGGCCGATCAGCACGCCGCGCAGCAACAGCAGCGAGATCGCCCCGACGACCAGGCAGACCGCGGCCAGCAGGCCGATCGTCGAGATCAACAGCCTGATCCGCAGTGGGGCGAGCCGCCACGAGCGGCGCCCCGACCGAACCGCGCGCACGACTGCCCGACGCGGCCGAGCCACCTCGGGCCCGGCGGTCACGGCCGGCCGGCTTCGGAGTCCACCCCGCTCACCGGGCGCAGCGCGTACCCGGCTCCGCGCAATGTGTGAATCATCGGCGTACGACCCGCATCGATCTTCTTCCGCAAATAGGAGATGTACAGCTCGACCACATTGGACTGCCCGCCGAAATCATAGTGCCAGACCCGGTCCAGGATCTGCGCCTTGCTCAGCACCCGGCGGGGGTTGCGCATCAAATAGCGCAGCAACTCGAACTCGGTCGCGGTGAGCGTGACCGAGTCGCCGCCCCGGTGGACCTCACGGCTGTCCTCGTCCAAGGTCAGATCGCCGACCACCAGCAGCGCATCGGTGCGAGCGGACCCGCGACCGGCGCGCCGCATCAGGGCCCGCAACCGGGCCACGACCTCTTCCAGGCTGAACGGTTTCGACACGTAGTCGTCGCCGCCGGCGGTCAATCCGGCAATGCGCTCCTCGACCGCGTCCTTGGCGGTCAGGAAAAGCACCGGGACCTCCGGGGAGTCGGCGTGAATGCGCCGGAGCACCTCGAGCCCGTCGATATCCGGGAGCATGATGTCGAGCACGACCGAGTCCGGCTGGAACTCCCTGGCCAGCCGCACCGCGGTCATCCCGTCCCCGGCGGTGCGCACCTCCCACCCCTCGTACCGTAGGGCCATCGACAACAGCTCGGCCAGCGTGGCCTCGTCGTCGACCACCAACACCCGGACCGGGCTCCCGTCCGGGCGGCGCAGCTGCCCCCGCTCGTCCCCCGCCCCAACCGAGGCCACATTTGCGCTGCTCATGGCCATAGTCTCCGGTGTGGAATATGCCCTCGATGGGGACAACTTGTGTGCCAGCTGTGCACCGGGCGGAGCGCATCGGGTGTGGGCCGAACGGGGCGGCCGGCCCCGGGTCGCCACGGCGTCCGAGGCCGGAGCGGCACGACCTACCCTGGTCGGGTGCCTCGTACCTCCGACAGTCGCGTCCGGATGATCCGCACCGCGGCGCGGCTGTTCCGCGCGCAGGGCTACGCGGCCACCGGCTGGCGGCAGGTGGTGACCGAGAGCGAGGCGCCGTGGGGCTCGCAGGCCCACCACTTCCCCGGCGGTAAGGAGCAACTCGGGGTGGAGGCGTTGGGCTGGGCGGCGGCCGGCTTCGAGCGGGCCATCCGGAGCGTCTTCGACGGGGTGCACCCGGCGGACGCGGTGCTGCGCTGGACCGCCGCGGCCGCGGCCGAGCTGGCCGCCAGCGGCTGGCGGGACGGCTGCCCGGTGGCCACCGTGACGCTGGAGACCGCGCACTCCTCGGACGCGCTCGGTGCGGCCTGCGCCGCCGCCCTCGGCGGCTGGCGCACCGCGCTGAGCGAGGCGCTGACCGGGCACGGGCTGGCCGAACCGGCGGCCCGCTCGCTGGCCACCCTGGTGCTGGCCGGCATCGAGGGCGCGCTGGTGCTGGCTAGGGCGGAGCGGTCCGGCGAGCCGCTGGAGACCGTCGGCCGCGAGCTGGCCGCGCTGCTGCGGGACCGGATCCCGGCCCGGGGCGAGTCCTAGGCTCGAGCCGGTCCCGATCCGCCCCAGGTCTAGACGCGGCTGAGCACGGTCTTGCCCCTGGGGGCGGCGAGCGCGTCCACCGCGTCGTCGAAGCCGACCACGGAGACCGTCACCAACCCGGGGTCGAAACCAGCTCCGACCAGCGCCAACACCTCCGGCACCGCCGGGCGGGCATGCGCCCGGCCGACCCGCAGCGTGATGCACCGGGAGTACATCGCGAGCAGCGGCAGCGGCACGTCGGCCGGGTAGAGGGCGACGCTCGTGCAGACGCCATCCCGGGCCGTGCTGTGGATCGCGCAGCGCAGCCCGGCGGGGTGGCCGCTGGCGTCGACGGTGATCGGGAAGGAGCCGGCCTTGTCGGACGGCGGGCCGGCCACGGCACTGGCCCCGAGCGCCTCGGCCATGGCCAGCCGCTCGACGTCGTCGTCCAGGTACACCACTCGGCCGGCGCCGAGCGCGACCGCCATGCCGGCCGCGTACAGCCCGATCGACCACGCCCCGGCGCGACCGCCCACGACCAGCACGTCCGCGCCCGGGGCATCCCGCAGCGTCGGCCCGACGGTGCGCCAGGCGTCGGGCAGGTTGTCGCTCGCGCTGGCCACCGCCACCGGGTCCACCCCGGCCGGCAGCGGCACGAGCATGGCGTCGGCGTGCGGCACCGTGACCAGGTCGGCCGCGAACCCGCCCCAGTCCAGGCCGCCCAACTGCCCGAGCCCGTAGGTGCTCATCATCGGGTGCGCGGCGCAGTTGCCGGTGCGGCCCCGCCGGCACGGCGCGCACTGCCCGCAGGAGATCTGGAACGGCACGATCACCCGGTCACCGGGCCGCACCGAGCCGACCTCGCTGCCGACCTCGACGACCTCCGCGACCCCCTCGTGCCCGAACGGGTAGGGCCCCGGCAGCGGATAAACGCCGTTCAGCACCGCCACGTCGAGGTCGCAGGTGGCCACGGTCAGCGGCCGGACCAGCGCGGCGGACGGGGCCGGGGACTCCGGGTCCGGGGCGCTCGCCCAGTGCAGCGCGCCGGGGCCGTCGAGCAGCAGTCGCTTCATAAGACGACTGTCTTACTAAGACGAATGTCTTGTCAAGCTCGATCCGGGACGTCCGGGCCACCGGTCGGCCTATCGCCCGACCACCGCCGAGGGACCTCCCTAGGCCCCACTCCAGAACGGGTGTAAGCACGGACAATGAACGGACTGGGCATCGTCTGCCTCGGCATGGGGCTTTGGGTCGCACTGTCGCTCCCACCCCGCCCCGTTGAGGAGCGAGACCGGACGACCGTCGCACTCGGCTGGGTATTGGTGATCTTCGCGGTACTGCTGCTCGGCACCGTCACCCTGGAACCGCCGACGCAGATCTAGCCGGATCCGCACACGGCGCGGGCCCCGAGCGGCTCGCGCCCGGGGCCCCTACCACTCAGGCGGCCCCGGCCGGGACCGCGTACGCCACGATGTTGTCCGAGTACTGGTGCGTCTCGAAGTTGAACGACCCACCACAGGTGATCAGTACCAACCGGGGCACGCCCGTGGTGTCGAACAGGTCCTTGGGCAGCTGCGCCTTCGGATAGCTGTGCACCGCGCGCACCAGGTAGCTCTGGGTGCCGGCGGTCGTCGCCAGGGTCAGCGTCGACCCCGGCTTGAGCTCACCCAGCCGGTAGAGCGCGCCGGCACCCACCTCCCTGGTGTCGACGTGGCCGTCGATGACCACGGTGCCGCGCGGGGCACCGGGGCGCACGCCGTCACGCCACCACCCCAGCACCTTGGGATCGTCCGGCACCGTGAGCTCCCCACCCGGCTCGGTCCCCACGGCCACCACCGGCGCCTCGACACCCTGCTCCGGCACGCTCAGCCAGGTGGGCTGGACGGCACTGTCCAGCGTCGCCACCCCCGACGACTCGACCGCGCTCGGATGCGCCGGTGGCACCGTCCCGACATCGGGGAGTCGGGGGGCGACCACCAGCCGGGCACCGCCGTACAGCGCGATGCCCACCCCGAGCACGACCAGCACCCAGAGCACTGCCCACTGTGCGGCGAGTGCCCTGGTCGGCGCGACCGGGCCACTGACCCACCGCGCCAGTGTCATCCCGCGCGGCGCCACCGCACGAGCAGGCCACCGGCACCGGCGGCCAGCGCGATCCCACCGAGCACGAGCCCGAGGTCGAGCTCCGACGAGTCACCGTTGATCGCCGCGAGGCCGCCCGATCCGGCGTTCACCCCGCTGGGCGCGCTGCCCGACCCGTCGCCGGCCGTACCGCTGCCGGTCGAACTCGAACCGTCGCTGGCTCCACCGGTCGACGAGCTGCCCGGGGCGGCGGCCGCGCCCGGAGCCGTACTGGCGGCGGCGCCGCCGGCCTCGGTGCCGGTGCCCGGCGCGGGGGCCGGGGTCGCCGCGGCGCTGGCGGCGGCACCGGTCGAGGCGCCGGTGTTGGTGGACGGTTGCGGGGCGGCGGTGCCGCCGCCGCAGGCGCCCAGGGAAAGGGCACCGATCACGACCGTGGCCGCATACGCGGCAAGCTTCAGACGCGGGGTGGGGAGATTCATAGGCGGCACATTAGAGGAACGTCCGCCTCAAAGAGGTATCGACCGACCCCTATGGGTGAATAGAGTCACCACTAAGCGAACGGATTTTTCCGGTGACACGCCATCTCCACTCGTTAGTGACATCTCCCGCTGGCGTTTTGAGCCGATGTGGTAACGCAGCGCTGTCCATCGTTGCCCAGGCAGGATGCGCTATCCGGGCACTTCGCGAATGGCCGCCCACTGGGCCGTTCGGATCAGCATCGGCACCGCACGGATCAACGCCATCCGAGCGCTCCCATTCGCACTCGCGCACCGTTCCCACTAACCCCACGTGATAACGCCGGTCCCACTGGTTTAGCGCGGCGGGGCGGGGTACGGGGATAGGCGGGGGCGGAGGACGGGGGCGGCGGTGAGGCCGCTCGGGTCGAGGCCGGCGGACTGTTGCCGGGTGTCGGCGTAGTAGTGGTTGGCGGCGGTGGAGGCGACGGTGATCGTCAGCTCGTTGCCGTCGGCGCGCAGCAGGCCGGCCGGCACCGCGCACGTCACCGGCCCCCAGCCGAACCAGCCGAGCGGCGTGCCGTTGAGCTCGACGTCGGCGGCGGTGTGCACCTCGGTCAGCAACAGCTCCCAGTCCGACCAGGTCGGGTCGGCCGGCGGCAGGTCGAACCGCAGCCGGTACTCGGCCACACCGGAGAACCTCGGCCAGCCCTGCACCTGCCAGCCCCGGTCCACCCGGATCGGCGCACCGCGCACTCCCCCGATGTCCAGCGTCCAGCCGGCGCTCAGCACGGTGTCCCCGGGCACCGCCCGCGCCCCGTCGGTGAGCAGCAGGCAGACCAGCTCGTCCGGCCCGCAGCGCAGCGCCAGCCCACCGGCCACCTCGCCGAGTGCGCGCACCTCGCCGCTCGCCGGGTCGAAGCGGTGCACCACGGTCGGGACGGACGCCGGCACCACGGTCAGGGTCTGCTCGTGGTCGGCGTCGTGCAGCAGCGCCAGCCGGGTCACCCCGTCAGAGGCGCGGCCGGCGCGGCTCCAGACCGTCGTACCCGGCCGTGCCCCGCGCACCACCACCCGTCCCCGCCGCAGCGGCCGCAGCACCGGCTCCAGCTCGGCCGGCGTCGGCGCCGAGGGCCAGTGGTGGTTGCCCCGCACCCCCTCGAACAGGGCGGCCGCCCGCCGCGCCAGCTTCGGGTCGACACCGTCGCACTGGGTGGCCGCCGGCAGCGGGCCGGAGGCCAACACGGTGCCTCCGGCCGCCACGAGCTGCTCCAGCACAGCCACCGTGTCGCCGTCCCGCACCACCTCGACGGCCGGCAGCACCACGGCGCGATAGGCCCGGGCGGTCGGCCCGTCGCCGAGCACCAGCTCGCCGTCGCGCACGGCGGCGGCCCGCAGGTCCCGCTCGTCGATCAGGTGGTAGCCGTCGCCGGCACGGGCCAGGTGCTCGGTCCAGCGGGCGGCGTGGGCCCCGTACGGGTGCGCCGGCCCGCCGGCCCAGCTGGTGCGCAGCGGGTAGAGCACGGCGAGCGTGCAGTCCGGTGCGGCGCCGTCCAGGAACGCGGCGAGCCGACCGGACTCGTCGGCGAACGCCCGGTGGTGGCCGAACCACGGTTCGAAGTTCACCCCGGGAGCGAAGTCGAAACGCGGGTTGGCCAGCATCTGCTCGGCGCCGGGCGGGTCGGCCCAGCCGTCGGTCTGCCAGAACGCGTGCATCAGCAGCTGGCGGGCGCCGAGCAGGTGGTGGCGCAGGGTCTGCGCGCGCAGCTCACGCAGCGTCAGCTCCCAGCGGCCGGCGGCGAAGTGCGACCCGGTGACAGTGCGCCCGAAGTACTGCTCGACCAGGCAGCCACTGCGGCCGTTCGACCTGGCGACCGAGTCGCCGAGCTTGGCGGACAGCTGCGGCTCGCCGTTGCGCGCGTCCACGGCGGTGAGCTCACGCCAGCGGTCCAGGCCGAAGTAGTCGGTGCCGAAGTTGGTGCGCGGGTCGTCGGTGATGATCGTGCCGGTGAAGTCCCACGACGACACGTGCCCCAGTACCTCGTGCCCGGACAGCGCGATGCCGTGCCGGCGGCACCACCGCGACAGCGTGCCGAAGAACGAGTCGATGCCCAGCTCGGCATAGGTCGCGAAGAAGTCGCACCGGCGGGCGGGGGTGCTCGGGCCCACGTCGCGGACCAGCGCGAGCAGCGAGCGGCGGAACGGCGCCGCGTGCTCCTGGGCGTAGCGCTCGCCCAGCGCCGGCGCGTACATCAGCGAGCTGCCGACGTGCCCGCCGTGCTGGCGCCAGCGGAAGAAGCAGCCGTGCGGCTGGTCGAAGAACGCGTACCGCACGGTGCTGCCGAAGTGGGCGCCCAGCGCGGCCCGGTACGGCTCGTAGCCGACCTCCAGGAACCGCTCGGCCGCCTCCGGCAGCAGGTAGTTGATCATCTTGCTGCTGGCGCAGCGGGCGGCCAGGAACACGGTCAGCGCGGTGGCGGTCGGCGGCAGCCCGGCCCTGGGCACCGCCACCCGCGCGCCGGCCCGGTCGCGGCTGACGAACCGGGCCCGTGCGGTGACGTCGGTGACGGCGGCCTCGTCGGTGATCTCGCCGGCCGGGTGGGCCAGCGCGGCGACGATCTCCCAGTCGGCCCAGTGCACGTCGCCGCCGTCGAACACCCAGTTCAGACCCGGTTCGAGCAGGTACTCGACGTCGGTCGGCACGATGCCGTCGACCGCGCAGACCACGTCTCCGGACACCGGCCCGACGGCCACCTCCGGGCCCGGCACCGCGCTGGTGGACCAGAACAGGTGCCGCTCGCGCAGCTCGTCGCGGCCGGCGACGGTCCGCCCGCCGGCGTGCCCGGACAGCCAGTTGTACTCGTCGTAGATGCCCAGCACCATGCCGTGCCGGGCCGCCTCGTCGGCCGCCAACCGGTACGCGGCCAGGTACTCCGGTCCGAGGTAGTCGGCCAGCGGGAACGCCAACCGGGCCTGGATCTGGAACGACCGGAACCCGGCGGCGGCGAGCTGGCCGACCTGGTCACGGATCTCGGCCAGGCTCGGCACCCGGTGCCAGAACCAGTAACTGGCCGGCGCGTGCCACACCCCCGGCGGGCCACCGAGCTCGGCCACGCCCGGCGGGCCACCAGGCTCGGGCACCACCCGGCCGCCACCGCGATCGGTCACCGCCCGGTCGCCACCGCGGTGCGGCCCCGCGCCGGGTCGGCGGTCGCGGCCGGCCGGCCGTCGTCGATCTTCAGCACGAAGGTGAGCAGGGCGTACAGCGCGGCGCCCAGCACCATGGCGATCACCACGCCCATGTTCGTCTGCCCGACCACGCCGTGGGCGGTGGAGTCGGTGAGCAGGAAGCCGACCACGCGGGCGATGTTCGGGTCGCCCGAGGTGACCAGCCCGAGGCCGACCACCGTGGCCACCACCAGCGAGAGCAGCGCGGTCCAGCGCACCGGGCGGCCGCCGAGACCGGGCGGCTGCGCCATCGACACGTCCCAGTTCAGCCGGCGCTGCCGGATGAAGTCGAGCAGCTGGATGCCGCCCATGGTGCCCATCGGCACCGCCACCAGCGCCAGGAAGGCCTGGAAGGTGGCGAGGAACGAGTCGGAGATGAACAGCAGGTAGAACGCGCCGGCCGAGATGATCACGGTGTTGATCGCGGTGGTGCCGACCCGGGACAGCGGTACGCCCAGCGCGAGCAGCGCCAGGCCGGACGAGTACACGCCGGTGATCGCGGCGGCGACCAGCGAGACCACGATGACCAGCGAGAACGGGATGAAGAACCACAGCGGCAGCAGCGCGGTGAGCGCCGCGATCGGGTCGGCCGCTGCCGCCGAGCCGAGCTGGGCGTCGCTGCCCACCAGCAGCACGCCGAGGACCAGCAGCACCGCGACGGGCAGGGTGATACCGCCGGCGGTCCAGCCGATCACGCCCCGGGCCCTGGTGCATTTCGGCAGGTAGCGGGCGAAGTCGCCGCCGTAGTTCAGGAAGCCGATGCCGACCATGGTCATCGCCATGATCGCGCCGCCGAGGAACGTCCACCACGAGCCGTGCCAGGTGGCGCCCAGCGAGCCCCAGTGGATGTGCGGCAGGATCATGCCGACGAACACGACGGTCATCACCGCGGTCACCCAGGCGATCCACTTCTCCACGCGGATGATCACCTGGTGGCCGAACACCGCCACGACCAGTGTCACGGCCAGCACGGCGACGAACCAGAGCACCACGGCGGCGGTGGTCGCGTGGCCGTCCGGGCCGGCGAAGGCGCCGGGCCAGAGCCGGGCGAACAGGCTGGCGCCGGTGGTCGACGCCAGCGTGATGATCGTGATCTTCCAGCCGACGTTGGACAGGTAGGCGAACGCCGTCGGCAGCTTGTTGCCGTGGAAGCCGAAGGCGAACCGGGTCTGGGTCAGCGTGGGCAGCCCGGTGCGCGGCCCACCGACCGCGAGGATGCCGACCAGGAACGCGGAGACGGCGTAGCCGAGCACCCCGGCCACGATCGCCTGCACCACGCTCAGCCCGAGGCCGAAGACGTAGATGCCGTAGCTGATCCCGAGGATCGACACGTTCCAGGAGAACCACACCGCGAACAGCTCACGCGGCGAGCCCCGCCGCTGCACCTCCGGTACCGGGTTGATGCCGTTGCGCTCGACGCCGGAGCCCGGCGTCGCCTCGCTGCTGTCGGTCATGGGGCCACCGCTGCCTCTCCGGGGTCCGGGACGTGGCGTAGCCCGCTGATCATCCCGCGGTGCGACATGGTTCGCTGGAACATGCCCTGCCGGATGGACTGCTCGGAACCGCGCCGGAAATCGATTTCCTCCTCAGGATGAAGGCCGTGCGGTGCTGCGTCAAGACCCAAGCTTCGGCCGGTCAGCCCACTGCCCGGCCCCCGGACGGCCCCTCGGCGAGCCCGTCGGTGAGCACAGCGGCGACCTTGCGCGCGATCCGCGCGGCCGACTCCTCGGCGACCTGGCGGGACGCCCCGGCCAGGTGCGGGGTCGCGAACACCGAAGGGCGGGCCGGCAGCGGGTCGTCCGCGGCGGGTGGCTCGGGGTCGAACACGTCGAGCACCGCCCCGCCGAGCCGTCCGGAGGCCAGCGCGGCATCCAGCGCGGCGGAGTCGACCAGCTCGCCCCGCGCGGTGTTCACCAGCAGCGCGCCCGGCCGCATGGCGGCGAGCGCGGGGGCGTCGATGATCCGCCGGGTCTGCTCGGTGAGCCGGGCGTGCAGGCTGACCACGTCACTGGCGGCCAGCAGCTCGGCCAGCCCGACCAGCCGGGCGCCGACCACCTCCGCCGCCGCCGAGTCCGCGTACGGGTCGTGCGCCAGCACCCGGGTGCCGAACGCGGCCAGCAGCTGGGCCACCCGCAGCCCCACCGCGCCGAGCCCGATCAGCCCGACCGTGGCCGCCCGCAGCTCCAGGCCGACCCGGTCGAACCGGAACCCCGTGCCGTCCCACCGCCCGGCGGCCAGCTCGGCCGCCGCGGCCGGCAGCCCCCGCATGGCACAGATCATCGTGCCGACGGTGTACTCGGCGACCGCGCCCAGGTTGCGGCCCGGCAGATGCACCACCGGGATGCCGACCTCGGTGGCGGCCGCGAGGTCCACGTTCACCGGCCCGCCCCGGGTCACCCCGACCACCCGCAGGCTGCCCGCGCCGGCCCTCAGCACCTCGGCCGTGACCGGTGCCAGGTGCGTCACCAGCGCGTCCGCGCCGGTGACCAGCTCGGCCAGCCGGTGCGGGTCCCCCGCCGCCTCGCGCACGCCGTCGATGTCGCGGAACGGCTCGGTCGGCCACCGGGACTCGATCGGCACGGGCTCGGCGGCCAGCCCCACCCTCTCCAGCTCGGCCCGCACCGCGCCGGCCAGCAGCTCGGCGGAGATGAACTGGTCCCCCGCGCAGACCACGCGCACCCGGTCGGCCCGGCTCACCGCAGCCTCCCGCCGGCCACGCAGTCACTCGGGTCCGGACCGGCGTCACCGGCGTCGAACAGGTACACCCGGGCGGCCGGGGCGGTGATCGACACCCGGTCCCCGGCGGTGAGCCGCTGGCCGGCGGCCACCTGCACCACCACCCGCCCGGGTACCCCGGCCAGCTCGACGGTGGCCAGCCCGTACTCCAGCAGGTTCTCGTACACCAGCACGGTGGCCAGCAGCCCCCGCTCCGGCCGCCCGCCGCCCCGATCGGCCCCGTCGGGGTGGGCCGGCTCGGTGCGGCAGTCCTGCGGGCGCAGCCCGACGACCACCCGCCGGCCGGGCGGCAGCCCCGCCACCGAGGTTGCCAGCGCGCCGGCGTCACCGAGCCGCACGGTGGCCGAATCCGTGGGTGAGCCGGCCGTCACCCCGTCGAGCAGGTTGATCGGCGGCTCGCCCACGAAGTCGGCCACGAACCGGTTGGCCGGGTCGTCGAAGATCTCGTCCGGGGTGCCGAACTGCTGGATCACGCCGCCGTCCATCACCGCGATCCGGTCGGCCAGGCTGAGCGCCTCCAGCTGGTCGTGGGTGACGATGATCGTGGTGTAGCCGAACTCGCGCTGCAGCACCTTCAGCTCCCGGCGCACGCGTTGCCGCTGGCCGGCGTCCAGGTGCGACAGCGGCTCGTCCAGCAGCAGCACCGGTGGGTTGCGCACCAGCGCGCGGGCCAGCGCGACCCGCTGCTTCTGCCCGCTGGACAGGCTGGCCGGGCGCAGCTCGAGCAGCTCGGTCATCTCCAGCCGCTCGGCGATCGTGTCCACCTTGGCGCGGGCGTCCCGGTCGCGGCGCGCCTTCAGCCCGTAGGCCAGGTTCTCCCGCACCGACAGCGGCGGGTACAGCGCGTAGCTCTCGAAACCGACGCCGACCTGGCGCTGCCCGGCCGGCAGGTCGCCCACCGAGCGGTCCCCGATCAGGATCCGCCCGGCGGTGACCGTCTCCAGCCCGGCGATCATGCGCAGGGTGGTGGTCTTGCCGCAGCCGGACGGGCCGAGCAGCGCGACCAGCTCGCCCGGCTCGATGTCCAGGTCGATGCCCTTGACCGCCTCGAACGGCTCGCGCCCCCGGCTCCGGTACGTCTTGCGAAGCGCCTCCAGGCGCAGCCGCTTGGCGACCGGCGCGGCGCGGTGACCCGCCACCGAGCTGGCCGCGGAGTTGGCCGTCGGGCTGGCCGTCACCGGGCACCCCCGAGCGCGCCGGCCCCGAGCGGCGCCGCCGAGCCCAACCGGACCGTGTCCGCGCCCGGCTCCGCGGTGCCGCCGGAGGCGAACACGTGCACCCTGGACCAGTCCACCGCCAGACCCACCTGATCGCCCTCCCGGACCCGCTGGTCGTCGGTCACCGCGATGACCTGGTCCCCCGCCACGTCCACGCTGAGCTCCACCAGCCGGCCCAGCCGCTCGGCCAGGGTGACCCGGCCGCGCAGCACCAGCCGGTCGGGTGGCTCCGGCCCGGTCAGCACGTTCAGGTCGCGGGGCCGGATGCCGAGCCGGACCGAGGCGCCGGACCCACCCGCGGCGGCGGCCAGCTCGGCGGAAAGGCCGACCGCAATGCCGCCGCCGGTCCTCGCCGCTGTGCTGGCGGGCGGCCTCGCCGCGGTGCTGGCGGGCGGCCTCGCCGCGGTGCCCCCCGTCGGCACCGCGGCCAGGTCGCCTGTGAGATCGGCCGTGAGGTCCGCCGGGAACAGGTTCATCTCCGGCTGGCCGAACATCCGCGCGACGAACGTGTCCGCCGGCTCGTGCCACACCTGCTCGGGCGTGCCGACCTGGACCAGCCGACCCTCCCGCAGCACGCCGACCCGGTCGCCCAGTGCGAGTGCCTCCTGGTAGTCGTGGGTGACGTAGAGCGTGGTCGTGCTGGACATCTCGCCGAGCTGCTTGAGCTCGGCGCGCATCGCGGCGCGCAGCTTCGCGTCCAGGTGCGACAGCGGCTCGTCCAGCAGGTACACGTCCGCCGGGCGGACCAGCACCCGGCCCAGCGCGGTGCGCTGGCGCTGCCCGTTGGACAGCTCACGGGGGAACCGGCCGCGCAGGTGCTCGATGCCCAGCGTGGTCGTCACCTGCCGGATCCGCTCGTTCTGCTCGGCGGCGCTCCAGGTACCCGAGCGGCCGGAGCGCAGCGGCGAGGCCAGGTTCTGCTCGACGGTCTTCTGCGGATAGAGCGCGTAGCTCTCGAACGCCATCGCCACGTTGCGCTCGTACGGCTCCACCCCGGTCATCGCCCGGCCGGCGATGCCGACCTCGCCCTCGACGTCGTCCACCAGCCCCGCGACGCTCTTCAGCGTGGTCGTCTTGCCGGCGCCGGACGGGCCGAGGATCACGAAGAACTCCCCGTCGGCGACGTCCAGGTCGATGCCGCGCAGGGCCTCCGTCCTGCCGTAGCGGGCGCGCAGCCCGGTCACCGTGAGCGAGCCCATCAGGCCTTCACCGCCCCGAAGGACAGCCCGCGCACCAGGTACCGCTGGATGGACAGCGCGACCAGCAGCGGCGGCAGCGCGGCGATGATCGCGGCGGCCGCCGTCAGGCTGTAGAAGGCCTGCCCGCCGCCACCGAGGAACCGGGTCACCGCGACCGTCACCGGGGTGTGCGAGCTACCGGTCAGGATCAGCGGGAACACGTAGTTGTTCCAGGCGAAGATGAACGCCAGCAGCGCGGACGCGGCGATGCCGGGGCGCACCAGCGGCAGCGCCACCATCAGGAACGCCCTGGTCCGCGTGTAGCCGTCCAGCAGCGCCGCCTGCTCCAGCTCGGCCGGCATGTCCTGGAAGTAGGACCGCAGGATCCACACCACCAGCGGCATCGTGACCAGCTGCAGCACCCAGATCATCCCGACGTTGGTGTCGAACAGCCCGAGCTGGTTGTAGATCACGAACAGCGGCACGATCACCATCAGCTCCGGGGCGAACCGGAACGACAGGATCGTGAACATGACGTCGCCGGAGCCCTTGTACTGCCAGCGCCCGGCCGCGTAGGCCGCCGGCACCCCGATCACCAGCGAGACCAGCACCGCGCCGACGCAGTTGAACACGCTGGTGAGCAGAGCGTCGGAGAAGTTCACACTGGTCAGCCTGGCGCCCTCGGAGCTGAGCACGGTGCCGAAGTTGCGCAGCGTCGGGCTGAACGTGAAGTACGTGCTGATCTGCTCCGACTCCGACTTCAGCGACAGCAGCACCAGCCAGACGAGCGGGAACAGCGAGAACACGAACCAGCCGAGCAGCACCACGTCGGCCCCGATCGAGGCCGGCGAGAACCGCCGCTGCCCGGGTTGGCGTTCGCGGGCTGAGCTCTTCCCGCCCCGCCGGCTGCGTTTTTCCCGCCCCACCGGCTTCGCCGCCTGCCGTCCCCCGGGCCAGCTGCCATCCCCCGTCATTCAGGCCTCCGATCCGGCCGCGCGCCGCTGCGCCTTGCCCAGCACGCTGACCAGGTAGCGGGCAGTCAGGAAGACGATCGCCCAGAGCAGGAACATGTAGGTGCTGCCCACCGAGTAGTTGAAGTTGATGATCGAGTTCTGGTACGCGCTGATCTGCAGCGTGCGGGTGGCGTCGCCCGGACCACCCGCCGTGAGCACGTAGACGTGGTCGAAGATCTTCAGGCAGTCCATGAACCGGAAGATCACCGCGACCAGGATGTACGGCCACATCATCGGTAGCATCAACCGGCGGAACATGTAGAACCCGCTGGCCCCGTCCACCCGGGACGCCTCGAACGGCTCCTTGGGCAGCGACCGGATCCCGGCCAGCACGAGCACCGCGACGAACGGCGTGAAGATCCACACGTCCACCAGGACCACGGAGAACAGCGCGTGCGTCTCGCTCAGCCAGTCGAACGTGGAGCCCAGCCCGAGCACGTGGTTGAGGATGCCGAACTGCGGGTTGAACATCAGCTTCCACAGCACGCCCGCGATCACCGGGGCGATCATCAGCGGCAGGATCAGCACCCGCTCGAAGACCCGTCCGACCAGGCTGGACCGGTTGAGCAGCAGCGCGATGCCGATGCCCAGCACGGTCTCCGACCCGGTGGCGGCCACCGCGTACACCAGCGTGGTCCGCACGCTCGACCAGAACGTCGGGTCCGACAGCACCGTGGCGAAGTTGCGCAGCCCGATGAACACCGGGTTCGGCACGACGGCCGCGTAGTTCAGGAACGCGTAGTACACACCGAGCGCGAACGGGTACAGGATGCCGATGATGATCAGCACCGCCGGCAGCGAGAGCAGGTAGGGCCGCAGCCCCCGGCGCCACGCGGGTACCGGGCGCGGCCCGTCCCGGTGGCGGGGCCGGTCGTCCTCCGTGCCGCCGTCCGGTCGCACCCGAGCGGGAGCGCTCATCGTGTCCTCGCTTCGCGTCGTGGTCAGACCTGGTTGACCGCGGCGGTGCTGGCGGTGGCCAGCGCGTCGAGGCGGGTCTTCGGGTCCTGGCCGGCGTAGATGTCCTGCAGCGCGACGGCCCAGTCCTCGGTGGTCTTGAAGAACTGCTTCTGCGGCGTGAACTTGATGTCCGTGGACTGGATCACCCGCTCGAAGGTGTCCTGGTAGCCCGGGAAGTTGCCGAGCGTCTGCTTGAACGCGCCGTTGAACACCGACGCCCTGGTCGGGTCCGCGAAGCCGCGCTGGCCCGTCTGCACGGCCTTGGTCTGGGCCTGCTTGCCGGTGGCCCACTGGATGAACAGCCAGGCGGCCAGCTTCTTCTTCGACGCCGCGTTCATGGCCAGCGACCAGGTCCACAGGTTGGTGCCGTAGCCGCCGTCCGGGCCGGCCGGGCCGGGGTGCCACGCCATGTTGCCGGCCTGCGCCGCGTTGCCCTTGATGTTGAGCGGGTAGGTGGCCGAGTCGGCGTCGTAGACCATCATCGCGGTGCCGGCGCCGAGGTCCTGCGTGCAGTTCGGGTACTCGTAGGTGGTCCACGAGGTCGGCCCGGCGGCCTTGGCCAGCGCGACCCACTTGCGCGTGAAGTCGACCGCCTTGGGCGAGTTCATCGCGGAGGTCAGCTTGCCGCCGTCCTTGGTGTAGTCGACGCAGCCCTCGCGGGTGAACTGGGTCATGAAGCCGGGGTGGATGGTCGCCCAGGAGCGGGAGCCGCGGAAGGCCACGCCGTACCGGTTGTTGGCCCGGTCGGTCAGGTCGGTGGCCAGCTGGATGAAGTTGTCGAAGGAGTCGAGAGACGACGCGACCTTGATCCCGCGCCGGTCGAACTCGGCCTTGTTGTAGCAGATCACGTTCGTCTCGAAGCCCCACGGAATGGCCCACTGGCCGCCGGTGCCCAGCGGGCTGCCGGACTGGAAGTCCCACGAGGTGGCCTTGCGCAGGCCCGGGTAGATGTCCTCGAAGTCGTAGTCGGCGGCGGTGGCCGCGGTGTTGGACAGCCACGGCTTGAGGTCTTCCATCCAGCCGGGCGGGCCGTAGGTCCAGATGAAGTAGGCGCCGGTCATGAACGCGTCGTAGTTGCCG
>DATAZG010000160.1:0-5858 GCA_036272155.1 Pseudonocardia sp.
CAGCTTCTTGCGGCCGATGCGGTCGGTCAGCTGGCCGAAGTACAGAGCGCCGAGGCAGGCGCCGGCGACGTACGTCGCCGCCGCGACACCGATGTCGGCGGAGTTCAGGACGATGCCGCTGCCCGGTTCGGTCAGCCGCGAGCTCACCGCGCCGACGATGGTGACCTCGAGACCGTCGAGTACCCAGACCGTTCCCAGGCCGATGACGATGCGCCAGTGGAACCGCGACCAGGGCAGTCTGTCGAGCCTGCCGGGAAGGTCGGTACGGATGACCTCTGTACTGGTGGTGCTCATCCTCGAGCCCTCTCCCGTGCGGTCGCGTGGCCGCCGGGGTCGGTCCGACAGCGGGTGTACGACTGTGCGGCCCATCCTGCGATCCGGGGCCGGCTCCGCCCGTGGACCCGGCAGGGTCACTAGTGACGCGTCCCCTCGACCTCGGGACGCAGGCCGTCCGGCCGGTGTCGCGACGGCCGAGGGGCCCCGCGAGGCCATGACCGGAAGCGGACGTCACACCGCCAGGCCGAAGCGTCGATCCGCACCGGCCGGCAGTTTGGGCGGTGTGATGCCTGTTACCGGGGCGGCATCTGCCCCGGCCGACCGGGCACGACCCTCATGTCACCGTTGTCAGGAGTTCGGGTATGTCAGTCTCCGAAACCGACCGGGCGGTCCAACGCCAGGCGATCACCGAGCACTTCCTGACCGCGTTGGAGCAGGTCGTGTGGCGCTACCGTGCGATGGAGCCACCCGCTCAGGACGCGGACCTGTACGCGGAGGTCGTCACCGCCGAGGTCGCGCACCAGCTCGCGGTGGCGCGCAGCGCGCTGCGCCGGCGCCCCTCGCTCGCAGCCGAGCGGTAGCTCGGCGGCCCCCGTGATGGATGCGCCTGTGTGTGGCCGGGCGGGCGTGCTGCTGTCGTCGCTCGACCAGGACCACCTGGACCTGGCACGCCAGATGCAGACCCTCTCCTTCGTCATGCACATCCCCCTGGTGTGCTTCGCCATCGCCTTCCCGGCAATGGTCCTGTTCGTCGAATGGCTGTGGCTGCGCACCGGCGACGAGCTGTACCGGGCCCTGGCCCGGCGGTGGAGCCGGGTGTTGGTGGCACTTTTCGCGGTGGGGGTGGTAACCGGCACGATCCTCAGCTTCGAGATGGGCCTGTTGTGGCCGGGCTTCACCGGCACGTTCGGGGCGGTGTTCGGGCTGGGGTTCGCGGTGGAGGGGTTCTCCTTCTTCGCCGAGGCGATCTTCATCGGGATCTACGTGTACGGGTGGGACCGGCTGTCGCCCCGCGCGCACCTGGCGGCCGGCATCCCGGTGGTGCTCGCCGGGGTCACCGGGTCGTTGATGGTGATCGCGGTCAACGGGTGGATGAACCACCCAACGGGGTTTGCCATCCGCGAAGGCCAGGTGGTCGATGTGCGGCCGGTTCAGGCGCTGTTCCTCAACACCTACTTCTGGCACGAGCTGGTGCACATGTACCTGGCGGGATACATGGTGACGGGTTTTGTGGTCGCCAGTGCTTACGCGGTGGGGCGGCTGCGCGGGCGCTGGGGTCGTTACGAGCGCACTGCGCTGGCCGTCCCGCTGACCGTGGCGGCGTTGGCCTCGCCGGTGCAGATCCTGGTCGGTGACTGGGCCGCACGCTCGGTGGCCGCCACCCAGCCGGTCAAGCTGGCCGCGATGGAGGGCGTGGGCCGGACTGCTCGGGCCGTGCCACTGCACCTGCTCGGCTGGTATGTGGGCGGCGACGTGCGTTTCGGGATCGCGGTCCCCCGGCTGCTGTCCGTGCTGGCCTTCCACGACCCCGACGCATGGGTGCAGGGACTGGACTCGGTGCCGCCGGATGCGCAGCCGCCGGTCAACGTGGTGCGGATCGCGTTCCAGGTGATGGTGGGCCTGGGCGTCCTGCTGGTCGTCCTCGGCGCGGTCCACCTGGTGACGCTGGCGCGCCACCGCCGGCTCCCTGAGTCGGCGTGGTTCTACCGTGCCGCTGTGCTGGCCGGGCCGCTGGCCGTGGTGGCGTTGCTGGCCGGCTGGGTCACCACGGAGGTGGGCCGCCAGCCGTGGGTGGTCTACGGGGTGATGCGCACCGCCGAGGCGGTGACCGGGGCGGGCGGGATCCCGGTCGGTTACGCGACCCTGGCCCTGGTCTACCTGGGTGTCGCGGTCTCCGTGGTCTGGATCCTGCGCCGGCTGGCCACCGCGCCCCTCGCCGAGCCGGGTACCGCCCCGTCGCCGCTGATCACCGACCAGCGGTGAACCATGGCACTCGCCGAGATCCCGATGGTCTTCATCCTGGCCGGGCTGGTGCTCTACACGGTGCTCGCCGGGGCCGACTTCGGGGCCGGGTTGTGGCAGCTCACCGCGGGCTCCGGGCCGGGCGCCGAACGGCTGCGTGACCACGCGCACCGCGCGATGGCCCCGGTTTGGGAGGCCAACCACGTCTGGTTGATCTTCGTTCTCACCGTGTTCTGGACCGCGTACCCGGGGGCCTTCGGCGCGATCGCGGTCTCGCTCGTCGTGCCGTTGTTCGTGGCGGCGGTGGGCATCGTCTTGCGGGGCACCGCCTATGCGCTGCACTCCGGTGCCGCCGACCACCGCGAGCGGCGGCTGATCGACACCGTGTTCGGGGTGTCCTCGGAGCTCACACCGTTCGCGATGGGCGCCGCGGTGGGGGCCATCGCCTCCGGCCGGGTGAGAGCGCGGCCCGGGCGGACGGACCTGGTCTCCGGCTGGCTCAACCCCACCTCGGTGACGGTCGGGGCACTCGCGGTGGCGGTGGCCGGCTATCTCGCCGCCGTCTACCTGGCCGCGGATGCGCGCCGGGTCGGCGACCGCGAACTGGTATCCCGGTTCCGCCGGCGGGCGCTCGGCTCGGGCGTTGTCACCGGTGCCCTCGCGATCAGCGGCCTTGCCGTGCTGCGGGCCGACGCCCCGCGCCTTTTCGACGGTCTGACCCGCGGCCCCGGCCTCGCCGCGCTCGTCGTCTCGGTGGGTGCCGGTCTCGCCGCGCTGGCGTTGGTGTGGGCACGGCGATTCGACGCCGCGCGCCCGGCCGCCGCGCTGGCCGTCGCGGCGGTCGTCTTCGGCTGGGCGGTGGTCCAGCGGCCGGTCCTGCTGCCCGGGCTGAGCGTCGCACGGGCGGCGGCCCCACCGGCGACGTTGGCCGCCCTCGTGGTCGCGGTGGTGGCCGGCGGGGTCCTGCTCATCCCGGCACTGGGACTGCTGTTCCGCCTGGTTCTGGCCGGTGAGTTCGATCGGCCTCCCCGGGTGCACACTCCGGACGAGGTCGGCCCGGCGCACCCTCCACCCGTCGGCCTCCGGCGGTTGCGCTGGGCGGCCGGCGCGGCTCTCGTTGCCGGCTTCGGCCTGCTGAACGTGGCCGACGCGGGCTGGGCGCATGCGATCGGGGCGCTCTGCCTGCTGGCCGTAGTGCCCCTGGGTTTCCTCGCGGTGGACCCCGCCGGGGTTGCCGCCGGCTCCGGCGAACCTCGGTGAGGGCCTGCCAGTTCGGCGGACTGGTCGATGGGGTCCGCACCCGGGTCCGCCGCGGCATGTGGCCGGTCACCCAGGCCTCGGTCGCGGCGGGCCTGGCCTGGTACCTCACGCACGACCTGCTCGGCCACCCGCAGCCGTTCTTCGCGCCGATCGCCGCCGCGGTGTCGATGTCGGCGAACAACGTGCTGCGCAGCCAGCGCGCGGTGCAGCTGATCGCCGGTGTCGCGCTCGGTATCGGCGTCGGGGTGGGGCTGGGGGAGGTGGCTGACGGGCCGGTCGCCATCGCGGGGGCCGTCCTGATCGCCATGTCCCTCGCGTTGACGCTCGGCGGTGGTTTCCTCCGGGGTCTGATGTTCGTCAACCAGAGCGCCGCCTCCGCGATCCTCGTCATCGCACTGCGGAACAGCGCCACCGGCATCGAGCGGCTCCTCGATGCGCTGGTCGGTGGCGGTGTTGTCCTGGTGATCAGCATCCTGTTGTTCCCGGCGGACCCGCTCCGGGTTCTCAACGAGGCCAGCCGCAACCTGGGCGCGACGCTGCGGGACGCCCTCGGCCAGCTCGGTGAGCAGATCTCCCGGGGAACGCCGGCGGACCGGTCCTGGCCGATGACCACCGGCCAGAACGTGCACGTGGCGCTCGCCCAGCTCGCCCAGGCGAGGGCCACCGCGCGGATCATCGTGCGGGTCGCGCCGCGGTTCCGGCGTCGCCGCGCTGCCGTCGAGTCGGTGCTCGAGCGCTCCAACCAGCTCGACCTGCTGGGGAACTCGATACTGGGACTGCTCCGGGCCGCGCACGCGGCACTGACCGACGGGGAGGCGCTGGACGCCCGCGTCACAACGGTGCTGGGCCTGCTGCGGGCCGAGGCGAGCGCTATCGCCGAGCACGGCCTCGGCCCGGTGGAACCCCGGTGGGCCGCCTGGCCGAAGCTTGCCCCGGTGGACCGGTCACCGCGGGCGACGGACCGTGGCCCGCTGCTCGCGGCGCTCGCCGACGCCTGCCTGCGCGATCTGCAACGCCTGCGCGGATCAGGTCCCGAAGCGGGGCAGCTCGGGAGCATCGGAGTCGAGCGGGACCGCGCCGGAGCGGACTAGGCCCAGCTGCACACACTGGCGGGGCAGCGCCGCATCGAGCACCCAGTCGACCGCCGTCCGCAGCCGGTTGGCGGGCATCGCGGCCAGGTGGTAGCCGCGGCTGACCGCCTTGGCCAGCGGCCCGGACAGCGGGATCCCCAGCGGGTTCGCGGCGGCCTGTGCACCGCCGAGGTCTACCACGAACCCCAGGTTGCGGTGTCGGTACGGGCGCGGTGCGCCGTGGCCCAGCGACGCCGCGACGTTCCTGCCGGCGAGCCTGCCCTGCCGCTGGGCGTGCTGTGCCGTCATCGCGGTGAGTGCGCCCGGCCGTGCCGGGTCCGGCACGGCGGCCGCGTCGCCGCAGGCGAACAGCTCAGGGTGCCCGGGCACGGTCAGGTACTCGTCGACGACCAGCCGCCCCTGCTTCTTCGCGAGGCCGATGTCGCTGACCAACGGGTCGGGTCGGACGCCCACGCACCAGATGAGCGAGCGGGTGGGCACGACGGGCCCGGTGGTCAGCCGGACCGAACCGCGGGTGGCTTCGACGATCGAGGTACCGAGGCCGATCTCGACGCCGCGCCCGCGCAGCACCCGGTCGGCGGTCCTGCTCAGCCTCGGGTCGAGCTCGGGGAGCACCCGGGAGGCCACGTCGAGCAACAACCAGCGGACGGGCTGCCCGTGGAGTGCCGGATGCGCACGGACCAGCTCATCGGTGAACAGCGGGCCCTGGGCGGCCAGCTCGGTGCCGGTGTAGCCGGCGCCGACCACGACGAACGTGCACCGGGCCGCCCGCTCGAGCGGGTCGTCGGCCAGCTCGGCGAGCTCGATCTGCCGGGTGATGTGATCGCGCAGGTAGAGCGCCTCCGGAATGCCTCGGAAGCCGTGTGCGATCTCGGTGACCCCGGGTATCGGCAGCAGCTTGTTGACGCTCCCGACAGCGATCACCAGGCGGTCGTAGCCGAGTTCCCTGGCCTGCCCCTCGGGCGTCCGCAGCGACAGCCGCCGGCCCTGCAGGTCGACGCCACGCACCTCGCTGAGCACGCACGTCACCCCGCGAAGCGTGGCTGCCAACGACACCGCCACCCGGCGGGGATCCAGGATGCCGGTGGCCACCTCGGGCAGCAGAGGCAGGTAGAGGAAGTAGTCCGTCGAGTTCACCAGGGAGATGTGCGCGGAGCCACCCGTCGACCCGGCGAGTTCCCGGGCGGCGTGGTAGCCGGCGAAGCCACCACCGACGATCACGATCCGTGTGTTGTCCACCGCCGCCTCATCCTCCCGGCGACATGCGCG
>DATAZG010000161.1:0-9292 GCA_036272155.1 Pseudonocardia sp.
CACCTTCCAGTCGGAAGGTGCCCGCCGCGTCTGTGTTCAAGGGGGGCCGGCTGACTCGAACAGCTCAGCTAACTCGAACGGATCAGCTAACTCGAACGGATCAGCTGAGGCGTTCGAGCACCATGGCCATGCCCTGGCCGCCGCCGACGCACATGGTCTCCAGACCGATCTGCTTGTCGTGGGTGCGCAGCCCGTTGAGCAGGGTCGTGGTGATCCGGGCGCCGGTCATGCCGAACGGGTGGCCCAGCGCGATCGCGCCGCCGTTGACGTTCAGCTTGTCCTCGTCGATGCCCAGGTCGCGCGCCGAGGGCAGGACCTGCGCCGCGAACGCCTCGTTGATCTCGACCAGGTCGATGTCGTCGATCGTCATGCCGGCCAGCGCGAGCGCCTTCTTGGACGCCTCCACCGGGCCGAGGCCCATGATCTCCGGGGACAGCCCCGAGACGCCGGTGGAGATGATCCTGGCCAGCGGCGTGAGGCCCAGCTCGGCAGCCAGCGTGTCGGACGTGATGACCAGCGCGGCGGCCCCGTCGTTGAGCGGGCAGCAGTTGCCGGCGGTGATCCGGCCGTCGGGACGGAACACCGGCTTGAGGCCGCTGACGCCCTCGTAGGTGACCCCGGCGCGCGGGCCGTCGTCCTTGTCGACCACGGTGCCGTCCGGCAGCGTCACCGGCGTGATCTCGCGGGCGAAGAAGCCGTTGGCGATGGCCTTCTCGGCCAGGTTCTGCGAGCGGACCCCGAAGTGGTCCATGTCCTCACGGGTGACGCCCTTGGCCCGGGCCAGGTTCTCCGCGGTCTGGCCCATCGCGATGTAGACGTCCGGGGTGTCGCCGCCCTCGCGCGGGTCGGTCCAGGAGTCCAGGCCGCCCTCGGTGAGCTTCGCCGAGCGCGCCTCCGCGTCCGCGAACAGCGGGTTGTGCGTGTCCGGCGACGAGTCGGAGTTGCCCTTGGTGAAGCGCGAGACGGTCTCCACGCCGGCCGAGATGAAGGCGTGGCCCTCGCCGGCCTTGATCGCGTGCAGGGCCATCCGGGTGGTCTGCAGTGACGACGAGCAGTACCGGGTGATCGTGGTGCCGGGCAGGTTGTCGTAGCCGAGCAGGACGGCGACCACCCGGCCGAGGTTGAAGCCCTGCTCGCCGCCGGGCAGCCCGCAGCCGAGCATCAGGTCGTCCAGCCGGTTCGGGTCCAGCTCCGGTACCTGGTCCAGTGCGGCCCTGACCAGCTGAACCGTCAGGTCGTCCGGGCGGATGCTGGTCAGCGAACCCTTGAACGCGCGTCCGATGGGCGACCGGGCGGCGGCGACGATCACTGCCTCGGGCATGGGCGGTGCCTCCTTGTGTTCCGCCGCTCGGATCCGCGGCGTGCACCGCCGACCCTACTGCGCAGTAGCGGACCTCGCTGGCAGGTCAACCCGTCGGGGACCGGGTCACCCGGTGGTCACCGCAGGGCGGCGGCGAGCTCGCGTTCGGTGGTCACCGGCCGGTCGCAGACGAACCCCCGGCACACGTAGGCCGCTGCCAGCCCGTCCACCAGCGGGCGGCCGGCCAGCAGCGGAATGCCCGGTGCGTCCGGCTCGCCGGCCACCACCACCGTGCCGCCCGGCGCCACCCGGTGCGTATAGCTGCGCAGAGCCAAGCGCCGCTCGTCGTCGTCCCCACCGACCACCGCCACCTGCAGCGGACCGCGCGCGGCGGCCTCGGCGACGGTCAGCCAGTGGCCGGCGAACCTCGGGTGCCGCCCGGCCAGCGCGCCGACAGCGGCCACCGCCGCCGCGCTCGCCTCGCCGTAGCGGCCGGCCCGCGTGGGGTCGGCCAGCACCGAGGCGGTGAGCAGCGCGCCGGCCAGCGCGGCCGCCCCGGACGGCGTGGCGCCGTCGGTGAGGTCGCGGGGGCGGTGCAGCAGCTCCTCGGCATCGTCCGCCGTGTCCAGGTAACCGCCCGGCTGCTCGGGGTCGGCGAAGTGCTCCAGCGCGCTGTCCAGCAGGCCGAGCGCCGCGTTCAGCCACTGGGCCGCCCCGGTCGCCTGGTGCAGGGCCAGCAGCCCGTCGGCCAGGCAGCCGTAGTCCTCCAGCACCCCGGCCGCCGCGCCGACCACACCGCCCCTGGAGGAGCGCCGGGGCCGGCCGTCGACCACGTGCAGCCCGAGCAGCAGCGTCGCGGCGCCGGCGGCGGCATCCACCCAGTCCGGCCGGCCCAGCGCGGCGCCCGCCTCGGCCAGCGCGGTGATGGCCAGCCCGTTCCACGCGGTGACCACCTTGTCGTCCCTGGCCGGCTGCGGGCGCGCGGCCCGGGTGGCGAGCAGCGCGGCCTGCACCCCCTGCCAGCGCTGCTCGTCGAACGGCGTGGGGTCGGCCAGCAGCCGCAGCACGGAGCTGCCGTGCTCGAACGTGCCGGCCGGGGTCACGTTGAGCAGCTCGGCCGCCCAGTCGCCGTCCTCGTCGCCGAGCACCTCGCGCAGCTGCTCCGGCGTCCAGGCGTAGGTCAGCCCCTCCACGCCGTCGGTGTCGGCGTCCAGCGCGGCCGCGAAGCCACCTTCGGCGGTGCGCAGGTCACCGAGCAGGAACGCCGCCGTCTCCTCGGCCACCCGGCGGGCCAGCACGGCGGTCGGGGCGTGCAGGGTGCGCCGGGCGAGATGGGCGTACGCGCGCAGCAGGAGCGCGTTGTCGTAGAGCATCTTCTCGAAGTGCGGCACCACCCAGCGGGCGTCCACGCTGTACCGGGCGAAGCCGCCGCCCAGCTGGTCGTACATGCCGCCCCGTGCCATCCGCTCGCAGGTCAGCTCGACCATCTCCAGCGCGCGCGCCGAGGCGGTCCGCTCGTGGTGGCGCAGCAGGAACTCCAGCGCCATGGACGGCGGGAACTTGGGCGCGCCCCCGAACCCGCCGTTGTCCAGGTCGAACTCGCCGACCAGCGTGGCCAGCGCGCGGTCCAGCGCGGCCGGGTCCAGGGCCGAGGGCGGCAGGCTCGCGCCGGCGGTCTCGGCCAGCCGGTTCGCGATCTGCCCGGCGGCGTCCCGGACCCGTTCGCCGTCCTCCCGCCAGGCCTTGGTCACCGCGCTGAGCAGCTGCCGGAACCCGGGCATGCCCTGGCGCGGCGTCGGTGGGTAGTACGTGCCGCACTGGAACGGCTCCCCGGCCGGGGTCAGGAAGCACGTCATCGGCCAGCCGCCCGAGCCGGTCATGGCCTGGGTGGCGGCCATGTAGACGGCGTCGATGTCCGGCCGTTCCTCCCGGTCCACCTTGATGGCGATGAACTCGGCGTTGATCTGCGCGGCCGTCCCGGCGTCCTCGAACGACTCGTGCGCCATCACGTGGCACCAGTGGCACGCGGCGTACCCGACCGACAGCAGCACCGGCACGTTCCGCTCGCGAGCCTCGGCGAACGCCTCCGGGCACCACGGCCACCAGTCGATCGGGTTCGCCGCATGCTGCAGGAGGTACGGACTGGTTGAGTTCGCAAGCCTGTTCGGCATGTTGAACAGGGTGTCACCCCGACGCGCCGAACGCCGCTCGAGGGTCTACCACACGCCGTATCGGGTCACATACAGGGGGTGATCGCCGGTTCGGCCGCCGCCCGAGGGCCTTCGTTAGCTCTTTGGGGTGGAGTTTGCCGAGGAACCTGAGGGCGGCCGATCGGCCGCGCCAGCTGATCCCGCCGTGGCCGCGCCGCCCGGTCCCGTGGCGGCGGTGCCGGCCTCGTCGGGGCTCTCCCCGCTCTGGTCGGGCTCCACCGGGTCGAACGTCGGTGGCACCTTGCGCAGGTGCTTGTTCATCGAGCGGATCAGGAAGACCAGCGCGATCAGCATGAACAGGGTCACGACCAGGCCGATGGGCGAGGAGCCGCCGAACTCCGGGCCCTGCGCGGGCGTCGGCGGATCCTGGCTGAGCAGCGGCTGTACCGCCAGTACGGCGATCATGGTTGCACCGTGCCTCGATCCCGTGTGCCGGCCCGGAGCGCCGTTAGGCTCCGGGTGTCCTCAACCCCGAGAACGTACTCACGCGGAGACCCGTTCCCGTAGCCCGGCGAACAGGTCGTCCTCCGGGGTCGTGCTGTCGACCAGCGACCGCACCAGCTCGTAGTCCTCGGTCGGCCAGATCTGCCGCTGCATCTCCAGCGGCACGGAGAACCAGCGGCTCGTCGGGTCGATCTGGGTGGCGTGCGCCAGGAGCGCCTTGTCGCGCACCTCGAAGTAGTCGGCGCAGTTCACCCGGGTCGTCACCCGGGAGCCCGGGTCCGGCCGGTCCTCGGACCAGTTCTTGATCCACTCAGTGTACGGGGACTCCAAACCGGCGGCGAGCAGCGCCTCGTGGAACGCCGTGACGCGCTCCTTGGAGAACCCGTGCGAGTAGTACAGCTTCAACGGCTGCCACGGCTGCCCCAGCTCGGGGAACCGGTCCGGGTCGGCCGCCGCGTCGAAGGCGGCCACCGAGACCTCGTGGCAACGGATGTGGTCAGGGTGCGGGTAGCCGCCGTTCTCGTCGTAGGTGACCAGCACGTGCGGCCGGAACTCGCGGATCAGCGCCACCAGGGCACCCGTCTGCTCGACCAGGTCACCCACCGCGAAACAGCCCTCGGGCAGCGGCGGCTTCGGGTCGCCCTCCGGCAGCCCGGAGTCGACATAGCCCAGCCAGCGGTGCCGCACCCCCAGGATGTCGGCGGCCTTGGCCATCTCGCCGCGCCGGATCTCGGTCATGTTGGCGACGACCTCGGGCCGGTCCATAGCCGGGTTCAGCACGCTGCCCCGCTCGCCGCCGGTGCACGTCACGACCATGACCTCGTGTCCGTCCGCTACGTAGCGTGCACACGTGGCGGCGCCCTTGCTGGACTCGTCATCGGGGTGGGCGTGCACCGTCATCAGGCGTAGGGGTTCGACCATGTCCTCTTCCTCGTCTCGCCGCCAGGAGCCGGGCGGGCGGCGTCGTGCCGGCGGGGCGCCCCGAGAACTGCGCCCACTCCATTGTCCCGGCTCGACCGACAACATCGATCCCCAGGTGCAACCCGGGCTCTCCGACAATTCTTCCCGGCCTCCCCGAGGCCTGCGCCGGGTTTCTATTCCCGCGCCGTTCCGGCGCACGTCCGGGTAGCGTGGGGGTGTCTCGCCGGGGTGCGCGAGTGACGGCTGGGACGGCCTGAGAAGATCCTCAATTGCCGCCGAAGTCCCAACGACCAGCGGCGTTGGCGGATTCGGGAACTTCTGAGAGAACTCGACCGTTCGTCGAAAGACTGCGCCGAGCGGCTAGTCATCGTGTTACGGTGGCCACCGCACGGCCCGGCGTCGGGTCGTGTTTTTCCATCTCAGGGCATTAGTCCCTGAGGCGGGCGGCCCGTGTGCGTAAACCGACCCGCAAGCCCGCTGGTCCGGAAAGGCTGGAGGAGTGATGACCGTGACCGAAGTGCAGGTGACCTGGCTGACCCAGGATGCCTACGACCGGCTCAAGCACGAACTCGATGAGCTGATCGCTAACCGGCCGGTTATTGCAGCGGAGATCAACGCCCGCCGTGAGGAAGGCGATCTCAAGGAGAACGGCGGCTACCACGCGGCGCGCGAGGACCAGGGCCAGCAGGAAGCTCGGATCCGGCAGCTCCAGGAACTGCTCCGCACCGCGAAGGTCGGCCAGGCGCCCACTCAGACCGACGTTGCGCAGCCCGGCATGATCCTCACCGTGCGTTACGACGGCGACGACGACAGCGAGACGTTCCTGCTGGGCTCCCGCGAGGAGGGCCGGCACGGCGACATGGAGGTCTACTCGCCGAACTCACCGCTGGGCGCCGCCATCCTGGGTGCCAAGGTCGGCGAGACGCGGCAGTACTCGCTGCCCGACGGCGGCACCATGAAGGTCACGCTCGAGGGCGCCGAGCCGTTCCGGGTCTGACCTGGTAACGAGGCTCTGGCCGCCCCGACGGACGGAGACCGGTACTCACGCCAGCTCGACACGGTGACCCGAGGCCCTCAGCGCATCCAGCACCTCGATGCGATGCCGAGGGCCTCGGGTCTCCATGCGTAGTGCCACGTCCACCTCGCCCAGGGCGAGCGCTCCGGAGATCCGCGTGTGCTCGACGTCCAGCACGTTGCAACCCAGCTCCCCGACCAGCGCCAGCAGCTCGGCCAGCGCGCCGGGCCGGTCGACCAGGCGCACCCGGGCACTCAGGTAGCGCCCCGCCGCCGCCATGCCGTGCTGGATCACGTGCAGCATCAGCAGCGGGTCCACGTTGCCGCCCGACAGCACGCAGACCACCGGCGGCTCGAACCGGTGCGGGTGGTCCAGCAGCGCCGCCACCCCGGCCACGCCGGCCGGCTCGACCACCAGCTTGGCCCGCTCCAGGCAGTGCAGCAGCGCCCTGGACAGGGAGTCCTCGCTGACCGTGATCACTTCCTTGACCAGCTCGGAGAGCACGGTGAACGGCGCCGCGCCCGGCAGCCCCACCGCGATCCCGTCGGCGATCGTCGGCCGGGCCGCCGTGCGCACCGGGTGGCCGGCGGACAGCGACTCCGGCCACGCGGCCATCTCGGCGGCCTGCACGGCGACCACCCGCGCGTCCGGGGCCAGCTCGGCGACCGCCGCCGCCACGCCGGCCGCCAGCCCGCCGCCCCCGGTCGGGACCAGGATCGTGCGCACGTCCGGCACCTGCTCGCAGATCTCCAGCCCCACGGTGCCCTGGCCGGCCACTACGGCGGCGTGGTCGAACGGGTGGATGAAGTGGGCCCCGGTGCGCTCCGCGAACTCCTGCGCGGCCGTCAGGGTGTCCTCCAGGGCCGTGCCGACGAGCTGCACGTCGGCCCCGTAGCCCCGGGTGGCGGCGACCTTGGGCAGCGCGGCGCGCACCGGCATGAACACGGTGGCGTGCATGCCGAGCAGGTCGGCGGCCAGCGCGACGCCCTGCGCGTGGTTGCCCGCGCTCGCGGCCACCACGCCGGCGGCCCGCTCCTCGTCGCTCAGGGCGTGCATCCGCGTGTAGGCACCTCGGATCTTGAAGGATCCAGTACGCTGCAGGTTCTCGCACTTGAGCTGCACCTGGCCACCCACCGTGTCGCTCAGCGCGCGGGACTGGGCCAGCGGTGTGCGGCGGGCCACGCCCTCCAGCAACGCGGCGGCGGTCCGGATAGCAGCAAGATCGACCCGGTCGGGGGAGTGCCTGGCGCCCATCGACGCATCCTTGCATCGGCAACGGGTAGCCTCGGCATCAGCCACACCCGGTCGGTGTGTCGCGCAATCGGGGAGGAACGCATGGTGGGGCCGAGCACCGGCGGCACACGCTGGTCGGTCGTGGTCTCGTTGCTGGTCGCGGCCGCCATGGCGACGATCGCGTTCATCACGGTGCAGCAGGCCGGCTGTCACGACCCGGGCCAGTACATCGCCAGGGGCACCGGCTACGAGCTGGTCGGCGGCTGCATCGAGCCGAACGACCTGCCGATCGCCCCCGACACCACCCCGGCCCCCAGCCCGCCACGGACACGCGCTCCCCGCTCCGCCCGTAACCCCGCCGCTTCCCTCACGCGCGTCCCTTCGCGGGCGCTCGCCTCGCGCGCGTGCGCACCTCTCCGCGAGTCGGGGATTTTGTCAGGGTGAGTCGCGGATTCCGTCAGCCCGAGCAGGGGACCGGACAGCGTGCGTCCCCGGCCCCCAACCCCCGCGAGTCGCTAGATTTGCAGACCGAGTCGCTAGATTCCGCTGACCGGGTCGCGGGATGCCGCGACGCCCCGCGGTCGGCTCAGCCGAGCGCCTGGAGCAGGTCCTCGATCAGATCGTCGGCGTCCTCGATACCGACCGAGAGCCGAACCAGGTCCGCCGGCACCTCCAGCAGCGACCCCTCGGTCGAGGCGTGGGTCATCCGCCGGGGGTGCTCGATCAGGGATTCCACCCCACCGAGTGACTCCGCCAGGATGAACAGCTTGGTCGACGCGCAGACCCGCAGGGCCTCGGCCGCCGGATCCGCGCCCGGGGACGCCACCTGGAACGACACCATGCCGCCGAACCGGCGCATCTGCTTGGCCGCCACCTCGTGGCCGGGGTGCTCCGGCAGGCCGGGGTAGTAGACGCGGCTGACCTTGGGGTGGCCGACCAGCGCGGCCGCGACCCGTTCGGCGTTGTCGCTGTGGCGCTCCATGCGCACGGCGAGCGTCTTGATGCCGCGCAGGGTCAGCCAGGCGTCGAAGGGCCCCGGTACGGCACCCGACGAGTTCTGCAGGAAGGCCAGCTGCTCGGCGAGCTCGCTGTCGTCGGTGACCAGCGCGCCGCCGACCACATCGGAGTGCCCTCCGAGGTACTTCGTGGTGGAGTGCACGACGACGTCGGCGCCGAGGGCCAGCGGGGTCTGCAGGTAGGGCGAGGCGAACGTGTTGTCGACGACGAGCGTGGCGCCGGCGCCGTGGGCCAGGTCGGCCAGCACGGCGATGTCGGCGATGCCGAGGAGCGGGTTGGTCGGCGACTCGCACCAGATCATCCGCGTGTTCGGGCGCAGCGCGGCGCGGGTGGCGGCCGGGTCGGCGAGGTCGACCGGCGTGTGCTCGATGCCCCAGCCGGACAGCACCTTGTCCACCAGGCGGAACGTGCCGCCGTAGGCGTCGTGCGGGATCAACAGATGGTCCCCGGGGCGCAGCGCGGCACGCAGCAGCGTGTCGGTGGCGCCCATCCCGGAGCCGAAGATGAGCCCGTGCCGGCCGCCCTCGAGCGCGGCCATGCACTCGGCGAGCGCGGTCCGCGTCGGGTTCGCGGTGCGGGAGTACTCGTAGCCGCTCCGGGTGCCGCCGACGCCGTCCTGCGCGAACGTCGAGGTGGCGTGGATCGGCACGATCACCGAGCCCGTCGTCGGGTCGGGGTCCTGGCCGGCGTGGATCGCGCGTGTCGAGAAGCCGTTCACGAACGCCGACGGTACGCCGCCCCGGTCCCCGCCGCGGCGGCGGCCGCGGGGGACGGACGGAATCCGCGACTCACCCTGACCAAATCCGCGACTCACCCTGACCAAATCCCCTCGCGGGGGTTGGGGGGCGGTTCGGGGGGACGGGTGAGCCGCGGAATCCAGCGACTCGGGCCGCGGGATCTAGCGACTCGCGGGGCTGTGGGTGGAGAGGAAGGCGAGGACGTCGTGGCGGGTGATCACGCCGGCCGGCTTGCCGTCGATGAGGACCAGCGCGCCGTCCCCGGCGGCCAGCGCGGTCATCGCCGCGCCGACCGGCTCGCCGGCGCCGATGGTGGGCAGCGGCTTCGACATGTGCTGCTCGACCCGGTCGGCGAGGTTCGCCCGCCCGGTGAACAGTGCATCCAGCAGATCCCGCTCGTTGACCGCGCCGACCA
>DATAZG010000162.1:0-50378 GCA_036272155.1 Pseudonocardia sp.
CACGCCGAGCGCGATCAGGATCGGCGCGACCACCGCCCAGGGGTAGCCGAAGCCGACCAGCCCCTCCATCAGGGCGCCGAACGCCCAGGCCATCAGGATGGTCTGCACCCGGATGTCCGCCGTGGCCTGCTGGATCAGCCAGTTCTTGAACGACTCGAACGCCCCGGTCATGACCATCGTGTTGTAGATGATCACGCCCCAGAACACGATCCAGTCGACCGACCAGAAGCCGGTGAGCATGCCGAGGCCGTAGGCGTCCAGGCTGGTGCCGACCGGGGCGTGCCAGAACACGACGCCCAGCAGCACGGTCACCACCGCGCCGATGATCACGGCCTGCCAGGCGGACATCCGGAACCCGGCCAGCAGTATCAGCAGCACCGCGACGGGCACCAGGGCGAGCACCGTGCTGCCCAGTACTGAACCGAGTGGGTCGAGGACCTGCGCGAAGGGCGGCATGACCCACCTCCGGGTGGCTCGGGCGTCGCTGCAGCCCTCACGATGATCCGCGTTCGCCCTACCCGCAACCCGAGCCCCGGCGTGTCCCGGCCGGCCCAGGCGTGTCGGTCAGTCGGTGGGGGCCGTGACCGACATGACCAGGTGCACCCGGTCCGCCTCCGCGCCGCGCAGCGTCAGCGCCCAGCCGCCGGCGGTCCGGGCGGTGTGCAGCTCGACCTCGGTCGGCAGCACCACAGGCTTGCGGAACACGGCGTCGACCTCGTAGGCGTCCGGTAGCCGGCCGGCCAGCGTGGCCAGGCAGCGGGCGGCGGTCCACATGCCGTGCGCGATGGCACCCCGGAAGCCGAACAGCCGGGCCGTCAGCGGATGCAGGTGGATCGGGTTCACGTCCCCGCTGACCGAGGCGTAGCGGCGCCCGGTGTCCCCGCCGAGCGGCCAGCGGGCGGCCAGCGGCGCCTCGACCTCGGCCGGCTCGTCGGTGTCTGTCCCGTCGCCGTCTGTGCCGTCGGTGTTGTCCGGCGCGGCGGCGCCCCGGGACAGGTAGCTGCCGAGGGCCGACCACGCCGGCCCCGCCGGCGTCGAGACCTCGGCGACGAGGTCGACGAGCGCGCCGCGCGGATGGGCGCGCAGCTGCTCGGCGTGTACCCGCAGCTCGAGCGGTTCGTCGGCGCCGACCGGGCGGAGCTGCCGGATCCGCTGCCGCAGGTGCACCAGGCCGGGCAGCCGCAGCGGGAAGCCGGGCTCGGTCATCAGCCGGATCTGCGGGCCGAACGCCAGCACCTGCGGGTAGGTCACCGGCAGGGTGCCGTCGAGGGCGAACCCGCAGACCCGCGCGTAGGCCGCCAGGTTCGCCGGGTCGACGTGGAGCCCGGACACCGCGAGCTCCCGGTCCGGCAGCGTGCTCCCGCCGCCCCGGCCGGGCAGCAGGGCCAGGGCGTAGCGCGGCCCGAGCCGGGGCAGCCCGGCCAGCTGCTCCACGGCGCGCCCGTGCACCGCGCCCGGGGTCCCGGTCCCGTCGGGCGCCGGCTGCTCGGCGGCCATCGTCAGGCCCCCAGCAGGCTCTGCCCGCACACGCGGACGACCTGGGCGGTCAACCCGCCGCTGCCCGGCTCGGCCAGCCAGGCCACCGTCTCGGCGACGTCCACCGGCAGGCCGCCCTGGTGCAGGCTGTTGATCCGGCGGCCGGCCTCGCGGGTGCCGAACGGCATCGCGCCGGTCATCTCGGTCTCGATGAAGCCGGGGGCCACCGCGTTGACGGTGATGCCGCGCCCGGCGGCCGCCGGGGCCAGCGCGCGGACCATGCCGATCACGCCGGCCTTGCTGGCCGCGTAGTTGGTCTGGCCGCGGTTGCCGGCGATGCCGCTGGTGGAGGACACCGAGACGAGCCGGCCACCGGCGCGCAGCGGGGCGTCGCCGGTGCCGACGCCGCCGAGCAGTGCGGCGTTGAGCTCCAGCTGGGCGCGCAGGTTCACCGCGAGCACGGCGTCCCACCGGGCGTCGTCCATGTTGGCCAGCAGCTTGTCGCGGGTGATACCGGCGTTGTGCACCACGACGTCGACGCCGCCGTGCCGGCCGAGCAGGTACTCGTTCAGCCGGTCCGGGGCATCGGCGGCCGTGATGTCCAGCTGCAGCGCGAGGCCGCCGATCCGGTTGCTGGTGGCCGCCAGCGCGTCACCCTGGGCGGGCACGTCCAGGCAGACCACGGTGGCGCCGTCGCGGGCGAACACCTCGGCGATGGCCGCGCCGATGCCCCGGGCGGCCCCGGTGACCAGCACGACCCGGCCGGTGTGCGGCGGGCCGCCCGGCTCCTCGGCTGCCGCCGGGCCCGCCGCGCCGACCCGGATGACCTGGCCGTCCACGTAGGCCGACCGGGCGGACAGCAGGAAGCGCACCGTGGAGTCGACGTCGGCCGGGGCGGCCGCCGCGTCCAGCTGCACGAGGTTCGCGGTGGCGCCGTCGCGCAGCTCCTTGGCCACCGAGCGGACCAGCCCGTCCAGCGCCTGCCGGGCGGCCGCCGCCGTGACGTCACCGGCCTGCTCCGGCAGCCCGGCCAGCAGCACGACCCGCCCGGACGGCCGCAGCCGCCGCAGCGCCCCGGTCAGGAACGTGTGCGCCGCGCCCAGCTCGGCCAGGGTGTCCAGCCCGGTGGCGTCCAGCACCAGCGCGCCGAGCCCCGCGTCCGATCCGGTGCCGGGTCCGGCGTCGGCCCCTGTGCCGGACCCACTGCCCGACCCGGTGCCGGGCTCGGCGACCGGGTCCAGCCCCGGCAGGGCCAGCAGGTGCTCGGCGAGCCCACCGGTGCCCGCGGTGCCGACCAGCACGGGCCCGTCGGTCAGCGGCTGGCCCGGCCGATAGCGGCGCAGCGCTGCCGGCCGGGGCAGCCCGAGCTGGCCGAGTGGGCCGCCGATCGGGCTGTTGGCCAGCGTCCGGTACCAGTCGGCGCCGACCCGGGTTGTCGAGGGACCGTTGCTCACGGTGTTGTTGCCGGTGCCGCTCACGCCGCCTCCAGGATCGCCACGACGCCCTGACCACCGGCGGCGCAGATCGAGACCAGGCCGCGTCCGGAGCCCTTCTCGGCGAGGAGCTTGGCCAGCGTGGCGACGATCCGCCCACCGGTCGCGGCGAACGGGTGGCCGGCCGCCAGCGAGGAGCCGGCCACGTTCAGCCGGGACCGGTCGATCGAGCCGAGCGGCGCGTCCAACCCCAGTCGCTCCGTGCAGTACGCCTTGTCCTCCCAGGCTGCCAGGGTGGCCAGCACGGTCGACGCGAACGCCTCGTGGATCTCGTAGAAGTCGAAGTCGGCCAGGGTCAGTCCCTGGCGCGCGAGCATCCGGGGCACCGCGTAGACCGGCGCCATCAGCAGCCCCTCACCGCCGTGCACGTAGTCGACGGCGGCCGTCTCGGCGTCCACCAGGTGGGCCAGTACCGGCAGGCCGCGCGCGGCGGCCCACTCGTCGCTGCCCAGCAGGACCGTCGAGGCGCCGTCGGAGAGCGGCGTGGAGTTGCCGGCGGTCATCGTGCCGCCCGCGCCGCCGAACACCGGCTTCAACCTGGCCAGGGCGGCGGTGTTGGCGTCCGGGCGCAGCGTGGCGTCCCGGTTGAGCCCGAGGTAGGGGGTGACCAGGTCGTCGAAGAAGCCCCGGTCGTAGGCGGCGGCCAGGTTGTGGTGGCTGGCCACGGTCAGCTCGTCCTGCTCGGCGCGGCCGATCTCCCACTCGGTGGCGGTGATCGCGGCGTGCTCACCCATGGACAGCCCGGTGCGCGGCTCGGCGTTGCGCGGCAGGTCCGGCACGATCTGGCCGGGGCGCAGCTTGGCCAGCGCGGCGAGCCGGGCGCCCAGGGTGCGGGCGTGGTTGAGCTCCATCAGTACGCGGCGCAGATCGTCGTTCACCGAGACCGGCGCGTCGCTGACCGAGTCGACCCCGCCGGCGATGCCGCTCTCGATCTGCCCGAGCGCGATCTTGTTGGCCACCAGCACGACGGTCTCCAGGCCGGTGCCGCAGGCCTGCTGCACGTCGTAGGCCGGGGTGGCGGGGGACAGGCGGCTGCCGAGCACGGACTCCCTGGTCAGGTCGCGGTCGCGGCTGTGCTTGAGCACCGCGCCGGCGGCCACCTCACCGAGCCGCTCGTCCCGCAGCCCGAAGCGGGCGACCAATCCGTCCAGCGCGACGGTCAGCATGTCCTGGTTGGAGGCCTTCGCGTAGTGCCCGCCGGCACGGCCGAAGGGGATCCGGTTGCCGCCGATGATCGCGGCCCGGCGTGGCGCGTTCCGAGTCATAACGAGCTCCTTCCCAATCGCCAACGTACGCAAAGTTACTCGCCGGTAAGGCGTGATGCCGGGCACCCGCCCGAGGTGCCACCGGGTACCCGTTCGACGTGCCCCCGGACACCCGTTCGACGTGACGCCGGGCACCCGCCGTTCGACCGAGCCGATCACGGGGTACCCCGTCCGGACGATGATCCTCATCCACCGGCCAGGCCGGGGTCCTCCTCGACCCGGTCGGTGGCAGAGTTTCAGCTGATCGGGGCCGGTGGACGAGGCCGGCCGGGTCTTCTCGCAACGGAGGCGACATGAGTGGCACCGCGACAGCCGAGGCCGAGCTGCCCACGAAGGTGGACCTCGAGGCGCTGCGCGCCGTGGTGGACGGGCGCTGGGCAGCGGTGCGGGCGGAGGTGCGCGAGCGGCTCGGCCAGCGCCGGCTGCACCCGGACCCGGAGTGGACCACCGAGCAGCACCGGGCCTACATCACCGACCTGATGCACGAGCTGGCCCGGGGTGGCCACTCGGCGCTGGGCTTCACCGCCGAGCACGGCGGCGCCGACGACATCGGCGGCTCGGTGCACTCGATCTCGATGCTCGCCTACGCCGACCTGTCGCTGATGGTCAAGGCCGGGGTGCAGTGGGGGCTGTTCGGCGGCGCGGTGCAGGCGCTGGGCACCGAGGCGCACCACCGGGAGTACCTGCCCGCGATCATGAGCTTCGAGCTGCCCGGCTGCTTCGCGATGACGGAGACCGGGCACGGCAGCAACGTGGCCGCGCTGGAGACCACCGCGACCTACGACGTGACCACCGGCGAGTTCGTGGTGCACAGCCCGACGCCGAGCGCGCGCAAGGACTACATCGGCAACGCCGCCCGCGACGGCCGGCTCGCGGTCGTGTTCGCGCAGTTGGTGACCCCGGCCGGCGGGCACGGGGTGCACGCGCTGCTGGTGCCGATCAGGGACGCCGACGGCCGGCCCTGCCCGGGCGTGACCATCTCCGACTGCGGGCGCAAGGCCGGGCTGAACGGCGTGGACAACGGTCGGCTGATGTTCGACTCGGTCCGGGTGCCCCGCACGGCGCTGCTGAACCGGTACGGCCAGGTGGCCGAGGACGGCGGCTACACCAGCCCGATCGAGAACGAGCACCGCCGGTTCTTCACCATGCTCGGCACCCTGGTCAGGGGGCGGGTCAGCGTGGCGGGCTCGGCGGCGAGCGCCACCCAGTCCGCGCTGGCCATCGCGGTGCGCTACGGCCAGCGGCGGCGCCAGTTCGAGGCACCGGGGCGGGACGGTGAGGTCGTGCTGCTGGACTACCTGGCCCACCAGCGCAAGCTGCTGCCGGCCCTGGCCAAGACGTACGCGCTGCACTTCGCCCAGGAGCAGCTGGTCCGGCTGCTGCACGACACCCAGACCGGCGGCAGCTCCGACGAGACCGCGCAGCGCGAGCTGGAGGCACTGGCCGCCGGCATGAAGGCGGTCACCACGTGGCACGCCACGCACGCCATCCAGACCTGCCGGGAGGCCTGCGGCGGCTCCGGCTACCTCACCGAGAACCTGTTGCCCCAGCTCAAGGCGGACACCGACGTGTTCACCACCTTCGAGGGCGACAACACCGTGCTGCTGCAGCTGGTCGCCAAGGGGCTGCTCACCGAGTACCGCGACCACGTCGGCGGCTTCGACACCCTCGACATGATCAAGTTCATCACCGAGCAGGTCGTGGACACCATCGCGGAACGGACCGCCGCGCGCAGCCTGGCGCAGCGGTTCCGCGACCCCGCGCCGGACGACGCCGAGTGGTACCGCGAGCTGCTCGCCGACCGCGCCGAGCACCAGCTGGCCGGGCTGGCCCGCCGGTTGCGCCGGGCCGGTGAGCCGGGCGCCGACGCCTTCGCCCTGTTCAACGCCGCCCAGGACCACCTGTTGGCCGCCGCGGCCGCGCACGTGGACCACTGGGTACTGAGCGGCTTCGACGCCGCGCTGGAGCGCTGCCCGGACGACGGCGTCGCCGCGCTGCTGGGCCGGGTGCGGGCGCTCTACGCGCTGAGCGCGATCGAGGCCGACCGGGGCTGGTTCCTGGAGCACGGCCGGCTCACCACCGCCCAGGCCAAGGCGGTCACCACGACCGTGAACGAGCTGTGCCAGCAACTGCGGCCGTACGCCGACACCCTCGTCGACGGCCTCGGCATCCCGGACGCCTGGCTCGACGCCGTGATCCTGCGCGACTGATCCGGGTCAGCTCACCGGGGCGGACCGGCGGGTCAGACCGGTGCGTTTGACGGTGCTCAGGATGGGGGTGGTCTCGATCGACGTGAGCCGGTCGATCGGGCCGACGGTGCTGGTCAGGAACGTGTAGAGGGCGTTCAGGTCGGCGGCGGCCACCGCGACGAGCAGGTTGGCGGGCCCGGTGGTGGCGGCGGTGAACCGGACCTGTGGGTGCCGGCTGAGCGCCTGCCCGGTGGCGTGCAGGGCGGCCGGGCCGACGGTCATCCACAGCAGGGCCTCGGCGTGCACCCCGAGCAGCGCCAGGTCCACCTCGGTGGCCAGCCGGACCACCCCGCCCCGGACGAGCGCGGCCAGCCGGTGCCGGGCGGTCAGCGCGGTGCTACCGGTGCGCTCGGCGAGCTCGGTGTAGCTCGCCCGGCAGTTCGCGACGAGCGCGTCGAGCAGCGCCTCGTCGAGGTCCCGGGGCGGGGTCGCGATCTCGGGCTCGGGCAGCGACGCGGGGCGCAGCGCGGCGATGGCGTCGGGGGAGAGCAGGCCGGCCGTCCAGTCGAACGCGGTGGGGAACACCCGCAGCAGCGTGTGCGCGGTCCACGAGTCCACGGCCGGCGTGGCGGGCAGGTCGCGCAGCAGCAGGTCGTTGCGCGCCTCCGGGCCGTCCAGGAACAGCACCGTGCTGATCTCGTCGCCGCCGCCGAGCACGTCCACCCAGATCGTGTCCGGGCGGCGGGCCAGTGTGGCGGCGACCGCGCGGATCCGGTTGGGCCGGCACCGCACGCGCAGCGCCACCGGGAGCAGCGCGGGAAAGCAGGCCGGGTTGCGCACGGTGGTGGCCCGCAGCGTGCCGTCGGCGTAGAGCGGCCCGGCACGGCGGACCACGGTGCGCTCGGACAGTTCCAGGCAGCGGGCCAGCGTGCGCCAGGACGCGCGCGGGGAGACCATCAGCGCGGCCGTGATCCGCCGTTCGGTCTCCTCCAGTTCGTGGCGCACTGTGGCGATTCTAGAAGACGCTGTGGCGTGGTTTGCGCGGTCAGACCCGCTCCAGTGGCTGTCGATCAGCGGTGCCGGTAGACCGGCGGTGTGGTGGGAGCGGCTGGCGGTGCCGCCCGGGTGGCGAGCGAGGGATGCGCGATGGCGGACGGACAGCGACCGGTGGTGGCCTTCGAGCGGGGCCGGGTGCGCGGCGTGGTCGAGGGGCCGGTGGTGGCGTTCCGGGGGATCCCGTACGCGGCGTCGCCGGTGGGGGAGCTGCGCTTCGCCGCGCCGGCGCCGCACCCGGGCTGGGCCGACGTGCGGGACGCGGCACGCTCCGGCCCGGCCGCGCCGCAGGGTCCGTCCCGGCTGGACGCGGTGATGGGCCGCCGCGAGCCGGACTGGGCCGAGGACGGCTGCCTGAACCTCAACGTGTGGGCGCCGGCCGGCGAGATGGCCGAGGGGGCGGCGCCGAGGCCGGTGCTGCTGTGGTGGCACGGCGGCGGCTTCTCCAGCGGGTCCGGCGGCTGGGCCTGGTACGACGGCGCCCGGCTCGCCGCGCGCGGCGACGTCGTCGTGGTCACCGCGAACTACCGGCTCGGCCCGCTCGGCTACCTGTACCTGCCGGAGGTCGGTACAGGTAGCGGCACAGTGAACCTGGGGAGCCGGGACCAGGGCGCCGCGCTGCGCTGGGTGCGGGACAACATCGCCGCGTTCGGTGGCGACCCCGGCCGGATCACCGTCGGAGGCCAGTCGGCGGGCGCGCACTCGGCGCTGGCCCTCGCGGTGGACCCGGCCACCCGGGACCTGGTGCACGGGGTGATCGCGCAGAGCGGGCCGTGGGGATGGGCGCCGGCCGACCCGGGGGAGGCCGCCGAGACCGCCGCCGAGTACCTGCGGATCCTCGGGGTCGACGCGGCCGGGGACGTCGGCGGCCAGCTGCGCGCGCTCCCTGTGGGGCGGCTGCTGGCGGGCTACGCCGAGCTGGCCGTCGCGCGCGCCCGGCCGGGCAACATCGCGCCGCCGATGTACCCGGCGCTCGGCCCCGGCCTGCCGGTGGCGCTGTCGACCGCGGTCCGCGACGGCGCGCTGGCCGGCCGGAACCTGCTGGTGGGCGCCGTCGAGCACGAGATGGCCGCGTTCTTCGCCCCCAACCCGGCCGTCCAGGCACTGGACCGGGACGAGGTGCTCGGCCTGCTCGCCGCCGAGCTCGGTGAGCCGGCGGCCGCCGAGCGGGCCTACGCTGACCGCGCCGCCGGGCGCCCCGAGGTGAAGCCCGCCAGGATCCTCACCGAGCTGGTCACCGATCGGATGTTCACCGACGGGGTCACCGAGCTCGCCGAGCAGTGCACCGCCTCGGGCGGGTCGGCCTACGCCTACCGGTTCAGCCGCCGCCCACCCGGCGACGACGGCACGCTCGGCGCCGTGCACTGCGCCGAGCTGCCGTTTGTGTTCGACACCCTGGACGCCTTCCCCGACGCACCCATGCTCGGGGCCGTGGGCGATGGCGACCGGGCGCTGGCCCGCGCGGTCAGCGGGGCGTTCGCGGCCTTCGTCCGCACCGGTTCACCCAATGCGGCCGGGCTCGCCGACTGGGCGCCCCACCGCCCCGGCTCGACCGCGGAGCTCAAGCGCTTCGGCCCGGGCTGAGCCGGTGGCGGCCGGAAGATCTATAGGCAACCTCGATACCTCTATCGACCGGCGGTGGTTGCCGGATTGATCGGCGAGACTTAACGTCCCAGCGAAATGGTGTCGCCCGGATCTGCCGGACACGTGTGACTGCCATTGGTTCTCGAACTTCGACAAGGGAGTCAAAGTGAGCGTGCCAGCGGAGACACCATTGTTCAGGCCCGGAGAATTGCAGAACAACGAATTCGACATCAAGGCCGAGATCGATTCGGCCGGCTGGAGTCGGCCGGCCAAAATTGCGGCCGCCTTGGGTGCATTGACCGTGGTCCTCGATGGCTTCGACATCCAGGTTTTCGGTTTCGCCATCGGCCCCATGGCGAAAGAGTTCGGGGTCGACAAGGGGGCTTTCTCCTGGGTGCTGGCGCTGAGCTATGTCGGGCTCGGTCTCGGTGCCGCGACCGGCGGTGTGGTCGGTGACCGGATCGGCCGTAAGGGCGCGCTGATCATTGCGGTCGGCCTCTTCGGCGCGTTCACGTTGCTGACTACGCTCGCGCCGAGCCTGGCCGTGGTGACCGTGTGCCGCATGGGCGCCGGGGTCGGGCTCGGCATGGTCATCCCCTCCGTGGCGGCGCTCATCGCCGAGCTGACCCCGCTGCGGCGGCGGGGCTTCGCCGTTGCGCTGGCCACGAGCTGCCTGCCGATCGGCGCGATGCTGGGCGGGGTGGCCGCCGCGGCACTGCTGCCGTCGATGGGCTGGCGGATCCTCTTTGTGCTGGGCGGGGTCGCCCCGATCGTGCTCGGCGTGGTGCTGTGGTTCGCGTTGCCGGAGTCGCCCCGGTTCCAGGCGGCGCGCGGGACGGAGCGCGACCGCGCCCGGGCCATCACCACGCTGCGCGGGATGGGGCTCCGGGTCGGCCCGGCGACGGTGTTCGCGCGTCAGGCCGGCGAGGTCGGTCGGGCTTCGGTGAAGGTACTGGGGCGCGCGGAATACCGACGCGACTCGGTCGGGCTCTGGCTCGCCTTTTTCTTCAGCATGCTCGGTACGTACCTTTTCCTCAGCTGGGGGCCGACCCTGCTCAGTACGGCCGGGTTCGGTGTGGCGGCCGCCAGCCTCGGGACATCCGTATTCCATTTCGGCGGAATCACCTTCGCCGTTCTCGGCGGTTGGCTGATGGTTCGCCGCGGTTCCCGGGCCGTGCTGACCGCATATGCGATCGGGGTCGCCGTTGCCGGGATCTGGCTATTCCTTGCGACGCCGGGCGTGGACCATTCGGTCGGCCTGGTGTACGCCCAGCTGTTCCTCTACGGCGGCTGCATCTCCGGGCTCCAGGTGTTGCTGTACGCCCTGGCGGCCCAGGTCTACCCCGTTGCCATCAAGGCCACCGGGGTGGGCGTCGCCGCGATGGCGGGGCGGGTGGGCGCGATCGTGGCGGCCTTCGCCGGCGCATCGCTGCTGGTCGAGGGCGAGGGCGCGTTCTACCTGATGGTGTTCGGCGTCGGGGTGTTCGTGGTGTTGGCCCTGACCGTGGTGAAGCGGCACTCCCCGGGCACGGCCGTTCGCGGCCGCCCCCGGCGGCGAACCCAGGTGTGACAACGGGGCCGCGCTCGCGCCCGCTCCGCCGCCCGCCCCGCCGCCGCTTCCCCCTCCACCGCCGAGTTCAACCGGAGCGGGCCCCTCAGCACGCTAGGAGGCCGGTGCGGTTGAACTCGGCGCGGATTCCGTCAGCTGGCCACCAGCTCCGGCAGGGCCGGGCGCAGCGGGTGGTGGCAGGCCGCCTGCTGGCCCTGCTCGCTGAACACGCGCAGCTCCGGGGCCTGCTCGGCGCACAGCTCGGTGGCCAGCGGGCAGCGGGTGCGGAACCGGCAGCCCGACGGCGGGTTCAGCGCCGAGGGCAGCTCGCCGCGCACACCGGCGTCCTCCACGCGGCGCTCCCGGTCGGGGTCGGCCAGTGGGATCGCGTCGATCAGCCCCTTCGTGTACGGGTGCGCCGGCGACGAGTACACCTGCTCGGCCGGCCCGACCTCGACCAGCTTGCCCAGGTACATCACGCCGATCGTCGTCGCGATGTAGCGCACCACGGACAGGTCGTGCGAGATGAACACGTAGGTCAGGTCGTGGTCGCGCTGCAGCGCGCGCATCAGGTTGAGGATCTGGGCCTGCACCGAGACGTCCAGGGCGGACACCGGCTCGTCGGCCACGATCAGCCTCGGGCGCAGCGCCAGTGCCCTGGCCAGGCCGATCCGCTGGCGCTGCCCGCCGGAGAACTCGTGCGGGTACTTGTCCAACGCGGCGCGGGGCAGCCCCACCTCGTCGAGCAACGAGGCGACCGCCCGGTCCTGCTCACCGGAGGACCCCCGGTGTTGGATGGCCAGTGGCTCGCGCAGGATGGACCGGACCCGCATCCGGGGGTCCAGTGAGCCGTACGGGTCCTGGAACATCAGCTGGAAGTCGCGGCGCAGCTCGCGCAGCGCGCGGGGCGACCGCCCGCTGATCTCGGTGCCGTCGAAGGACACGGTGCCCGCCGTCGGGGTGTCCTCGGCGACGAGCAGCCGCCCGACGGTGCTCTTGCCGCAGCCCGACTCGCCGACCAGCCCGAACGTCTCACCGGCCCGCACCTCGAAGGACACGTCGGCCACCGCGCTGACGCTGCCGATCCGGCGCCGCAGCACGCCGTTGGAGGTCACCGGGTAGTCGCGCACCAGGTTCCGCACGTCCAGCAGCGCCGTGCCGTCCGCGCGGGCCGCCGGTTCGGTGCGCGGGTTGGTCGCCGCGCGCTCGGTCGAGCCCAGCGGGTGGAAGCAGGCGAACGGATGGTCGCCGTCGGTGAGCGCCGGCTGCTCGGTGTGGCACGTCTCGGTGGCGTAGCTGCAGCGCGCGGCGAACCGGCAGCCGGGCGGCGGGTCGGACAGGTCGGGCGGCAGGCCCGGGATCGCGAACAGCTCGCGGTCCGGGTCGACGTTCTCCGGCAGCGACCGGAACAGCGCCTCGGTGTAGGGGTGGCGCGGGTTGGCGAACAGCTCGCGGGTCGGGCTGGTCTCCACGATCTTGCCGGCGTACATGACCGCGACCCGGTCGGCGTGTCCGGCGATGACTCCGAGGTCGTGGGTGACCAGGATGACCGCCATGCCGAGGCGGGCCCGCAGCTCGTCGATCAGCCGCAGGATCTGCTTCTGGATCGTCACGTCGAGCGCGGTCGTCGGCTCGTCGGCGATCAGCAGCTCCGGCTCGCAGGCCAGCGCCATCGCGATCACCACGCGCTGGCGCATGCCACCGGAGAGCTGGTGCGGGTAGCTGTCGTAGCGGCGGGCGACGTCGGGCAGGCCGACCAGCTCCAGCACTTCCTCGGCCCGCGCCCTGGCCTGGGCTCGGTTCGCGTCCCGGTGCAGCAGCACGGTCTCGGCGACCTGGTCGCCGATGGTCAGGCACGGGTTCAGCGACGTCATCGGGTCCTGGAAGATCATGCCGACCCGGTTGCCCCGGACCGCGCGCATGCCGGCCTCGTCGAGCGTGGCCAGGTCGGTGTCGCCGAACCGGATGGAGCCGCCGCCGACCCGGCCCCCCGGCGGCAGCAGCCGCATGATCGACAGCGCCGTCATGGTCTTGCCGCAGCCCGACTCGCCGACGATGCCCAGGGTCTCGCCCTTGGCGACGCTCAGCGACACGCCGCCGACCGGCCGGGCCACGCCGTGGCGCAGCGCGATCTCGGTGTGCAGGTCGACCAGCTCTACGACCGGTTGCACGGTCACCTCCTGCGCAGTCGCACGTCGAACGAGTCCCGCAGCGCGTCGCCGATCAGGTTGAACGCGACCACGACCAGCACGATGGCCAGGCCGGGCGGGTAGATCAGCCACCAGTAGCCGTCGTAGGTGTAGTTGATGCCGTTGGAGAGCATGTCCCCCCAGTTCGCGGCGGGTGGTGGGACGCCGAGGCCGAGGAAGCTCAGCGCCGCGACGGTCAGGATGGCGTCGGCGACCTGGAAGGTCGCGTTGACCACCACGGTGCCGATCGCGTTCGGTGCGATGTGCCGCAGCACGGCGCGGATCGGGCCGCCGCCCATCAGCCGCACCGAGCGCACGTAGTCGCGCGTGCGCAGGGTCAGCGCCTGGCCGCGGACCAGCCGGGCCGGCCCGAGCCAGGAGATCAGCGCGATGACCAGGATCAGCAGCCCCACGTTCGGCCGGGCGATGGACGACAGGAACAGCAGGAGGAACAGCGCCGGTACCGCGAGCAGCGCGTCCACGATCCGCATCATCGCCGCGTCCACGAAGCCGCCCGCGTAGCCGGCGATGGCCCCCCAGAGCGTGCCGAACGCGGTGGCCAGCAGTGCCGCCGCGATGCCGACCTCCAGCGAGGACTGGCCGCCGACCATCAGCCGGCCGAGCTGGTCGTAGCCGACCTCGTTGGTGCCGAGGAGGTGGGCCGCCGAGGGCCCCAGGGTGGCGTCGGAGAGCTCGATGTGCGTCTGGTCGGTGTGGTAGAGCAGCGGACCTAGGTAGCAGAACAGGATGAACAGCACGACGATGCCGACGCCGACGGCGGCCAGCCGGTTCTCCAGGAACGTCGACACGGTGCGGGCGAGGGCGCTGCCGCCCCGCCGGGACTCGGGCAGCGCGGCGTCATCAGCGGGCACGGCGGTCATGCGAACCTCACCCTCGGGTCGAGCGCGGCGTAGGCCAGGTCGGCGAGCAGCGAGCCGATCACCGTGGCCAGCCCGACCAGCACCGTGATGCCGAGCATGATCGGGTAGTCCTGCGTCTGCGCGGCGGTCCAGAACAGCTCGCCCATGCCCGGGAAGTTGAACACCGCCTCGGTGATCAGCGCACCTGAGAAGATCGCCGGCAGGGACAACCCGAGCAGGGTCGCGATCGGGATCAGCGAGTTGCGCAAGACGTGCCGCACCAGCACGGTCCATTCGCCGGCGCCCTTGGCCCGCGCGGTGCGCACGTAGTCCTCCGCCAGGTTCTCGATCACCGAGGACCGCATGTACCGGGAGAACTGGGCGACGGTGAGCAGGGCGAGGGTGAGCACCGGCAGGATCAGCCCGGCCGGTTGGGACAGGATGACCCCGAGCGAGGAGCTCTGTGGTGCCTCGGCCGGCAATATCGGCAGATACACCGAGAACACCACGATGAGCACCACACCGAGAAAGAAGGGTGGCGTCGCGTAGAACACAAAGGCCCAGAAAGTGATCGCGTAGTCCGAAGGCTGGTTGCGGCGCACCGCCTGGACAACACCGAGTGGAATGGCCACCACGAGGGCGAACAGGGTGGAGAGCACGGTGAGGATCAATGTCTTGGGCAGCCGCTCACCGATGAGCGAGAGCACCGACTGGTTCAGCTTGACCGAGAACCCGAGATTGCCGGTGGCGAGCTGTTCGAGCCAGGTCCAGTACTGCACCGGAACGGGCCGGTCGTAGCCCATCTCGTGGTTGAAGTTCGCGATCGCAATCGGGGTCGCCCTCGGTCCCAGTTGGGCGCGGGCCGGGCCACCGGGCAGTAGGTGCAACAGGATGAAGACGATTACGGTGACGAGCAGCACCACGACAATGGATTGCACCAGTCGCCGGGCGATGAATCCGGTCATCGATTACCTCAGTGGTGGGAGTGGTGGTCGGTTCGCTCGGCGCCTATTTCACGTAGTACCAGTCCTCGGGCGTGATATTCAGGTACGGGTTCTCCGGCGTGACGCCCTTCAGGTTGTTCGCTATCTCGGTCACCTGATAGTCGTAGTTGGGCTGCCAGATGGCCGGCAGGGTTTCCGAGCCGTATTTGGTGTAGGCCCGCATGGCCTCAGGCGAGTCGCTGTGTTGGGTGGCCGCGATGAGCTGGTCGAGTTTGGGGTCCGAGAAGCTGCCCTCGTTGGATCCGGCCCCGGTGCCGAAGATCTGTTCCCCGGTGGGGTAGTAGTCAGGCGCGAACGTCCAGCCGCCACCCCAGTTTCCCATCTGCCAGTTACAGTCCGGTTTCCCGGCATCACACGGAATAGCCGTGCCGATCACTGTGTCGAACGGCGCGCCCTGCAGGTCGATCCGCACACCCACCTTGGTCGCCGCCGACTGCAGTTGCTGCATGGACAGCTGGACCTGCGGAGCACCGGAGCGGTACATCATCTGGAACTCCAGCCGCGCGCCGGCGGGTACCCCGGGGCCGCACTGATCGGGACCGGAGCCGGGGCGCTGGCAGACTCCGACTCCGTCTGGCGGCGTGGTCCAGCCGTGGCCGGCGAGCAGTTGCTGGGCTCGGTCCGGGTTGTAGGTGAACGGGTTCGGTTCGGTCTCGTCGGTGGCCCACGGGTTCTCCGGGGTGGTCGGCACCGGGCCATTGGTGGTCGCGGCGTAACCGTGCAGGGCGGCCTTGATGACGGCCTTTTGGTCGACGAGGGATGCCAGCGCCTGCCGATAGTATTGCTGGGCGAAGATCGGGCCCACCGTCGGATTATGGTAGTTGAGCGCAAAGTAGTTGACCGAGAAGTTGAACCACCGGTCCATCGAGTAGTTGCTCTCCAGCGGGTTGTGGCCGACTGCCTGGTTGTCCGGCTTTGCTGGCGCGTCCTCCTGTGGCAGGTAGCCGACCTGAATGGAGTTGTCGCCGGAACGCAGCACGTTGTACTCGGCCGCATTGTCCGAGAACGGCGCGAGCTTGACCTGGTCGAGGTGCGGCTTGTTCGGTCCCGAATAGGTTTTGTTGGGGACGAAGGTGGCGTTCCCGTCCGCGTTGAACGAGCTGAGTTTCCAGGGGCCGTCCACCACCTGCCACAGCGGGTTCGTGGCGTAGGTGTTAAGGCTCTTGGCCTGGTCGGCCAGATAGTCGTACACGGCGGAGCAGTCGGCGACGTTGTGCTCGCAGTCGCGCGGGCCCGCCGCTGTGCGGTCCCACGCGTGCGGCAGTGGCGTGATTTGCGAGAGCTCGTTGTAGAGGAACCACTGCGCGCTGTAGCTCTTGTTCAGGTGGAAGGTCACCTGGCTCGGCGAGTCGACCGTCAGCGAGTCGATATCGTCCGGAATCCCGCCCGGTACGTACACCGCCCATTTGGCCTTGTCCGCCTTCATCATGTTGATCCAGAAAGCGACGCCGTCCGCCGTAACCTGGGTGCCGTCGGACCAGGAATAGGGGCGCAGGTGCACCGTGACGGTGCGGTTCCCGTCGGCATAGGTCGGTTGGTCGGCCAGGCTGAGCCGGTCGTTCACCGCCGGTTTCGCGCCGTCGCCGAACCAGTACAGCGGCCGGTACATCAGGTACTGGAAGTCGGAGATGGTGATGACGCTGAAGTATTCGGTGGCCATGAACGGGAAGATGTAGTTCGGCGTTGTGTTGGCCGGTTCGGCGAAGGTGGCGACCCCGCCCTGGACCGGGCGGCCGGTGCTCGGTGTGGTCGTCTGGCCGGCGCAGGCGGCCGCCAGCAGCGCGGTCACCGAGGCCAGGACGGCCCAGGTCAGCCTGCGCGCTCGCACACGTGTGGGGGAACCGGTCGCCATCCGCATGGGTGACAAGGATGCCCCAGTTGCGCCGAACCGCCCTGGGAAAAGTTACCCGGACTCTCAGGATTCGAGGCGGGTGGCAGGCCGGCCTCGGCGAGGTAACGTCTGCCGGGTCGGGTGGTCCCCCCACCTCGCGGGGACCCTGTGCCGCTGTGCCGAAGGAGTGCCGTTGATGGCCGTGCCGGTGATCTTGGACTGCGATCCTGGGCATGACGACGCGTTCGCGATCTGGCTCGCCGCCGGGCACCCGAACCTGGACCTGCTCGGCATCACCACGGTCGGCGGCAACGGTCAGCTCGCCCAGACCACGCACAACGCCCGGGTCGTGTGCACGGTCGCCGGCATCCACGGCGTGCCGATCGCGGCCGGCGCGGACAACCCGCTGACCCGCACCCTGAAGACGGCGGCGGACATCCACGGGGCGAGCGCGCTGGACGGTCCGGTGCTGCCCGAGCCGGAGGTCGACCTCGACCCGCGCGGCGCGGTCGGCCTGCTGCGTGACCTGCTCACGGGGTCGGCCGAGCCGGTGGTGGTGATCGCGACCGGGCCGCTGACCAACATCGCACTGCTGCTGAGGGTGCACCCCGAGGTCGTGCCGAAGATCAAGGAGATCGCCTGGATGGGCGGCTCCACCGGGCGGGGCAACGTCACCCCGTACGCCGAGTTCAACTGCTGGGTCGACCCGGAGGCGGCGGCCGTGGTGCTCGACTCCGGCATCCGGTTCACCATGGTCGGGCTGAACGTGACGCACCAGGCGCTGGTCACGCCGGAGGTGGTGGACCGCCTGAGCGCGATCGGCAACACCACCTCGGCGTTCGCCGTCGAGCTGCTGACCTTCTTCCGGGCCGCCTACCAGGCGGCGGAGAACATGGCCTCGCCGCCGCTGCACGACCCGGTCGCGGTCGCCCTGGTCGCCACCCCGGACCTGGTACCCACCGTGCACACCCGGCTGGACATCGAGCTGCACGGCCCCGAGACGTTCGGCGCCACCAGCGTCGACCTGCACAACAAGCTCGGCCGCCCGGCCAACGCCTACGTCGCGGTCGGCCTCGACGCGGACGGGTTCTGGAAATCCCTCGAGGACGCCATCGGACGGATGCATTAGTCCAGGGCAGCTACCCGGGCAGCTACCCGGGCAGCACCGCCCGCAATAGTTCCGGTTGCGAAAAGTTGGGGGTAATTGTGAACGGTCGGGCGGGCACCGTCGCCCTGATGACCGCGTTGCTGAGCGCATGCATCGCATTTCAGCTCAATGCGAGCATGATGAGCGCGGTACTGCCCACGATGGCGAAAGAACTCAACACCGATGAGGTCGCGGTCGGCCTGTCCCAAACCGCGTTCTTCACCTCCGGCGCCATTTTCGGGGTGTTCCTGCCCCGGCTGAGCGACATCCGGGGCCGCCGGCTCGTGCTGACCGCGCTGATGGGGTTCGTCGCGCTCGGCTCGGTGCTCGGTGCGTTGGCGCCCAACATCGTCGTGCTGGACATCGCCCGGATCATCCAGGGCTGCTCAGGGCCGGTGGTGCCGATCTGCCTGCTGATGCTGCGCGCGACGGTCACCGACCCGCGCCGGTACGGCACGCTGATGGGCCTCATCACCGCTGTGAACGGCGGCGTGGCCGGGGTGGACACGCTGCTCGGCGGCTACCTGGCGACCACCGTCGGCTTCCGGGGCGTGTTCTGGACGATGGCCGTGGTGGCCGTCCTCGCCACCGGGTTCGTGCTGCGCTGGGCGCCCGAGTCGCGGCCCTCGGCGGGTACCCGGATGGACTGGCTGGGCGTCGCGCCGCTGGTGCTCGCGGTGGCCAGCGTGCTGTTCGCGCTGAACGAGGCCGGCAAGCTCGGCTCGGCCCGCTGGGGCATGGTGGCCGGCCTGCTGGTGCTGGGTGTGGTGCTGCTGCTCGTGTTCTACCAGGTGGAGAAACACCGGAGGGAGCCGCTGGTGAACGCGGTGCACCTGCGCCAGCGGGAGACCTGGGCCCTGCTGCTGACCACCCTGCTCACCATGACCGGGATCTTCGCCACGATCAACGGTCTGGTGGTCACCTTCGCCCAGGACGGCCACCTCGGTTTCGGCCTGCGCCCGGACGTCACCTCGCTGCTGCTGCTCACGCCGTTCGCGCTGGTCGGCTGGATCGTCGGGCCGTTCGCCGGCCGGCTCGCGCCCCGGATCGGGTACCGCAAGGTACTGCGGTACGGACTGGCCGGCAGCATCGTGGCGCTGGGCCTGATGGCCACGGTCGGGCTGCGCTCGCTGCCGGCGCTCGTGCTGGCCGCGGTGCTGCTCGGCATCACCTACGCGGGCATCGCCAACATCATGCTGAACGGGCTCGGAGTGGTGCTCTCCCGGCCGGAGAGCCCAGGCTTCCTGCCGGGGATGAACTCCGCCGCGTTCAACTTCGGCGCCGGGCTCAGCTTCGCGGTGCTGCCGGTGGTGCAGGTGCTGGGCAGCCCGCCCGGGTCGGACTCCACGGCCGGGTTCGCCGGCGGCATCGGGCTCGGCCTGCTGGTCACGGCGGTCGCGCTGGCCGTCTCGTTCCTGATCCCCCGGCCGGCGGCCGCGGAGATCGACACGCCCGACCCGGACCCGGCGCGGCGCGGCGCGGCCGCCTGAGGGCCGACCGGGGGCCGGGAGTCAGCTCGGCCGCGTCGCGGGGCCGGCGGCGGGGGAGAGCGCGCTGCGGTGCACCTCGTGGATCAGGCCGTACGCGCTGACCGCCGCGACCACTGCCATCACCGGCAGGCTGCCGCCGCCGTCCCAGGTCGCGTGCAGAGCCGCGGCCAGCAGGAACAGCAGGAAGAAGTGGCGCGCGCCGTGCCGCTGGCCCGCCGCCCAGCGCCAGAGCGCCGCGCTGGTCAGGCCGGTCCACGCGGCGTGGCCGACCGGGCTGAGCAGCCCGCGCAGGAACAGCAGCTCCTCCACGCCGCCGATGCCGCCGTGCGAGACGATCGTGACGAACGCGTAGCCCATCGTCTCGAGCACCGCGAAGCCCATGCCGACCGCGACGCCGATGATCACGCCGTCCGCCGGGTCGAGCGCCGGGCCGGGGCCGATCCGGGCGGTGAACGCCGGCAGCCGGGGCAGCAGCAGCACCAGCACAACCGGCACCACGAGCTTGGCGGCCTCCTCGGCCAGCCCGACCGCGATCACCGGGACCGTGCCGAGCGCGCGCAGCGTGTCGAACTCCAGCCGGCCTGCCACCACGGTGCCCAGCACCCCGCCGAGCAGCGCGGTGCCGGCGATCAGGCTGGCCGGCAGCCGCCCGCCGCCGCCCCGGGACGACACGTAGGTCACGAACGTCGCCGGCATCACCGAGGCGCCGAGCAGGATCATCGCCGGTACGAAGTTCAGGTTCTGGGTGTGGATGAGCGTCTGGTACACCAGCGCGAACAGCGCCAGGCCGACCAGCAGCACGGCCAGCCAGCCGAACCTTCTACCCATAGTTGATCACGCTACCCAGCGCGGCGGAGCGCGGACAACGACCGGCGCCCGGGCGGTCGTCGACCGATCCGGTGAACGAGGCAATGGCGGCCGGGCAATTCCGCCACGCCATTGTCGGCCGTGTCATTGTCCTCAGCCATTGTCCGCTCCGTCATCCGTCGGGTGTCACTGAGCCGGTCGCGTCGTCACGGATTGCCGCCGGACGGCGGCCCTTGGTAACCCGGCGCCGAGGAGTCGTCCATGCCGACCTCAAAATGGACTGCTGCGTTGAGCTTGTTTCCGGAGACCTTTGCGCCGGTGGTCAGGTTCTGCAGCGCAAATGCGTGGTCGTTGTTTCCCTGGATGTCGTTGTTGGTGATCGTCAGGTTCTGCACGTCGTCGATCTGCAGCGCCTCGGTGGCGTTGTTCTCGCAGAAGTTGTTGGTGAACGTGATGTCGCTGGTGGCGCCGACGCCGCTGCCGTCACCGGCCAGGCTGTGCGGCCCTTCCATGATCAGGCACGTGTTGTCGATGGCCTCGCAGCGGTTGCTGTCGATCACTACGTGCTGGCTGGCCGGGTGGTCGGAGTCGGTGGCGAAGGTCTGCATGCAGTCAGCGTGCGCCTTGATGTTCTTGGTGTCGCGCATCGTGTTGTGCCGGATGGTGATGTTGTTGCCCCAGAACCGCAGCGCGTCGCCGTCGTCCCCGCGCGGGCTGATCGACGACGAGTTCTCCACGGTGATGTTGTTGCCGCTCAGCGAGATGCCGGGCGCGGCCGGGTTCACCGCGTTGATCCCCGAGACGGTGACGTAGTCGGCCTCGACGCTGATCCCGTGCACGATGGTCTGGCCGTCGCCCATGACCTTGATCGGGGCGGCCGCCGTGCCCGACTTCCGGATCACCAGGCGCTTGTCTGGAATGGAGCCCCGGACACAGACCGTGTCGCCGGGCAGGGCCTGGGCGGTGTCCGCCTCCAGGCTGGCCGAGTCGGTCGCCGTGCTGGTGCAGCCCTGCAGGGCCGGCAGCGGGCGGATCGCGCCCCGGCCGTCCGGCGCGGTCGCCGCGATCGGGCCGACGGTGGCGGCCGGTTGCCGCACCGTGGGTACGGGTGCCCCGCAGCCGGCCAGTACCAGCATCGCGCCCAACAGGGCGGTGAGCAGCCCCACCCGGCGGCGGCCAGGCCGGCTCCCAGGGGCCGAGGGGGTGCCCCCGAGGGGGCCGTTCGGCCTAGACCACGCACACATCCAGCACGCTCCGATTACGCGGGTACCCGCTATTTGCCGCGCTCGCGGCGTTACGACCGGCGGCGGATGCACTCCGCATCTGGTCAATATTTTGGCATGCCCGATTTCACCGCGCCCCGACAGGCTGAAAGCAGCCTCACTCTTTCGAGTGCCATACCGCACACAGCACTGTGACCAGGGTGACTGCGTGGTCGACGCTAGTCGTGGTAAACCGGAAATAGAGTGGTTTGAGCGGCGCGGGAGGCAGTCGCATGTTGAGCGAACCGGAGCAGCGGGTGCTGCACGAGATCGAGCGCACGATCGTGGCGAGTGACCCTGGGTTGGCCTCCCTGCTCACCACGCGGCGGGCCAGCGGGACCGGTCGGGGGGCCAGGATCGCGCACGACGCCGTCTTCGTGCTCGCCGGCATGCTGGGGCTGCTCTGCCTGGCGCTGGGTGCGATCGGCTCGGGCATGGTGGCGCTGCTGTTCGCCGCCGTTGTGCTGGAGGTGCGGCGGGCCAGGTTCCCAGTGACGGCCGTTCAGCCGGACGAGGGGCGGGACGGGGACCGGCGGCTGGACTGACCGTGGTCGGCTCCGCTCGGCTCCAAGCTCACTCGAACTCGGGGTCGGTCTCGTCGTCCGGGTTCGTCGCGCTGACCGCGAGCACCCCGTCCAGCTCGCTGAGCGCCGCGACCAGGTCCTCGTAGTCCGCCGTGCCGCTCAGCCCGATCACCACCGAGACCGCGTTGTACTCGCGGGGCGTCAGGTCCGGCCCCGCCAGGCCCGCCTCGCCGAGCCCGATGGACGACTCCAGGTGCCGCGTGGTCAGCCGGCCGATCACCCACTCCCGCGCGGTGCAGGTGTGCAGGATCCGGCGGAGCACGCCCCGGCCGTCGTCGTAGATCACCTCCAGGTACCGGGACCGGGCCTGCCTGCTGCGCAGCCGGCTGGTCAGCGGGGTGAAGCCGTAGGCGATCGCGAAGTAGCCGACCGTGGCGGCAGCCGCCAGTAGCGGCAGTCCCGCGCCGGCGGCCATGCCGACCGCGGTGGTCAGCCATACCGCCGCCGCCGTGGTCAGCCCCCGGACCAGGTCACGCTTGACGAAGATCAGGCCACCGCCGATGAAACCGATGCCGGACACGATCTGCGCGGCCACCCGGGACGGGTCCAGCACCGCGTGCTCGCCGAGCACGTCGGTGAAGCCGTACTTCGAGACCAGCACGATCAGCGCCGAGCTGAACCCGATCAGCGCGTGCGTGCGCAGGCCGGCGCTTTTCTGCCGCAGCTCCCGCTCCAGCCCGATCAGCGCGGACAGCACGAGCGCGACCGCCAGCTCGAACAGCTGCAACCAGCCCTGGCCGGTCGGCTCGCCGAGCAGTGATTCCATACCCACCTCTGTACCCTGCCGGCCGCCCGGCGGGTGAACCGGGTCCGGGTGCGCCGGGGCCCGGTCCGCGCGGGCGGGCGGTCAGTACGCGGCCGCCAGCTCGGCGACCTGCTCCGCGCAGCCCCAGGACAGCGTGATGCCGGAGCCGCCGTGCCCGTAGTTGTGGATCACCCGGGTGGCCCGGCCGGGGTGGACGCCGCCGGCGGCCGGGTCGGGGTCCACCTCCAGGCGCACGTCCGGCCGGGCCGGGCGCAGGCCCACGATGTGCTCGAGCACCTCGGCGTCGGCGAGCGCGGGCACCAGGTCCCGGCAGCGGGCCAGGATCGCGCTCGAGGTGGCCGGGTCGACCCGGTCGTCCCAGCTGCCCTCGTCCAGGGTGCCGCCGAGGATGCAGTCCCGGTCGCGCGGGTGCACGTAGGCGCGGCCGCCCGGGTGGTCCTCGTCGCGCACCGACATCCGCAGCCCGGGGTTGGTCACCCGGACGATCTGGCCGCGCACGGGCACCACGCTCAGGTCGCCGACGAGCTCGCGGGCGCCGAGGCCCGCGCAGTTGATCACCACCGGGGCCGTCAGCTCGGCCAGCGAGCCGAGCCGGCGGTACTCGAACCGGCCGCCGTTCGCCTCGAAGCGGGCCACCAGCCAGGGCAGGTAGGCGGGCATCTCGGCCAGCGGCACAACAAAGCGCAGCCCGAACCGGTAGCCCGGCGGCAGCTCGGCCGGCTCGGCCAGGCGCACGCCACCCACCGCCGGCGCCCACCACGGCTCGTCCGGCGGCTCGCGGTAGAGCATCAGGCTCTCCCGCATCACGATGCCCGGCACGCCCTGGGTGGCCTGGTCGGCGAGCACCGCGTAGGTGCGGGCACCCCAGTCGAGGACCTTGTCCCGCGGCCCGGCCCTGGTCGGGAACCAGACGGCGGCGGCCAGGTACGACGTCGAGGCGGCCGCCGGGCGCTCGGCCACGATCGCCACCCGCCAGCCCCGCCGCTGCAGCTCCAGCGCCGACGCCAGCCCCGAGATGCCGGCGCCGACCACCACCGCGTCCACCTGGTCGGCCACAGGTCCACCTTGGCAGGGCGCCGACCGTGCGGGCGTACCGGGTCGGCGATCCGGGGTCTAGAGGGCGGCCAGCCAGAACGGCCAGCGCGGGTCGGCGGTCTTCAGCCGGGCGCGCATCAGCTTCCACCGCCCGTACTTGGCGTAGTCGAAGTCCCACGACGTGTTCAACGCGGCCTGCACGCACCCCCACAGGCCCCATTTGATGTCGGCGAGCGCGCCGCAGACCTGCACCCGCGCGGTCACCGGCCAGGCGGTCGAGCCGTAGTAGGCCTCGGTCAGCTCGAGGGTCTGGGCCTCGGTGTAGAACATCTCGGTGATCAGGACGGCGATCTCGTAGGCACGCTCGTTGTTGGACGCGAACTCGAAGTCGATCATCTTCAGCGGCTTGCCGGCGGCGACCAGGAAGTTGCCCGGCATCGGGTCGTTGTGGCACGGCGCGAGGTCCAGCCCGGCGGCCAGCAGCGCGGACTTCGCGGCGGTGTACTCGGCGAGCAGCGGTTCGGCGTCCTCGGGCAGTGCGACGCCCAGCTCGCCCACCTGCGCCAGGTGTTCCTCGACCATGTCGAAGACGGTCTTGGTCAGGCTCAGCGGCTCGGCCGAGTGCAGCGCCCGGTAGTGCCCGATGACCTCGTGGGCGAGCTCCAGCGCGGCGAAGTCGCCGGTGGTGCAGGCTCGGTACTCGTCAAGGAACTCGATCACCTCGACGCCGCTGGCCCGGTCGAACAGCACGACCTCGGGGCCGATGCCGAGGGTGCTGGCCAGGCTGGCGGCCTGGTTCGCGACCTCGCGGTCGATGAACGCCTCGCTGCCGGCGCCGGGGATCTTCATGAAGTACCGCTTGGGCTCGCCGGCCACGGTGAGCAGCCAGTTGCTGTTCGACAGCCCACCGGGCACCGGGGCGTAGTGGATCCGCCGGCCCGCCCACGCGTCCAGCCCGGCCAGCGCCTTCTCCACCGCGCGCTCGGCGTCGGTGCGGGCCGTGCCGACCGCCCGTCCAGGGGTGTCCATCCCACTCACTGTGCCGTCACCGCGCCTTCACAGGTTGGCCAGCCGGTCGTTGAAGTGCGGGTCGCGCAGCCCGGCCCTGGCGCGCAGGAACTGCCAGTCGGCGTACTTCGTGTACTCGTGCGTGCCGGGGTCGACCGCGCCGGCGTAGCGGCCGAGCAGGCCCCAGCGCAGGCAGTCCGCGATGCCGTACACCCGGCACCGGTCGAACAGCGCGCCGTCCCAGTGGCCCCAGTACATCTCGAACACCTCGCGCGCGGAGGTGTCGAAGGGCCGGATCTCGTGCAGCAGCACGCCGAGGTCCTGCAGCGGGTCCATCACCGCCGCGCGGTCCCAGTCGACCAGGCGCAACCCGGTGCCGCCGCGCTCGACGAGCACGTTCGACACGTTGCCGTCGCCGTGGCAGGGCAGCGGGTCGTACCCCGCCGCCTCCATCCGCCGCTCCGCCGGCTCGAGCAGCCGCAGCAGCCAGCCCAGGTCCACCGGCAGGTCGGCCGCCGCACCCACGGCCAGTGCGTGCGCGGCGCGGATGTCGTCGAACACACTGGCCCGGCGGCCGAACACGGGCAGCCGGTGCACCGCGCGGCGCAGCGTGACCAGGCGTTCGGCGGCGTCGGACCCGTCGAACCGGTCCACGGTCGCGGTGCCGTAGGCCTCGGTCAGGTCCTCGAGCACGAGCACGCCCCGCTCGACGTCGGCGGCGAGCACCTCGGGACCGATGCCGGCCGCGCCGGCCGCCCGGGCCGCGCCGAACGCCGCCCCGACGTCCACGTGCGCCCGCGCGTGCGGCTCCATGACCTTGACAAAGGCCGCCGCGCCGACGACCGGGTCCGCCACGTCGGCGCGCACCGACCAGCGCAGGGAGTCCGCGCCCCACCAGCTCGGGCTGGCCATCGTGACGGACTCCGCCCACGTGAGCCCGGAGTCCTCGGTGCCCGCCCACAGGCCCAGCTCGGCCAGCGTCGCCCGCACCGTCACCGGCTCTGTTCCCGTCATCGGCCGACCTCCGTCCGGCCGGCGTCCGCGCCGATCCGGACGGGCCACGGGGCCGCCGGACCGGCCGGCACCGGCCAGCTCATCGCGAACGGGCGCTGTGCCTCCAGCCAGCCCGCCGCGCGCAGTACCAGCTGGTCGTGGAACCGCCGGCCGGCCAGCTGGACGCCGACCGGGCAGCCGTCGTCCATCCCGAAGCACAGCGAGGCGGCCGGCTGGCCGGTCTGGTTGTACCAGGCGGTGAAGCCGGTGTGCGCCAGCGGCCGGGCCGGGTCGGGGCCGACGGCCTCCGCCGGGAAACCCACCATCGGCAGTACCGGGCTGAGCACCAGGTCGTAGCCGCTGAGCCGGTCGCGCAGCAGCTCCTGGGCGGCCAGCACCGCGTCCGTGTCCCGGCTGAACGCGACCGCGGTGCGGCCGGCGGCCTCGGCGGCCCAGTCGGCGACCTCCGGCAGCACCAGCTCGCGCCGCTCCGGGCTCAGCGCCTCGTACTCCGCCCTGGCCCGCACCTGGAACAGCCGGTCCAGCGCCACGTCGGGGGCGGCACCTCCCGAGCCGGTACCGAAGGGCGCGGCCACGGGCTCGACGGTGGCGCCGGCCGACTCGAGGGCGGTGGCGGCGGCGTGGACGGCGGCCAGCACGGGGGCGGTCGGCGCGGGCCCGTGGCCCAGGTCGGTGAGCAGCCCGACGCGCAGCCCAGCCGGGTGCAGTGCCTCGGCCCGCTGGTCGGGGGCCTCCGGGGGCAGGCTCCACACGTCCCTCGGATCCGGGCGGCTGAGCACGCGGTACAGCGCGGTCACCTCGTCGACGGTGCGCGCCATCGGGCCGGCCGAGCGCATCGTCGACACCGGCAGGTGCGGCACCCGGCCCTGCGTCGGCTTGAGCGCCACCAGGCCGCACTGCGCGGCGGGCAGCCGTACCGAGCCGGCGATGTCCGAGCCCACCGAGCCGAAGCCGATGCCGGCGGCCAGGCTGGCGCCGCCGCCCGAGCTGGACCCGCCGGGGCTGCGCGTCGGGTCCCACGGGTTGCGGGTGATCCCGTAGAGCGAGCTGACGCCGGCGGCCAGCATGCCGAAGTCCGGCATCGTGGTGTTGCCGACGATCACCGCGCCGGCCTCCTTCAGCCGGGCGGCCGGTGGCGCGTCCGTGCTGGACACGGGCAGGTCGGAGTACGCGGCGCTGCCGTGCCGCCAGGCGAGCCCGACCGTGCGCACGCTGTCCTTCACCGTCACCGGCACGCCGTCCAGCTCGCCGAGCGGCTGCCCGGCGGCCCAGCGCCGGGTGGCCGCCTCGGCCGCCGCCCGCGCGCTGTCCCCGGCCAGGCCGGCCATCGCGTTGAGCACCGGGTCGGCCTCGGCGATCCGGTCCAGCGTCGCGTCCAGCACCTGCACCGGGGTCAGCGTGCCGGCCCGGAACGACTCCCGCAGCCGGTCCAGCGCCCAGCCCAGCGGGTCGTCGCCGTCGTCGCTCGCCCGGGCGCCGCCACCGGGGCCGCCCTCGACCGGCCCGGTCATCGGGCCGGCCCGGTGCTCAGCAGGGCGGTGACCACCTCGGTGAGCATGCCGACCCCGTTCAGCAGGTCGGCGTCGTCGGTGTGCTCGGCCTCGTTGTGTGAGATCCCGGCGTCGCTCGGTACGAACAGCATCACCGTGGGTACCACGTCCTTGAGGTTGACCGAGTCGTGCCCGGCCATGGTCAGCATCCGCCGGCTGGACAGCCCGGCGCGCCCGGCCGCCGCCTCGGCCAGCGCCACCCCGGCGGCCGGGAACTCCGAGGACGGCCGCAGCGTCATCGAGTCGATGTCCACCTCGACCTCACCGGCGGCGTTCAGTGCGTCGACCACCGCGAGGAACTGCTCGTGCGCCTTGGCCACCACCTCGGCCTCGGCGGAGCGCAGGTCGACCGAGAGCGTGACCGCGGCGGGCACCACGACCGGCGAGTTGGGCGACACGGTGAACTGGCCGACCGAGCCGAGCAGCTGGCCCGGCTCGAACGCCTCGGCCAGCTCCCGCACCGCCAGTACCAGCCGGCTCGCGCCGACCAGCGCGTCCCGCCGGTCCGCCAGGTGCGTGGCCCCGGTGTGGGCCTGCTCGCCGTGCACGGTGACCGCGTACTTGCCGGCCGCCCAGTTCGCCGTGACGATGCCGATCGAGGTGCCGGTGTCCTGGAGGATGCGGCCCTGCTCGATGTGGATCTCGGCGTAGCCGACGGCCGGCGGCATCGGGTCGGTGCCGGCGAAGCCGATGTCGGCCAGCGCGTCGCCGACGGTGACCCCGGCGCGGTCGGTCACTCTCAGGGTGGCGGCCAGGTCCAGCTTGCGGCTGTAGACGCCGCTGCCCATCAGGCTCGGGGAGAACCGGGAGCCCTCCTCGTTGAACCAGTTCACCACAGCCAGGTTGTACCTCGGCGTGACCGTGCCGGCGGTGACCGCGTCCCGGGCGGCGGCCACCGCGTGCACGCCGGCCAGCACGCCGTAGGCGCCGTCGAACCGGCCGGCGGTCGGCTGGCTGTCCAGGTGTGAGCCGACCAGCACGAACGGCGCCCCCGGCAGCCACTCCACCGCGCCGTACATGTTGCCGACGGCGTCCACCGAGGTGCGCAGCCCGTGCCGCTCGAACCAGCTGCACAGCCAGCGCCGGGCCGCGCCGTCCGCCGGCGTGCCGGCCTCCCGGTGCACGCCGCCCTTCGGGGTGGCCCCGATCCGCGACAGCGCGGCGAAGTCGGCGAGGAAGTCGCGCTCAACCATCCAGTTGCTCCCGCAGCAGCGGCGCGCCCAGCGGCTGGGCGACCGGCGCGGCCGGGGCGCCGACCAGGACCGGGTTGCGGGCGACCTCGAACATCTCCTCGACCCGCGCCCGCTCCGCGTCCGGCGTACCGGTCACGGCCGAGACGACCAGGAAGACCAGCAGGTTGACCGCGATGCCGAGGATGCCGCCGGTCAGGCTGCCCAGCCCGGCGATGTCGTCGGGGTAGATCAGGGTCAGCGCCATGGCCACGGCGAACCCGGACACCATGCCGGCGACGGCGCCCCTGGCGTTGCCGCCGCGCCAGAACACACCGAAGAACAGCGGCACCGCCAGCTGCACGATGCCCTGGTAGGAGACCTGGGCGAGCAGTTGCAGGCGCGTCAGGTTGAACGTCAGGTAGGCGACGATGCCGGCCAGCACCATGTAGCCGATCATGCTGCTCTTCGCCACCCGCATCAACTGGACGTCGGACAGCTGCCGCCGCTCCGAGTTGACCAGGTCGTTGGCGATCTGCAGGCCGCACACCTGGACGCTGCCGTCGACGTGACCCATCGAGGCGGCGAACACGATGGTGATGCCGAGCCCGAGCAGCCAGGTGCCGCCGTAGGACGACATGATGGTGAACCAGGCGCCCTGCGGGTTCGCCGCGACGGCCGGCATGCCGGTGGCCGCGATGCCGACGAGCATCAGCAGCGTGTAGAAGCCGCCGGAGAGCAGGACTGTCCGGATGGTGCCGGCCTTGACCGCGCGCACCCCGGCGGCGGTGTAGATCCGCTGGAAGCTGGTCGGCCAGCACAGCGAGCCGATCACCCCGGTGAAGATCAGGCTGAACAGGTAGAGCGGCCCGTAGTGGCCGCCGTCCCCGGGCACCCGCAGCACCGAGTCGGACACCCGCGACAGCGCGGCGAAGCTGATCGGCCCGCCGGCCACACCGGACAGCAGCACCAGGCACAGCCCGGCGGAGAACACGTACGCGACCAGCCCCTGGAACATGTCGGTCATGATCAGGCCGCGCATGCCCATCCGGACCGTCCAGTACTGCCGCACCACGATCACCAGCAGACCGACCACCAGGCACACGGTGACCGGCCAGCGCTTGCCGCTGGCGTAGGTGAAGATCTCGCCGAACGCCTGCATACCGAGCACGACCCAGGGGAACAGCGACACGATGCCGATCACGCTGGCGACCAGCTTCACCGGGCGGGAGTTGAACCGCAGCCCGAGCAGCTCGGGCTGGGAGCGCAGGTCGTATCGGGCGCCCCAGCGCCAGGCCCGGGTGGCCATGAAGTACATCGTCGCCACGCCGAGGGTGGAGTACGCCAGCCCGTACAGGCCGAACACCCCGGCCCCCGCGGCCAGCCCGAAGAACGCGATGAACGTCGAACCCGGCCACCACGAGTTCACGTAGGACATGGCCACATACCACGGGCCGTAGCTGCGCCCACCCACCGAGTACTCGTCGAACGAGGGGCGGGTGCGCTGCTGGGTGGCGTAGAGGATGCCGATGACGATGGCGTAGAAGACGCCCAACATGCCGAGCACGATCAGCATGTCATTCTCCAGTCAGGTGTGGGGGAGTGGCGGGGTGGCCTTCGTCGAGCTCACCGCGAATATTTTCGACGTGGTAGAAACCCCACAGGCCGAGGCCGAGTACCGCCCAGTCGAGGACCCAGTACATGATCGAGAACGGGATCCCGAGCACTGGTGTGCGTATTCCGCTGCCGGCCAGATATAACGGGGGAAAGAGCGCGAAGACCAGCGTGACGGCATAGATGGTGAGAAAGAAAATCACGATCGCCCGGCGGCTCCGGCCCCGGATGAAATCTTTCATGGTGGGTGACCCCCTCAGGTCGCCTGGCTGACGAGTTTCAGTACCGACTCGTGCAGCACTCCGTTGGACGCGACCCCGGAGCCCCGCTCGAAGCTCCGGTCGCCGCCGAGGCTGGTGAACCGGCCACCGGCCTCCTCGATGATCACCGGCATCGGTGCCAGGTCGTACGCCCGCGCGGTGTAGTCGACGATGGCGTCCGCGTGGCCGCTGGCCACCATCGCGTAGCCGTAGGCGTCGCCCCAGGTTCGCAGCACCACGCCCTGGCTGGTCAGCTCGCTGATGGTGGCCGGCAGCCAGTCCTCCAGCCAGGTCGCCATGACGTGCGCGCCGTCCAGGCGGTCGTGCGTGGAGACCCGGCTGGGCAGCCCGTTGCGCCAGCAGCCACCGCCGCGCTCGGCGTGCACGAGCACCCCCGCGCTGGGTAGGTTGATCGCCCCGAACAGGACCTCGCCGTCCTTCTCCAGCGCGATCAGGTTCGCGTAGAGCGGCACCGACCGGACGAACGACTTCGTGCCGTCGATCGGGTCCAGAATCCACCGGTAGCCCGACGAGCCCTCGGTCGTACCGAACTCCTCGCCGAGCACGGTGTCGTCCGGGAAGTGCGCGGTCAGGGTGTCCCGCATGTAGGTCTCGACTTCCAGGTCGGCCTGGGTGACCGGGGAACCGTCGGCCTTTTCGTCGACCCGGTAGTGGGTATTGTCGAACCAGTGTTTGGCAATCTTGCCGGCTTCCGTGGCAATATCGACGGCGACTTCGGCGCGGGTGGAACGGGCGCTGCTCACCGGCATACTATGCGGAGTAGACCATTTCTGGTTCCTTAATCGTCGGTAACGCGTACGTAACATACGATGGGTAGCAAGGAAGTCGTGCGGCGTTGTGCCGCCGGCACTGGCGTTGGCCAACCGCACGAGGCGTGCCGCGAGGTGACTGATGGCGCTTGTCCAGCTGACCCACGAGGCGCTGCTGCGGCTGTGCCAGGAGCTGGCCGAGCGGTCGGTGCGCCGGCTGCCCCCCGAGCGTGACCTGGCAGTGCGCCTCGGCGCCTCGCGCACGACGGTCCGCAAGGCCCTCGAGCTGCTGGAACGCGACGGGGTGATCCAGCGGGTGCGCGGCAGGGCGGGCGGCGCGTACCTCACCCAGGTCGGCCCCGGCCAGCCGGACGACCTCGTGCATATCACGGCGGGCCGCCGGCTGCAGCGCAGCCTGAACACCGTCAAGGGCGTGCCGCAGATGCTGCACGAGCAGGGCTTCCAGGAGGGCACCCAGGTCATCTCGGCGCGGCTGCGCCGGCCGCCGCCCCGGGCCGCCGCGTGCCTCGGCATCGACCCGGACGGCGACGTTGTCTCGCTGCTGCGGCTGCGCTTCGCCGACGGTGACACGCTGTCGCTGGAGTGGATGTACCTGACCGCCAGCCGCTGCGCCGGCATCCTCGATACCTACCTGGACTCGGTGTACGAGGGCCTGCGCACCGCCTGCGGGGTGCGGGTGAGCAGCGCCGACGAGGCGATCGACCTGGCCACGGTGAACGAACCGGTCGGCGCGCTGCTCGGCCAGCCGGTCGGCACCCCGGTGCTGCGCCTGGAGCGCGTGGGCTACGACCAGCTCGGCAGCCCGATCGAGTACTCCGTCGACCTGTTCCGCGCCGACCGCACCCGGCTCCACGTGCACACGCCCGCGCCGGCCGCCTGACGGCCCCGGCGAGCTGGAGCGCCCCGACGGCGACTACGCGGCGGTCGAGCTCGCGATCCGCGACGGGCTTCCGGGGCCGGGGTCGTCACGCCCCTTGTGTACCTGGCACACGGTTCGTCCGGCTGGCACCTCCGGTGTGGACGTGGCACACGAGTTCTAACTCGTGTGCCACATCGAGGACTTGTGTGCCGGAGCGCCAGCTTGTGTGCCAGAGCGCCACGTGTGTGCCAGCTCGGCGGTCCCCTAGCGGGTTACTGCGCGGGGCGCGGGTTCGGTTTGGAGGGGTGGGTGAGGCCGGCGGGGCCGGTGCCGAGGGCGCGCAGCAGGTTGCCGGTGATCGCGCCCACCGGGCCGGCCGGGCACGGCTTGCCCGGTGCGCACGGCGCCAGGTCGGGAATCCAGTTGTTCGTGCCGGAGTCCCAGACCCCGGAGTGGCTCGCCGGGTCGGTGTAGTAGGTCATGTCCGAGTAGAAGATCCCGTTGGCCTGCGAGCGGGCCTGTGCATGGTGCGCGTCCAGCGGGGAGTGGGCGAACACCTCGACGTTCGGCGGGTGGCCGGCCGACGGGGCCAGCGCGTCCACGTCGGAGCGGATCACACCGGGCACCGAGGCGTTGTCGCCGAGGCCGGTGCCGGCGAAGATCCAGGCGGCCGGCTCGGTGACCCGCAGGGCGCCCGGCGCCGCGTCCGGGGTGAGGAAGCCGTTGTAGGCCTCGCCGACGAAGCCGTCCTCCGGCCAGTGCGCGGGCGGCGCCGACCAGGTGTTGCCGGTGACCTCCAGCGGGTTGCCATGGGCGGCCAGCGGGTCGGCGGCGGAGTCCCGGTAGTCCACCTCCTGGCGGTCCGGCCCGAGCGGCGAGGCCTGCAGCCGGACGTGCCGCAGCACCGCGCTCGCGCCGAAGAAGGCGAAGTTCACCCCGGTCTTCTGGGCCGCCACCGCGGCCTGGCGTTCGCGTAGCTCCCAGCACTCGTCGTGGCCGAGGGAGAACACCGCCCGGTGCGCGGCAAGCAGCGCCGGGTGGTCGATCACCGTCAGATCGGTCGCGTAGCTGACGTCCAGCCCGTGCTGCTCGACCCAGCGGACCAGCGGCAGCTCGAGGGCGAGGAAGTCGCCGGTGCCCTGGCCGCCGTTGTAGTCGAACGCGTACGGCCGGTCGAACGAGACCACCCTGGCCCGCGAGCACAGCGGGTACACCCCGGGCGGGCACGGACCTTGGCCGACGTAGTAGTCGTAGCCGCCGTACGGGTTCCAGGCCTGCCAGGTCAGCACGTCGCTCTTGACCAGGTAGGCGGCATGGCTGGCCGGGTCCCACACGGTGAGCGGCACGTAGCTCTGCTGCCCGCCGCTGCCGGTGAGCTTGAGCAGGTAGTCGCCGGGCACGAAGTCGCCGGTCACCGGCAGCCGCAGGGTCGGGGACCAGTTCGCGCAGGACACCAGGTTCACGCCCGTGGTCAGCGGGCAGGCCGGCTGCGGGTGGCCGGGCAGCTCGCCCGAGTGCCAGACCAACCGGCCGCCGGCCCCACCGTAGTAGCCCATCCGGTAGGCCGCCACGGTGAACCGGGGCGCGTCGGTCGACACGTCCAGCGTCACCGTGTCACCGGCCGAGGCGTAGGTCCGATCGGCGAAGCCGGCGATCGTGCCGGGCGGGCGGCCGGTGATCCGCCATTCGTCGGTACCGGCCTTGGCGTTCTCCCGGACCACCCAGTCCGCCCGCACGCCGTCCGGGCCGACGCCGGTGCCACCTGGCGGCAGCGGCGCGCCCAGCGGCGCCGGCACCCCTGGGCCCGCCGGTGGGGGAGCGCCCCCGCAGGCCACCAGTGCGGCCAGGCTCAACGCGGTGACCAGCAGTGCGGCCGCGCTCATCAACCGGCTCATCAACCGGCTCATCAACCGGCGCATCAACCGTCCGCCCGGCTGGTGACCGGGGCGCCCGGCGCGGTGCTCGGCGCGGCGGCCAGCTGGGCAGTCGGCTGCCCGGTGCGGTGGCGGCTGAGGAACGCCCACATCAGGTTGGCCAGCTCGGGGGCGCCGGACACCGAGGCGGACGGCCAGCTGTGCCCGACGCCGGGATAGACCACGGACACGACCTCGCTGCCGCCCGCGCAGGACCAGGTCGCAACGGTGGCCCGCCCGGCGGTGCTCGTCACCGGGGTCGGCGGGCAGCGGTCCTGGGCGAGCAGCCAGCTCACCGCGGCGCGGTTCGAGGGTAGCGGGGGCCGGGCCTTCGGCGCCCCGCCGAACGGCAGGATCGTGTCCCGCGCGCCGGCGGCCAGCATTGCCGACACCGGCGCGGTGCCGGCCGGGCAGGCGGCCAGCGGCGCCGCGCCGTACGTGGCGATCGCCGCGAACGGCGTCGGCTCGCCGCAGGCCAGTGCGTAGCCGAGCTTGCCGCCGTTGCTGTAGCCGACCAGGTAGACGCGGGCGGCGTCGACCGGCAGCGTGTGCATCGAGTCGGCCACCACGGCCCGGATGAAACCGGCGTCCGGCAGCCGCCGGGTGGCCGCGATGCCGCAGCAGCCGTTGCCGGCGTTCCAGGAGCGGCCCACGCCGTCCGGGTAGATCACCACGGCCTGGCCGCGCCTGGCCAGGCCGAGGAATCCGGTCTGGCTGACGGCCGCCTGCGCGGACTGGCCCCTGCCGTGCAGCACGACCAGCAGCGGCCACCGGCCCGGCGTCCCGGTCGGCGTGTACGCGCGGTACGTCCGGTTCAGCCCGCCGACGACCAGGGTGTGCAGGCTGGCCAGCGTGCCGACGGACTCGTCGGCGGTGGTCGCGGCGGCCGGCCCGGACGCGTCGGCGACCGCCTCACCGGTGGACCCGGTACCGGCGGCCGTGTCGACGAACCTGGGTACCGCGACGACGAGCAGCAGGGTGGTCAGCACCAGCGGTACCAGCAGCGCCAACCGCACCACGGTCGCCCGGCGCGGTCGGCGCGGCGAGATCACTGGGTCAGTATGCGCTCGGCCCCCCGTTCGACGGTTCTTCTTATCTCAGCCGTAGCTCATCCACAGGCTCGCGGGCCACTCTCGGACCCGTGCCGCCGGGACCGGGCCGTGTCTAACCAAGGGACTCTCAGCTGGCGTCCCCCGGGCGGCGGCTCACCGGATGCCGAGGTCAGGCGGGTGCCGCACACTGGACGCGGCGCCGGACCGAGGTTCGGGGGCGCCCAGGGGCCTGCCCACCGACCGGTCCGGCCAACGCGGGCGCCACAATGTTGCGACTCGGGAGCCCGTCTCGTCGGCTCTCCTGACCTGGGAGGCTGGGTGTCCACAGGGGAGCGCGGGGCGGTGAGCGCCCGCCGATGACCGACTCGACCCGGGCGGCCGCCCGGTCCAGCCACGTCTATCCCGTCGACCTGGTGCGGGTGCTGACCTTCGGTGCCGTGATCGCGGTGCACACCATCTCGACGGTGAACCCGCTGGACAGCGTGCCCGGCGACGCCGTGGTCATGCTGCTGCACTTCACCCGCGAGGCGTTCTTCTTCCTGACCGCGTTCGTGCTCGTGCACCGCTACGGGTACAAGACGGTGCGCGCGCGGCCGTTCTGGCGCCGGCGGTTCCTGCTGGTCGGCGTGCCGTACGTGGTGTGGTCGCTGATCTACTCGGCGATCGGGCTGGCCGCCGCGCCCCAACCGGTCGGCCAGGCCACCATCACGGTGCTGCGCAGCCTGTCCAACGGGATGGCCTGGTTCCACCTATACTTCCTGCTCGTCTCGCTGCAGTTCTACCTGGTGTTCCCGCTGTTCCAGTGGCTGCTGCGGGTGACGCGGGGCCGGCACCTGGTACTGCTCGCCGTCAGTGCCGCGCTGCAGGTGGTGATCGACCTGCAGTTGCACGACGCCGCACCGACCGGTCTGAAGGCGGCGCTGGCGCCCTACCTCGGCTCGTTCGTGTTCACCTACCAGTTCTTCCTGCTCCTGGGCGGCCTCGCGGCGCTGCACCGCGCCCGGCTGGACGCCTGGGTCCGCCGCCACCCCCGCACGGTGCTGGCCGCGTTCGTGGTCACCGGCGTGGCCGCCGAGGGGCAGTACCTCTGGTCGCTGCGGCACGGGGTCGCGGCCGAGTTCGCCTCCGACGTGTTCCAGCCGGTGATGATCCCCTGGTCGATCGCGGTGGTCGCGGTCTACTACGCGCTCGGCGCGGCCTGGGGGGACCGGCGGGCCGGTGGGCCGGCCTCCCGGTTCGTGGAGCGCGCGGCGGACCGCTCGTTCGGCGTCTTCCTGGTGCACCCGGTGATCCTGTGGCTGCTGACCGCCGCCGGGCCGACCTCGCCGGCCGCGCTGGTCCCGGCGCCGTGGAACAGCGTCGCGGTGTACCTGGTCGCGGTGGCCGGCTCGCTGCTGATCGTCGAGCTGGTCCGGCTCACCCCCCTGAGCCTGGCGATGACCGGCAAGCCCCGGGCCCGCCCTGCTCCCGCCAAGGGTCCCGCACCCGCACCCGCACCCGCGCCGGCACCCGCGCCGCCGGCGGCCGAGCCAGCCACCGCCCCGGCGGACCCGGATCTCACCAACCGTCGCATCCAGCGGCCGCGCCGGACGTCCCCCGAAGTCGTGCACCAGGGCCCCGACCCGAGGAGAGCGACATGATCGACGTGCCACTCGACCTACCTGAGCGCGACCGCAAGCCGAGGCGTACCGGCCTCACCGTGGTGATCGACCCGGGGCTGTTCACCGGGCAGTTCGAGGACGCCATCGAGAGCGTCGGGGAGTACATCGACCTGGTCAAGTTCGGCTGGGGCACCGCGCTGGTCACCAAGGACATCAAACGGAAGATCGACATACTGCGGTCGGCCGGGATCGAGTTCTACCTCGGCGGCACGCTGTTCGAGCGGTACGCGGTGGTCGGCATGGTGGACCAGTGGCGAGCGCTGTGCCATCAGCTGGGCGCGACCGTGGTCGAGGTGTCCAACGGCACGATCGACCTGGACCACGCCGCGAAGGCCCGCTGGGTCGAGGCGCTGGCGGGGGAGTTCACGGTAATCAGCGAGGTCGGCTTCAAGGACAGCGGACGCGCCGACGAGCTCACCCCGGCCGACTGGGTGCACTGCATCCGCGAGGACCTCGCCGCCGGCGCGCACCTGGTCACCGCAGAGGCCAGGGAGAGCGGGCGCAGCGGCTTCTGCCGCCCGGACGGCCAGCCCCGCCACGACCTGGTCGAGGAGATCCTCGGCTCCGGCGTCGACGTCGCCACGCTGCTGTTCGAGGCGCCGAACAAGCAGCTGCAGACCTACTTCGTGCGCCGGCTGGGGGCGGCGGCGAACCTCGGCAACGTCCGGGTCGACGACGTGATCGGCCTGGAGACCCTGCGGCTCGGCCTGCGCTCGGACACCCTCGACCTGGGCCTCTAGGCCTTCCGCCCGGCGGCGGCGACCCCGATCAGGAAGTCGATCAGGCTCGCGGTGAACACGTCGTTGTCGTCGCCGGCCACCATGTGCCCGGCGTCGCTCACGTCCGCCAACTCGGCGTGCGGGATCAGCGCGCGCAGCTCGGCGACCCCCTCCTCGGTCACGATGTCGGACTGCTTGCCCCGGACCAGCAGTGTCGGCACGGTGATCGCCCGCGCGAGGTCGACCATCCGCTCGACGCGTTCGGCCCGGGACGGCTCGTCGCCGCGCAGCAGGAATGCCGGGTCCCAGTGCCAGTACCAGCGCCCGTCCGCGCGCTGCCGGACGTTCTTGCGCAGCCCCTCCTCGGTCGGCGGGCGCTTGCGGTGCGGGTTGTACGCCCCGATCGCCTCGGCCACGTCGGACAGCGAGTCGAAGCCGTCGGCGCCGGCCATCATGAACTCGGTGATCTTCGCGACGCCGGCGGGGTCCACCCTCGGCACGATGTCCACCAGCACCAGGCCGCTGGCCAGCGTCGAGTCCTCGCCCTGCGCGGCGAGCGCCGTGTTGCCACCCATCGAGGCCCCGACCAGCACCGGGCGCTCGTCAAGGCCGGCGACGATCACCCGCAGGTCGGCGACGAGGGCGTCCAGCGAGTAGTCCTCGTCGGGCGCCCAGTCGGAGTCGCCGTGCCCCCGGGCGTCCATGCTCAGCACCGTCCAGCCGGCGTCGCCGAGCCGGGCCCCGGTGCGGTACCAGGAGTGCCGGGTCTGCCCACCGCCGTGCAGCAGCACCACGACGCCCCGCGCCCCCTCCGCCCGCCACAGGTCTCCGACCAGGGTGAGCGCACCCCGGTGGAACTCCACCCGTGCTGGCTGACCGGTCACTGGCCCCTCCTCGGATCCGTCCTTGCGCCGCACGTTACGGCGTGACCGGTCGGGTGCGCTCGGTAGCCGTGCCGTTCGGTGGCTTGACCTCGGGCGCGCCAGCGTGGCGCGCCGGGTCGCTCCTGGTTGGCTGGGCGGACCGGCCCAGACAGCCCAGACAGCCCAGACAGCGGAGACAGCCCAGACAGCGGAGACAGAAGGAGGTAGGCCATGGCCCGCGCGGAGAACGAGCGGCGGCGGATGGTGGTGGTGCTGCGCCGGCGGATGAACGGGCGCGACCCGAACGAGACCCACCGCGCGTCGACCCCGCTCGAGTTGCTGTTCGACCTGTGCTTCGTGGTAGCGATCTCGATGGCCGCGATCGAGCTGCACCACGGCATCGGCGAGGGGCACCTGGGCCCCTTCGTGCTGCGCTACGTGCTGGTGTTCTTCGCGATCTGGTGGGGCTGGGTGAACTTCACCTGGTTCGCCTCCGCCTACGACACCGACGACGTGGCCTACCGGCTGCTCACGCTGCTGCAGATCGCCGGTGTGCTGGTGTTCGCGGTCGGCATCCCGGCCGGCATGGGGCACTTCGACTTCACCGTCATGGTGCTCGGCTATGTGGTGATGCGGGTCGCGCTGATCGGCCAGTGGCTGCGCGCCGCCCGGGAGGACCCGGCGGGCCGGCCGGCCGCGGTGCGCTACGCCGCCGGGGTGGGCATCGTGCAGCTCGGCTGGCTGGGCTGGCTGGCGCTGCCCACGGCGGTCGCGTACCCCGTCTTCGTCGTGCTCGCGGCCGCCGAGCTGGTGGTCCCGCTGTGGGCGGAGTACCGGGGCACCGAGACGAGCTGGCATCCGGAGCACATCGCGGAGCGCTACGGCCTGTTCACCATCATCGTGCTGGGCGAGGCCATCCTGGGCATCACCGAGTCGCTGCAGGGTGCGCTGGCCGGGGGCGGGCTGTCCGGCACGGTGGCGATGCTCGCGATCGGCGGCCTGCTGATCGTGTTCGGCCTGTGGTGGGCGTACTTCAAGGCGCCGGCCGCCGAGGGGCTGCGCGGCGCGCTGCGCACCACCGCCAGCTGGGCCTACGCCCACTATGTGGTGTACGCCGGCATCGCCGCGCTCGGCGCCGGCTTCGAGGTGGCGGTGGACGTGGCGACCCACCACAGCGAGGCGACCCCGGTGACGGCCGCCGCGTCGATCGCGGTGCCATTGGCCGCGGTGGTGGTCGTGCTGGTCTGGCTGCAGCGCCGGCTCGGGTTCGACTCCGGCGAGCCGGTGGTGCTGGTCGGTGCGCTGCTGATACTAGGACTCGCGGTGGCCGCCTCGGCCTGGAACCTCGGGCTGTGTGTCCTGCTGATGGGCGTGCTGCTGGCCGCCATGGTCGCGGTCAGCCTGGTCACCGGTGCCCGCCGGGGTGGCGTCGAGGTGAACTGAGCGGCCGGCTTCCGGGGGCGTGCCTTACCCGGAGCGCGTCTACCGGGGTGTCGCCGCCAGGGGAGCGCGCAGGCCGCCGGGTATCGGCTCGCGCAGGGCGGCCGCGATCTCCGGGTCGACCGGTTCGACGCCGAGCTCGCCGAGCACGAAGCGGCGCACCAGCGAGCTCCAGTCCCGGTGCCGGCGCAGGAGCGCGTGGCCGTCGCCGCGCACCTCGAACCGGCAGACCCGGTCGGTGACCTCGCGGGCCCGCACGGCGTAGGCGTAGGACTCGGAGGGGTCGGTGAGCCGGTCCCGATCGCCGTGCGCGATCAGTACGGTCCGGCCGGCCAGCTGCTCCACCGGGTCGGTGTCGACCAGCCACGGCGCGAGCGCGCACACCGCCCGGACCTGCGCACCCGCCGGTCCGGCCGGGGCGAGCAGCGCGGCCCGGCCGCCCATCGAGTGCCCGAGCAGCACCACCGGCACCGTCGGGTGCCGCCCGTGGTGCTCGTCAAGCGCCCAGGACAGGTCGGCCAGCGTGTCCCGGTCGGCGCCGTTCCAGCCCCGGTACCGGTAGCGGAGCAGGCCGACCGCGACCCCGTGCGGGCGCCCGGCGGTGGCCAGCTCCCGGGCGAAAGGCAGCATCCGCAGGTAGGCGGGCCGGAGCGGGTGCGCCCGCCCGTGGCCCCTGGCCTGGCCGCCGTGCAGTACCAGGACCAGGGCGGACGGGTGCGGCGGGGGCGAGCCCAGCGGCTGGATCCGGGGCTCTCGGGGGTCGGGCACGCAGACCTCACAGGATTGGGAACTACTCGCTCGTAGCACAGTTTCCGCCCGACCGCCCGCCTCGGCCGCCGACACCATGCGCAGTGGTGAAACCAGGCTCCGTCGCCGACGAGAGCGCTTACCCTCCTTGTGACCAAAGTGGTGGAGAATGTCTTAAGTGCTTCGAGTGACCAGTGTGGCTGATGTGCCGGGCGGTGACTGACCCAGGCTGATCCCGCACGCGGCCACCCGATGCACCCACAGACCGAGCGGTACAGCTATTCGGAGGCCTAGTCATGTGTTGTCGCCGCCGGCCCTTGGGCGCCGGCTCCGATCGGAGGGTGGGCGAGGGCTGGTTACCGAGGGCGTACCGGCAGGTCGGCCGGGGCATCCCGGGTGACGCCCGCGTACGGGGCACCCGATGATGGGTCCACACTCGACGGCCGCGGCACTGCTCACCGCGTTTGCGCTGCTCGTCCCAGGTCAGGGGATTGCCGTCGCCGCTTCCCCGCCCGTGCCACCGCCGGTCGGTGCGCCGCCGGCCGTCGACGCTCCGACCGCCGCTGCTTCGCCGGCCGTCGACGCTCCGCTGGCCGACGCTCCGCCCGCCGCTCCGCCCGCCGCCGACGAGGTGGACGACACCTCCGGTGCGGTGGAGGACGTACCGCCGGATCCGGGCCCGTTCGCCGCCGCCGACGGGGCGCTCGACGCGGCCCCGGGCCGGCCGTCCCGCGGCGACAAGGTGGGGGACCTGACCAGCTTCTTCGGCAGGACGCTGATCTGGACCGACCACGGCTCGTTCGGGCTGGACCGCGCCCGGTCGGTCCGCGACCCCAGCGCGCCGAGCGGCCGGCTGCTGCGCGTCACGTACCCGGCCGGTTCGGCCTCGCCGACCGTGACCAGGGACGGCGGCAAGGCCGGCGGCGCGCAGTCCTACCTGCACCTGCCGCACTCGGCCGAGGCGATGACGCTGACGTACTCGGTGCGGTTCCAGCCCGGGTTCAGGTTCGTCAAGGGCGGCAAGCTGCCCGGGCTGTTCGGCGGGGACGCCGGCAGCGGTGGCCGGCACGAGTCGGCCGGGTTCTCCACGCGGTTCATGTGGCGGGCCGGTGGGGCCGGTGAGGTCTACGCCTACTTCCCGAACGCCAAGGGCTACGGGGCGTCGCTCGGGCGGGGCCGGTGGAGGTTCACCACGGGCCGCTGGGTGCGGATCGCGCAGCGCGTGGTGCTCAATACGCCCGGCCGCAACAACGGCACGATCACGGTGTGGGTCAACGGCCGGCTGGTGTTCACCCAGGGCGGCCTGACCTACCGGAACAAGGGCAACGTGCAGGTCGACGGGCTGTTCTTCTCCACGTTCTTCGGCGGCGGCGACAAGTCCTGGGTCAGCCCGAGCAACCAGTACGCCGACTTCGCCGGCTTCAGCTTCCTACCCGCCCGAAGCACCGGCCCGCGCCGCCCGTAGCTCTCGGGGTCTGGCTGGACACGGGCCTGATCAGCGGGACGTCAGTGTTGTTTCGGCGGGTCTGAAACAGCCGTCAGTGCCTGTTGATCACGGGTGGCCTCGGGGCGGCGGAGTCGCAGGCGGCGGTTTCCCCGGCGGATCGGGTACCCGGCCTGGAGGTGCTCCTTCGCGGTCTCGGGCCGTGGCGCGGGCTTGGAGCGCTTGGCGGGCTGAGACTGCCCGGCGGACGCCGGTTGCTCGGCAGACTTGGGTTGTTCGACGGGCGGCGGTTCTTCGACGGGCTTGGGCGGCTTGTCGGCCTCGACCTCCGCATCGGCCTCAGGCTGCGCGGCGGGTTCCGGCTGTTCGGCGGGCTCCGCGTGCTTTGCGTCGGCTTGTGTAGCGGGCGAGCTCGTGGCCTCGACCGTCGCCGGCTCGGTGACTGGCTGAGCCGGCTCCTCGGCCTCTGCGTCGGCGGCCCGTTCGACGTCGGCTGGCGGCTCGGGCGTGGCCGGTATCGCGGCCTCGGCGGCTGCCGGCTTCGGCGTGGCCGGCGGTTCCGGTTCGGCGGCGGTCGGTTCCGGTTTGGCTTTCTGTTCCGGCTGCTCGGCGGCGGTCGGTGGCGCTTCGGCGGGTGCGTCCGCGTCGGCCGTCGGCGCGGAGTCCGTTGCCGGCGGCGTCGGCTCAGCGGCAGGCGTTTTGTCGGCGGTGCGAGGCTTGGCGGCCACCGCTTCGGTGGCCCCGATGACCGCCGGGATCGCCACGGTCGTCGCCTCGACGCCCGACCGAGCCGGTGACTCGACCTCGGAGACCGTTTCCGGGTCGTCGGCCGGCGCCGCGGTCCCGGACTCGGGACTCGCGGGCGCGGGGACCGCGGCGTCCGCCTCGGGTGCAGGTGCATCGGTGCTGGCGTCCGCTGTGGACGCCGACGCTTCGGTCTTGGCTCCGGCCTTCGGCTCGGTTTTGGGCTCGGGCGTGGCCGGCGTCTTGGTCTCGGCAGGGGCCTTGGTCCCGGCGTCCCGCGCGGCTGCCGGCTCGGCCTCGGGCGCGGGCAGGATCGGGATGGCCATCGTGGGCGGGTCGATCACGGGGATGGCCATGGTCGGTGGCTCGAGGACCGGGATGGCCTCGGTCGGTGGTTCGGCGATCGGGATGGCCTCGGTGGGCGGCTCGGCGATCGGGATGGCCATGGTCGGCGCGTCGGATCCTGGCCCCACCGCCCCGGCGCTGACAGCTCCGGTGCCCACGACAGAGCCGGCTCCGACACCGGTGGCGGTTCCCGCGCCGGAGCTGGCGAACGCGGCGGCGCGCCTGCGGTACCCGCGCAGCCGGCCGGCGGCGGTCGTCTCGAGCACCAGCGCGAGCAGCACGAACAGCACGCCGAGCGCGGCGATCCAGTTGAACGGCGGCGGGCTGACGACGTTGTCGCCGACCAGCGTGACCGTTCCGCGCAGCGAGTCCCTGGAGCGGATCCGGGAGTCGGTGACGGTGATCGTGGTGTTCGGCTCGACCTTCACACCGACGTTGCCACCGAGCACGTCGATGTGGTCGGCGGCCACCCCGCCGCCGGGGGAGGTGCGGACGCCGTCGCCGGCGTTGGTGATCGCGGTACCGGACACGGTGGTGGCGGCCCTGGCGTTGATCCCGGTGGCGCCGCCGATGATCCGACCGCCGATGATCCGGGCGTTCGCCGAGGCGGTCTTGACGCCGTTGCGGCTCGGCCCCTGGATGGTGGGGTTGGTCAGGATGACGCCCTGGGCGCCGCGCGCGATCAGGAAGCCGTCGCCGCCGCCGCTGATCGAGGAGTCGACCACGTTGACGCCGTGCGCGGTGGGGCTGATCCGGACCGCGGCCGCCGCGCCGATCACCGAGAGCGAGCGGACCTGGGTGTCCCCGCCGGAGATCTTGACCCCGGTGCCGACGGGGTTCTCCACGTTCGACGCGGTGATCGACGCCCCGGTGACCGCGTGGGTCAGCACGATCCCGTCGTGCCCGCCCCGGACCCGCACGTTGGTCAGCTGGGACTTGTCGTTGGTGCCGTTGATCAGTACGCCGACCTGCTCGCCGGTGAAGGTGGCGTTGCTGACGACAGCACCGATGGTGCCGGTCAGCCGCAGCCCGCCGCCCTGGTCGGACTTGCCGGTGACCCCGGTGATCTGGGGCCGGACCTGGCGCACGACGGCGATCCCGAAGGCGGCGTTGGCGACCGTGCTGATCCCGGTGATCACCCGGTTGGTCCCGGCGCCGCTGACCAGCACCCCGTTGCGGCCGTTGGCGGTGCTCTGCACGGCGCGCAGCACGGTGCCCTGGTCACCGTGCAGCACCAGGCCGTCGGTGCTGGAGTGGTCCAGAGTGACGTCGTCCAGCGCGACAGCTCGGGAGCCGTCGAGCTGCAGGCCGACGGTGTTGCCGGTGAGCTCGGTACGGCTGACCGAGCCGGTGCTGCCCGCCCCGAACAGCACACCGGGGCGTACGAGCACCTGGGGCGCGGCGGCCGGCGGCGCGGTGGGCGGGGCACCGACCTTCGGCCCGGAGCGGCCCGGCGCGACGAGCGACGAGCCGGTGGGCGGTGCACCGACCTGTGGCCCCGAGCGCCCCGGCGCGACGAGCGACGGCCTGGCCGGCAGTGGACGGGCGGGCGCCGGCCCAGCGGGCGGCGGCGCGGCGGCGGGCACCGGGGCGAGCGCTCCGCCGAGGTTGCGCAGGGTGGCGTCGGCGATGGTCAGGGTGGCGCCGGCGCCGGCGACCAGGAACGGGCGGCCCTCGGCGGTGTCCGCCAGTGGCCCCTGGGTGGCCGCGTCCACGGAGGTGATCTCGATGTTGTGCAGCCGCAGCTGGGCGTGACTGAGCCAGATGCTGGCGGCCGCACCCGGCAGCGGACCGCCGGCCAGCCGCAGGATGCGGATGTCGGTACCGGAGTCGAGCACAGTGCCCGGGGTCAGCATCAGGGCGGCGGAGAGCAGCGCCGTGCCGTCGTTGTTCAAGGTCAGCCAGCCCGGCGGCAGGTACCGCGCGAGTGAGCGCCAGGACAGCGGTGCCCCCGCCGCGCGCGCGACCCGGGAGGTGAGCTGGCCGTGGCTGACAAGGTCGATGTTGCGGGACCGCACGATGATCAGCCGGTCCGGCCGGCCGGCGCGGGTCGAGCCCGAGGAGGCGGACCGCGAGGCGGCCGAGGCGTGTTGGGCCCGGCGGGCGGCGTTGGCGGCGCGCCGCTGCGCGGCGAGGGCCTCCTTGTCCGGCACCGGTGGCGCTTCGCTCGGCTCCGCTCCGGTGGACGGCTCGGCCCCGGCGGACGGTTCCGCGCCGGTGGACGGGGCGGCGGGTTCGGAGGTCGAGTCGCCACCGTCGGAGGTGTCGCTGTTGCCCGGGGTGTCGCTGTTGCCCGAGTTGTTGCCGCCCGAGTTGTTGCTGCCCGAGTTGTTGCCGGCGTCCCCGCCCGGGGTGCCCGTGCCGCTGCCTCCACCGTTGCCCGGGGTGTCACCGCCGTCGTCGGTGCCGCCGTCGCCACCGTCGTCGTCCGCGACGGGGACCACCCGGGGGCTGGCCACGGGCGGCACCGGTGTCGTGGGGTGCGCGCTGAACGCTCCGGCGGAGGGGATCAGGATCGCCATCAGCACGGCTGCCGCCAGTGCACGGCGAGTGTGGGCCGCCGGGGAAAATCTCACGTGGATGTCTCCGGGCCCGGTGCGCCGGTCCGTACCACCTCGCCCGCCTCGACGGCGACGTCGCGGGTGAGCCAGCGTTGCTGGCGGATGGTGAGCAGCGCCCGGATCTTGATCAGGGCCATGACCCAGGAGACCAGCACGTAACCCGGGATGAGCAGGAAGGACGAGGGTTGGCGCCGTAGGTGCGGCAGCAGCTTGGCGGAGCGGCTGATCTGCCACCAGATGGCGAGCACGCCGACGAACAGCCAGCGCTGCGTGACCAGCGAGTAGATCAGGTAGCTGGGGCCGACCAGCAGCGTGAAGCAGCTGACCGCCTTGTCCAGCATGGTGTACGCGAGGAACGGGTGCCGCCAGGCCCAGCGCCGGGACAGCGCGCGCAGGTCCGAGCGCCAGGTGTTGCGGGCCCAGCGCAGCCGCTGTGAGCGGAACTGCTTCCAGGTGACCGGGAACGTCGACCACACCAGCGCGCTGCGCTGCATGTAGGTCAGGTGGCCGCGCTCGAGAATGAGCGTGGTCAGCCGTTTGTCGTCGCCGGACAGGCACTGCACGCCCCAGAAGGTCTCGTGCATGAAGTCCTGCTCGATCTCCATCAGCAGCGCGCGCCGGTAGATCGCGGTGCGCCCGGAGAGGCAGGACACCGCCTGGCCGACGACGCTCTGGCAGGCGTTCTCGTCGTAGTAGCGGTGATCGAGGAACATGTCGGTGATCCGGGCCAGGAAGCCCTTCGGCCGGTACACGTTCTGGCGGGTGCCGACGCCGCCGATGCACGGGTCGGCGAACGGCTTGCACACCTCGGCGGCCACGTCGGGCGCCCAGATGGTGTCCGAGTCGACCAGTGCCACCAGCTCGGTCGACGCGGCGTTCCAGCCCCTGCGGAGCGCGTCGCGCTTACCCGGCACGTCGGTGATGAGCACCGTGACCGGGTAGCGCGACGCGATCTCACGACAGGCCTTGTCGGTGGAGTCGATTACCAGGATGACCTCGGAGACCCCATTGGCCAGCCACGACTCGATGGCCGTGGCGAAGATCTCCGGGTCCTCCTGGTAAACGGGGACCACGATGCTCATCGGCAGCCGATGGTTCCCCACGATCGGGGTGTAGAGCACCGCGGGGATCCGCCGGATCAACCAGAGTGACCAGCGGATCAGCCCGAGGATGCCCAACGGCGTGCCGAGCACGTAGTACCACCAGGGCAGGGACATGCGGGTACTTACGCACCGATCCTGTCGTCGGCGTAGGAGCCGCCGTCGGTGCGGGGGTCGAGCTCCTGGGCACCCAGTGCCACGAGTCGGTCATTGACCTCGACGACCGCGCTGAGCAGCGGCATCTCGACGCCGATCGTGTCGGCGAAGCCCAGGAAGCCGCAGGTGTCCTTCGGCAGGCACATGCCGCCGTAGGGTGCGCCGCCCCGGATGCCGTACTGCGGGTTGATCGAGCCCTCGGCCGACTTCGCCACGACGCTGGAGATGGAGTCCAGGTCGAGGCCCATCTTCTGGGCGACGAGCCACATCTCGTTCCAGTAGCTGATCTTGGTGGCGTTGTAGATGTTGTGCGCGCTCTTGATGAACTCGGCGGTGGCCGGGGTGTCGAAGGAGCGCAGCTCGCCGCCGAACGGGGTGAGCAGGTCCACCATCCGCTGCCGGGTGGCGTCGTCCCGCGAGGCGACGACGGTCATCCACGGGTGGGCGAAGTCCTTCTCGGCGCTCACGGCGCGCAGGAACTCCGGGTTCGAGGCCAGGTCGAAGCCCTCGAAGACCTTCTTGCCGGAGCGCTCCTCGAGCAGCGGCAGCACCAGGCCCTCGGTGGTGCCGGGGGTGACGGTGGAGCGCACCACGACGGTGTGCCGGGTGTCGGACGCCTTCAGCGCGTCGCCGACCGAGCCGGTGCCGGCGGTGAACGCGGTGAGGTCGTACTTGTGACCCAGGTGCGGCGTCGGCAGGGTCAGGAAGATGATCGAGGCGGGCTCACCGGTCAGGTCGAGGTGATCCCGAGCGTCGAGGCCCCACTCCTTCAGCTGACCGATGCGCTCCGCCGAGATGTCGATGAACGACACCTGGTGACCGGCGTCGGCCAGTCCTCGCCCGGTGGCCGTACCGACCACTCCCGAGCCGACGATGAAGATCCTCGAACGCTCCACCACAGGTCCCCTCACGAGACGGACAAAAAACACACATCAACTTGCTAACGAGCGCCACCTGTACGAGGAAACGCCGGATTGGCTGACCGAACCGCGTCCGGCCACCCGCACCGCCACCCCCGCTCTCGGAGGGCATCGGTGCCACGTACCGCGTCCCGCGCCGGCCTCGACCCGTGAGGTCCGGGGCGGGTTGACCGCGTCGTCACCATTTCGAGCGTTGCACAGGCCGTAGTCGGCCGGAGCGGTGGGGTGGGTTTGTGGACCTTGACGAGCGGGTCCGCAAATAATCGACCAGGTGAGGCGGGTCGGCCCTGCCCGGGTGACCACGCACGGGCGTCCTGGCCGGTCAGCGTGTCAAGGGCCGGCGGCCGGCATCCGACCCAACGATCTCAGGGACGTGGGTGGGCGCTTCGCCGAGGGGGCGTGGAGAGGGGCTGAGTCGGTGAACGGTGGGTAATCAGCGGTAACCGTGATCGTCGAACGCTCGGTGGCGCCGACGAGCCCGGGTCGGCCACCCGGCGCGGATTCCGTCTCGGCGCGGTCTTGGCTCGGTTCCCCGCGCTCAGGGGGCTCAGCAACGGTGCTCTAGTGTCCGGCCTCGGAAGTCCTTGCTCGGTATCCGGGCGCGTCGCGAGGCGGGGAGTCGAGGGCATGGTGGGCATGCGGCGCCGGGTACGGGTCGGGGCGGCCCGGTGACGAGTCGCGGCGCGGTGCTCCGGCCGCGTCGGGTGCTGGTCGTGGTGGTGGTGCTGGCGGCCGCCGCCCTGGCCGCCAAGGTGCTCTACGACAGCAGCGACGAGATGCTCTCGGCGGCGGACACGCTGACCCACCCGCAGTGGTCCTGGGTGATCGTGGCGCTGGTCGCCGAGGCGGTGTCGTACCTGCTGCGGGGCGGCGCGCTGTGGGTCGTGCTGCGCCGGGGTGTAGCGCACATCCGGGGCGAGGCGGGGGAGCGGCCGGTCGAGCGGGGAGCGGTTGAGCGGGAGCCGGTTGAGCGGGAGCCGGTTGAGCGGGCTGCACGGGGCGGCGGGCCGGCGCCGACGCCCGGTCCGGTGGTGCTCGGTGCCGGGACGCTCGCCGGCGACGCGGCGGCCTACTGCCTGCCGCTGGGGTTCGCCGCGTCCGGGGTGGTGGTGTTCGGGGTGCTGCGCCGCCGGGGCGTCGACCCGACCGTCGCGGCCTGGATGTACGCCGTGTGCACTCTGCTCTACGTCGGCTCGGTGTCGCTGCTGACCGTCGTCGCGGTGCAGGTCGCCGGAGACGCCGACCCGGTGCCCGGGCTGCAGAGCATCAGCCTCGCGCTGCTGGTCGGGCTGGCGCTGGTCGGGATCGGGTACGGGCTCACCCGGCGTGGCCACACCTCGGCGCTGCTGGCGCGGCCGGGGTCGTGGCTGGCCGGTGGCGCGCGGCGGGTGCTGGGGCCGGCCCGGAGCTCGGCCGGTCGGCGGCGGACGGCCCGGGCCATGGCGGGTCGGCCGGATACGCTGCCGACCCGGCTGGCCGGGTGGCTGCGGGCTCGGGTGGCAGAGCTGCGGATGATCCGGTTGCCGGTGCGCACCGGGCTGGTCGCGGCCGCCCTGATGCTGGCCAGCTGGATGTGCGACATCGCGGTGCTGGCGATCGCCTACGCGGCGGTGGGTACCTCGCCGCCCTGGACCGGCCTGCTGCTCGCCTACTGCGCCGGCCAGATCGCCTCGGCGCTGCCGGTGACCCCGGGCGGCATCGGCGTGGTCGAGGGCAGCCTGACGCTGGCGCTCGTCGCGTTCGGTGGCGCCGCGACGATCACGCTGGCCGCCGTTCTGATGTACCGGCTGATCGCGTACTGGGCGTGCATCCCGCTCGGCGGCCTGGCCTGGCTGGTGCTGCGCGTGTCGGCCACCCCCGAGCGCGCGATTGCGGTTCCCGAGCCGGCGCTGCAGGCGGATCCGCGATGACTCCCGCGCGCGGTGTCCCGGGGCTGGCCGGCGGAGTCCGACCGGGGGTGGCGGCCGTCGGCGGCGCTCGGCGGGTGTCCGGCGGTTTCCGGCCGATCGTGGCCGGGGTGTGTGGGCTGGCGGCGCTCGTGGTGCTGGCCCTGGACGGCTGCGCGGCACCGGGCGGCGGTGCCTCGGCGCACAACGACATCGACCGGTGCGCGGCCGTCCTGCCGCTGGCCCGCGACGTGGTGCACGGCCAGGGCACGCTCACGCTGGTCCGCCCGGTGGACCGGGGCGACGTGGACGTGCTCACCCAGCAGGCCGGTGCGGTGCCGCCGTCGTCCGGGCCGCCTGGGTCTGCTGGTGCGTCCGGGGCTGCTGGGGCGTCCGGCGTTGTGCCGGGCTCAGGGCCACCGGGTGGGGTGGCGCCGGGCGGGTCGAACGAAGCCGGACCGCATGGCCCGGCCGGTGTGCCGGGGGAGCGGCGGCCGAAGCCGACCGCCGCCCAGGCCGGGCCGCCGCTGGCGAAGACGTGCGTGATCGTCTACCGGGGGAACTACCCCGCCGGTTCGATCCCGAACTCGCTGCCGCCCGGGGCGAGCGGCCAGTACGCGCTGGTCATCGTGAAGGTGCGGCATCCGGAGCTGTACCGCGTGCTGGTCACCGACACCCTGCCGCCCTCGGCCAAACGCTCCTGGTGGCACTTCTGACCTGAGCCGCCCGTGTTCGCCGGCGCCCGAGAAGGGGGTTGGCTCGCCGCCGAGAAGGGCTGGCTGACCGGCCGAGAGGGGTTGGCCGACGGCCGAAGGGCTGGCTGGCGGCCGAGGTTGTGCTGACTGGCGGGGGCTTCTTCGGGCCCTCCCCCTCCCCCTGGATGGCCCGTGGTTGAGCTGGTGCGCGGCCCCGGCCCGTGCCCAACGGGCCGGGAGCCGTGCACCGATCGCCCCGGCCGGCGTCGTGTCCGCCGGCGGG
>DATAZG010000163.1:0-75289 GCA_036272155.1 Pseudonocardia sp.
CGCCCGCCGCGCGCGGCGCGGCCGGGCGGCGCGGACCGTCCTCCGACCCCAGCCCGGAACACGTCGCCGCCTCGGGGCACGGCCACGGACACGGACACGGGCCGGCGGCGCCCGCCAGTCGCCGGGTCCAGATCCTGCTCGCCGCGTTCCTGGTGCCGTGTGCGCTGGCCAGCCTGGTCGGGGTGCTGCTGCTCTACCCGTTCGGCGGCGCGCCTTCGGTGCCGGGCGCGCGCCAGCAGCTCGTCGAGGCGAACATCGCGGCCGTCACCCCGGCGGACTGCAGCCAGTCTGCCCCCGGCCAGTCCCAGAGCCAGTCAGCGCCCAACCAACCACCGGGCCAGCCGGCACCCGGGGCGCAGGGGTGCGTCGCGCTGAGCCTGATGATGACCGACGGCCCGGCGGCGGGCCGGGGGATCGTGAGCCTGTTCCCGGTCGAGCCGACCAGCCCGAAGTACCGGGCCGGCGACAAGGTCGTGCTGCAGTACGGCGGCGGCGATCCGACCGACAGCGGGTCCTACCAGGTCGCCGACTTCCAGCGGAGCACGTCGCTGTGGGTGCTCGGTGTGCTGTTTGCCGGCGCGGTGATCCTGCTGGGCCGGTGGCGCGGGGTGGCCGCCCTGGTCGCGCTCGGCGTCAGCTTCGCCGTGTTGATCATGTTCATGCTGCCGGCCATCCTGGACGGCCGCAACCCGCTCGCGGTCGCGCTGGTCGGCGCCTGCCTGATCATGTTCGCGGTGCTCTACCTGAGCCACGGGCTGTCCGCACGGACGTCCACCGCCGTGCTCGGGACCCTGGTCAGCCTGGGCCTGATCGGCGTGCTCAGCGCGATCTTCACCGGCGCCGCCCAGCTGACCGGTCTCGACGACTCGACCCAGAGCCTGATCGCGGCGCTCGGCAACGGCGCCCGGCTGGACCCGCGCGGGCTGCTGCTCGCCGGCTTCGTGATCGGCGCGCTCGGTGTGCTGGACGACGTCACGGTGACCCAGACCAGCGCCGTGTGGGAGCTGCGCCGGGCGAACCCGCTACTCGGCCCGGCCGACCTGTTCGCCGCCGCGATGCGGATCGGCCGGGACCACATCTCCTCGGCGGTGAACACCCTGGTGCTGGCCTACGCCGGCGCCGCGCTGCCGCTGCTGCTGTTCTTCAGCGTGTCCGGCCTGAGCCTGGGCCAGTCGCTCAGTGCGCAGGACGTGGCCAGCGAGCTGGTCCGCACACTGGTCGGCAGCATCGGGCTGGTCGCCTCGGTGCCGATCACCACCGGGGTGGCCGCACTGGTGGCCAGCCGCGAACCAACCCCGTCACCCGCTGGGTAGTGCCCTAGCCGCGAACCAGCTCCGTAACCCGCTGGCTGACCTGGTCCAGCGCGACGTCGGTCTGGATGCCGTCGCCGAGGTTCTTCACCCCGACCGTGCCGGCGTCCAGGTCGCGCTCGCCGAGGACCAGGGCGAACCGGGCGCCGGAGCGGTCGGCCGCCTTCATCGCGCCCTTCAGCCCGCGCCCGCCGTAGGCCAGGTCGACCCGCACCCCGGCGGCCCGCAGCTCACCGGCCAGCGCGACCAGCCGCCGCTTCGCCTTCTCCCCCAGCGGCACGCAGAACACGTCGCAGCGTGCCGGGTCGGCCACCTCGATGCCCTCGGCGCGGGCGGCCAGCAGCGTGCGGTCCACCCCGAGGCCGAAGCCGACCCCGGACAGCGCCTGCCCGCCCAGCTCGGCCATCAGCCCGTCGTAGCGCCCGCCGCCGCCGATGCCGGACTGGGCACCGAGCCCGTCGTGCACGAACTCGAACGTGGTCTTCGTGTAGTAGTCCAGCCCGCGCACCATCCGGGGGTTCTCCACGTACGGCACGCCCAGGTCGTCCAGGTGCAGCTTGACCTGCTCGTAGTGCTCCCGGCAGTCGTCCGACAGGTGGTCCACCATGAGCGGTGCGTCGGCCATCATGGCCCGCACCTCAGGGCGCTTGTCGTCCAGCACGCGCAGGGGGTTCAGCTCGGCGCGCGCCCGGGTGGCCTCGTCCAGCGGCAGCGCGCGCAGGTACTCCTGCAGCAGCTCCCGGTAGGCCGGGCGGCAGGTGTCGTCACCCAGCGAGGTCAGCTCCAGCCGGAACCCGGTCAGCCCGACCGCCCGGAAGCCGGCGTCGGCCACCGCGATGACCTCGGCATCCAGCGCCGGGTCGTCCACGCCGATCGCCTCGATGCCGACCTGCTGCAGCTGCCGGTAGCGGCCGGCCTGCGGACGCTCGTAGCGGAAGAACGGGCCGCTATAGGACAGCTTGACCGGCAGGCCGGCCTTGTCCAGCCCGTGCTCGATCACCGCGCGGACCACACCGGCGGTGCCCTCCGGGCGCAGCGTGACCGACCGGCCGCCCCGGTCGGCGAACGTGTACATCTCCTTGCTGACCACGTCGGTCGACTCGCCGACGCCCCTGGTGTACAGCGCGGTGTCCTCGAAGATCGGCAGCTCGATGGAGCCGTAGCCGGCACGCTCGGCCGCGGTCAGCAGCGCGCCGCGCACGGCCTCGAACGCCGCCGAGTCCGGCGGGTAGTACTCCGGGATGCCCTTGGGGGCAGCGAACGTGCTCACCGGTTCACAATCCTCGTCTCACGGTCAGGTCTGGGTCGGCGCCGAGCGCCAGGTCGCGGAGGAACGGGTTGCCCGCCCGCTCCCGCCCGATGGTCGTGGTGGGGCCGTGGCCCGGCAGCACCACGGTCTCGTCGTGCCTGGTCAGCAGCTTGTCGCGCAGGCTGGCCAGCATCTGGCCGTGGTCGCCGCCGGGCAGGTCGGTGCGCCCGATCGACCCGGCGAACAGGGTGTCCCCGGCCAGGATCAGCTCGGTGCCCTCCTCGGTGGCCCCGCTGAAGATCACCGAGCCCGGGGTGTGCCCGGGGGTGTGGTCCACGGTCAGCCGCAGCCCGGCCAGCTCCAGGACGGCGCCGTCGTCCAGCGGGCGGACCTCGCGCGGCTCGCGCACCTCGAGGCGGCCGCCGAAGAACGCGGTGGCGTCGGCGCTGAGGCCCTTCAGCGGGTCGGCCAGCAGGTGCCGGTCGCCCGGATGGATCCAGGCCGGGATGTCATGGCCGTCGCAGACCGGCGCCACGCTGAACGTGTGGTCGAAGTGGCCGTGGGTGAGCAGCACCGCGACCGGGTTCAGCCGATGCTCGGCGAGCAGCGCGGTCAAGGGCTCGACCGCGTCCTGACCAGGGTCGACCACCACGCACGGCGCACCGGCCTCGGCCGCGACCACGAAGCAGTTCGTCTGGAACGCGCCGGCTGGGAACCCCGCAATCAACACCCCGCCAGCCTAAGCCGTGGCCCGTAAGCGCATGAGCGCGGTCTTCCGGCCCAGATCGCCCGTGGCGGTGTTGTCGGCCCGACCGGCAACCGCGTCGCGGCCACTCAGGTGACGATCGTTAAGCTGCGGCGTTGCCTCGGGCCGGCCCCGGTGCGTAACCGACCGCGCCGACTCCCCCGCGACCCACGCCGGCCCCGAGCACACAGATCGACCGTCGGGTACGGGAGGACGTTCAGCGGTGACGACGAACCAGCAGCGCCGGGAAGCAGCCAAGCGCAAGCTCGAGAGCCAACAGAAGCGGCGCAACGACCGCTCCAAGCAGCGCAAGAAGGTTGCCTCGATCACCGCCGCGGTCATTGTGGTTGCCGTGGTCGCCGCGATCGTCGTCGTGAGCATCGTGAGCGGCAAGTCCACCCCGCCGGCCGCCAACGACGCGGCCGGGGCCAGCTCCGCCGCGGCCGCGCCGTCGACCGCGCCGCCCACGCCGGTGAACATCCCGACCCAGGTGGCGCCGCGGCTGAAGCGTCCGACGGCGTTCCCGGCGACGGTGAACTGCGCCTACCCGGGCGACAGCCAGCCGGCCGCGCGGCCCGCCAAGGCGCCGCCGACCGCGAACGTGGGCGCCCGGGGCGCCGAGCCGGTCACGCTGGCCACCAGCGCCGGCCAGATCGACCTGAGCCTGGACCGCGACCTCGCGCCGTGCACGGTGAACAGCTTCGTCAGCCTGGCCAAGCAGGGCTACTACGACAACACGCCGTGCCACCGCCTGACCACGTCGCCCGGGCTGCAGGTGCTGCAGTGCGGTGACCCGTCCGGCACCGGCAGCGGCGGCCCCGGCTACACGTTCGCCGACGAGACCTACCCGCAGCTGACCTACGGCCGCGGTTACCTGGCGATGGCCAACGCCGGCGCGAACACCAACGGCAGCCAGTTCTTCATGATCTACGGTGACGCGTCCGCGCTGACGCCGAACTACACGGTGTTCGGCTACATCACGCCGCCCGGCCTGCAGGTGCTGGACACCATCGCCAAGGCCGGGGACGACGGCTCGCTCGACCCCAACCCCGGCGGCGGCAAGCCCAACCTGAAGGTCACGCTGACGAAGGTCACCGCCAGCTGACCCACGGCTGACGCACGGCTGGCGCCGATCGTGGTCGGCGCCAGCCTCGCAACACGGGGCGCGGGCCGCGCGGCGCACTCCCTTGTTCGACTTGTCGTGACTAATGGGCACGATAAGTGCCACTTGTCGTGCCCATTTCCCGCGACAAGTCGAGCAGGGAGCCGAACAGGACCCGAGCAGATCGCTCGAAGGGTACGGCGGCCCAGGTCGCGCACCCCCCACCGCAGGCCGCGCACCTACCGTGGTTCCCGCACACCCCGCACCATGCGCAGGAACCACGCAACATGCGCGGCGCCGACCTCGGCCCCATGGCGCCCGCGGAACTCAGCGGGCGGAGGTCACCCGGTACACGTCGTACACGCCTTCCACGTTCCGGACGACGCGCAGCAGGTGGCCGAGGTGCTTCGGGTCGCCCATCTCGAAGGCGAACCGGGACACGGCGACCCGGTCCCGCGACGTGGTCACCGACGCGGACAGGATGTTGACCTTCTCGTCGGCCAGCACCTTCGTCACGTCGGAGAGCAGCCGGTGCCGGTCCAGCGCCTCGACCTGGATGCTGACCAGGAACATCGCGCTCGGCGACGCGTGCCACTCGACCGGCACCAGCCGCTCGCTCTGGCCGCGCAGCGCGTCGGAGTTCGTGCAGTCCGAGCGGTGCACGCTGACCGCGCCGCCCCTGGTCACGAACCCGATGATGTCGTCGCCGGGCACCGGCGTGCAGCAGCGCGCCAGCTTCACCCAGACGTCGGTCATGCCGCCGGCGTCGCCGACCACCGCGACCCCGGAGTCCCCGATCGCCCTGCGGCGCTGCACGGTGGACGGCGTGGCCCGCTCGGCGAGCTCCTCCTCGGCGTCCTCGACCCCGCCGAGCAGCGCGACCAGCCGGGCCACCACGTGCTTGGCCGACGCGTGGCTCTCGCCGACCGCCGCGTACAGGCCGGACAGGTCCGGATAGTGCAGCTCGCGGGCCAGCGCGGCCATGGAGTCGGCCGAGGCGAGGCGCTGCAGGGGCATCCCGGTGCGCCGGGCCTCCCTGGTGATCGCCTCCTTGCCCGCCTCGATGGCCTCCTCGCGGCGTTCCTTGGCGAACCAGTGCCGGATCTTCGCCTTGGCGCGCGGCGAGGCCACGAACGTCAGCCAGTCCTGGCTGGGCCCCGCGCCGCCGGCCTTCGAGGTGAAGATCTCGACGACCTCACCGTTCTCCAGCTTGCGCTCCAGCGCGACCAGCCGGCCGTTCACCCGGGACCCGATGCACCGGTGCCCGACCTCGGTGTGCACCGCGTAGGCGAAGTCCACCGGCGTCGAACCCGAGGGCAGCGTGACCACGTCGCCCTTCGGCGTGAACACGAAGATCTCCCGGGTGGCCAGGTCGTAGCGCAGCGACTCGAGGAACTCCCCCGGGTCGGCCGCCTCCCGCTGCCAGTCCAGCAGCTGGCGCATCCAGCCCATCTCGTCGACCTCGACGGCCTGGCCGGCGTGCGTTCCCCTGGTCTCCTTGTAGCGCCAGTGCGCGGCGATGCCGTACTCCGCCGTGCGGTGCATGTCCCTGGTCCGGATCTGGACCTCGAGCGGCTTGCCGTCCGGACCGATCACCGTGGTGTGCAGCGACTGGTAGACCCCGAACCGGGGCTGGGCGATGTAGTCCTTGAAGCGGCCGGGCATCGGCTGCCACAGCGCGTGCACCATGCCCATCGCGGCGTAGCAGTCCCGCACGTCGTCGACCTGGATCCGCACACCGACCAGGTCGTGGATGTCGTCGAAGTCCTTGCCCTTGACGATCATCTTGCGGTAGATCGAGTAGTACTGCTTGGGCCGGCCCTCCACCGTCGCGGCGATCCGCGCCCCGTCCAGCTGCGCGTTCACCTCGTCGATGACCTGGCGCAGGTAGGTGTCCCGGGACGGCGCCCGGTCGGCCACCAGCCGGACGATCTCGTCGTACTTCTTCGGGTGCAGCAGCGCGAACGCCAGGTCCTCGAGCTCCCACTTGACCGTGGCCATGCCGAGCCGGTGGGCCAGCGGGGCGAACACCTCGAGCGTCTCGCGGGCCTTGCGCGCCTGCTTCTCCGGTGGCAGGAAGCGCATCGTGCGCATGTTGTGCAGCCGGTCCGACAGCTTGATCACCAGGACGCGGGGGTCGCGCGCCATGGCGACCACCATCTTGCGGATGGTCTCCGCCTCGGCCGCCGCGCCTAGCTTGACCTTGTCGAGCTTGGTCACGCCGTCGACCAGGTGCGCGACCTCGTCACCGAAGTCGGCGCCCAGCTCCTCGAGCTCGTAGCCGGTGTCCTCGACGGTGTCGTGCAGCAGCGCGGCCACCAGCGTCGTGGTGTCCATGCCCAGCTCGGCGAGGATCGTGGCCACGGCGAGCGGGTGGGTGATGTACGGGTCGCCGGACTTGCGCTTCTGGCCGGCGTGCCGCTCCTCGGCGACGTCGTAGGCCTGCTGCAACAGCGCGAGGTCGGCGTTCGGGTGCAGCTGGCGGTGCACGGCCGCGAGCGGCTCCAGCACCGGTTTGACCGCACCGGGGCGCGGCGAGGAGATCCGGCGGGCGATGCGGGCGCGCACCCGGCGCGTTGCGGATGGTCGAGCGGCGGCAGCGGGCGGCGCGGGACTCTCTGCCGGCACGGCAGGTTGACGTTCAGCGGTACTCACGCGCGCTCCACGTTACGAGGATAGCGACGTACCGAACGACCCGTAGCCCGGCCGGGTGGTAGGTATCCGCTCAGCCGCGCAACAGCGCGTGCAGGGGGCGACCGGCGAGCGCCGCGCGGCCACCCAATACGGGCAACTCGAGCAGTACGCCGATGCCGGCGAGCTCCCCGCCGACCTGTGCCAGCAGCTCGCAGCTGGCCAGCAGCGTGCCGCCGGTGGCCAGTACGTCGTCCACCAGGTACACCCGCGCGCCGGCCGGCACCGTGTCGGCCGGCAGCTCCAGCGTGGCCGAGCCGTACTCGAGCTGGTACTCGCGGCTGGCGGCGACCACCGGCAGCTTGCCGGCCTTGCGCACCGGCACGATGCCGATACCGGCGGCCAACGCCACCGCCGCGCCGAGCAGGAACCCCCGGGCCTCGACCCCGACCACCAGGTCAGCGCCCCGGGCCGGGCCGGCCATTGCCTCGACCACCGCGCCGAACGCAACCGCGTCGGCCAGCAGCGGCGTGATGTCGCGGAACAGCACACCGGGGTTCGGGTAGTCCGGCACGTCCCTGATCAGGCCGGCCGCCCTGGCCAGCGCGGGTGTCAGCTCCGACGACGCCCCGGTCACCGCCGGGGCCGGCGCGGGAGTCAGCCCGGCCGGGTCCCCGGTCACCGTGGAGGCCGGCTCGGCCGACGGCTCGTCGGCCCCCGTCACCGCCGGCGCTTGCCGGTCGGCCGTTCGGTGCGGCTGCCGGGCCGGCCGGAGCGGGCCGACCGGTTGCCGCTACCGGCCCGCCGGCTGCCGCCGCTCGCCCTGGCGGGGACCCCGGCGGCGGCCGCGATGGCCCGCTCCCGGCGCAGCTCGCCGCTGAGCGTGTCGTCGTCGGTGACATCGACCTCGTCACCGGACCCGTCGGACCCGCCGGTCTCGTCCCCGTCCGCGTCGACCGCCCGCGCCTGCTTGGCTCGCCGGGTGTACACCCTGCTGGCCTGCTGCTGGAACCGGCGGTCGCGCATCTTCAGGTCGACCAGCACCGGCGTGGCCAGGAACAGCGAGGACAGCGCGCCGGCGATGATGCCGACCATCTGCACCAACGCCAGGTCGGCGAGGGTGCCGACGCCGAGCACACCGACACCCACGATGAGCAGCCCGAGCACGGGCAGCACCGCGATCAGCGAGGTGTTGATCGAGCGCATCAGGGTCTGGTTCAGCGCCAGGTTCGCGGTCTCGCCGTAGGTCCGCCTGGTCAGCCCGAGCAGGCCCCGGCCGTTCTCCTTGACCTTGTCGAACACCACCACGGTGTCGTAGAGCGAGAAGCCGAGAATGGTCAGCAGGCCGATCACCGTCGGCGGGCTGACCTCGAAGCCCACGATCGAGTACACGCCGGCCGTGACCACCAGGTCGTGCACCAGGGCGACCAGCGCGGCGATCGCCATCGAGCGCTCGAAGTAGACCGCCAGGAAGATCGTCACCAGCACCAGGAACACGGCCAGCGCGATCATCGCCTGGGTGGTGATCTCACCGCCCCAGCTGGACGACACCGCGGTCTCGCTGATCGAGTTCTCGTCCGGCTGTCCACTCGAGCCACGCGGGTGGAACGTGTTGAACAGCGCCTCTTTGACCTGGACCTGCTCTTCCGCGGTCAGCGTGGCGGTGCGCACCAGCACGGTCTCCGAGCTACCGCTGCCGGCCCGCTGGACCGACTCGGCCGGCTTGTCGATCGCGTCCGAGACGACCTGGTTGATCCGTGGTGTGGCCGGGTCTTCGGTCAGCCCGACCGCGGAGAACTGGATCTGGGTGCCGCCCTGGAACTCGATGCTCAGGTTGAACCCTCGGAACACCATCGAGAGCAGGCAGATCAGCACGATCGTGCCGAACAGTGCGTACCAGCGCTTGCGGTGCCCGACGATGTCGAACGCGCCGGTGCCGGTGTAGAGCCGGCTGAAGAAGTTGCCGCGAGCACTGCGCTCCTGGGCCCGGGTCAGCCCCGTCCGCGGGTCTGACATGTCAGGCTCCCTTCGCCGCGGCGGCGGCCGCGCGCCTGCGCATCGCGCCGATCCGGGCGACCGCGCCCAGCCCGGACCAGGTCGGACTGCTGAACACTCTGGACTGCGCCGCCAGCACGACCAGCGGATGGGTGACCAGGAAGACCACCACGAGGTCCAGGATGGTGGACATACCGAGGGTGAACGCGAAGCCCTTCACATCCCCGATGGCCAGCAGGTAGAGCACCGCGGAGGCCAGGAAGCTGACCCCGTCGGCGGACAGGATCGTGCGCCGGGCGCGCGTCCAGCCTCGGGGCACCGCCGCCCGGAAGCTGCGGCCTTCCCGCACCTCGTCCTTGAGCCGCTCGAAGAAGATCACGAACGAGTCGGCCGTGATGCCGATGGACACGATGAAACCGGCCACGCCGGCCAGGTCCAGGGTGAAGCCGATCGACCGGCCGAGCAGCACCAGCACCGCGAACACCACCGCGGCCGACAGCACCAGCGACAGGATCGTGAGCACGCCGAGCGCCCGGTAGTAGAACAGGCAGTAGACGAACACCAGCGCCAGCCCGATCGCCCCGGCGAGCAGGCCGGCCTGCAGCGAGGCCAGGCCCAGCGTCGCCGACACGGTCTGTGCATCCGAGGTGGCGAAGGACAGCGGCAGCGAGCCGTACTTCAGCACGCCGGCCAGCTGCTGCGCCTGCCCCTGGGAGAAGGTGCCGCTGATCTCCGTGGGCGAGCCGATGATCGGCCCGTTGATCCGGGGCGCCGAGACGACCTCGGTGTCCAGCACGAACGCGGCCTGCTTGCCGACGTTCGCGGTGGTGTAGTCGCCCCAGATCCGGGCGCCCTCGCTCTTGAAGGTCACGTTGACGACGTTCGCGGCCTGCTGCGAGTCGTACCCGGCATTCGCGCTGGCGATCTCCGTGCCCTCCAGGAAGGACGGGCCGAGCAGGTACTTCGAGGTGCCCTTCTGGTCACAGGTGACCAGGGGCTTCGTCGGGTCGTCGTAGCCGCGCAGCACGTCGTTGCCGCCGCACTGCAGCTGCTGGATGGCCAGCTCCTGCACGTTCTGCTGGGTGCTCTGCCGCTCCGCGCGGGCCAGCGCGATCGCCTTGACCAGCTCCGGGTCGGACGCCGTGCCGCCCTCAGAACCGCCGGCCGCCGGAGCCGGGGCGGGCGGGGCCGGCGTCGGCGGGGTCGGGGCGGGCGGCGACTGCATCGGCAGGGCGACGACACCGTGCGGGGCAGCCGAGCCGGGGCCCGGCACTCCGCCAGGCACGCCGCCGGGCTGACCGGGGGTGGGTTTGTTCGGCTGCCCCGGGGTGATCCCGCTCGAGGTGCCCGGGTTCGCCCCGCCGGGCGCCGGTGCGCCGGGGGCCGGCTGCGGCGCCGCGTCGAACGGCCCGGCGAGCACCGCGCGGAACCGCAGCTGCGCCGTCTGGGCCAGGTCCTTGGCGCGTTGCCCCTGGTCACCGGGGACGGTGATGGTCAGGTTGTTACCGTCCTGGACGACCTCGGCGCCGCTCACGCCGAGCCCGTTCACCCGCTGGTCGATGATCTGCCGCGCCAGGTTGAGCTGGTCCTTGGTGGGCGGCTGACCGGTGGCGGTGCGCGCGGTCAGGGTGACCGTCGTGCCGCCTTCGAGGTCGATGCCCAGCTTCGGGTTCGGCTTCCGGTCACCGGTGAGGAACACCAGCGCGTAGAGCACAACGACGATGCCGACGAACGTCGCCAGGTACCGCCATGGGCGGATCTGCCCGGCCGGTGGGGCCACGTCTGAGTCCTTTCGTTGCGCTCTCAGAGCGCCAGTCGCATGGTGCTAGGCGTTGCGCTCCGTAGAGCGCCAGTCGCGTGGGGCTTGCCGCTCAGCTTATCGAGCCCCCGCACAGCGCCTGTTCCGGCCTAATCCGCGGCTTCTCGACCGACCTGAGATGACGCTGCGTGGCCACAGTGGTGCGGCTTATCGCCCCGTGGGCTCAGCCGTCCACCCGTTCAGGCTAGCCAGAGGGGGCCCACTCCCCGTCGACAATGCGGCGGCAGCCCGGATTCGCCCGCTGTGCCGGTTCTCAGCAAGGTGCGCCGACACGACCCGTACCAGCGCCCACCGGTCGCTGACCGGCGGCGGGAGGTCATCTCGAATTGCCGGCACAGCGCCCCGGCCTCGGCACCCGGTCATTTCCGGACCGGCGGCAAATCGGCCCCTATCGGGACCTCACGGAATGGCGGGGCCGTCTCGGCGGCGATCACCGATAGTCAGTTCTTCGCGATATCGGGCGAGCCCTCACCCCACTACTCGGGCGCCGTCGGGAAAGACCGGGGCGCCCCGAAAACATCAACCTCGGACATTGTCGGGCTGGCTCCGGCGGATCCCCGCCGGAGCCGGCCGACAACAACCGTCAGGCGTTGCCTCGGCCCGCGGCGGAGTCCTTGGAGGGGTCCGCGACGGACTCGGGGTGCTCGTCGGTCTTCGGTGCCTCGGGCGCCTTGGGGGCGGACTCGGGCAGTGCGTCGTCGAGCGGGGTGACGTGGTCCGACTTCGGTGCCCCGTCGTCGGCTCCGTCGGACGCGGTGTCGTCCGCGCTGTCCGTGGCCGGGTTGACGGTCTCGCGGACCGCGGCGCGGATCCAGGTGGTCACCACGCCCGGCGCGATCTCGATGTCAACGGTGTCCTCGTAGCTGCTGTCCACCACGGTGCCCCGCAGCCCGGACGTCGTCACCACCACGTCGCCCTCGGACAGCGAGCTCTGCAGCTGCTGCATCGACGCCATCTGCTTCTTCTGCCGACGGCTGCTGAGCAGGATCGGGATGAACAGCAACAGGATGATGAGCGGGAACAACGTAGAGAGGTTCATTTTCTCCGTACTTCCGTGAGGGTCATCGAGTCTGCCAACCTCACAACCCGAAAAGTACAGGTGGAGGTTCCCCGTGCTCCCCGGCCGCGTGCGGCGGCGGCTCCAGGTTCAGGTGCCGCCAGGCGCCCGCGGTGGCAACCCGACCACGCGGGGTGCGCGCCAACATACCGGCCCGCACCAGAAAAGGCTCGCAGACCTCCTCCACGGTAGCCGGTTCCTCGCCCACCGCCACTGCCAGCGTCGATACGCCGACCGGGCCGCCCCGGAAGGACCGCACCAGGGCGCTGAGCACCGCGCGGTCCAGCCGGTCCAGCCCCAGCTCGTCCACGTCGTAGACCTTCAGCGCGGCGCGCGCCACCGACCGGGTGACCGCACCGTCGGCGCGCACCTCGGCGTAGTCGCGGACGCGGCGCAGCAGCCGGTTCGCGATGCGCGGCGTGCCGCGGGACCGCCCCGCGATCTCGTTGGCGCCGTCCGGGCGCAGGTCGACGTTCAGGATCACCGCCGCGCGGCGGAGCACCTGGTCCAGCTCGGCCGGCTCGTAGAACTCCATGTGCGCGGTGAAGCCGAACCGGTCGCGCAGCGGGCCGGTCAGCGCGCCCGCCCTGGTCGTGGCTCCGACCAGCGTGAACGGGGCGATGTCCAGCGGGATGCTGGTCGCGCCGGGGCCCTTGCCGACCACAACGTCGACCCGGAAGTCCTCCATCGCCAGGTACAGCATCTCCTCGGCGGGCCGGGCGATGCGGTGGATCTCGTCGATGAACAGCACGTCGCCGGGCATGAGGTTGGACAGCATGGCGGCCAGGTCACCGGCCCGCTCCAGCGCCGGGCCCGAGGTGATCCGCAGCGGGGCCCCGAGCTCGGTCGCGATGATCATGGCCAAGCTGGTCTTGCCGAGGCCGGGCGGGCCGGAGAGCAGCACGTGGTCGGGCGGGTCGCCGCGCCGGCGGGCCCCCTCCAGCACGAGCTCCAGCTGCTCCCGCACCCTGGCCTGGCCGATGAACTCGCCCAGCCGGCGGGGCCGCAGGCTGGCCTCGGCGTCCAGGTCCTCCGGCTCGGCGTTCGCGGACACCACCGGCTCGGTCACGCCGTCACCGCGCCTTGCCCAGCCTGCTCAGCGCGGTGCGCAACGTGGCCGAGGTGTCGACCGGGCCGCCGCCGTTGCCGTTCTCGCCCAGTACCCCGTCGACCGCCGCCTCCGCCTGCTTGGCCGCGAAACCGAGGCCGACCAGCGCCTCCACCACGTGGTCCCGACCGCTGGCCGGCACTCCGGCACCGCCTCCGACCGGCACCGGCGCGACCGCGGCTACCTTGTCGCGCAGCTCCAGCACCAGCCGCTCGGCGCTCTTCAGCCCGACGCCCGGCACCCGCTTCAGCGCCGCCGTGTCACCGTCGGCCAGCGCGCGGCACAGCGCCTCCGGCTCCAGCACCGCAAGAATGCTCAGCGCGAGCCTCGGGCCGACCCCGGTGACCGTCTGCAGCAGCCCGAACAGGCCGCTGGTCTCGGCGTTCGCGAAGCCGTACAGGGTCAGCGAGTCCTCCCGGACCACCAGCGCGGTGGCCAGCCTGGCCTCCTCGCCCCGGCGCAGCGTGGCCAGAGTGCCCGGGGTGGCGTGCACCGCGAGCCCGACGCCGCCGACCTCCACCACCGCATGATCCAGCCCGATGGTCAGCACCGGACCGCGCACCGAAGAAATCATCCCGCTCACTTCCCCTTCGTCGCGGCCTCGGCCAGCCGCGCCCGGTGGGCCTTGGCCAGCCGGTCCGACGTGGCCTTGGCCTCCGCCATCCGGTCGAGCATGGGGCCCCGCCAGCAGTGGCAGATGGCCAGGGCGAGTGCGTCGGCCACGTCGGCGGGGCGGGGTGCCTCGGCGAGCCCGAGCAGCCTGGTCACCATCGCGGTGACCTGCTCCTTGTCGGCCCGCCCCGACCCGGTCACGGCGGCCTTCACCTCGCTCGGGGTATGAAACACCACGCGCAGCCCGGCCTGCGCGGCGACCAGCGCCACCACACCACTGGCCTGCGCGGTACCCATCACCGTGCGCACGTTCGCCTGGCTGAACACCCGCTCGACGGCCACCACGTCCGGCCGGTGCTCGGCGATCGCCGCGCGCACCCCGTCGGCGACCCGCAGCAGCCGGCGGGACACCTCGTCGTCGGCCGGGGTGCGGACCACGCCGTACGCCACGGACCGGACCTGCCGGCCGCCGTCACCGTCGACCACGCCGATGCCGCACCTGGTGAGGCCGGGGTCGACGCCGAGCACCCGCACCCGCACTGCCCCTCTCGCTCGACCGCGCCGTCTCAACCGCGCCGCGCACCGGTCACGAACACCTGTTCGAGGAGAGGCTACGGGAGCCGCCCGACATCCCACCCACCGACGCGCCGAACCCACCCACGGGGCGCCGCACACCGACGGGGCGCGGGGTCAGGTCGAAAGGGTGACTACCAGGTGGGCCAGGCCCTTGGTGGCCACGACGGTCTCGGCGTTGCGCTCGTCGGAGCCGAGGGTGCGCTGCCAGGCCTGCTCGGGGGTGCGGCCGTAGAACTCGTGCCGGGCGGCAAGCCGAGATCGCCGCAGGTCCTCGGGCACATCGACGTACCAGACCTCGTCGAGCAGGTCCCGCACCGGCCGCCACGGACCGTCCGCCAGCAGGTAGTTGCCCTCGGTGAGCACCAGCTGGACGTCCGGGTGCACCGGCACCGCCGACTGGATCGCGTCCTCGATCTCCCTGCGGAACTCCGGCGCCCAGACCAGCTGCTCGGCGGGGTCGCGCAGCCGCCGCAGCAGCGACACGTAGCCGGCCACGTCGAACGTGATCGGCGCGCCCTTGATCTCGACCAGGCCCAGCTCGGTGAGCGCCCGGTGCGCGATGTGGAAGCCGTCCATGCCGACCAGCGCGGTGCGCACCCCACGCTCGGTCAGCGACGTGAGCAGCGCCTGGGCCAGCGTGGACTTGCCCGCCCCCGGCTCGCCGACGATGCCGAGCAGCGCCCGCCCGCCGGACGCGAGCCCGGCGGCCCGGTCCACCTGCTCCTCGGTCACGATCCCGCCACCCGCCGCGCTGCTCACCGTGCCACCCCGTTCGATCTCCACACGCCTACCGGAAACGACAACAACAACACAGGAAACTCACCGGGCGACCCCACGCCCGACGGAGCTCAGCCGGGCCACCACCGCCGCCAGCTCGGGTTCGCCCAGCCAGGCCCGCGAGCCGAGGTGGGCACAGCGCACGGCGGCGACCTCGGCGGCCAGCGCGGCGCACCGGGGCAGCTCACCGGGGCGCACCGCGAGGGCGGCGGCCAGCGCGCCGTGGAATGCGTCGCCGGCGCCGAGGGTGTCCACCGCCCGGATCACCGGCACGTCGACCTTGCCCCGCTTGCCGTCGATGGTGCTCCACACGATCGGCCGGGGACCGTCGGTGACCAGCACGGTCGGCACGCCGCGCCGGTGCAGGGCGGTGGCGGCACCGATCGGGTCGTCGCCGGCGCGGCGGCCGCCGGGCGGGCACAGGTCGGCCGAGCAGGCGGCCAGGCCGACCCGGGGCAGCACCGGCTCCAGCTCGTCCTTCCAGCTGCCGGCGTCGAGCAGCACCGGGACCTCGGCGCGCGCGGCCTCGGCGGCGACCCGGGCGGCCAGCCCCGGGTGGTGGCCGTCCAGGAGCACCACGGCCACCCCGTCGAGCAGGCCGGCCAGCGAGTACTGCGCGCCATCGACAGCCCGGCGGCCCAGCGCGCCGGGCGAGACCACGGTGCGTTCCCCGGTGTTGACGTCGACCAGGGCGCTGGCCACCGGCAGCCGCCAGTCGGCCGGGGCCAGGTCGATGAGGTCGACGCCGTGCGCGGCGAGGTCGGCGTGCGCGGGTCCGGCCGCCGGCCCCGGGCCGACCGCGCTGAGCAGCCGGGCGGAGCCGAGCAGCCGCGCCGCGGTGACCGCCGCGTTCGCCGCCGGCCCGCCGGCCAGCAGCTCGCCGCCGACCGACCGCTCCTTCTGTCCCCAGCGCGGCGGGCCGGCCACGTGGTGCACCACGTCCAGCGTGGTCAGCCCGACGCAGAGCACGGTGCCTCGGCGCGCCGGGGTCACCCGCCGGACCGGGGGTTGCGGTGGTTGAGCTCCGCCTTCTGGTCGACCAGGTTGCCGTTCTCGTCGAGCCGCAGCGCCCCGGTCATCAGGGCGACGACCTCGTTCATCTGGTAGTCGTCCGGCTTGACGACGGCGACCCGCCGGCCGAGCCGGTGCACGTGGATCCGGTCCGCGATCTCGAACACGTGCGGCATGTTGTGGCTGATCAGCACCACCGGCAGCCCGTTGTCCCTGATCCGCCGGATCAGGTCCAGCACCATGGACGACTCGCGCACACCGAGCGCCGCGGTGGGCTCGTCCATGATCGCCAGCTTGCGCGCGAACATCGCCGCCCTGGCCACCGCGACGGCCTGGCGCTGGCCGCCGGACAGCGTCTCGACCAGCTGGCCGATGTTCTGCACGGTGGCCACCCCGAGCGCGTCCAGCTGGCGCTGCGCCTCGGCCCGCATGCCCTTGTGGTCCAGGGCGCGGAACACGGTGCCGAGCAGCCCCTTCTTGCGCTGCTCGCGGCCGAGGTAGAGGTTGCCGGCGATGTCCATCGCGGGCGCCACGGCGAGCGTCTGGTAGACGGTCTCGATGCCGGCCCGGCGGGCGTCCATCGGCGAGTGGAAGTGCACCTCCTCGCCGTCCAGCCAGATGGTGCCCTCGTCCGGGATCACCGCGCCGCACAGCGCCTTGATCATGGTCGACTTGCCCGCGCCGTTGTCCCCGATCACCGCGAGCACCTCGGCCGGGCGCAGGTCGAAGTCGGCGCCGTCGATCGCGGTGACGCTGCCGTAGCGTTTGACCAGGCCTTCGGCCCGCAGCACGGCGTCGGTGACGGGCGGCGGCTGCGCCGGTGTCGCCGTAGCCTCCGGGGTGCTCACCGGGACCTCCTCCTGGCCAGCTGGTCCAGGGCGACCGCGACGATGACCAGCAGGCCGGTCGCCACGTCCTGGTAGAGCTCGTCGATGCCGGCCTGGGTGAGCCCGCTGCGCAGCACGCTCACGATCAGCGCGCCGACCAGCGTGCCGAGCACACCGCCCCGGCCGCCGAACAGGCTGGTACCGCCGATCACGACGGCGGTGATGCTGTCCAGGTTGCCGGTCTGGTACGCGTTCGGGTCGGCGTTGGGGATCCGCCCGATGGCCTGCCAGGCGGCGAACCCGTAGACGATCCCGGCCAGCAGGTACACGCTGAACAGCGTCCGGTTCACGTGGATACCGGTCAGCCGGGCGGCCTCCGGGTCGTTGCCGAGCGCGTACACGTGCCGGCCCCACGCGGTGCGGGTCAACGCGTACCAGAGCACCACGAACATGACCACGCCGAGCAGCATGCCGAGCGTGATCTCGACCCGGCCGAACAGGTAGAACCGCTGGCCGAGCAGGTTGAGCAGCCCGTTGGTGACCGGGAAACTCTGGCCGGCCGCGAAGATCCGCGACGAGGCCGCCACCACGGTCAGCATGCCGAGGGTGACGATGAACGGCGGCAGCCGCAGCGACGTGACCAGCACACCGGAGATCGAGCCGACGGCCGCGCAGAGCACGATGCCGGCCAGCAGCGCGGTGAAGCCGCCGCCGCCGGCCAGCTTGGCCATCAGCAGCGTGCCGAACACCATGATCGCGGCGTTCGCCAGGTCGATGCCGGCGGTCAGGATGACCAGCGTCTGGCCGAGCGCCAGGGTGCCGACGACCAGCGACTGCTCGACCACCAGGCTGAAGTTGTCCAGGCTGAGGAACGTGTTCGTGGCCACCGAGAAGATCACGATCGCCAGGATCAGCGCGCAGCTCGGCCCGAGCGCCGGGTAGCGCAGCACCAGCTCGGAGACGCCGATGCGGCGGCGCTGCCCCACGACGGTGGTCACGACGCCGCCCCCGCTTCTCGATCAACGCTCACGCTCAGCCCCAGCAGTTCTGCAGGCCGAACGTCGTGTCCTTGGACTCCAGGCCGGCCACGGGCTTGTCGGTGATCAGCTCCGAGCCGGTGTCGTGGAAGCCGGCCGGCTTGGTGCCGTCCTTGGCGAAGGCCACCACGGCGGCCACGCCGTCCTGCGCCATCTTCTTCGGGAACTGCATCACGGTGGCCGCGTACTTGCCGGCCTTGACGTCCTGCACGCCCTGGCAGCCGCCGTCGATCGAGCCGATCACGACCTTGCCGATCAGGCCCTTCGCCTGCAGCGCCGCGTACGCGCCACGCGCGGTCGGCTCGTTGAGCGTGTAGACGGCGTTGATGTCGGTGGAGCGCTGCAGCAGGTTCTCGGTGGCCTGCTGAGCGGTGTTCTGGTCGCCGTTGGCGTTCGCCGCACCCTTGATCTCCGGGGCGCCGTTGGCCAGGCCGATGCCCTTGAGGAACCCGTCGTGGCGCTGCGTGTCGACCGCGCCGCCCGGCGTGCCGTCCAGCAGCAGCACCTTCGGCGCGGCGCCGTTCAGCGCGGCCTTCACGTAGGCGCCCTGCTTCTGCCCGGCGCCCAGGTTGTCGGTCGCCCAGGTGGCGTCGACGGCGTCCTTCGGGTCGGTCTCGGTGTCCAGCGCGATGACCGTGATGCCCCGGCCCTTGGCCTGCTGCAGCGCGCCGATGATGCCGCCGGAGTTGCTCGGCGTGATCAGGATGCCCTTGACGCCCTGCTGCACGAGGTTCTCGATGGCGGCGACCTGGCCCTCGTTGTCGCCGTCGAACTTGCCGGCCAGCGCGATCAGCTGGGCACCCTGCTGGTCGGCGGCCGCCTTGGCCGCCTCGCGCAGGGTGACGAAGTAGGGGTTGGTATCGGTCTTGGTGACCAGGCCGATCTTCACCGGACCGGAGCCGCCGGCGGCGTTGCCGCCGCTGGTCCGCTCGGTACTGCAACCCGCCGTGAACAGTGCGGCGCCGATCGCCAGGATCGCCACCAATCTGACCGAACCGCTGGAGCGTCGCACCAGGATCTCCTCGTCGAGAATAGGGAAGCCCGTTCGCCAGCCGTCTCGGTCCCGGGAAGTCCTGGGGGCCCGGACGGTGAGCGCAAGGTTAGGAGCCTGCCCCGAGCGGCGGGAACTACTCGATCAACTGATTTGCGCAAATCTACCGCCCCAAAGGGGTATTTGTGGCGGCGGCAGTTAAGCGCTTAACCCTCACCTGGACTGCGGCTGACCACCCGTTGGGGCGACAGCGGCACCACCCGTTCGGCCCCTCGACGGGGCCGTTCGGTCACCGGGTCACGCGGTCACTCGACCTCGGCCAGTACCTCGTCGGAGACGTCGAAGTTGGCGTACACGTTCTGCACGTCGTCGCTGTCCTCCAGCGCGTCGATCAGCTTGAAGACCTTGCGTGCGCCGTCCGCGTCGAGCGGCACCGAGACCGAGGGCAGGAAGGTGAGGTCGGCGGAGTCGTAGTCGATGCCGGCGTCCTGCAGCGCGGTGCGGACCGCGACCATGTCGGTGGCCTCGGAGACGACCTCGAAGCTGTCGCCGATGTCGTTGACCTCCTCGGCGCCCGCGTCCAGCACCGCCAGCAGGACGTCGTCCTCACCCGCCGACGAGTCGGCCTTGGGCACGATCACCACGCCCTTGCGGGTGAACAGGTAGGCCACCGACCCCGGGTCGGCCATCTGGGCGCCGTTGCGGGTCATCGCGGTGCGCACCTCGGAGGCGGCCCGGTTGCGGTTGTCGGACAGGCACTCGACCAGGATCGCGACCCCGTTCGGGCCGTAGCCCTCGTAGGTGATCGACTGGTAGTCGGCGCCCCCGCCGTCGGCGCCGGAACCGCGCTTGAGCGCTCGGTCGATGTTGTCGTTGGGCACCGAGCTCTTCTTGGCCTTCTGGATGGCGTCGTAGAGCGTCGGGTTGCCGGCCGGGTCTCCCCCGCCGTTGCGCGCGGCCACCTCGATGTTCTTGATCAGCTTGGCGAACATCTTGCTGCGCTTGGCGTCGACGACGGCCTTTTTGTGCTTGGTGGTCGCCCATTTTGAATGGCCGCTCATGGATGCCCCTTCCGCGGCACTCGCCGCCCGTACGTCCCGGGGCTAGCCGGTCGCTGTATTCAGCGCTCGGTCGCCACCTCGGACCAGGTCGCAGAACAGGCGGTGCACCCGCCCGTCACCGGTCAGCTCGGGATGGAACGCGGTAGCCAGCACCATGCCCTGCCGAACCGCGACGATCCTACCCTCGGCCGCCCCGGCGCCCGGCCCCTGCTGCGGCGACCGCGGCACGGTGGCCAGCACCTCGACGTCCGGGCCGACCGATTCCACCCACGGTGCCCTGATGAACACGGCGTGCACCGGGCCGCCGGGCACCCCGGCCACCGACAGGTCGGTCTCGAACGAGTCGACCTGGCGCCCGAACGCGTTGCGCCGCACCACCACGTCCAGCCCGCCGAGCTGGCGCTGGTCTGCCCGGCCGTCCAGCACCTGGCGGGCCAGCAGGATCATCCCGGCGCAGGAGCCGTAGGCGGGCATGCCGTCGGCGATCCGGGCGCGCACCGGCTCGAGCAGCTCGAAGGTCTCCAGCAGCCGGCTCATCGTGGTCGACTCCCCGCCCGGCAGCACCAGCGCGTCGACCGCGGCCAGCTCGGCGGCGCGGCGCACCGGTACCGCGCGCACCCCGCAGTCGGAGAGCGCGGCCAGATGTTCCCGGACATCACCCTGCAGGGCGAGCACACCGACGGTCGTCACCCCATCCAGGGTAGGCGAGCCTCGGCCGCGGCCGACCAGGGCAGTTGAGTGCGCCGGAACCCTTGTTTGAGCCGGTCATCGGGTGTGAGATCGGACACGCGACGTGGAGGTAACCAGCAGGTAGACGGAGGTGGTTCAGATGGCAGTCAGAGTTGACGCCGGCCAGGGAACCGGCGCGATCGTGGCAGCGGACCCGACCGCGATCCGCAACGTGGTCCTGGTCGGGCCTTCCGGGTCCGGGAAGACCACCCTGGTCGAGGCACTGCTGGCCACCGCCGGCGTGATTCCCAGGGCCGGCACCGTCGTCGACGGCAGCACCATCTGCGACCACGACCCCGCCGCCGTCCGGCAGCAGCGCTCGGTCGCGCTCTCGGTCGCCCCCCTGCGACACCAGAACATCAAGATCAACCTGATCGACACCCCCGGGTACGGCGACTTCGTCGGTGAGGTGCGGGCCGGCCTGCGCGCGGCGGACGCGGCGTTGTTCGTGGTCAGCGCGGCGGACGGGGCGGGCCGTGAGGTCGGCGCCGGCATCGACGCGGCCACCGTGGCGCTGTGGCGGGAGTGCGCGGCGGTAGGCATGCCGCGCGCGGTCGTGGTGGCCCGGTGCGACCACCAGCGGGCCGAGCTGGAGTCGGAGGTCGACGGCTGCCAGACCGCGTTCGGCGCCGGCGTGCTCCCGCTGTACCTGCCGATGCGCGAGGGCGGCTACCTGTCCGGGCTGTACGGGCTGCTGTCCCGCACGGTCGGTGGGCGGCAGGTGGGCGAGCCGCCGGAGGACGCCGAGGAGGCCCGCAACGAGCTGATCGAGGGCATCATCGCGGAGAGCGAGGACGAGTCCCTCATGGAGCGCTACCTCGAGGGCGAGGAGATCGACACCGCCACCCTGATCACCGATCTGGAGAAGGCGGTCAGCCGGGGCAGCTTCCACCCGGTGGTCCCGGTCTGCGCGTCCTCGGGCACCGGGCTGCCCGAGCTGCTGGAGCTGATCGTCGGCGGCTTCCCCTCCCCCGTCGAGCACCCGCTCCCCGCGGTGACCGGGGTGGACGGCGCCGCGCACCCACCGCTGACCGCCGACCCGGCCGGCCCGCTCGCCGCCGAGGTCGTGCGCACGTCCGCCGACGCCTACGTCGGCCGGGTGTCGCTGGTCCGGGTGTTCTCCGGCACGCTGCGCCCCGAGCGGAGCGTGCACGTGTCCGGGCACGGCTGGTCGCCCGGCAACGGCTCGAACGGCTCGGGCTCTGGTTCTGGCTCGGGCTCGGGCTCGGGCTCTAGCTCGGGCTCGGGCTCCGGTTCTGGCGGGGCGCCCGGGGGTGCCGACGAGCACGGGCACGACGGCGACGAGCGGCTGGCCCACGTCTACTCCCCGCTGGGCGCGAACCTGCGCGAGGTGTCCAGCTGCGTGGCCGGCGACATCTGCGCGCTGACCAAGCTCGGCTCCGCCGAGACCGGCGACACCGTCTCCGCCAGTGACCACCCGCTGCTGCTCGCCCCGTGGGAGCTGCCCCAGCCGCTGCTCCCGGTGGCGATCACCGCGCACACCCGGGGCGACGAGGACGCGCTGGTCAAGACGCTCGCGCGGCTCGTGGCGTCGGACCCGACACTGCGCCTGGAGCGCAACCAGGAGACCCACCAGACCGTGCTGTGGTGCATGGGCGAGGCGCACTCCGACGTGGTGCTGTCCCGGCTGCGCGCCGGTGGCGCCGAGGTGGACACCGAGCCGGTCCGGGTGGCCATGCGGGAGACGCTGGCCAGGCCCGGCCGGGCCACCGGGCGGCACGTCAAGCAGTCCGGCGGGCACGGCCAGTTCGCGGTCGTGCACATCGAGGCGGAACCGCTGCCCAGGGGCTCCGGCCTCGAGTTCGTGTCCAAGGTGGTCGGCGGCTCGGTGCCCACGCAGTACATCCCGAGCGTGGAGAAGGGCGTGCGGGCGCAGATGGAGCGCGGCCTGACCGAGGGCTGCCCGGTGGTCGACGTCCGGTTCACCCTGGTCGACGGCAAGGCGCACAGCGTGGACTCCTCGGACGCCGCGTTCCAGACCGCCGGCGCGCTGGCCCTGCGCGAGGTGGCCACCGCCTGCGGCACCGTGCTGCTCGAACCCGTGGACGAGGTGACCGTGCGGATCCCGGACGAGCACCTCGGCACCGTGCTCGGTGACCTGTCCTCGCGGCGTGGCCGGGTGCTGGGTACGGAACTGGACACCGGGGAGGACGGCAGAGCGGGCCCGGGGCGGACCGTGGTGCACGCCGAGGTACCGGCCGTGGAGCTGCTGCGCTACGCCGTCGACCTGCGCGCGATGACCTCCGGCACCGCCGTGTTCACCCGCCACTTCGCTCGCTACGACGCGGCCCCGGAACACGCCCGGACCTAGTGTCCGGAGTCAGTCCACTCCGGCGCGCAGGACGCGCAGCATGAAGACGTAGCTGGGCGCGACGATTGCCAGGCCGGTGAGCAGCACGAGGAGCACCGGCCCGGCGATCACCGGGGGCGCCGCCGACTCAGCCAGCAGCACCTGGCCCGGCAGCACCCACGGGTACACGCCCAGCGCCCAGCCGGCGAGCAGCCCGACCGGCGCGCACGCCGCCGCGACCCGGGCCGCGCTGTGCCTGCGGCGCCACAGCAGCACCAGGCCGAGCACGCCGCCGGTCGCCGACACCAGCACCGCCGGCAGGCCGACCCCACGCAGCTCGCCACCCAGCGCCGGCGGCAGGACCGGCAGCGCGGCCAGGGCCAGCCCGCCGGCCACCACCCCGGTACCCAGCGCGCGCCGGCGGAACCGGGCCACCAGGGCGGGCGAGTCGATCCGCTCGGCGTCGCGGCTGAGGTACACGGCCGCCAGGTAGGCGCAGCAGGTCACCGCGAGCAGGCCGGCGAGCAGCGGCAGCGGGGCCAGAAAGGGCGACCAGAGCCCGGCCGAGCCGTCCGCGCGCAGCGTGCCGGCGGCCAGCGCCCCGGCCGCCGTGCCGAACGCGAACGGGGTGACCAGCGAGGAGATCGCGAACACCCGTCCCCACAGCGCGGTCCCCCGCACGGGTGCGCCTCCGTACGGCGCGCCGTACTGGCGGAACACGAACGCGGCACCCCGCAGCACGATGCCGAGCAGTGCGACCGAGACCGGCGCCACCAACGCCCGCGACAGCACCCCGAACGCCCCGGGGAACCCGGTGAACAGCGTGATCACCACGAAGATCAACCACACGTGGTTGGCCTCCCAGACCGGCGCCATGGCGCGCGCCACGAGGTCGCGCTGCGCCCGGTCCCGGCTCAGGTCCCACAGCCCGGCGCCGAAGTCGGCCCCACCCAGCACCGTGTAGGCGGCCAACCCCACGAAGATCACCAGCCCCAACCCGTCCACCGCACTCATTTCGGCGCTCCGTCCCAGCTCAGGACCCGTGAGTGGCAAGTTGGGCTATAGCCCAATTCGCCACTCACGGGGTTTGACGAGCGGTTCATGCCGGGACCTCGTCGCGGACCGGGGTGGTGGGCGCCGGGTCGGGCGGGGTGGTGCCCCGGGCGATCCGGCGGAGGATGGCCACCAGCGCGACCGCCAGCACCAGGTAGATCACCGCCGTGGCGTACAGGTAGGTGGCAAGGCCGGTCTGCGACGTGAGCGCCTCGGGCACCCGCATCACCCGGTAGACGATCCACGGCTGGCGGCCGACCTCGGTGACGATCCAGCCGGCCAGCAGCGCGACGAACGGCGCCGGCCCGGCGGCCACCATGACCAGCAGGAACACCCGCCGGTCCGTGGGGTGCACCGCGCCGCCGGTCCGCCCGGCCGGGACGCCGGTGCCGCTCCCGGAAACGGCGGCCCGCGCGGCTCGGGTGGCTCGGCGGTGGCGCAGGTAGAGCCAGAGCGCCCAGGCGGCCAGCGCGAGGAGCGCGGTGCCGATGCCGGCCATCAGCTGGAAGGACCAGTGCACCACGGCGACGGGCGGGCGGTCCGGCGGTGGGATCGCGTCCATGCCGATGACGCGGGCGTGCGGGTCGAAGTGCAGCAGCAGCGACAGCGCGTTCGGGATCTCGAACGGCCCGGCGTGGAAGGGCGCGCCGTCCATCGTCTCGGGCAGGCTCTCCATGGCCGCGAACTTGGCCGGCTGCACGTCGGCGACCACGCGCGTCGCCCAGTCCCCCACCAGGACCTGCAGCGGCGCGCAGGTCAGCCCGAGCAGGGCGCCGGCGGCCAGCCCACGCCGGTGGTAGCCGTCCCGCTTGGCCGGGTCGCGCAGCATGGCGAAGGCGTACACGGCGGCCACCGCGAGGCCGGTGCACATCAGCGCGGCGAGGCCCATGTGCACCATCTGTGGGCCGGCGGTCGGGGCGAGGAACGGGCCGAGCGGCTCGGTGGCGACCAGGTCACCCTTGGGCCCCGTGACCAGGCCGACCGGCCCGTTCATCCAGGCGTTCGCGGTGGTCACGAAGAGCGCCGACGCCATGCCGCCGAGCGCCACCGGGACGGCGGTGAGCAGGTGCACGCGGGGACTGAGCCGGTTCCAGCCGTACAGGTAGAGCGCGAGGAAGATCGCCTCGATGAAGAACGCGAACGACTCCAGCGTGAACGACAGCCCGATCGCCGAGCCGAAGCGCGCCATGAACACCGGCCAGAGCAGCCCGAACTCGATGGACAGCACGGTGCCGGACACCGCGCCGACCGCGAACAGCACGGCCACCGCCTTGGACCAGCGCCGCGCCAGTGCGGTCCAGCGCGGGTCGCCGGTGCGCAGCCCGCGCCACTCCGCCGCCAGCATCAGCCACGGCATACCCACGCCGAGGACCGCGAACACGATGTGGAAGCTCAGCGAGAGCTCCATCTGTTCTCGGGCCGCTGTCAGGTCGTCGATCATGACTCGAGCTTACTTCTACAGCCGGTAGAAGTTCTACTTCTTGTAGAATGATGGCAGTCACGTATCGGGATAGGGGTGGAATGGCAGGCCTGGGGGAGCTGGAGCGGGCGGTCATGGACGTGCTGTGGACGGCGCCCGAGCCGTGCACGGCGCGCGACGTGCAGGACGCGCTGGCCCAGCGGGAGCTGGCCACCACCACGGTGCTCACCGTGCTCGGGCGGCTGGAACGCAAGGGCCTGGTCAGCCGCGCCCGCGACAGCCGCGCCCACCGCTACCAGGCGTCCGGCACGCGGGAGGACCACATCGCCACCCTGATGCGGGATGCACTGGAGGGCGCGCCCGACCGGGGGGCCGTGCTGGTCCGCTTCCTGGGCGGCATGCCGCCGGAGGAACAGGCCGCGCTGCGCGACCTGCTGCGGTGATCCCGAACGCGGCGGCGCTGCTCGTGCTGGGTGTGTTGCTGGCCGAGCCGGTCAGCCGGGCGCTCGCCGCCGCCCGGTGGCCGGCCCTGGACCCGACGGGCGCACTGCTGCTCTGGCAGGCCGTCGGGCTGGCCGGTGGGTTGGCACTGCTAGGCGCGGGCGTGAGCTTCGGGCTCGCCCCGTTGGGCGCTTCGCTGCCGGCGGCGGTCGGCGCGCTCGCCGGCCACCTCCGCCGGTGGGACTGGCCGCCCGGGCTCGGGCCCTGGCAGGTGCTCGCACTGGCCGCGACCGCCGCGCTGGCCGCCCGACTGTTCGGGGTGCTCGGCCTGGCCGTCACCCGCACCCTGCGAGCCCGGCGGCGGCACCGCGACCTGCTCGACGTGCTGGCCACCCCGTGGCCCGCGATGGCCGGCGCGCGGGTGCTGGCTCACCCCCTGCCGGTGGCCTACTGCCTGCCCGGGCTGCGCTCCCGGCTGGTGGTCAGCGAGGGCACGCTCGCCGCCCTGTCGCCCGCCGAGCTGGCCGCAGTCCTCGCCCACGAACGCGCTCACCTGCGGGAACGCCACGACCTGGTGGTGCTGCCGTTCGTCGCCTGGGGCGCCACCGCGCCGTGGGTACCCGGCATGGCGCGCGCCCAGGTGGCCGTGGCCGCGCTGGTCGAGATGCGCGCCGACGACGTGGCCAGGGCGCGCACCGGCCGCCTCGCGCTCGCCGGTGCGTTGCGCCGGGTCGGCGGTGCGGCCACGCTGTCCGGCCGGGCCACGCTGACCTCGTTCTCCGCCGCCGTGAGCGGCCGCCTCGACCGCCTCGACCACCAGCCGGACGCCCCACCGCTGGCCCTGCGCCTGGTACCGAGGCTGGCGGCGTTGGCCCTGGTCGCCGTGCCGACCGCCGTCCTCCTGCTCCCCTGACCACCAGGTTCAGGGCACGCCCACCAGCCGCAGCGCCGCCGTACCACCGGCCGCGACCAGCACGACGACGACCAGCGGCAGCCGGCGCCAGGCGGCCACCGCGCCGAGGGCCACCCCCGCCGGCCGGGCCCAGCCGACGAAGCCGCCGGCCTGCGTGAGCGCGGCCGTGGCGACCAGCGCGACGAGCAGCGCCGTGGCGCCGAGGTCCAGGTAGCGGCGGACCCCGTCCGGGATGCGCAGCCGCCGGCGCAGCAGCAGCCCGGACAGCCGGACCACGTACGTGCCCGCCGCGAGGCCGGCCACCGCCCAACCGGTCAGGTTCACCGGACCAACTCCTTCGACTCCGGTGCCCGCCCCGCCGCGACCAGGCCGACCAGCGCCACCAGCACCGGCAGGCCGGCCGGCAGCCACGGCGTGCCGACCAGCGCCAACGCCGCGCCGAGCAGCGCGACCCTGGCCGCGTCGGCCCGGCGCAGGGCGGGCAGCAGCAACGCGAGCAGCGCGGCCGGGAAGGCGGCGTCCACGCCGAACCGCTCCGGGTCCGGCACCGCCGCCCCGGACAGCGCGCCGAGCACCGTGCCCACGTTCCAGCCGAGGAACATCAGCACGCCGACCAGCCAGTAGCCGCGCCGGGCCCGCGCCGGATCGGGCCGGGACCGGGCGAACGCGACGACCTCGTCCACCATGAAGTGCGCACCGAGCAGCCGCGCCGGCCAGGACCGCCCGACGAGGTCCCCGACCGCCAGACCGAACGGCAGATGCCGCAGGTTGAGCAGTAGCCCGCCCAGCACCGCGGCCACCGGGGCACCCCCGGCCGCGATCACCGCCACCGCCAGGAACTGCGAGCCGCCGGCGAACACGAACACCGACATCGCCACGGTGAGCAGCAGCGGGACGTGGGCGGACGCCGCCAGTGCGCCGAAGGAGCCGCCGACCACGATCATCGCCACGCCGAGTGCGGCGGCGTCGCGCAGGTCATCCCGTGCGGTCGTTCGCCAGATCGAACACATAGTCCCTTATACTGAACATGAGTACGCGCGTTCGTCAAGTCGAACAGAGAGACCGATGGAACGAACAGACCCGATTCCCCTGATTGCCCGAGCGCTGCGCCGGGAGCGCGACCGGGCCGGGCTCTCGCTGACCGAGCTGGCGAAGCGGGCCGGCCTGGCCAAGTCGACCCTGTCCCAGCTGGAGTCGGGCAGCGGCAACCCCAGCGTGGAGACGCTGTGGGCGCTCGCGGTCGCGCTGGGCGTGCCGTTCAGCCGGGTGGTCGACCCGCTGCCCCGACCGGTGCGGGTGATCCGGGCGGGTGCGGGCCCGGTCATCCCGTCCGCCGAGGCGCCCTACACGGCGACCGTGCTGTCGACCAGTCCCCCGGGCGCGCGTCGGGACCTGCACGTGATCGCGCTCGAACCCGGCGCGGCCCGGCTGGCTGAGGCGCACCTGCCCGGCACCGTGGAACACCTGGTGCCGACGGCCGGGGTGATCCGGTGCGGTCCGGTCGGCGAGGAGGTCGAGCTCGGCGTCGGGGACTACGCCTGCTTCCCCAGCGACGTGCCGCACAGCTACACGGCGCTCGCCCCGGGCAGCACGGCGGTGCTGGTCATGGAGTACGTCTGAGCCCGGCGTGTCGAACTCCCGCCGGCGCGCACCCGGCTCCGCGCCGGCGCACACCGGTACCGCACAACTCCGGCCCACCGCGGCGGACAACCGCGGTGGGCCGGAGAGTGTTCTGTGCGTTCGGAGGTTGCTAGCTCCCGGCGGGCAGGGCGGCCGCCGGAGCGACGGGCAACGCGGGGGCGGCGGGCAGCGCCGCCGCGGCCGGCAGTGCCGGCAGGCCCGCCGGCAGACCACCGGGGACCGGCAGGGCCGGCAAGCCCGCCGGCAAGCCACCGGGGATCGGCAGACCCCCGGGCAACCCAGCCGGCAACCCACCCGGACCCGGCGGACACGCCGCCGAGCCACCCGGTAGCGGCAGACCAGCAGGCAACCCGGCCGGCAAACCTCCCGGGATCGGCAGACCACCCGGCACCGGGAGACCACCAGGGATCGGCAGACCACCCGGCAGGGGCAGACCACCAGGGATCGGCAGACCACCCGGCAGCGGCAGACCACCAGGCACCGGGAGACCCCCGGGCAACCCAGCGGGCAACCCACCCGGAATCGGCAGAGCACACGCCAAGCCACCCGGAACCGGCAGACCACCCGGCAACCCAGCCGGCAGACCACCCGGGATCGGCAGACCACCCGGCAGCGGCAGACCAGGCGGCGCCGGAGGTGCGGGAGGTGCGGGCGGCTCCGGCGCGGTCGGGTCGGCCGCGAGCTTGTCACCGTCCGGCCCCATCACCGGCAGTTGCGGCGCGGTAGCGGCAGCGTCCGCCGGCCCTCCCGAGGTCGACGGAAGAGCGGCGACCGGAGCTGCCGGCGCGGCGGGCAGGCCACCGGGCACGGCCGGCAGACCACCAGGCAGCGACGGTGCACCAGCGGGCAGAGCAAGCGCCGCGGCCGGCAGACCACCCGGCAACGACGGCGCACCAGCGGGCAGACCGCTTGGCAACGACGGCGCACCAGCGGGCAGACCGCTCGGCAACGACGGCGCACCAGCCGGCAGAGCAGGCGCACCAGCCGGCAAGCCACCCGGCAACGACGGCGCACCAGCGGGCAGAGCCGGCGCACCGGCGGGCAGAGCGCTCGGCGCGGCGGGCACGGCACCCGGCAGGGCCGGCACGCCCGCCGGCACCCCGGTGGGGTTGTTCGCGTCAGGCGAGATCGGGGCCGGCGGCAGCACCGACGGCGGGTCGGCCGGCGGCAGCGGCGGGCCGATCGGCTCGCTACCGGCCTCCGGGTCCGACTTCGAGCCGGCGCGCGACGGCACGTAGCCGGAGTCCGGCGCCCCGTTCGCGGAGTCCGGCGACGCATCGGGCGACGAAGCGTCCGGCGCCGAAGCGTCCGGCGACGGGTCATCGGACGACGAGCTGTCCGGCGACGAAGCTGAGGACGAGTCGGGCGACACGGAGTGGTGCTTCGCCCCGTGGGACGAAGAGCTGTGCGCTGAAGAGTCGGGCGCCGAGGAGTCGGGCGCTGAGGAGTCGGGCGAGTCCGAGTCCGGCGACGACCCGGCATCGGACGACCCGGCATCAGAAGATCCCGAGTCGGCTGACCCCGACGGCGGGTAAGGCTGGACGTCGGCCTTGGGCAGCACGGTGGCCGTGGACACCTCGCTGGCGAGCTCCCCGGTCGCGCTCGTCGGGTGACTCAGCGCGCCGGCGAGGTGCGCCCCGGCCATCGCCAGCACGACCGCACCGACCAGGCCGGCCGCCGCCATCGCGTGCCGGCGCTGGACCAGCGCGCCACTGTCCGGGTCCAGCCGGGGCACCAGGCCCCTGGCACGGTCCCGACGGTTCCGGTTCAGCTCACGGCGGCGGGCCCGCAGCCGTGCTCCACGTCGATCCCCCATCAGGACCCCTCCCCAGGACGGGGCCGCACCGTGCAGGCCCGCGCCGCGAACGCTCTGACGGGAGGTTGGTGATCGCCGCCGCCGTGCGCTCCGTGCCAATAGGCCGAAACAGAGTGTGAAGTCGCACTGGTCACAACAGTCACACGAATCACCTCCCGTAACGTCCGCCTCATTACTCACAGAAATATAGGTGAGTTGAGTGACGAGGGAGTCAAGATTCACCGCAGAGCGTGACGCCTACGGTGCTCTGGTGTGCACGGAGAGTACTGACGTGCTACGCGAGATTAAGAGCAGGGCGATACCGGAAGAACCGGCTCCTACCAGCCCCGGTCCGCGTAGCGCTGGCTCTCCGGCAGCTCGCTCAGGTTGATTCCGACCATCGCCTCGCCGAGCCCACGCGACACCTTGGCGATCACGTCCGGGTCATCGTGGAAGGTCGTCGCCTTGACGATCGCCTCGGCGCGCCGGGACGGGTCACCGGACTTGAAGATTCCGGAGCCGACGAACACGCCCTCCGCGCCGAGCTGCATCATCATGGCCGCGTCGGCCGGGGTGGCGATGCCGCCGGCGGTGAACAGCACGACGGGCAGCTTGCCGGCGGCGGCCACCTCGGCCACCAGCTCGACCGGGGCGCGCAGCTCCTTGGCGGCCACGTACAGCTCGGTGCTGTCCAGCCCGCCGAGCCGGCGGATCTCGGACCGGATGGACCGCATGTGCCGAGTCGCCTCGACCACGTTGCCGGTGCCCGCCTCGCCCTTGGAACGGATCATGGCGGCGCCCTCGGAGATACGCCGCAACGCCTCACCCAGGTTGGTCGCGCCACAGACGAACGGGACGGTGAACGCCCACTTGTCGATGTGGTGCGCCTCGTCGGCCGGGGTGAGCACCTCGGACTCGTCGATGTAGTCGACACCGAGCGACTGGAGCACCTGCGCCTCGACGAAGTGGCCGATCCGCGCCTTGGCCATCACGGGGATGGAGACCGCCTCGACGATGCCCTGGATCATGTCCGGGTCACTCATCCGGGCGACCCCGCCCTGGGCCCGGATGTCGGCCGGCACCCGCTCGAGCGCCATCACGGCGACCGCGCCGGCGTCCTCGGCGATCTTCGCCTGGTCCGGGGTGACCACATCCATGATCACCCCACCCTTCAGCATCTCCGCCATGCCCCGCTTGACCCGGGCGGTCCCGAACTGGGAACCCTCGGTGGGCGGCAATGACTCGGAGCGAGACTCGGAGCGAGACTCGGCACGATCGGACGGGAGTTGCTCGGCGGACACGCTGTGACCTCTCTGCCTTCGGTTGGTTACCCGATGGGGTGGCTCCGATTGTAGGTCGGTCACGACACGACGCGCGTGACCCCGTCCCACTTGCTGGCACGCAGCCCGCCGAGCAGGTCTCCCAGCTGCCGGGGAAAGATCACCGCGCCGGTGCGGCGCAGCTCGTCGTCGGTCCACCAGCGGTGTCCGAGCACGACGTCGGCCTCGAGATCGGTGAAGCCCGAGGTGTCGATCCGCCAGTGGTCCGCGCGGACGACGAAGAACTCCTCCTCGGCGGCGAAGCTGCGCCCGTCGAAGCTGAACACCGCGTGCCGCCGCCAGACCGGGCCGACCAGCTCGTCGGGCGGCAGCCGCAGTCCGGTCTCCTCGGCCAGCTCGCGCTGGGCGGCCGAGCGGGCGTCCTCGCCCGACTCCACCCCGCCGCCCGGGGTGAACCAGAACGGCTCCTCCGGCCGCGCCGGGTCGATCCCCTCGAACAGCAGCACCCGGCCCTCGGAGTCCAGCAGCAGCACCCGGCCGGCGCGGCGCCTTCGGGGCGGCGCGGCGAGCGGTTCGCCCAGCTCAGCCTCGGTGTCGGCGATCTCGAAGTAGCCGGGGGCCGGGGCCTTGCCGGCCAGCCGCAGCCAGCGCACCAGCCGCCGGGAGCGCAGCGCCAGCGTGTCCCGGACGGCGTCGTTGTGCACCCGCCTGGCCAGCATCACCCGCTGCTGGGCGTCGGCCAGCTCGACGCCGAGGTCGGCCGGCACCCGCTCCGAGGGCACCGCGCCGAGCAACTGGCCGAGGTCGTTCTCGGCGGCCTCGCGCTCCGGCGGCGGCACCCGCTCGGTGCGCGTGGCCGAGGCCAGCAGCGGTCCGTCGCCGAGCTGCCTGGCGAGCGTCCTGGCCAGCACCGCGCGCCGCTCCAGCGCGGCCAGCAGGGCGGCCCTGGCCGCGTCGGTGCGCACGTGCAGCCGGTCCAGCCGGTTGGCCCTCAGCAGGCAGGACGCCACCACGAGCAGCAGCACGACCACGAGCACGCAGCCCAGGAGCAGGCCGAACGGGTCCATCACCCGGCCGCGGTCGAGGCGGTGTGGCCGGCGGGGTGAGGCGGGACGCGGCGTGGGTCGGCGGCGATGGCAGCCTGGTACACGCGCAGCACGGACTCGGCGATCACCGGCCAGTCCCAGCGGGCGGCCCTGGCCCGGCCAGCCGCCGCCAGTCCCGCGCGGCGTTCGTCGTCGCCGAGCAGCGCGGCGAGCGCGGTGGCCAGCGCGGCGGGGTCACCGGTCGGCACGAGCACCCCGGCCCGACCGTCGTCGAGCACCCGGCGGAACGCGTCCAGGTCGCTGGCCAGCACCGGAGCGCCGGCCGCCATCGCCTCGGTGACCACCATGCCGAAGCTCTCGCCGCCGAGGTTGGGCGCGCAGTAGACGTCCATCGAGCGCAGCGCGGCGGCCTTCGTGCGGTCGTCGGCCTCGCCGAGCACGTCCATCCGGGCGGCCAGCTCGGCCCCGGCCCGGCGGCGCAGGGCGGCCTCGTCGCCCCGCCCGACGACGAGCAGCCGGGTGCTCGCGGCCAGCTCCGGCGGCAGCGCGCGCAGCGCCTGCAGCAGCACGTCCATCCCCTTGCGCGGCTCGCCGAACCGGCCGAGGAAGCCGACCGTGCGCACCCCGGACCGCGGGTAGCCGGGCAGCGCGGGGCCGTCGGCGAACCGGGCCACGTCCACGCCGTTCGGGATCTCCACCGCGTCCCCGCCGAGGTGCTCCACCTGGACCCGGCGGGCCAGCGGCGACACCGCGATCCGGGCGGTGATCTTCTCCAGCATCGGCCGCAGCACGCCCTGGAACGTGGTCAGCGCGCGGGACCGCACGGTGGCGGTGTGGAAGGTCGCCACGATCGGGCCGTCGGCCACCGCCAGCGCGATCATGGACAGGCTCGGCGCGATCGGCTCGTGCAGGTGCAGCACGTCGAAGTCGTGCTCGGCCAGCCAGCGCCGGACCCTCGCGTAGGCCACCGGGCCGAAGGTCAGCCGGGCGACCGAGCCGTTGTAGCGCACCCCGACCGCCTTGCCGGCCGGGGTGACGAACGCCGGCAGGCCGGACTGCCCGGCCCGCGCCGGCTCGTCGCGCGGCAGCTCCGCCGGGGCCAGCACGTTCACGCTGTGGCCGAGCGCCAGCAGTGCCTCGGCCAGGTCGACCACGTGGCTCTGCACACCGCCCGGCACGTCGAACGAGTACGGGCAGACGATGCCGATCTTCAGCCCGGCCCGCGCCGAAGCCCGGATCAGCCCGAGCCGCTCCACGTCGCTCACCGGGCCACCTCCGACACCGGGGCGGCGACCGCGCGGTCGGCGGTCCAGATCGGCTGCAACATGTGCCAGTCGGCCGGGTGCTCGGCGAGATCGGCCCCGAACGCGTCGGCGAGCGCCTGGGTGGCGGCCCGCACCGCCGGCCCGCCCGGCCCCGCCGGCACCTCGATCGGCGGACGGAACCGCAGGCCCCAGCCGCCGGGGGTGAACCAGCCGCCGAACGGCAGCAGCGCGGCGCCGGTGTGTCGGGCCAGCTGGGCGGGGCCGCCGGGCAGCCGGGCCGGCTCACCGCACAGGTCGACCCCGATGCCGCCGCCGGTCAGCTCGCGGTCCGCGACCAGGCAGACCACCCGGTTGGCGCGCAGCCGGGCGGCCAGCGTGGCGACCGTGCGCGCCCCGCCGTCGGCGGGCAGCACCTCGAAGCCGAGCGACTCCCGGTAGGCCACGAAGCGCCGGTAGAGCGACTCCGGCCGCAGCCGCTCGGCCACCGTGACGAAGGTGGCCGGCTCGCCGCGCCTGCGCAGCGCCTCCACCAGCCAGGCCCCGGCCACGTCCCAGTTGCCGCTGTGGGTGAGCGCGGCGACCACGCCCCGGCCGTCGGTCAGCGCGCGCTCCAGGTGCGCCACGCCGGCCACCGTCGGGTCGACCGCGTCGTGCAGCGCCACCGGGTCCAGCGCCGGCAGCCGGAACGCCTCGCACCAGTACCGGGCGTACGACCGCAGCCCGGCGGCCACCGCGGCGTCCAGCTCCGCCGTGCTCGGTGCCGTGCTCGGTGCCGTACCGGGCCGCCCGGCACCGCCGTGGGCGAGCACCCGAGCCAGGTTGGCCCGCAGCTGGCGCGCCCCGGCGCCGTCGCGGCGCGCGGCCAGGTCGGCGCCGGCCCGGAACAGCCCGGCGGCCAGCCCCGGCGGCGCGGCGCGCACCGCCCGCCAGCCCAGCGCATAGCCGAGGTCGGTCAGCCGCCCGGCCAGTTCGCCGCTCACCGGGCCTGCGCCCCCTCGTCGGGAGCGGGCGGCGGCAGAACGGTCGACGCGGCCGCCGACGCAGCCGGCGACGCGGCGGACGGCTCGACCGACGGCTCGACCGACGGCACGGCCGCCGGGTCACCCGAAGCCGAGTCGGCCAGCGAGTTCGCCGCCGCCGAGCGGTGCACCGCCACCAGCCGCTGCCCGAGCGTGATCACCGAGCCGACCGCGAGCAGCCACAGCGCCACGGCCAGCGCGCCGGGCACACCGAGGCCCTCCAGCGCGGTGCCGACCAGCGCCAGGATCAGCCGCTCCGCCCGCTCCACCAGGCCGCCCTGCGCGGACAGCCCGCTTGCCTCGGCGCGCGCCTTCAGGTACGACACGACCAGCCCCGCGACCAGCGAGATCATCGCCGCGACCGCCGTGTGCGGCTGGTCCCCGAGCCGCAGGCACCACCAGGTCAGCGCGGCGAACAGGGCGCCGTCGGCCAGCCGGTCACAGGTCGAGTCGAGAACCGCGCCGAACGGCGTGCCGGAGCCGAGCGCCCTGGCCATCGCCCCGTCGACGAGGTCGAGCAGCACGCACGCGGTGATCACGCAGACGCCCACGAACAGCTGGCCCCGTGGCAGGAACCACAGCGCGGCGGCCACCGAGCCGACCGTGCCGAGCACGGTCACCAGGTCCGGCGGCACGCCCCAGCCCACCAGCGTGCGACCGACCGGGTCGGTGATCCGACCGACCGAGGCGCGGGCAACGATGTTGTCGAGCATGGTCCCCTACCGGGAGGGCGTGGCGGCTGGTACGCCCAACCCTATTCGGTGCCCCGCTCCGGCCAGGCCCCGACCAGGAGCTCGCGGGTCTCGGACAGCAACTGCGGGATGACCTTGGTCTGCCCGATCACGGCGATGAAGTTCGCGTCGCCACCCCATCGGGGTACCACGTGCTGGTGCAGGTGGTCGGCCAGCGAGCCGCCGGCCACCGCGCCGAGGTTGAGCCCCACGTTGAACGCGTGCGGCGCGGCCACCTTCTTCATCGCCCGGATGGCGCGCTGCGTGTAGTCCATCAGCTCGGCGGACTCCGCCGGCGTCAGCTCCTCCAGCTCCGCGACGTGCCGGTAGGGCACCACCATCAAGTGGCCGGGGTTGTACGGGTGCAGGTTGAGCACCGCGTACACCTCCTGGCCCCGGGCCACGATGAGGCCCTCCTCGTCGGACAGCTTCGGGATCCGGCAGAACGGGCAGCCCTCCTCGGCGCTGCTCGCGGCGGCCTCCTTGATGTAGGCCAGCCGGTGCGGCGTCCACAGCCGGCGGAACCCGTCCGCGACCGCCACCCCGTCCTGGCCGACCAGCTCCGGCTGGTCGGCCAGCTCCGGACCCGCATCCGTCATGGAGCGCCCACACCGAAGTTCGCCTCGCTCGGCGAGGAGTTCTCCCGGCGGGCCACCCAGGACACCACCGCGTCCACGGCGTCCGCGACCGGCACCTGGTTGAGCTGGGTGCCGTCCCGGAACCGGAAGCTGATCGCCCCGGCCTCGACGTCGCGTCCACCGGCCAGCAACATGAACGGCACCTTCTGCAACGTGTGGTTACGGATCTTCTTCTGCATCCGGTCGTCGCCGGCGTCCACCTCGACGCGGATCCCGTGGGCGCGCAGCGCGGCGGCCACCCCCTCGACGTACTCCACCTGGTCCGCCGACACCGGGATGCCGACCACCTGCACCGGCGCCAGCCAGGCCGGGAACGCGCCGGCGTAGTGCTCCAGCAGGATGGCGAAGAACCGCTCGATGGAACCGAACAGCGCCCGGTGCACCATCACCGGCTGCTGCCGGGAGCCGTCGTTCGCGGTGTACTCCAGACCGAAGCGCTCAGGCTGGTTGAAGTCGACCTGGATGGTGGACATCTGCCAGGTCCGGCCGATGGCGTCGCGCGCCTGCACGGAGATCTTCGGCCCGTAGAACGCGGCGCCGCCCGGGTCGGGCACCAGCTCCAGCCCGGACTCCACGGCCACGTCGCGCAGCGTCTCGGTGGCCTCCGCCCAGGTCTCGTCCGAGCCGACCGACTTCTCCGGGTCCCGGGTGGAAAGCTCCAGGTAGAAGTCATCGAGCCCGTAGTCGCGCAGCAGCTGCAGCACGAACTCGAGCAGCGAGCGGATCTCGCCTCGGGCCTGGTCGAGGGTGCAGTAGATGTGCGCGTCGTCCTGGGTGAAGCCTCGGGCCCGGGTCAGCCCGTGCACCACGCCCGACTTCTCGTACCGGTACACCGTGCCGAACTCGAACAGTCGCAGCGGCAGCTCCCGGTAGGACCGCCCCCTGGCCCGGAAGATCAGATTGTGCATCGGGCAGTTCATCGGCTTCAGGTAGTACTCCTGGGCCGCCCGTCGCACCTCGCCCGAGCTGTCACGTTCCTCGTCCAGCTGCATGGGGGGGTACATGCCCTCGGCGTACCACTGCAGGTGCCCGGAGGTCTCGAACAGCTGGCCCTTGGTGATGTGCGGGGTGTTGACGAACTCGTAGCCCGCCTCCTCGTGCCGCTGGCGGGAGTAGTTCTCCAGCTCGCGGCGGATGATCCCGCCCTTGGGGTGGAACACCGCCAGCCCGGAACCGATCTCGTCCGGGAAGGAGAACAGGTCCAGCTCGGTGCCCAGCCGGCGGTGGTCGCGGCGCTCGGCCTCGGCCAGCCGGTGCAGGTGCGCGTCCAGTGCCTCGGCGGACTCCCACGCCGTGCCGTAGATGCGCTGCAGCTGTGGGTTCTTCTCGCTGCCCCGCCAGTACGCGGCCGCGCTGCGGGTAAGCTTGAAGGCCGGGATGAACTTCGTCGTGGGCAGGTGCGGGCCCCGGCACAGGTCGGACCAGACGACCTCACCGGTGTGCGCATGCACGTTGTCGTAGCTGGTCAGCTCGCCGGAGGCGTCGACCTCCATCACCTCGGAGTCGGCCGCGGTGTCGGCTCCGGTACCCGCGCCCTTGAGCTCGATCAGCTCCAGCTTGTACGGCTCGTCGGCCAGCTCCTTGCGCGCGTCGTCCAGCGAGTCGAACTTGCGCCTGGCGAACCGCTGACCCGACTTGATGATCTTCCGCATGGCGGACTCGAGCTTGGTCAGGTCCTCCGGCGTGAACGGGTTCGCCACGTCGAAGTCGTAGTAGAAGCCGTCGGTGATCGGCGGCCCGATGCCGAGCTTCGCCTCCGGGTGCAGCTGCTGCACGGCCTGCGCCAGCACGTGCGCCGCCGAGTGCCGGATCACGCTCCGGCCGTCCTCGGTGTCGGCCGCGACCGGCTCCACCGTGGCGTCCTCGGCCGGCGTCCAGGCCAGGTCGCGCAGCGCGCCATCAGAATCGCGCACCACCACGACCGTCCCGGGCCCGGTGGTGGGCAGGCCCGCCTCCCGCACCGCCGAGGCGGCGGTCGTGCCGGCCGGCACCCGGACGGGAGCAGGCACGGGACGAGCAACGGGACCGGACACGGGAACTCCTCGAGATAGATCGGCACAGAGATAGATGCCGAGGTTCGCCACCTCAGCTGTCTCGATGCTATCTACCCACCCCCGCCTCGCTCCGCCCGGTTTCCCCTGCTCCCGCTGCCACCGATCGCCGCCACACCGAGTCGAGGAACCGGTACGCCGCGTCGACGGTGTACGCGGTGCGCGCGGTGGCCAGCACATCGAAGCCGTGCTGGGCGTGCGGCAGCTCGGCGTAGCCGACCACCGACGGCGAGGACTTCCGCAGCGCGGCGACGAACCGGCGGGACTGCTCGACGCCGACGATCGCGTCGGTGGAGCCGTGCACCACGAAGAACGGCGGCGTGCGCGGCCCGACCCGCAGTGCCGGCGAGGCCTGCCGCCAGGTGCGTCCGTCCTCGGCGAAGGTGGTGCCGATGATCTTGTTCTCGAGCAGCGCGAACAGGCCTTGTCGGTCCCGGGTGAAGTCGTGCACGCCGTACAGCGGGACGGCCGCCGCCAGCGTGGTGTCCACCTCGGTGAACCCAGGCTGGAAGTCGGGGTCGTTCGGGCTCAGCGCGGCCAGCGCGGCGAGGTGCCCGCCCGCCGAGCCTCCGGTGATGGCGATGAAGTCCGGGTCGCCGCCGTGCCCGGAGATGTGTTCCCTGGTCCAGGCGATGGCCCGCTTGACGTCGACCATCATCGCCGGCCAGCGCTGCGCCGGCGCCAACCGGTAGTTCACCGTCACGCAGACCCAGCCGCGCTCGGCGAGATACCCCAGCAGCGGCTCGGCCTGGCCGACCTTGTCCCCGGTGCTCCAGGCACCACCGTGTACCTGCAGCAGCACCGGCGCCCGCCCGTCCAGCGGCAGGTCGGCCCGGTGCCAGACGTCCAGCGTGCCGAACGGCCCGTGCTCGCTGTAGGTCAGGTCGGCCACCCGCCGGTAGCGCCGCCGGGCCACCCGCCCCGACAGCACGCCGGTCGGACGCCGCGACCGACCTGTGTGAGCGGCGTCACCCGCCGGCGGCACCTCGGCCTCGCGCAGCGCCCCTTCGAGCGCCTCGGCCGAGCGCCGGGCATCGCCGGCCAACCCGGTGAGGCCGGCCAGCGCGGCACCGTTCAGGGCCAGGCCGGTGACCCGGGTGAGCCCTCGGGAGCGCAGTGCGGCGGCGCCCGCCAGTACATGGGCGCCGGCGAGCACGGCCGGAGTCTCGGAGGCGATCGCGCTGGGTACCGCGCTCAGCACGGACAGTGGCCAACGGCTCAGCAGCGGCCGGTACACCCCGGCCACGGCGACCGACCCCAACGCCCCGACCAGCACGGGAAGTGTGCCACGGCGCACCGGCCCCACCCCCTCTCATCCGCCGCCCGGCGGGTTCGCGATGATCGAGCGCGAGGCTACGCGATGAAAGTGACGACTGCGTTCACCGTGAGTAGTCGGAGCGGCTGAAATGTCCACAGAACGTGACCAGAAGCGGCGGCCGAACGGGTGAGTTTGGCTGTCGCCCCGCATCGCAGCGGTGCGGCGCCCCGTTGACCCAACGGACCTTGCGCCACAGCCGGACCCAGCGGCTGGTCGCTGACGCTCTCGAAGCATGAGGTGGGAGGCCCCTCGAGTGTCTGGAGCGCACGCTGGGCCACCGGGACCTCCCGGGCCCGCCGGGCGGCACCACGCTCCGGGGTCGCCCAATGCCCCGAAGGTGCCGAACCAGGCGCCCCGAGCCGAGCCGTCGGCACCCACCGGGACGTCACTGTTCGAGCCGGCCCCCGCGCGGCCCGCACCTCCGCCACCCCCGGGCCGGCGCCGCGGACCGGGCGGTCCCGGTCCCGCCGGTCCCGGTAACCCGTCCGCCGCCGGTCCGGCCAGGCCGGCTCCCGCCGGGCGGCCGCCCTCGGTACCCGGTTCCGCTGTACCTGGTTCCGCCGTGCCTGGTTCCGCCGTGCCTGGTTCCGGTGCGCCTGGTTCCGGTGCGCCCGGTTCCGGTGCGCCCGGTCCGAACGGTGCGGCGCGCCAGGGCGGTCCGGCCGCCGGGCGGCGCCCGCCGCTCCCACCGGGCCGAAACGGCACCCACCCGAGCACGCCCCCCGGTGCGTTAACCGGGGCCCCCCGGCGGGGCCAGCCAGCTCCGCCGCCCGGGCCACCCCACCAGCCCCCGAGGTCGGTCGGGGCGCCCGGCGACACCGAACGGCCGGTGAACCCGCCGCCCGGCCGGCCCACCAACGGGTCACCCGACCGTCAGCCCAATGGGCCCGTCGGCCGGTCCGGGGGCCCACCGACCGGCCCCCGGGACCAGCCCGAGCTGCCCCGCCGCCGACCCCGCCAGCCCGGCCCCGCCGAGCCGGCCGCCCCCCGGCGCCGCTCCGACCTGCCCGTGCAGGCCGGCAGCGGCCGCCCGCCCGCCGGCCCGGAGCAGACCTTCACCGGCCGCGCCCCCGAACAGACCTTCACCGGCCGCCCCGCCGGCGCCCCCGAGCAGACCTTCAGCGGCCGCTCCCCCGCCGGTCCCGACCAGGCACCGCACTCCTGGCCGGACCAGGCCGGCCGCCGCATCGGGCCGCCCGAACCGGGCGCCAACGGCCGCGCGCCTGAACGCACCGGCCAACTCCGCCCCGGCACACCCGACCGGGCCCGCCAGCCGAGGTCCGACCAGCAGAGGTCCGACGCGGACTCACCGGCCAACGCCACGGCGGCCCGGCTGCTCGCCGAGGGCCGCGCACGGATGTCCGGCCACGGCGGCGAGAGCCGCACCGGCCGGGCCGGGGCGCCCGGCGACCCGGACGCGCCGAAGCCGACGCGGCTCCGCAGCCTCGCTCGCGACGCGGCCGGCTGGTTCGAGCCGGCCGCACTGCGGGCCCGCGCGGCCGACCTGCCCGCGCAGCTGTCCGCGCTGCCGGAGCTGACCAAGGAGTGGTGGTTCCACTCCTGGCACCGCCACCGGCAGCGGCTGGCCTCGTACACCCCCGCGCAGCGGCGCTGGCGCCGGCTGCGGCTGGCCGGACTCGGCGCGCTTGGCGTGTTCGTGGTGCTGCCGGTGATGCTGTTCTTCATCGGCTACCTGTGCTTCAGCGTGCCGACGCCGGACGATGCGGTGAACAAGCAGGTCGCCACGATCAACTTCGCGGACGGCAGCCAGCTGGCCAAGGTCGTCCCGCAGGAGGGCAACCGGATCAAGGTCAGCATCGACCAGATCCCGAAGCACGTGCAGTTCGCGGTGCTCGCCGCCGAGGACCGCAGCTTCTTCTCCAACCCGGGGTTCGACCCGATCGGCATCGCCAGGGCGGCCGTCGGGCAGCTCACCGGCAGTGGCGGCGGCGGGTCCACGATCACCCAGCAGTACGTGAAGAACTCGCTGGTCGGCGACCAGCACTCGCTGTGGCGCAAGTACCGGGAGATGATCCTCGCGGTCAAGATCTCCCAGGAGAACACGAAGGCCGACATCCTGGCCGACTACCTCAACGCGATCTACTTCGGCCGCGGCGCCTACGGCATCGAGGCCGCCAGCCAGGCCTACTTCGGCAAGAACGTCTGGGAGCTCGACCCGTCCCAGGGCGCGCTGCTGGCCGGCGTGATCCAGTCGCCGTCGCGGTGGGACCCGGCGGTCGACCCGCAGCACTCCGTCGAGCGCTGGACGTTCGTCACCGACGGCATGGCCCGGCAGGGCTGGCTGACCGCCGAGCAGCGGGCGGCGGCCCGGTTCCCGGTCACCATCCCGCCGCGCAAGATCTCCGGCGGGGTGCCGACCGACGACCGGGGCCTGATCCTGAGCGCGATCAAGGACGAGCTGGAGTCCCGGGGGATCAGCGAGCAGGAGTTCAGCCAGGAGGGCCTGAAGATCACCACCACGATCGACCCGGCCGCCCAGCAGCAGGCCGTGGACGCCGCGCACAAGGGGTTGGAGGGCCAGCCGCCGAACCTGCGCAGCGCGCTGGTGTCGATCGACCCGCAGACCGGCGCGATCCAGGCCTACTACGGCGGTGACAACGGCATCGGGCTGGACTACGCGCGGGTGCGCAAGCAGCCCGGTTCGACGTTCAAGCCGTTCGTGCTGCTCGCCGACATGTTGCTGCCCAACCCGATGGGGCTCGGCACCCAGTTCAAGGGCGAGCCGCTGCCCGGGCTGCGCAACGCCGACGGCGCGTCCTGCCAGGTCTGCGACATCAAACAGGCGATGACGATCTCCAACAACGTGATCTTCCACGAGCTGGCCCTGCGGGTCGGCCCGCAGAAGGTGGCCGACGCGGCGAAGCTGGCCGGCATCACCTCCCCGCTGAACAACGTCGACGCCGGCATCGCGCTGGGCGACAAGGAGGTCACGCCCGTCGAGCTGGCCTCGGCGTATGCGACCATCGCGGCCGGCGGCGTCTACCACCCGCCGCACCTGGTCTCCAAGGTCACCACCTCCGACGACCGGGTGCTCTACGAGGCGGTGAACCCGTCCGACCAACGGTTCAGCCCGCAGATCGCCCGCAACGTGATCGAGGCCATGCTGGGTGTCCCGACCTACGACAAGTTGACCCTGTCGGGGGGCCGGCCGGTCGCGGCCAAGACGGGCACCGTGCAGTCCTACATCGAGGACCAGAACAACGACGCGTGGACCGCCGGCTTCACCCCGCAGCTGGCCTCGGTGGTGTGGATCGGCACCGACCAGAACACGCCGATCAAGACGGCCAAGGGCGTGCCGATCTCGGGTGGCACGCTGCCCGGCACGATCTGGAAGAGCTACATGTTCGACGCGACCAAGGAGCAGTCGGCCCAGTCGTTCGGACCGTTCAAGGCGATCGGGGCGCCGCCGGCGGCCACCGGGCCGTACGACGGCTTCGCCGCCGGGAACCAGGCCGCCCCACCGCCGGTCGACAGCCCGCCGCCGCCTTCGGACGACGCCCAGCCACCGCCGGACCAGGACGAGCCCGAGTCGAGCAACAACAACCAGCACAGCAACAACGACAGCGGCGGGGGCGGCGGCGGCTCGCACCAGGAGTGCGGCCTGCTCACCTGCAAGACCGTGCAGAACGAGGGCCAGCGCCGGTCGTCGACCTCCGAGGAGTCCGGTAGCGAGCAGCCCGAGGCGCAGAGCCCGACCGACTCGGACCCGACCAGCACCGGCCTGCCCGCCGCCCGCACACCCGTCCGGGGCTGACCGCGCGGGTGCGGTGAGGCGGCCGGTCGGGGCAGTGAGCTGCGCCAGCCGGGCGAACTTCGGTCCGCGCCGGGTCCCGCTCGGGGGATCATCGGCGGGGTGCGGACCTTCGACGTGCTGGCCTGGACCGAGTCCGGTGGCTTCGTGCTCTACGTCCCCGAGGTGGAGGCCCTGACCAGGGCCGGGCACGCCGACGAGCTCGAACCCGCCGCCCGGGACATGATCGCCGAGCTACTCGGCCTCGAGCCCGGCACCATCGCGATCGCGCTGCGCTTCGAGCGCCCCCGACCCTGACGCCTCGGGGTCGGCCGGCAGCCAGTGCCGGCGCGGCTCGGTGTGCCAGCGCAGAGCGCCGGAACGCAGCTCGTCGAGCAGGCCGCGCAGCCAGTCGCGCTCGGCGACCAGCAGCGCGCGCCGATACTCCGTCTCGACCTGGCGCAGCCGGGGTGGCCCCGTCGCATCTACCAGCTCGCCGTCGATCCCCTGCAGCCTGTCGTCGAGTGCCTCGAGCCGGTGCGCCAGCCGCTCGGTCACGTCGTCCACCGGGAGCAGCGGCAGGAAGGCGAGGGCGGCGGGGAACACGGGGAACTCGCTCGCGGGGTTCGCCAGGGTGTTGCGCAGCCAGTCGCGGGCGGCGCGGGCGCCGGGCGCGGTGATCTCGTAGACGGTGCGCTCGGGGCGGCCGGCGTCCTTGGCGGTACCCCGCACGGTGATCAGCTGGGCCCGCCGCAGCCGGTCGATCGCCTGGTAGATGCTGTTGCGCTGGGCGACGTTGACGACCTCGTCCTGGTGCCGATCCTTGATCAGCTGCTGCATCCGGTAGGCGTGCATCGGGGCCTCGAGCAGCAGGGCCAGCACCACCACGGCCAGGGGGGACAGCGCCCGTGACCCGACCGATGATCGACTCGGCATGGCGACACCCTAACGGGCGCACCGCCGCTCCCCGCCGAACGCCGCGACTCGGTTTCCCCACCACCGCGAGTCGGGGATTTTGTCAGGGTGAGTCGGGGATTTTGTCAGCCCCTGAACGGCGCGCATCCCCGGGGCGGCCGGGCCGACCGGGGCGGCGCGCATCCCCGAAGCGGCCGGGCAGACCGGGGCGGCGCACATCCCCGAAGCGGCCGGGCCGACCGGAAACGGACGCGCGCACGGGCCACGCCCGCACACAGCGTTCGGACGCCACACACGGCTCCACGCCCTCGCACTCGACGCTCGGACGTCGCACACCAGTTAGAACTCGTGTGCCACGTCCGAACACGGTGTGCCAGGACCACAAACCGTGTGCCGGCCGCGCCGCCGAGTCGGCACCGAAGCCAACCCACGCCGCCACGCCCGCCCCGTACACAACAACCACCAAACCACGCACCCACTGCCACCCCACACGCGGCTCCACGCCCTCGCACCCGACGCTCGGACGTCGCACACCAGTTAGAACTCGTGTGCCACGTCCGAACACGGTGTGCCAGGACCACAAACCGTGTGCCAGCCGCGCCCGGTCGGCCCCGCGCCACCGGTCGGCCCCGCGCCACCGGTCGGCCCCGCACCACCGGTCGGCCCCGCACCACCCGGTCGGGCCCGCACCACCCGGTCGGCCCCGCGCCACCGGTCGGCCCCGCGCCACCGGTCGGCCCCGCGCCACCGGTCGGCCCCGCGCCACCGGTCGGGCCCGCACCCGCCGGGGCGGCGGAACTGTCGGGGGTGGGTGTCAGTCTGGGCGGTATGGGGAGCTTGACGGATCGGGTTGCGCTGGTCGCCGGGGCCACGCGGGGCGCGGGGCGGGGCATCGCGCGGCAGCTCGGCGCGGCCGGGGCCACGGTATACGTGACGGGGCGCTCGGGCGGCGGCCAGCGCGGCGAGTACAACCGGGCCGAGACGATCGAGGAGACGGCGGAGCTGGTCAGCGCGGCCGGCGGGCAGGGCATCCCGGTCCGGGTCGACCATCTGGAGGCCGACCAGGTGCGCGCCCTGGTGGCCCGGATCGACGCGGAGGCCGGCCGGCTCGACCTGTTGGTCAACAACGTCTGGGGCGGCGAGCTGCTGTTCGAGTGGGCCAGCCCGGTCTGGGAGCACTCGCTGGACAACGGGCTGCGTATGCTCCGGCAGGCCATCGACACCCACCTGGTCACGAACCACTGCGCGCTGCCGCTGCTGATCCGCCGGCCAGGCGGGCTCGTCGTGGAGGTCACCGACGGCACGGCCGACTACCACCAGGAGCGCTACCGGGGCACCGTGTTCTACGACCTGGCGAAGACCGGCGTGATCCGGCTGGCCTGGGGCCTGGCCAAGGAGCTGGCGCCGCACGGGGCCACCTCGGTCGCGCTGACCCCGGGCTGGCTGCGCTCGGAGATGATGCTCGACCATTTCGGCGTCACCGAGCAGACCTGGCGGGATGCGCTGCCCCGCGAGCCCCATTTCTGCATCTCGGAGTCGCCGGCCTACGTCGGGCGGGCGGTCGCCGCGCTGGCCGCCGACCCGGAGGTGGCCCGGTGGAACGGCCAGTCGCTGTCCAGCGGCCAGCTCGCCCGGGTCTACGCCTTCACCGACCTGGACGGCAGCCGGCCGGACTGCTGGCGCTACGTGCCGGAGGTGCAGGACGCCGGCAAGCCGGCCGACGCGTCCGGCTACCGGTAACCGCGCCGGCCTCGCCGACCGGGGCGACCGAATTACCCACGACCGGGCGAGCGCCCGCCACTACCCTCGCTGGTTCAGCGATCATCACGGCGCGGCGACCAGCGAGGACGAGGAGCGACGTGACCGAACCGGTGTACGACCGGAAGGAACAGTTCCGGCAGATCGAGAGCGGCCTGATGGACGGCGAGTCGATCATCGCCGTGTACGACGCGATCGGCACCGGCACCGGCTTCCTCGGGCTGACCAGCCACCGGGTGATCGTCCAGGACACGTCGTTCGTGGGGAAGCGGGTGGCACTCACGTCCATCCCGTACTCCAAGATCACCAGTGTCTCGGTGGTCAGCAACAAGTCCTGGGTCGGCGGCTTCTTCTCCACCGGCGCCATCGCCATCCACGTGGGCACCCAGACCTACGAGGTCGAGTTCCGGGGCGACCAGAAGGTCCACCACGTGCACAACGTCCTGCTCTGGAACATGGGCGTGCGGTAGACCCGCACGGTTCCCCGTGATCAACAGGGCGCCAGGGCTGTTTCACCCCCTCGAGAACAGCCCTCAGGTCCTGACGATCACGGAGCCGCACCGCCGGCCCCAACCCGCAACCGGTCCGGGGAGTGAGCTGGCTCCCACCCTGCCGTGGGCGAGCGCCGTGCCGGGGTCGGCACGGCGGCGTAGCGTCCAACACCATGACGCAGTCCGCGCCGCTGGACCGGGCACAGCTGGGCCACCTCCGCCACTTCGACAACCTGTCCCGGCACCTGCCCAACGACTGGTCCCTGATGCAGGGCAAGGGCCAGGGGCAGGACGACTTCGGCAGCTACCGCTTCCAGCTGGCGTACATGGCCTACGCGCTGGCATTGGCCCACCGGCACCGGCTGCCGGCCGCGCCCGGTGCCTTCCGGCCGACGTTCCAGCGGCTGATCGAGAAGATCCTCGAGCCCGACGTGTGGCTGTACTGGCGCGACGTGAGCCGGGGCGGCTCGGTGTTCAACGCGCACCTGGCCGACCGGCTGCACGAGGAGTGGGACCCGGTCACCAAGGACAACATCATGTACAGCGCGTACGTGCAGTCCATGGCGCACCTGTACGCGTACCTGTTCGACGACGACCGCTACGCCGAGCCGGACGCGCTGACCTTCCGGTACTGGTCGTTCTTCTGGGGCGGCGGCGAGCGGCGGTTCGGCTACGACCAGAACTCGCTCGCCGAGCACCTGTACTGGCAGTTGGTCGAGGGCGGCTTCGTGGGCATCGCCTGCGAGCCGAACTGCGTGTTCCAGATCTGCAACCAGCCGGCCATCCTCGGCTTCCGGATGCAGGACCTGCACTCCGGCGGCAGCCGCGCCGAGGAGATCGTCCGGGGTTACCAGAAGGCCTGGGAGCAGTACGGCCGGCTGGACGGGTCCGGCCACTACAACATGATGATCAGCGAGGACAGCCGGCAGGTGCGGCCGAACGAGGCGCGCGCGCCGTGGGTGGACGCCTGGTGCGGCGCGCTGATGAACAGCTGGAACCGCGACTTCGTGCACGCCAACTACCCGCGCCAGGTGGCGGAGTTCCTGGTACCGGGGTCCGGCGGCGCGCTCTCGGTGCGCTCGGCGCCCGCCGCCCAGGTGATGGGCCAGACCGTGGTCAGCGACACCTGCGACTTCGGCTGGGTGGCCGCCTGGGCGTCGGAGATGGGCGACGCCGAGACGCTGGACGGCCTGCTCACCCACGCCGACCGGCACTTCGCGCCGACCTGGCGGGAGGGCGGCCTCTACTACCCGCGCAACGACACCCCGTCCGACGCCGAGGGCAACCGCACCGACATCGAGCCGATGAGTGGCAACGTGCTGCTCGGCTACGCCCGGCTGAACGTGCCGGACGGCCTGCACGGCCTGTACTCCGACCCGTGGGACCGCACGCACTTCACCGAGCCGGCGCTGACCGAGGTCGCCACGGAGGTGGAGGTGAGCCGGGCCGAGTTCGCCGACGGGGCGCTGCACTTCCGGCTGCGCGGGCTGGACGGCGCCGAGCCGGGCCGGGTCGTGATCGGCCGGTTGGCCGGGCGCGGCAACTGGACGCTGACCCGGGACGGCGAGCACGTCGCGCAGGGCACCGACGACGCGGTCGACTCCTCGGTCGGCGGCTCGGCGGGGCTGGGCGTGCGCGGCGGGCCGGACGGGGTGGAGCTGCACCTCCCGGCCGGCCCGGTCAGCGAATACACGCTGACGGTGACCCGGTGAGCCTGCCCCGGTCGGCGAGTCGCCGGATTCTGTAGCGCGAGTCGCGGATTCTGTCAGGGTGAGTCGCGGATTCCGTCAGCCGCACCCGAGGAAGCTGGGCCGTCGGACGGCTCGGGTCCGGCGGAGTCCGAGGCGCGCACGGCGTAGGTCATCAGGGAGACGAACAGGTCGGTGCAGTGCTCGACGAGCTGGTCCCGGTCGATCTCCAGCTCCCCCTGCAGCCAGGCGACCAGCGTCTGGGCCAGCCCGCCGACGGCGAACTGCGCGGTGAGGTCCAGCGCCGGGCTGCCCTCGATGCCGTAGAACGCCCTGGTGTGCCCGCCGAGCAGGCGCGGGAACAGCTCGGCGGCCTCCAGCCTGCGGTGCGCCAGCGCCGGGCTGAGGAACGCGCTGGCGAACAGCAGCCGGCCGCGGCGGGGGTCCTCGACGATCCAGTCGACGATGTGGTCCAACCCGGCCCCGATGCGGGCGCGCGCGTCGTTCGGCCCGACCGCGACGGCCGCCGAGGTCGTCCGCGCCAGCTCCTCGACGACCTCGTCGTACACCGCGACGGCCAGCGCCTCCCGGTCGGCGAAGCTCTCGTAGAAGTAGCGCGCGGCCAGCCCGGCCCGGGCGCACACGCTGCGCACGGTCAGGTTGGCCTCGCCCTGGTCCTCGCTGAGCAGGTCCAGCCCGGCCTCGATCAGCCGGGCCCGGCGCCGGGCGCGGCGTTCGTCGCCCTGTACCCCGCCGTAGCGGCGCCGCCCCGGTCCCGCTGGCTCCATGGGCCCCATCTTGACACCCGGACGGCGGCGCGCTTCCATAGTGCTAACGCTCGTGCGCAGATTCGGAGGCTGGATGACCGCGACGGCGCCGTCCTCGGTCGACCTGCGGGAGCTGGTGATCGGCGCCGGCCTCTTGGCCGGCCCGGCGAACGTGATCATGCAGCTGGCCCGGCCGGCCGTTGGTCACGGCGTCGTGGAGAGCACGGTGGACAGCGGCAAGGTCACCCTGCACCCGATCAAGCGGGCCCGCACCACGCTCAGCTACCTGGCGGTGGCCACTATGGGCACCGACGAGGAGCGCGCGCAGTTCCGCCGAGGCGTGAACCGGTCGCACGCGGCGGTCCGCTCCACCGAGTCCAGCCCCGTCGCCTACAACGCCTTCGACCCCGACCTGCAGCTCTGGGTCGCGGCCTGCCTCTACGTCGGCTTCGAAGACACCTACCGCCTGCTCGGCCGCCCGCTCGACCCCGCGCTGCGGGAGCGGCTGTACCGCGAGTCGGCGGTGCTCGGCACGACCCTGCAGGTCCCGCCGGAGCACTGGCCGGCCGACCTGGCGGCCTTCCGGCGGTACTGGGCCGCCGGGCTGGAGCAGATCTCGATCGACGAGACCGTGCGCGGCTACCTGACCGACCTGATCCTGCTGCGCCACCTGCCGCTGCCCGTGCGGCTGGCGTTCGGCCGGCTCAGCCGGTTCATCACCACGGGCTTCCTCGAGCAGCGGTTCCGCGACGAGATGCGGCTGCCCTGGGACGCCCGCCGGCAGCGCTGGTTCGACCGGACGATGGCGCTGGTCCGGCTGGTGGTGCGGGTCTCGCCGCCGGTGCTGCGCGCCTTCCCGTTCAATGCGTACCTGGCCGACCTGCGCCGCCGGATCCGCACCGGCCGTCCCCTGGTCTAGGGGACACCAGGACTCACACCGCCGCCGCTGCCACCTGCACCAGGGACCGGAGCCAGGCCTGCGCCGGGTCACTGTTCAGCCGGGGGTGCCAGCTCATCCCGTAGCTGAACGACTCGAACTCCTCGGGTGCCTCGGCGATCCGCAGCCCCTCGACCTGGGCGTACTGGCGGGCGAACCGCCGGGGCACCATGGCGATCAGCGTAGTGCCCGAGACCGCGGCCACCGCCGCGCTGAAGAACGGCACGCGCAGGCCGGAACGGGGGCGCACCCCCAGCTCGCGCAGTCGACGGTCCGAGATCATCGTCTCCGCCGCCAGCACGACGATGGTGACCTGCGGGAACTCGGTGAGGTGGGCGAGCGTGAGCCGCTCTGTGCCCTCTCCGCCGAGCGGGTGCCCGGCGGAGAGCACGCAGACGTAGTCCTCCTCGAACAGCGGCGTCCAGGTCAGCGGCGCCGGCGGTCGGACCGGGGTCAGCGCCAGGTCGACCCGCCCCCGGCCGAGGTCGTCGAACGTGGCCGCGCTGAGCGGCTCGACCGTGACCGACAGCCGGGGCGCCCGGTGGAACAGCTCGGCGAACAGCCGGGGGCCGAGCACCGAGCAGGCGTAGTCGCTGCCGTGGATGCGCACGGCGTCCGTGGCGCTCGCCGGGTCGAAGTCGTCCCCGCGCACCAGGGACCGCAGCCTCGGCAACAGCTCGTCCAGCTCGTCCTGGATCGCGCGCGCCCTCGGGGTCAGCTCGTAGCCGCCGCCGGTGCGGACCAGCAACTCGTCGCGGAACGTCTCGCGCAGCCGGGTCAGGGTGCGGCTCATCGCGGACTGGCTCAGGTGGAACCGGTCGGCCGCGCGGGACACGTGCCGCTCCTCCAGCAGCGCGTCGAGCGCCCTGAGCAGGTTCAGGTCGGCGTTGTCGCTATGCACGTCACGCATAGTAGCTCTGTCTAAGTTGCACTGGACGCTTTCCAGTGTCCGGCCAGAAACTGGGGATCGGCTCAGCGAAAGGCGCGATACGGATGACTTCCACGACCCGATCCACCATCGACTACCGGCAGTTCATCGACGGCAGCTGGACCGAGGCCGCCTCGGGAGCGGTGTTCGACGTGCTCGACCCGTACAGCGGCGACGTGTACGCGCGGGCCGCCTCGGGTGGCGCCGATGACGCCGAGCGGGCCGTCGACGCCGCCCAGCGCGCCTTCTCGGCCTGGGCGGAGCTGCCGCCCGGGGAGAAGCAGCGGCTGTTCCTGCGCGCGGCCGACATCGTCGAGCGCCGCCGCGCCGAGCTGGCCGCCGTCCTCGCCGGGGAGACCGGCTGCTCGATCTTCTTCGCCGACTTCCAGCAGGGCGTGGTGCAGGGCATGCTGCGGCAGGCGGCCAACTGGGTCTACCAGCCGAAGGGCGAGGTGCTGGGGTCCGACTTCCCTGGCACCTTCTCCATGCAGGTGCGCCGCCCGCTCGGCGTGGTGGCCAGCTTCACCCCGTGGAACGGCGCCAACGTGCTGGGCTGGCGGGCGATCATCTCTCCCATCGCCGCCGGCAACACCGTGGTCGTCAAGCCGTCGGAGGAGGCGCCGATCTCGGCCGGCCTGGTGATGGCGCAGGTTGCCGAGGAGGCCGGCTTCCCACCGGGCGTGATCAACGTGGTGACCCACGCGCCGGGCGCCGCCGGGCCGATCGCGGACGTGTTCTACGACCGCCCCGAGGTCCGCTGCATCAACTTCATCGGCAGCGCCCGCACCGCCCGGATGCTCGCCCAGCGTGCCGGCGCGACGCTCAAGCGGTCTGTGATGGAGCTGGGCGGCTACAACCCGATGATCGTGCTGGCCGACGCCGACCTGGACTACGCGGTGCGGGCGGCCACCTTCAGCGCGTTCTTCCACCAGGGCCAGGTGTGCCTGTGCGCCCGCAAGATCCTGGTCGAGCGGCCGATCTACGACGAGTTCCTGACCAGGCTGGTGGACCGCGCGAAGAGCCTGCCGCTGGGCGATCCCGCCGACGCCACCACCGTGATAGGCCCGCTGATCAACGACCAGGCGGTGCGCGTCGTGCAGGCCCGGATCGCCGACGCCGTCGGCAAGGGCGCCCGCGTCGTCACCGGGGGCGGCTACGCCGGGCGGGTGCACGAGCCGACGATCCTGGTCGACGTGCCGGCCGACGCCGAGGCCAGCTCCGAGGAGACGTTCGGCCCGCTGCTCGTGGTCGAGCCGGTGGACGACGCCGACCAGGCGATCGAGCTGGCCAACCGGCACAGCTACGGGCTGACCTCCTCGATCATCACCGGGGACACCTTCAAGGGCTTCGAGCTCGCCGCGCGGATCAACGCCGGCTCGGTGCACGTGAACATCCCGACCATCGACGACGAGACGCAGGCGCCGATCGGCGGGGTCCGGGAGAGCGGGTGGGGGCGCAGTGGTCCGAGGTCGCTGGACGACTTCACGGACCTGGTCTGGGTGAACGCACAGAGTGGCCAGCGGCACCTGCCGCTCTGACCACTCCGACCGCGCCCCCGCCCGGCTCTTCCGACTAGTTGTTAGCTGCCGGCATCGGCGAGTGCCGAGCCGGTGGCCGTCGCCGCGTGCGAGTTGATCAGCGCGGCGAACGCCCGCACCTTGCGTGAGGAGAACACCGCGACGGTGTGCACCGACCACTCCCAGTCCGGTCCGGTGATGGTCAGGCAGTAGACCTCACCGACCGGGCCGGAGTCGGCCTTGCCGTCGGTCGGCTCGGACACCGACGCGCGCACGCCGGCCAGCGAACGGACCTCATGGCCCCACTGGACACGGTTGCGGTAGAGCGTGACTCCGTTGTAGCGGGCGACCAGGTCACCGATGCGGGTGACAAAACGGGGGCGTTCTGCCCTGGCCAGGTGGTACTCGTCTCGGGCATGGCGCAGGTCCGCCCTGGTCCTGAGCAGATCGTGGCGGAAGCGCCGGCCGTGGGTGATGAGGCGGCGGAAAAGCTGGGAAAACAACGGAGGTCTTGCTCTCTCTCAGTGCTGGGGTCTGTCACTGGGGTCGTCGCGGCCCGGCCCTTCGCCGTTACGCACCACGCCGGTCATCCGGCACACAGTGCTCGGCGCCACACCCGGCCCGGAGGCCGAGGGCTCAGCCGTCCGGGGCCGGTACCTCGACCGGGGCCGGCACAGGGCGGCCGAACAGCAGCGCGACCACGTCGCTCACCGCGTGCACGCCGTCGGCCAGAGTGCCGCGCGGGTCGAGCTGGAACATCACCGCGACGGCGTAGCGCTGGTCCGGGCCGGCGAAGCCCACGGTGGTCGCCACCCAGTGCTTGCCGTAGCCGTCCGTCTCGAAGGACCAGCCGTCCTTGTTGCCCGGCTGGTTGTCCGGGCCGGCCGCCCACACGCCCCACCGCTGGTTGGGGGCGACCGCGCGCAGCGCGGCCACCAGGTAGCCGCGGTCGGCGGAGTCGGTCACGGTCAGGATGTGCCGCATCAGGGCGGCCAGGTCGTCGCTCGTGCACTTGACGAAGCCCCAGTACGTGCGGGCGCTGAACCCGGGCACGAAGCGCACCCCCGGCATCCCGAACCGGTCCCGGAACCGCGCCAGCATGGCGTCGCCGCCGAACTTCGCCCACAGCCGGTTCGAGGCCGGCTCGTCGGAGTCGGCCAGCATGGCGGCCAGATCCCGATGGTCGCCGTCGGTCAGGGTCACCGCGCCGGCCCGAGCGCGTTCCAGCAGGTCGGTGGCGATCGCCAGCTTGATGGTCGACGCGGTCCAGCCGGGCTGTCCGGTCGGGCCGGCGCGCCAGGTCTGCCCGGTCACGCGATCGGTGAACACCGCGCTGAGCGCGCCGGGCCCACCGCCGGTGCGGGTCACGTAAGCGCTGGCCGCTTCGAGGCGCCGCTGCTGCTCGCAGCTCCACGCGGTGCTCGGGCAGCCGGCCGGGGCCGGGGCGACGGGCAGGGCGGCCGGTGGCGCGGCGGCGGGTGGCGCGGCGGGCTGCGTGACCACCTGGGCGGCCGGTCGGGTGGTCACCGGTGCGGCGCCACAACCGGTCACCAGGCCCGCGACCAGCACGGCGATCAGCGCCCGGGACACCGGGCGGGACACCGGGCGGGCGGGATCGGCTGGCGCACTGATGGCCGCGACGCTACCCGAGCCCCGGCTCGAGCCAGCGGCGGTGCAGCGAGCCAGCAGCGGTGGCCGCCCCCGCCACCGCACACACCCCCACACCGCCGCACACAGGTCCAGCCCTGTGTGCGGCGATACGACGATGTGTGCCGTCGCATCGGGGCGGCGGGGGGCGGCGGGGCGGCGGGCCACCGGAAGGGTGACGTTCGGCTCTTTCCGTCGGCGCCGCTGTCCCCGAAGGGGCGGATCGCCGGGCGCCGGCGGGCCGCTGCCGCGGTGAGTCCACAGTGCTCGGTCCGAATACCCGGAGAAAGTGATCATCCCGAGCCTCCCCGGACAGCCACTACTGTCCGGCGGCAGCGCCCGCGCCACCGGTGACGAGGCACGGTCCCGGTGCGGCTCCGGTGCGGCAGGGCCGCCGGAGCCGCCGGGCGGCGAGAGGAGAACCAGGTGACGATCGGTGCGGACCGGGCGGCGCTCGAGTCGCTGTTGATGACACGGTCGCTCGACGACCTCGAGCTGGCGGCGGCCAGTGATGCGGCGCCGGACTACCCGATCCTGCCGGACGCGAGCGTGCTCAAGATCGGCGGCCAGAGCCTGATGGACCGGGGCCGCTCGGCGGTCTACCCGGTGGTGGAGGAGCTGGCGCGGGTCAAGCGCGAGCACCAGCTGCTGATCGGCACCGGCGGCGGCACCCGGGCCAGGCACGTGTACTCGGTGGCGGCCGAGCTGGGCCTGCCGACGGGTGTGCTGACCGGGGTGGGCGCCGCGGTGGCCGGCCAGAACGCCCAGATGCTCGGCTACCTGATGGCGCGGCACGGGGTACCGGTGGTCGGCCACGAGGCGTTCAGCGCGCTGCCGCTCTACCTCGCCGAGGCGCACGCGGTGATCTTCCCGGGCATGCCGCCGTACGACATGTGGCAGCGCGTGCCGAACCAGGGCGTGATCCCGCCGTACCGCACCGACGCCGGCTGCTACCTGGTCGCGGAGGTCTACGGCTGCCGGAACATGATCTACGTCAAGGACGAGGACGGGCTGTACACGGCCAACCCGAAGACCGACCGGTCGGCGACCCTGATCCCCGAGATCACGGTCGACGAGCTGATCTCGCTGGACCTGCCGGACGTCGTCGTGGAACGCCCGCTGCTGGAGCTCATGCGGCACGCCAGGCACGTCCGGTCCGTGCAGGTGATCAACGGCCTGAAGCCCGGCCTGCTCACCCGGGCCCTGGCCGGCGAGCACGTCGGCACGATCATCTCGGCCGCCTGACCGCGGTCCCCAGCACTCCAGGAGAACCCCGTGACCGACACACACGCCGAGACACCCACCGACACCCCGCCGCTGTTCGCGGTCAAGGACGTGCCCTCCGCGCTGATGCGCCAGACGCTGCTGGACCGTGAGCTGGTCAAGGCCATCGACCGGCCGGTGATCCGGCTGCTGCCCTGGCTGAACGTCGTCGCGCTCGGCGGCCGCTCGATCGTCGACGGCGGCGCCGGCACGCTCGGCCCGGTCGTCGAGGAGCTGCGCGGCGCGCTGGCCGAGCACCGGTTGCTGCTGCTCACGGGCCCGGGGGTGCGCGCGAGGCACATCCTCGGCGTCGGCCTGGACCTGGGCCTGCCGACCGGGGTGCTGGCCGCGCTGGCCGCCACCGAGGCGGAGCAGAACGGGCACCTCGTCGCCGCGCTGCTCGCCGAGCACGGGGTCTCGTACCTGCCGCACACCGCGGTCGCGCACCAGCTCGCGGTGCACCTGGCGGCCAGCCGCGCGGTGGTCTCCAACGGTTACCCGCCGTACGGGCTCTACGAGTTCCCGCCGGCGCACGGCAAGATCCCGCCGCACCGCACGGACTCCGGCGCGTTCCTGCTCGCCGACGCCTACGGCGCGCGGAGCACCACCTACGTCAAGGACGTCGACGGCGTGTTCACCGCCGACCCCGCGCGGTCCGACGGTCAGGCCAACGGCACCTCGGGCAACGGCACCTCGGGCAACGGCGGCGGGCCGGAGCTCATCCGCGAGATCACCGCCACCGAGCTGCTGGCCAGGAACCTGCCCACGCTGCCGATCGACGCCACGGTGCTCGAGCTGATGGCCAACGCCAAGCACGTGCGGCAGATCCAGATCGTGAACGGCCGCACCCCCGGCAACATCACCAAGGCGCTGCGCGGCGAGCACGTCGGCACGCTCATCCACGCGGGCTGACCCGCGCCCCATCTCTCGACAACGGCGCCCCGATGCCGAAAGGTGGGTCACACTGTGCCCGTCCGTCACAACGCTCTACGTTGAGCACCGCCTGACCGGTGGCTCGGCCGGGGCACAGGCGACAAGGAGGTCGTCGAGGCATGACCCGCTCCGGCAGTGCTCAGGACAGTACCCAGCAGCCCGACCCGGCCGACCTGGCCGGCGCCCCGCTGGACCTGCTGCTCACCGATGCGACGCGCGGCCCCTGGCGGCGGCTCCTGCCGGCGGCCAACGTGAAGACGGCCGCGCGGCTGGTCCGGGGGCTGGCCAACCGCCCCGTGAAGGTGGCCGGGCGAGCCCGCGGCCTGGTCGGCGAGCTGGGCCGGATCGCCATCGGCAGCTCGACCCTCGTGCCCGAGCCGAAGGACAGGCGCTTCGCCGACCCGGCGTGGTCGGGCAACCCCCTGCTGCGCCGCGCGGTGCAGACCTACCTGGCCACCAGCCGGACCGCCGAGGCGCTGGTCGAGGACGCGCGGCTGCCCGAGGCCGACCGGCAGCGCGTGCAGGCCACCGTCTCCAACCTGTCCGACGCGCTGGCGCCGAGCAACAACCCGCTGCTCAACCCCCGCGCGCTCAAGGCCGTGGTGGATACCGGCGGGACGAACTTCCTGCGCGGCGCGCGCCGCCTGGCCAGCGATCTCGGCCAGCCGCCCAGGGTGCCGTCGATGGTCGAACCGGGCGCGTTCACCCTCGGCACCACGGTCGCCGCCTCCCCCGGCACCGTGGTCCTGCGCACCGACGTGCTGGAGGTCCTCCAGTTCACCCCGCGCACCGAGCAGGTCCGGGAGATCCCGCTGTTGATCGTGCCGCCAACGATCAACAAGTACTACGTCACCGACATCGCACCCGGGCGCAGCCTGGTGGAGTACCTGGTCGGGCAGGGCCACCAGGTGTTCACGATCTCCTGGCGCAACCCGGACGTCCGCCACGCGCGCTGGGGGTTCGACAAGTACGGCGAGGCGATCCTGGCCGCCGTCGCGGCCACCCGCGAGGTGGCGGGCGCGCCGAGCGTGGCGCTGCTGTCGCTGTGTTCCGGCGGCGTGCTCTCGTCCATGGTGCTCGGCCACCTCGCCGCGACCGGCGGGCTCGACCAGATCGCCGCGGCCGCGCTGTCGGTCGCCGTGCTGGACCAGCAGGACGCCGGGGTGGCCGGCGCGCTGCTCACCCCGGAGGCCGCCGAGGCCGCGGTCCGGGCCTCGGCCGCGCGGGGTTACCTGGACGGCCGCTCGCTGGCCGAGGTGTTCGCCTGGCTGCGGCCCAACGACCTGGTGTGGAACTACTGGGTGGACAGCTACCTGCTCGGCAACGCGCCGAAGCCGTTCGACGTGCTGTTCTGGAACGCCGACACCACCCGGATGACCGCCCGCCTGCACCGCGACTTCATCAACCTCGCCCAGGACAACGGGCTGACCCGCGCGGGCGGGGTGACCATGCTCGGCTCCCCGGTGGACCTGTCGCGGGTGCACCTGGACACCTACATCACCGCCGGGATCGCCGACCACCTCTGCCCCTGGCAGAACTGTTACCGCAGCACCCAGCTGTTCGGCGGCAAGAGCCGGTTCGTGCTCTCCACCAGCGGGCACATCGCGTCCATCGTCAACCCGCCCGGCAACAAGAAGGCGCACTTCCGCACCGCCTCGCACAACCCCGCCGACGCCGCCACCTGGCTCGCCGAGTCCGAGCTGGTCGACGGCTCGTGGTGGCCGGACTTCAGCGTCTGGCTGCACGCCCGCACCGGGGAGCTGGCCGCCGCCCCCACCGCACCGGGCAGCCCTACCCACCCACCACTCGAACCGGCACCGGGCACCTACGTGCTGACCCGATGACCGCCGAAGCGGCGCGGCCACGCGCGCACCGGCCCCCGCCCGAGAGCGGCACCGCGAAGGTCCGCGGCCGGCGGCTCGCCTACCTGCACGACCGGGGCGAGGCCGGCCGGGTGCCACTCGTGCTGTGCAACGGCATCGGCTCGAGCATGGAGCTGTTCAACCCCCTGGTCGCCGAGCTCGACCCCGGCCGCCCCGTGGTCCGCTTCGACGTGCCGGGCATCGGCGGCTCCGCCCGGCCGAGGCTGCCCTACGTCTACCACCAGATGGCCATGGCGATGCGCGCGCTGCTGGAGAAGCTGGGCTACTCGCGGGCCGACGTGCTGGGCATCTCGTGGGGCGGCGGGTTGGCCCAGCAGTTCGCGTTCCAGTACCCGAACTCCTGCCGGCGCACGGTCCTGGTGGCCACCGCGACCGGCGTGTGGATGGTGCCCGCCAGGCCGAAGGTGCTGGCCAGGATGATGACCCCGCGACGCCACCGCGACCCCGAGTTCGCGCGCAGCATCGCAGGCGACATCTACGGCGGCAGCGCGCGCCAGTCCCCGGAGGCCACCGTCGAGGTGCTGCACAGCTCGATGCGCGCCACGCCGATCCGCGGCTACCTCTACCAGCTCGCCGCGATCGGCTGCTGGACGAGCCTGCCGTGGCTGCCGCTGATCCGCCAACCCACGCTGGTACTGGCCGGCGACGACGACCCGATCATCCCCCCGGTGAACGGGACGATCATGGCCCGGCTGCTGCCGCGCGGCGAGCTGCACCGCTACCCGGGCGGGCACCTGGCGCTGCTCACCGAACCGGACCGGCTGGCCCCGGTGATCGACGAGTTCCTCGACCGGACCGGCTGACCCGGAGAGTCCGGTGCATTCCGATATGTGCTGTATCAAACATGACACAGCACATATCGCCACAGCAGATTATTCTGGGTCGAGTGGACGACGTTGAGCTCCTGGGCCTGCTGATCAAAGGTATGACCCGCGAGGCGGACCGGCGGATCAACGATCTGCTGCGCCCGCTCGGGATCACGTCGTGCCAGGCGGAGGCGCTGCAGCTGCTCGACCGCTACGGCCCGCTGTCCCTCGGCGAGCTCGGCGCCCTCATGATCGCCGAAGGTGGGCACCCGAGCCGGCTGGTCGACCGCCTCGTCGAGGCCGGGCTGGCCCACCGGCGGCAGGCCGCGCACGACCGGCGGCAGATCGAGATCTCGTGCACCGACCGGGGCAGCGAGCTGGCCACGCGGGCCGCCGAGAGCAAGGAGATCTTCCGCTCGTGGGTGCGCGAGCGGCTGCGGGGCCAGGACGTGGCGGCCGCCAGCGCGGTGTTGCGGGCCTGCCTCGTCGACACTCCACTCGGCGAGACGGTCGAGCGCCGGCTGGACCGGCCACTCGCTGCCCACCTCGAGCTCGAGCCGACCCCGCCACGGTGAGCGGGGAGCTGCCCGGCCGCACGTCGACGGAGGATCGCGTGACTGGTCCCAACACTGTTTCCGCCCCACCCGGGCCCGACCGGGCGGCGCACGAGCCGGCGCGGGTGACGGCCGCCGCCGGTCCGCCCCGCCGCCTGCCTGTCGCCAAGCCCCCCGCCCCGCCCAGGCCGGCCGCCGCGGCGACGCCGGCCCCGCCGCCGGCGGACTCCAAGTGGGGGTTGCCGCTGGTCGTGGTGGTGGTCGGGATGTTCATGTCGGTGCTGGACACCAGCATCGTGAACGTCGCGATCCCCACGATGCAGGGCCAGTTCGGGGCCTCCCCCGACGACATCCAGTGGATCGCCACCGCCTACACCCTGTGCCTGGGTGTGGTGGTGCCGACCAGCGCGTGGCTGGGCGAGCGGCTGGGGCTGCGCCGGACGTACCTGCTGGCGCTGGTGCTGTTCTCCGCGTTCTCCGCACTGTGCGGCACGGCGACCAGCCTCAACATGATGATCATCTACCGGATCCTGCAGGCCATCCCGGGCGGGGTCATCCCGGTCACCTGCCTGACGATCCTGTTCCGCATGGTGCCTCCGCCCAAGCTCGGCGCGGCCATGGGCCTGTACGGCCTCGGTGTGGTGTTCGCCCCCGGCGTCGGCCCGACGCTCGGCGGCTATCTCGTCGAGTACGTGGACTGGCGGCTGATCTTCTACATCAACGTGCCGATCGGGATCCTCGGCGCGATCGCCGCCATGGTCGTGCTGCCCAAGTTCCCGGCCACCCCGGGCCGCGCGTTCGACCTGCCCGGTTTCCTGTGCATCGCGGCCGCGTGCTTCGCGCTGCTGCTCGCCGTGTCGGAGGGCCAGCAGTGGGGCTGGACCAGCTACCCGGTGCTGATCCTGGTGGCGGTGGGCTTCAACCTGCTCGCCCTGTTCGTGATCATCGAGCTCCAGGTCAAACAACCGCTGCTGACCCTGCGAACGTTCACGTACCGGCCGTTTGTCATCTCGCTGCTGCTGATGGCCATCGTCTACACCGGGCTGTTCGCCTCGATCTACCTCGTGCCGCTGTTCCTGCAGAACGTGCAGGGCATCACGCCGTGGAACACCGGCCTGACGATCATGCCCCAGGCGCTGGTCATGGCGGTGCTGACGCCGATCTCCGGCCGCCTCTTCGACAAGATCGGGGCCCGCTACCTGGTGATGGGTGGCATGACGCTCAACGGGGTCGCCGACCTGATGATGGTCGGGATCAACACCGACATGAGCCGCACGGCGGTGCTGCTGCGGCTGATGCTGTCTGGGGCCGGGCTCGCGCTGTGCTTCATGCCGATCATGACCGGGGGCATGTCCTCCCTGCCGCCCGCCATCTCCAGTGCCGGCAGCGCGATGACCACCCTGGTGCAACGGGTCACCGCCGCGATCGGGCTCGCCGCGATCACGGCGCTCACAACCGTGCAGCAGGCCCAGCTGTTCGCCAGCCGCAGCGCGCTCCAGCAGGCGTCCGGGGCGAACGTCGACCCGCGCATCACACAGATGCAGAGCCAGGGCCCCAGCGGGCTCCTCCCGCTGTTCACCGCGCTCAAGGACAAGGTCACCACCGAGAGCTACAGCAACGCGTTCCTCGTCGTCGGCATCTGCGTGCTCGCCGCGGTCCCGCTCGCGCTGTTCCTGCCCAAGACCCGCCCGACCGGTGGTGGCGCCGCCCCGGTCGAGATCTAGATCTCCTGGCCGCGGCGGAGCATCAGTCGCCAGACCGCGTCCACCGCCGGACGGCCCACGCTGCTCTCCCGCCGGACGGCGAGCACGGTCTGGTGCGCGCCGGGGATGGTCAGCCGCCGCGCCGCCACGGGCGGCAGCAGTGCGCTCAGCTCGGCGATGAGGGGCATGAAGGAAATCCCGTGCCCCAGGCTGACCAGGGTCGTCATCACCGTGTAGTCGCTGCTGTGGTGCACGACGCGCGGTTCGAAGCCGGCGTCCCGGCACAGTGGCGCCAGGAAATGGGTGACGGTTTCGCCGGCTATCCAGTTCTCCGCGCGCAGCTCCGCGAGGTCGATCGGCCCCGTGCCCCGGCTCAAGGGGTGCGCCGGGGGCAGCACCAGGAACCAGTGGTCGGTGTAAAGGGGCTGGTGCAGCAGGGTGCCGGCCGGCTGGGGCGGGGCGTGGCGCTGGTACGACGGCACCACCGCAAGATCGAGCTCACCGGTCTGCACGGAGGCGAGCGCGGCCGCGGCCAGGGTCTGGGTGCTTTCCAGCACCACACCGGGATGGTCGTCCCGCAGCCTCTGCAGCAACTGGGGCAGGATCCGCAACGCGGCGGTCTGGAAGAGTCCGATCCGCACCGGGCCGGCCACCGTGCCCCGGGCCTGCTCGATGACCGCGTCGGTCGTCTCGATGTCGTGCTGCAGCCGTTGCGCGCAGGCCGCGAGGGCGGCGCCGGTCTCGGTCAGCTGTAGCCGGCGGCCGATCCGCTCGGTGACCGGTACGCCGACCTCGCGCTCCAGCACGGCCAGCCGGTGGCTGGCGGCGGAGTGGCTCAGGTACAGGGCGTCGGCCGCGGCGGCCAGGGTGCCGCGCAGGTTGAGCTGGTACAACAGCTGCAGGCCGCGGATGTCCGCCATACCTGCACGCTACTCAGCTATTGGCATCAAAAGCATGCGCTTGTTTCACGTCCGTGGTGGGTGTTTCGCTGTTGGGGCCAGCCGAACGGCACACCGGAGGAGCGATCGTGACACTGACAGCCAGCACAGCGGCCACTCGTGAGCTGCCGTACGCCTCGGGGGACATCCTCCGAGGCACCGCCGACCACGTGAGGAAGTTGACCGAGGCGTGGCGGATCATCCGCGAGCGCCACACGCACGGACTGCCGCTGCACAACGTCAGCGGCCTGGAACGCGGGTTGCGCCTGCCCGAGGACCTCCCGCCGTGGGTGCTCGACGACGAATGGTCGGGGGCGCTCTACTCCGAGCAGGTGCGCACCCTCGGACTCGAGCACCTCGGTGGAGACGCCGGCGTGCACGACATCACCGTCACCAACCGCCTGACCGCCGCCATCTACGTCGCCATGCAGGTCACGGTGCGGCCCGGCTCGACCGTCCTCGGGCTCTCGGCCAGCTACAGCCATCCCTGCGTGCGCCGCGCCGTCCGCGACGCCGGCGGCCGGCTGGTCGACGTGGTCGGGCTGGCGGAGTTCCGGGCCGCGCTCGACCGGGAACCCGACGTCTCGGTCGTCGCACTGACCCGGCTCGCCGTGACGTACGAGGCACTGGACGAGGCGGACATCCGGGAGGCCGTGCGGCTGGCGCACGAGCGTGGCGCCCTGGTCGTGCTCGACGACGCGGGCGGCGCGAGGGTGGGGCCGGCGCTGCTCGGCCAGTCGCGCAGCCTGGGGCTGGGCGTCGCCCTCGGCGCCACCGGCCTGGACAAGTACGGCGTGGTCGGGCCGAGGGTCGGGCTGCTCGGCGGCCGGGCCGACCTGCTGGCCGCCGCCCGCGCGCGGGCGTTCGAGCTGGGCAGCGAGTGCCGCCCGGTGCTCTATCCGGCGGTCGTGGAGACGCTGCGGGGCTACCGGGACCAGCGCGTCCGCGACCTCGTGGCGTCCACCAAGCGGGCGGGTGAGGTCCTGCGTGCGCGGCTCGGCGACATCGTGACGAGCACCCCGTTCATCGTCACGCTGACCGGCGAGGCGATCGCGGCCGAGCTGGACCGGCGTTCCGGCGGGGCGTCGGCGCCGCTCGCCCCGATCGAGGCGACCGCGACCCTGGCCACCGTCCTGCTCAGGGACCAAGGCCTGCTCACGGTCCACTTCGCCGGGCTGCCGCCGGGCACCTCGGCGCTACTGATCAAGTTCCTCTCCGACGCGACCCTGGAGTCCGTCGGCGGCGCGGACCGGTTCGCCGACCTGATCGACCGGTCGCTGACGACCGCCGCGCGCATCAGCACCGACCCGGCCGCCGTCCGGACCCTGCTCCTCGGCGAGCCGACGCCCGGTGCGCCGACCACGGCACCCGTCGCCGGAACGCCCGAACCCGTGGACCTCTGACCGGGGCCGGACCCCGCGAGGCCGCGGCGGCCCTAACTGCTCACGGTGCGACCGCGACCTTCAGGGGTGCGTCGGTCGCGGCACGGACCTCGTCCTCGGTCACCCCTGGGGCGGTCTCGACCAGGACCAGCCCATTGGGGCCGACGTCGATGACCGCGAGGTCGGTGATGATCCGGTCGACCACGCGCAGTCCGGTATAGGGCAGCGTGTTCTCGCGCAGGATCTTCGGGGTGCCGTCCTTCGCGGTGTGCTCCATCAGCACGATGACCCGCCGCGCCCCGTGGACGAGGTCCATGGCCCCGCCCATGCCCTTGACCATCCTGCCGGGCACGGCCCAGTTCGACAGGTCACCACGTTCCGAGACCTGCATCGCGCCGAGTACGGCGACGTCGAGGTGCCCGCCCCGGATGATCCCGAACGACAGTGCCGAGTCGAAGAACGACGCCCCGGGGCGGATCGTGACGGTCTCCTTCCCGGCGTTGATCAGGTCCGGGTCGACCGCGTCCGGGGTCGGATAGGGGCCGGTGCCGAGCATCCCGTTCTCGCTGTGCAGCACCACGTGCACGTCCTCGGGCAGGAAGCTCGGGATCAGCGTCGGCAGGCCGATGCCGAGGTTGACGTACTCACCGTCGCGCAGCTCGGCGGCGGCGCGGGCGGCCATCTGGTGCCTGGTCAGGCTCATCGAGCCACCGCCGGGGCGAGGTCGGTCACGGTCACCTTCTCGATGCGCCTCTCGATGTCAGGGGCGTGCACGATGTGCTGGACGAACACCCCGGGCAGCTGCACCTCAGCGGGGTCGAGCTCGACCAGCTCCCGTACCTCGGCGATGGTGACCCGTCCGGCCATGGCGCACAGCGGGTTGAAGTTCTGGGCGGTCTTGTCGAAGACGAGGTTGCCGTACCTGTCGCCCTTCGCAGCCGCGACGAGGGCGAAGTCCGTGACGATGGCCTCCTCGAGGACATGGGCGACCCCGCCGAACTCGCGGATCTCCCTGGCGGGTGAGGCGACGGCCACCGCGCCGGCGGTGTCGTACCGCCACGGCAGCCCACCCTCCGCGATCTGGCTGCCCACCCCGGCGGGTGTGAAGAACGCCGGGATGCCGCAGCCGCCGGCGCGCAGCCGCTCCGCCAGCGTGCCCTGCGGACAGAGCTCGACCTCGAGCTCACCGGACAGGTACTGGCGGGCGAACTCCTTGTTCTCCCCGACGTAGGAGCCGATCACCCGGCTGATCCGCCGGTCGGCCAGCAGGATGCCCAGGCCCCAGTCGTCGACCCCGCAGTTGTTCGACACGACCCGCAGGTCGGCGACGCCGGACCGGTGCAGGGCGGCGATCAGCGTGGACGGGATGCCGCACAGGCCGAACCCGCCGACCGCGAGGGTCGCGCCGTCGCCGAGGCCGGCCAGCGCCTGCTCAGCGGTCCCCACCTTGTCCATGGCACTCTCTCCAGAGCTGGGCGATGACCGGTCAGTGCTGGCGGCGCGCGCCGGGTACCGGGTGCACCGGCTGACCCGCGACCACCGAGTTCTCGATGGTGCCGAGGCCGTCCACCTGCATGGTCACCGTGTCACCGATGGCCAGGGGCGGGGGTACCTGCTCGCCGGCGCGGCCCCAGAGCTCGACCAGGCAGCCGCTGCCGCACGTGCCGGAACCGAGGACATCCCCCGCTCGGACGACGGTGCCGCGGCTGGCGTAGGCGATCATCTCCGGGAACGACCAGGCGGAGTTGGCCAGCGTGTCCTTGCCGATGAGCGTGCCGTTGACCGACACCGACATGGTGAGGTCGAACCGGTCGCCCTGGCGGTAGGGCTCGAGCTCGTCCGGCGTCACGAGGTACGGCCCCAGCGTCGAGGCGGTGTCCTTGCCCTTCGCCGGACCGAGCCCGACGCGCATCTCGTGCATCTGCAGGTCCCGCGCCGACCAGTCGTTGAAGATGCTGTACCCAGCGATGTGCCCTTCCGCCTCCTCGACGCGCAGGTTGGCACCGTCGACGCCGATGATGGCGGCAACCTCGAGCTCGAAGTCGAAGACGGCGCTGCCCGGCGGCACCGGGACGTCGGCCCGTGGCCCGATCAACGCGTGCGGGTTGGTGAAGTAGAACGTCGGGATCTCGTACCACTCCGGGACGACCGCCGGGTCGCGGGAACCCTTGAAGGAGCCTTCGACGTGCTGCTCGAAGGTGATGAAGTCGCGGATGGAGGTCGCGCGGACGGGCGGCAGCAGGTCCTGCCCGGCGAGTGCGAGGGGCGCCGCGCACCGGCTCAGTACCTCGTCCCCGCCGACCTTGGCGGCCAGCAGCTCGAACAGGTCGGTGCCGGCGGGGAGCGGGTGGAGCCGGTCCTCGCGCACCAGCGCCTGCCGGTACTGGCCGTCGAGCAGCAGAGCGGCGATCTTCATGACTTCTCCTCGGGGTCGTCGACGATGGCTACCGCGCGGGTCCAGCCGGCGGAGGCAGCGTGGATCTTGTGGGGAAAGCAGGAGATCCGGAAACCGGTGCTGGGCAGGGCTTCCAGGTTGTGCAGCTTCTCGATGTGGCAGTAGCCGATCTCCCGGCCGGCCTTGTGGCCCTCCCAGATGATCGAGCCGTCGCCGGTCTCGGCGTACCGGCGGGCGGTGTACGCGAACGGCGCGTCCCAGCTCCAGGCGTCCGTGCCGGTGACCCGGACGCCCTGGCGCAGCAGGTGCAGGGTGGCGTCGCGGCCCATGCCGCAGCCCCGGGCCAGGTAGTCGTCCTCGCCGTAGCGCGTGCCGGCCGCGGTGTTGACCACGACGATCTCCAGCGGACTCAGGGTGTGCCCGATCCGCTTGAGCTCGGCGTCGATGTCGTCCGGGGTCACCACGTAGCCGTCCGGCAGGTCCCGGAAGTCGAGCTTCACCCCGGACTGGAAGCACCATTCCAGCGGCACCTCGTCGATGGTGATCGCCCGCTGCCCGTTGTCCATGGTGGACGCGTAGTGGTACGGCGCGTCCAGGTGCGTGCCGCAGTGGGTGGTCAGCCAGATCTTCTCGATCGCCCACCCCTCACCGTCCGGCAGGACCTCGGGCCCGGCGCCGGGGAACATGCCGAGCATGTCGGCCACCGTGTCCCGATGGCCGAGGTACTCGATCCGAGGGGCCATGCCCGGCGGGTCGGAGGCGATGCCGGACCGCAGCGGTACGGAGATGTCGACGAACGCGGGCATGAGGCTCCTTCGCTCTCAGCTCGACAGCGCGGGGACCGGAGCCGCGCTGCGCAGGTTGGGCAGGAAGAACATGACGACCGCCGCGGCCAGCGCGAACCCGGCGGACACGACCAGGCCGGTACCGAGCCCGACGCTGCCGGCCAGCGCACCCAGCGCGAACGGGGCCAGCGCGGACACGCCGCGCCCGACGTTGAAGCAGAACCCGGCGCCGGTGGCACGTACCCGGGTCGGGAACAGCTCACCGAGGTAGGCGCCGAAGATGCCGGTGAAGGCGGCGAAGAAGGCGAACAGCGGCCCCAGCCAGAACAACGCCGTGCGGTCGGCGGCGAGCACGTAGAGCGGCAGGGTCACCCCCACCCCGGCCAGCGACAGGATCAGTGCGTACTTGCGGCCGATCCGGTCCGCGATCAGGCCGAAGACGTTGTAGCCGACGAACATGCCAAGGTTCAGCACGGTCATGAACAGGGCGACCGTGGCCGTCGGGATGCCCCGCTCGGTGTGCAGATAGGTCGGCAGCCAGGTCGAGCCACCCCACCAGCCGAACAGCGCCAGCCCGGCCACGGCGGTGCCGAGCAGGGTCCGCCGGCGCAGTCCGGGGGCGAAGATCTCCGCCACCTTCACCGGCGTGCTCTTCTGCTCGGCCCATTCGGCCGACTCGCGGAAGAACAGGCCGATGATCACGATCGGTACCAGCACGCCCACCCCCGCCAGGAAGAACAGCAGGCGCCAGTTCGGCAGCAGCGCGCCGGCCAGCACCGCGGCGACCGCACCACCCACCGGGAACGAGCTCAGCACGAAGGCGGCGGCCCGGCCACGCTGGGCGGTCGGCCAGGTCTCGACCACGTAGGTCGACACCGCCCCCCAGACCCCGCCGAGGCCGAGCCCCGCGAGGAAGCGCAGCACCAGGAAGAGCGTGAAGTTCGGCACCACCGCGATGGCCGCGGTGAACACCCCGAACACCGCGAGCGAGCACAGCAGCGCCCGCTTGCGGCCGTAGTTGTCGGCGAACCAGCCGACGGTCACGCTGCTCACCCCGATGCCCAGCAGTGTCGCCGTGGCGAGCAGGCCGGCCTGTGCCGGCGTGAGCCCGAACGCCGCGCGGACGTCGGGCAACGCAAATGCGAGAAGCAAGATCTCCAGCGCGTCGAACATGTAGGCCACGAACGCGCCACCGAGCACTACCCACTTGCCGGAAGCCCTCATGCGAACCAGTCCCTTCGGTGAACTCCCTCGTTCTCCGCAGGCACTAACTGTACGTACGTCCAGTGAGTTGGGACAAGAGGCTATTTCGAAATCCGGAAGCCAGTTCGATCTAGGGCGCCGACTAGGCGTTGATCCAGGGAGAGTCGAACTCGACGCGGGAGAGGTCGAGGCCGTGCGGTTCGCTGGTGTAGAGGCGCAGGCGCAGGCCGTCCGGGTCGGGAATCACCAGCAGCCAGCCCACCAGGGCGACAACCGGGGGCGAGTGGTCGACGCCGAGGTTGTCGAGGTGCTCGATCCACCGGTCCAGCGCGGCCCGGTCCTGGACGGCCAGGGTGAGGAAGTCGTACTCCCCCAGGGCCTTGGAGGTCGCCGGATCGAGGCGCAGCTCGAGCTTGGTACCCAGGTTCGGGACGTCGAGAATGACGGCGAAGAGGGTGCCGTCGGGGCGACGGTGGTCCAGTTCGGTCAGCCGCCGCGCACCCAGCACATCGCCGTACCAGCGCGCACTGCGCTCCAGGTCGGTGACGGGCAGCTTGACGTGGTGGATGCCGCCGAACTCCGGCCCCTTCGGGAGGTTCATGATCATCCTGTCCGGCGCCCACCGGGGACACCTCGACGTCGGTCACCTTATAGAAACGATCGTTCTTGTTTGAACCCACGGTAGCACTCGCACGACCATGGGGCCAACGTTCACTCAGGCGGGAGGATGGACCACTTCGGGACCGGACAGCGTCGCGGCGGCGCTGAGCCCCTCCCCTACCTACCCACGCTGAGATACCGAGCGGGGTCACTTCCCGCGGCAGGCAGAGTCGCCAGCCAGCGGTTGAATCCCTCGGGGTCCCGCCGTTCGATCTCATCGAGCAGCTGCGCCCGCAGCCGAACCCGCTCCCACTCGCCCTGTCCCGGCGGGTCGTTCGGGAGAGGCAGATAGCTGCGCCGCAACGTCTCACACAGCTGCAGGATCGACAGCTCGCGGAACGCGAATCTGTGGGCCACTGCCGGGAAGTCCGTCGGCAGTTCCGCACGTGCGGCGGGAAGGTCGCGGGGCGAGGGGCGCGCCGGCTTGGTCCGCGCCTTCGCGGCGGCGTCGGCGCACAGCAGGCAGAGCGCCATCGCGGCCACCGCGAGCAGGAGTACGCAGGCCGGACCGGCGTACCGGAAGAGCTCCACCGTCAGAATGTGCCCGTCGTTCATGTCGCACCCGCTCCCGGCTCGTCCGCCATCAGCCGATCTCGACCGGTTCGCTGTCACCGGTGCTCTTCTCGCTGCGCAGGAAGAACGCCAACACCACTCCGGCGGCGGTCAGGACGGCGAGAACGAGGAAGATGTTGCTGTAGGCCTGCGCTTGGACCTCGTTCTTGAGCGTCTGCCAGAGCGGGATCAACGCGGCTTGGCCCTGCTGCTCCAGCGAGACGATCCGCGGGTTGGTCCCCGGGCCGTTGGCCTGCACCAGGCCGGAGCGGTCGGACATGAACTGGGCCTGCTGCACCGTGGACATCGCGGACAGCAGCGCCAGCCCGAGCGAACCGGCAACCCGCTGGCAGATCGTGTTGAAGGCGCTACCGGCACTGGCCAGGTTCGGGGGCAGCACCGAGAGCCCACCGGTCATGATCGGCATCATGGCCAGCCCGATCCCGGCGGCCCGGATCATCATCCAGATGACCAGCTCCTGGCGGGTCATGTCGACATTGACCTTGACCATCAGGAATGTGCCGAACGCGGCGAGGGCCAGGCCGATCACCGCGGGCCAGCGGGCGCCCATCTTGTCGTAGATCCGGCCCGCCACCGGCACGATCACCATCATCACCATCGCCTGCGGAAGCAGCACCAGGCCACTGTTCATCGGGGTCAGGCCCTGCGCGCCCTGGATGAAGTTCGGCACGTAGAACAGGACCGCGTTGATGCCGACCGAGATGATGCTGATCTGGATCAGTGAGTTCACCAGCGGCCAGTACCGGAACACCCGCACGTTCAGCAGCGGCTCCTTGACCTGCAGCTCGATCACCACGAACAGCGCGAGCGCATTCACCCCGACCGCAAGCAGGATCAGCACCCGGTAGCCCATCCAACCCCAGGTCGTGCCCTCTTCGAACGCCAGCAGCAGCGAGAACATCGACACCGCGATACACGCGAACCCCGGCATGTCGAACGATCTGCCGCCGACGCGGGGAAAGTTGGGCAGGATCATCATCGCCAGCACCGCGCCGAGAATCCCGACCGGCACGTTGATGTAGAAGATCAGCCGCCAGTCCACGTACTCGACCAGGTAACCACCCAGCGTGGGCCCGACCCCTGGCGCGACGATGATGCCGAACCCGTACAGGCCCATCGCGACGCCGATCTTCTCCCTGGGCACCATCTTGTACAGAATCGTCAGACACGTCACCGGGATCACCCCACCGGGAATGGCCTGCAGGATCCGGTAGAAGATCATGCTGTTCAGGCCGCCGGCCATCCCGCACAGCGCCGAGAACGCCGAGAACGCCAGCATCGAGATCACGTACAGCCGGCGCAGCCCGATCCGGTCGCCCAGCCAGGCACTGGCCGGCACCACCACCCCCAGGCACAGCGTGTACGCCGTGCTGACCCACTGGATGGCGTCGGTCGAGACACCGAACAGGTCCTGCATCGTCGGGATCGCCACGTTCACGATGCTCGTGTCCAACGTCGACATGAACATCCCGATCACCACGACCCCGAGCGGCACGAGCCACTTCGGCTTCTGACCCGCCCCACCCGCCGCCGGAACCGGCGCCGAGGGGGGCGCGGGAGGCCGCCGTTCAGGGGGAACCAGCTTCGGCAGACTCGCCGCCCCCACGTCGACCACGCTGGCCGGCCGAGGGATCACCTCGACGGCGCCCGGGGTCCTGCTCGCCTGCTTGGTTCCGCCTCGGGGGCTACCCCCGTCGTACCCCTCATGTGTCATAGTTCCAGGAAATAGTTCGTAAAACTAATTAGCAAGTCGCACTGTGTCACATCCTGAGATGCTTATAAGTGACTTGGTGTCTTGGGTCCCACGCTGACGGATCCGGCGATATGATTCGTTTGCTTCACTAAATAGTTCTCGGGGCAGCCGCCCTCGGAGCAGGCAACCAAGTTGGGAGGCCCGACGATGGAAGGCCCCGACACCACACCCCGCAACGGGCACCGGCACGACCAGGAGTCCGACGGGGCGGTGCTCACCGCCCCTCGCCCAGCCGCCCCGAGCCCGACTCCGACTCCGCCGCCCCGCGAACGCTGGCGTCGCTCCACCCGGATCGGGCTGGCCGTCATCGCCACGGTGAGCCTGCTCGAGGGCGCCGCGTTCGGCGGCACCTACTACTTCGACACCAGCAAGTACATCTCCACCGACAACGCCCAGGTCGACGGCGACAAGGTCGACATCAACGCGCCCGCGACCGGCACCGTCACGGAGTGGACCGTCACCGACGGCTCCACCGTGCACACCAACCAGGTCCTCGGCCGGATCAAGGGCATCGGCGCCGGCGGGCAGGCCCAGCACCCCATCAAGTCGCCGGGCAACGGCACCGTCGCCGTCAACAACGCCGTGAACGGCGAGGACGTCAACGCCGGCACGGAGCTGGCCACCGCGTTCAACTTCAACGACATCTACGTCACCGCGCGGGTCGCCGAGACCGACATCAAGGACGTCCACGTCGGACAGCCCGTCGACATCACGATCGACGCCTCCCCCAAGACCCCGGTGACCGGGATCGTCGAGGAGATCCAGAACTCCTCCGCCGGGTCGTTCAGCTTCTTCCCCGGGCCGGACACCGACCCGAGCAACCCCCAGAAGGTCGATCAGTACATTCCAGTCAAGATCGAGTTCACCAACACCGACGGCCTCACCCCGATCCCCGGTACCAACGTCACCGTGCACATCCACAAGCCGTGACCGATCGCACCGCGAGTAGCACAACACCGACCCCGAGGAAGGCTGACACCATGCGGTCCGCGCACGAGATCGGCTCCAGCCTTGCCGGTGACCTGCGCATCTCGGCACTCCGCCTGCTCCGCAGGCTGCGTTCGGAACAGACCCCTGACGCACTGTCCGGCGTCCAGTTCTCGGCGCTCGACAGCGTGGCACAGCGCGGCGCGCTGACCCCCCGCGAGCTGGCGAACCGCGAGCAGGTCCAGCCACCCACCATGACCAGGCTGATCGCCGACCTGCGGGCCGGCGGCCTGATCTCCCGGCGGGTCGACCCGGACGACCGCCGGCGGCAGATCCTCGAGGTCACCCCGGCCGGCACCGAACTGCTCGCCTCGGCCAACGCGGCGAAACTGCGGTGGCTGTGCGCTCATCTCGCCGAGCTCACCGAAGCGGAACGGACCACCCTGCGCGCCGCGATCCCGATCATCAACCGCTTGGCCGGCGACTGACGTCGAGGCCGGCCGTCTCGGTTTACCCGGCGGCCCGGACCGAGGGTGCGGTGGCGCTCCACCCGCCGTCGACGTCGATCAACAGACCGGTGAGGTACGCGCTGACCGGCGAGCTGAGGAAGAGCACCGTCTCGGCCACGTCGCTCGGGTCGCCGTACCGGCCCAGCGGGACCCGTCGCAGGTACGCGGCCTGCACGGCCGGGTCGTTCGCGAACCCGGCGACCATGTCCGTGCGGGTGACGCCCGGGCGCACGCTGTTCACCCGGACCCCGGACGGGCCCCACTCGGCGGCCAGCGCCTTGGTCGCGGCGTCGAGCGCCCCCTTGCTGGCGGCATAGGGGACGGCCCCCGGGGTGCCACGGTGACTCAGCACGGAGGACAGGAACACGATGCTGCCGCCGCCGGCCTCGGCGATGTGCGGGGCGCCGTGCGCGGCCAGCAGCAGGCCGGCCCGCACGTTCAGCGCGAAGATCCGGTCCAGGTCCGCCGCGGTGAGCAGGTGGCTCGGCCCACCGAGGCTCAGGCCGGCGTTGTTGACCAGCACGTCCAGCCGGCCGAACTCGGTAACCGCGGCGTCCAGGGCGGCCAGCGGCGCGTCCGGCTCGGCGAGGTCGGCCGGGACGACCAGCGGTTCGTGGGGCAGCTCCGCCGCGAGCGCGGCCAGCCGGTCCTTGTCCCGCCCGACCAGCGCGACCCGGGCACCGGCGGAGGCCAGCCGCCGGCTGATCGCTTCACCCAGCCCGCGTGCACCGCCGGTGACCAGGGCAGTCTTGCCCAGCAGCGGCGTTGCCGGCCGGGTTTCGACAGTGCTCGTCATGTCTGCGCCTCTCCGCGACCCGATGGCGACGCGCTCGCCGCCATCTCGGACTGACTGTACGTACGTCCAGTCTGTTTGGTCAAACCCGGGCAGAGCGGTTGTGGACTACTATTGATAATGTTCAATATGTCTATGGCGGGTGCGACGGAGAGGGGTAGTGCCATGGCTGGGGACGTCGGAGCCCAGCTGGGGACGCTCGGGACGGACGCCGCGGCTCACCACGGCAACAACAGCGCCGGGCCGGCGTTCGCGCTGCCCCGCCGGTCCTCGCGCGCCGAGGACGTGGCCGTCGCGGTGGAGACCCAGATCGCCACCCGGTCCCTGGCTCCGGGTACCCGCCTGGGCACCAAGCGTGACCTGGGGGAGCAGCTCGGCGTGGCGCCCTCGACCGTCAGCGAAGCCATCAAGCTGCTCGAGGACCGCGGCCGGGTGAGCACGCGTACCGGGCCCAAGGGTGGGGTCTTCGTGGCCGAGCCCGGTCTGACGCTGCGCCTGGCCCGCAGCATGATGCAGATCTCCGGGGCTCGCGGCGAGGTCGCCGACGCGCTGGCGGTGCGCGACACCCTGGAGCCCTCGGTGATCGAGGCGGCCGCCGAGGCGGGGCACGACCGGGCCGAGCTCGCCGAGCTGCGGCGCGCGATGCGGGCGCTGCGGGCGGCGCGGGACACGGCGGACTTCTACCGCCGCAACCTGGAGTTCCACGCGGAGATCGCCGCGCTGTGCCGCAACGACGTGCTGCGCACCATCTACGAAGCCCTGCTGAACGCCGTCCGCGCCCGGGAGCCGAGGCTTGAGCTGCTGCCGGGGCAGGACTGGCAGACGCTGCACGCGGCCAGGGTCCAGGTGCACCAGGCGATCACCGACGCGATCGTTGCGGGCGATGTCGTCGCTGCGCGCGCCGCCGCCGCCGCGCACAAGCCGTCCCGAGCTGACGAGGCCTCCCCCGCCCGGTGAGCCGGATGGTCGGGTAGCTCACGGCCCTGTCATCACTCCACAGGTTGGCCGACCGGGGCGATCTCGCGCACCAGCTCGGCGGCAGCGGCGGCCGTACCGGCCGTGCCGTGCACGTAGCGGTCCGGGCGGACGACGGCGTAGGTGGCGTTGCGCGCGGTGAACCAGTCGGGCAGCACCGCCCCGGACCGGACCCGGGCGTCGGACGCGGCCGCCGGCGGCGGGGCGACCTCGATCACCGGCGCGCCCAGGTCGCCGGTGCCGGTCGCGGTGGTGAGCACGACGGTGACCGACGGCAGGACGTCGTCGAGGCGCACCCACGGCCCGGTGCCGACGGTGACCATCGGTTGCGGGAACAGCTCGCCGGCCCCGGGTGTGTCGCTGAACAACCCACCCCGCAGCGGTGGCATGCCCTGGAACGTCGTCCTGGGCAGCGTGCCGGCCGACGCGGCCTGGCGCACCCGCCGGTCTCGCGCGGCGGCGGCCACCGGGTCGAGCAGGCAGATGTCGCGGCCGGCGGCGACGGCCATGTCGATGATCTGCCGCACGTGCGGGGCGCGCTCGGCCTGGTAGCTGTCCAGCAGCGGCTCGGGCGGGGCGCCGCGCAGTACGGCGGCGAGCTTCCACACCAGGTTCTGCACGTCGCGGATGCCGTGGCACATGCCCTGGCCGAGGAACGGCGGTGTCTGGTGGGCGGCGTCCCCGGCCAGGAAGATCCGCCGGTCCCGCCAGCGCCGGGCGACCAACGCGTGGAACCGGTAGACGGCCGCGCGCACGATCTCGACCTCGCCGAGTGAGACCCAGGGGCGCAGCAGGGCCTCGATGGTCTCGGGGCGCTGTATCCGGGCGGGGTCCTCGCCGGGCAGCAGCATGAACTCCCACCGGTGGTGGCGGCCCGGTCCCGGCACCCTGGTCGCGGGGCGGCGCGGGTCGCAGAACATCTCCGAAGCGTCGGGCTCCCCGATCTCGCGGTCGGCGAGCAGGTCCACCACCAGCCACGGCTCGTCGAAGCCGCTGTCGGCCAGCTCCGCGCCGATGGCGGCCCTGGTCCGGCTCGACGCCCCGTCCGCGCCGATGACGTACGCCGCGCTCACCTGGCGCAGCCGGCCGCCCCGGACGTCGAGCAGGTCCAGCTCGACGTGCTCGTCGTGCTGGCGCACCCCCACCATCTCCACACCGAGCGCCACCTCGACGCGCGGGTGGCGGTCCAGCGCGGAGCGCAGCGTCGCCTCGAACGTCGGCTGGTAGAACAGGTAGTGCTCGGCCCAGCCCAGCGGGCGCTCCCGTGGCCACTCGTGCACCCGGTTGAGCTCGCCG
>DATAZG010000164.1:0-24141 GCA_036272155.1 Pseudonocardia sp.
CGAGGCGAGTACCCCGCCAACGACCGGATCGCCGCCCACGCCGAGAGCTGCGTCACATCAGTCCCAGCAGTGCGCAACACCACAGCGTTCCACGCCGCCAACGTCGCCGCATCCGGCGCCGACTCCCACCGCACCGTCACCGGGGTGGGCCGGGTGGGGGTGTTCGGCCGATCGGCGGTGTTCCGGTCGGCCCCGGGCCAGTGGGTGCTGGCACCGTTCGTTGCATCCATGCGGTCCGTTCCGCTCCCTGTACGAGGAGGGGGGACGACGCTGCCGACCGAGTTCTTCGTGTCCGGCCTTGGCGTGACACTCCCCCACCCACAACTACACGTGCCCGAGCATGGTGCCTCAGGCAACCAATCTTTCCACCGTGAATACTTCGTCGCCGGTGGGGTGCATGTGCGTTAGCTCATCTGTACCACCGAAGTAGCGCGACGGACTGAGACCCCATCGGCCGATCCCTCAGGCTTCGCCGCGGCCCGGCCCACCCGGGCGACAACACGCACGGACCCGCCGCAACTCTTGCGGAACCGCGCTAATGGTCAATAACGTGCCTGGGGCCGAACTCTCACGCGATGGAGGAACCCCGATGACCCCGAGTGAGCACGTCGACAGCGCCACCGAAGAGCCGGTCGTCGAGGAGACCCTCGTCGAGGAGGTCTCGATCGACGGGATGTGCGGGGTCTACTAGGCCGGCGCGCGGCCGAGACGATGTCAGCTGAGCAACCGGCCGAGCCGGCGGCGAAACCCGGCCGGCCGGGTTTCGACCCCGAGCGGCCGTACCGGCGCAGCCCGAGCGTGGCGCTGCGGCCCGAGCCGTTCGGGGCGCTGGTCTACCACTTCGGCACGCGCAAGCTGTCGTTCCTGAAGACGCCCGAGCTGGTCGAGGTGGTCACCGGCCTCGAACGGCATCCCGATGTGCACGCCGCGATCGATGCGGCCGGGGTGGCGGCGGCCCAGCGGCCGGCGTACCTGCGGGCGCTGGCCGGGCTGGCCGAGGCGGGCACGATCGAGCCCCGGGCGCCCCGGGCGCCCCGGGCGCCCCGGGCGCCCCGGCGCGACCCCGAGGCGGCGGCGCCGGCCTGATCCCGAGGTCGCGCGCCGACGTGACCGCGACCCATGGCGTGACTCCGAACTACAGAGCAGTGAGGCGCAGGCGCGATGAAGCTGACCGAGCACTTCCAGTACGGGCTCAACTCCCCGATCTGCTTGACCTGGGAGCTCACTTACGCCTGCAACCTGGCCTGCGTGCACTGCCTGTCCTCGTCCGGGCGGCGCGACCCGCGTGAGCTGTCCACCGCCGAGTGCAAGTCGGTGGTGGACGAGCTGCAGAAGATGCAGGTCTTCTACGTCAACATCGGCGGTGGCGAGCCCACGGTGCGGCCGGACTTCTGGGAGCTGCTCGACTACTCGATCGACCACAACGTGGGCGTCAAGTTCTCCACCAACGGCATCAAGCTGGACAAGGTGCGAGCGGCGCAGCTGGCCCGCACCGACTACGTCGACGTGCAGATCTCGCTGGACGGCGCGACCGCCGACGTCAACGACCACGTGCGCGGGCCCGGGTCGTACGCCACCGCGATGCGCGCGCTGGAGAACCTGGCCGAGGCCGGTTTCGGCCAGCCCAAGATCAGCGTTGTGATGACCCGGCAGAACGTCGACCAGTTGGACGAGTTCAAGGCCATCGCGGACAAGTTCGGTGCGCAGCTGCGGATCACGCGGCTGCGCCCGTCGGGTCGGGGCGCGGACGTGTGGGACGAGCTGCACCCGACGGCCGCGCAGCAGCGCCAGCTCTACGACTGGCTGGTCGCGCGCGGGGACGGTGTGCTCACCGGTGACTCGTTCTTCCACCTGTCCGCGTACGGGCAGTCGCTGCCGGGGCTGAACCTGTGCGGGGCGGGGCGGGTGGTCTGCCTGATCGACCCGGTCGGCGACGTGTACGCCTGCCCGTTCGCGATCCACGACAACTTCCTGGCCGGCAACGTGCGCTCGCCGGGTGGGTTCGAGACGGTGTGGCGTTCGTCGGAGCTGTTCGCCGAGCTGCGCCAGCCGCAGACCGGCGGGGCCTGCCGCTCGTGTGGGCACTACGACGCCTGCCAGGGTGGTTGCATGGCGGCCAAGTTCTTCACCGGGCTGCCGCTGGACGGGCCGGACCCGGAGTGCGTGCTCGGCAACGCCGACGCGGCGCTGGCCGCCCGGGGCGACTCGCTCGTGCTGCCGAAGTCCGAGGTGGACCACTCCCGCTCCGCGCCCCGCAACTCCCGGGTCAATACGCGCCAGCCGGTCCCGATCTCGCTGGCCCCGCCGGCCCGCCGCCCCGACCGCGCCTGCGACACCAGCCCGCTGGCCGACCTCCCACGCGTCCCCGTAGCCGGCAGCTGACCGTTCGGCCGTCGCCACCGCTCGACTTGTCGTGGCTAATGGGCCTGACAAGTGGGTCTTGTCGTGCCTAATTCCCGCGACAAGTGGGACGGCGGGGGGCTTGGGGGCGGCGTGCGGACCGGCGGCTTGAGCGGCGGCCCTGGGCACGGCGGGGTGGCCGGGGGCGGCGTGCGGAGCGGCGGCGGGGGGCTGGGTGAGCCCGTGCGGGTGGGGGAGCGGTGGGCGCCTTCGCGGGTGGTGTTCGGGCCGATCGAGACGAACCTGGGGGCGGGGCGGGCGTTGTCCGGGCGGCACGTGGCGTTCTACGCGCGCCGGGCCGCCGGGGGCGTCGGGGTGCTCGTCACCGAGATCGCCTCCGTGCACGACTCGGACTGGCCGTACGAACGCGCCCCGCTGGCGTCGGCCTGCGGCCCGGGCTGGACGGAGCTGGTCGCGGCGTGCCGGCCGTACGGCACGCTGGTGCTGGCCGGCCTCGGGCACGCGGGCGGCCAGGGCTCCTCGGCGTACCACCAGCGGGCGCTCTGGGGGCCGTCGCGGGTGCCCGACGTCGTCAGCCGCGAGGTGCCCTACGCCATGGCACAGCCCGAGATCGACGAGCTGGTCGACGGGTTCGCGGCGGCCGCCGGGCTGGCGGTGTCGGCCGGCTGCCACGGGGTGGAGGTCAACGCCGGGCAGCACTCCGTCCTCCGCCAGTTCCTGTCCGCCCTGACGAACCGCCGCACCGACGGCTACGGCACCGACCGGGCCCGCCTGCTGCGCGAGGTGCTGACCTCCGTCCGGGGTGCGCTGGGCGACGGTCCGGTGCTCGGCCTGCGGCTGTGCGCCGACGAGCTGGCGCCCTGGGGTGGCATCGGCCGCGCCGACACCGAGGCACTGGCGCCGGCGCTCGCCCCCCTGGCCGACTACCTCGTCCCGGTACGTGGCTGCGCCCTCAGCGTGTCGGCCACCCGCCCGGACGGGCACACCGTGCCGGGCTTCAACCGCGAGCTGACCACCGCCCTGCGCGCCGCGCTGCCCGCCGGCACGGGGTCGCCGCCGTCGGTCGTGCTGCAGGGCAGCGTGGTCGACGTCGGCCTGGCGTCCGCCGCGCTCGCCGACGGCACCGCCGACCTGGTCGAGATGACCCGGGCGCAGCTGGCCGACCCCGATCTCGTGGCGCGCGTCCGCGCGGGGCAACCGGAGCGGATCCGCCCGAGCACGCTGACCAACCAGCACAGCTGGGTCCGCGACCCCCGCAACCTGATCATCTCCGACGACGGCGAGCCGGGTACGGGGTACGAGGGTGGCGGGCCGGGGTACGAGGGTGGCGGGCCGGCGGTGGTGGGTGGCGAGCGGAGCGGCGCCGGCCGGTCTGTGCTGGTGGTGGGTGGCGGGCCGGCGGGGTTGGAGGCGGCCCGGGTGGCGGCCCTGCGGGGGTACCGGGTGCGCCTGGTGGAGCGCGCCGCGCTGCTCGGTGGCGCGCTGCGGCTCGCGGCCGCGCTGCCCGGCCGGGCCCGGTACGGGCTGCTCGTGGACTGGTGGGAGCGCGAGCTGCGCCGGCTCGGGGTGGTGGTGCGGACCGGCACGACGATCGGGGTGGCGGGGCTGGACGCGGCGGTCGATGACGGCGTCGAGGTCGTGCTGTGTACCGGGTCGCGGCCGTCCCCGCCGGCATTCGAGGTCGGGCCCGGGGTGCTGGTCCGCTCGGCCGCCGCCTTCCAGGCCGACGTACTCGCCGCCGCGCGGCTCGGGACCGGGAAGGTCGGCCCCGGGGATCTGGTGCCCGACCCGCTCGCCGCCGGGGAGGTCGCGGCCGGAGAGTCTGTGGCCGGGGGGTTCGTGGCCGGGCAGGTCGCTGGCGCGGGTGCGGTGCTGCCGCCGGGGGCGGACGTGGTGGTGCACGACCCGGTCGGCGACTGGACGGGCGTCGGCGTCGCGGAGCAGGTCGCGGCGGCCGGGCTGCGCTGCGCGCTGGTCACGCCGGACCCGGTGGCCGGCACGCAGCTCGACCGCACCGGCGACCTGGCCGACGCCAACGCCCGGCTGCAGCGCGCCGGGGTGGCCCGCGAGCTGTACGCCACGCTGCTCGGGGTGCGGGACGGCCGGGCGGAGCTGGTCGACGTGCACACCGGCGCGCGCCGAACCGTCCCGTGCGCCGTCGTGCTCGACTGCGCGCACCGCCTGCCCGAGGACACCCTGTGGCTCGCCCGCCCGGAGCTGGCCCGGGCGGGTGACTGCGTCGCCCCGCGCACGGTGCACGAGGCCGTCCTCGAGGCCCGCCGAAGCATTCACGCAGCTCAGCACCCGTGAGTGGGGAGTTGGGCTATAACCCAACCCGCCACTCACAGGCCCGACGGAGGAGGACGACAGGTGGAGGCCACCGGCCCGTCGGCGCCGATCGAGACGGCGACGCCGATCGGGACGTCGGCGCCGACCGGGACGGCGCCCCTGGTCGACGCGCCCCTGGTCGACGCGTCGCTGGTCGGGCCGGTTGGTGCGTGGCCGGGTGACACCCACCCGGTTGGCGGGTCGTTGATCGACACGCCGGTCGCGGTGGGATCGGTGACGGTGCGGAACCGGGTTGTGTTCGCGGCGCACCTGACGAACTTCGCCGTCGACGGGCTGCCCACCGACCGGCACGCCGAGTACTACGCGGCCCGCGCGGCCGGCGGCGCCGGGTTGGTGATCACCGAGGAGCACACCGTGCATCCCGGCGACCGGCCGTACGAGAAGCTGATCCGGGGGTTCGACCCGGCCGTGCTGCCCGGGTACCGCCGGCTGACCGACGCGGTGCACGTGCACGGCGTGCCGGTGTTCGCGCAGCTCAACCACAACGGTGGGCAGTCCTTCGGCGGCTACACCCGGCGGCCGGTGTGGGCGCCCTCGGCGGTGCCGGACCGGCTGTTCCGCGAGGTGCCGGTTGCGCTCACCGTCGCCCAGGTCGCGGAGCTGACCAGTGGTTACGCCGAGGTCGCCGCCCGTTGTGTGGCCGGCGGGTTCGACGGCGTCGAGCTGCAGTGTTCGCAGTCGTCGATCGTGCGCCAGTTCCTCGACCCGGCCACGAACCGCCGGACCGACGGCTACGGGGGCTCGCCGGCCGCGCGCCGCCGGTTCCTGCTCGAGCTGGTCGCCTCGGTGCGCGCCGCGATCGGCCCGGACCGCGTGCTCGGCATCCGGCTCGGCTGCGACGACCTGCCCGGGAGCGGGGACGGTCTGCCCGGCGGCGCCGAGGTGGTCGAGGTCGCGCGGGCGGTGGCGGGCACCGGGCAGCTGGACTACGTGAACACGGCGGTCGGGGTGGCCGGTTCGACGCAGTACCGGATCACGCCGCCGATGGGTGTGCCGGCCGGCTACGCGCTGGCCCTGCCCAGGGCGATCCGCGCGGCGCTGCGGGCCGACCTGGGCCCGGCCGCGCCGCCGGTGCTGGGCGTCGGCCGGTTCACCACGGCCGAGCAGGTGCGGGAGGCGTTGGGCGGCGGAGCCTGTGACCTGGTCGGTGTGGTGCGCGGGCAGATCGCGGACCCGGAGTTCGCCGGGCGGGCCGCGCGCGGCGAGCCGGTGCGGACCTGCCTCGGCTGCAACCAGGAGTGCGTCGGCCGGGTGGGCCGCAACCGCTGGCTCGGCTGCGTCCGTAATCCGGCGGCGGGCCGCGAGGCGGTGACCGTCCCCGGGCCGGCACAGGGCGGCGGGCTGGTCGCCCACGCGTCCGTGGGCGGCGGGCCGGTGCCGGGTCGCGCGCCGGGCCGTGAGCCGATCACGCTCCGGCTCGGTGGGGTCGTCTCGGGGCAGCGGGTGCTCGTGGTCGGCGGTGGGCCGGCCGGGCTGCGTGCCGCCGCGACCGCCGCCGCCCTCGGTCACCGGGTGACCCTGTGCGAGCGGGCCGAGGTCACCGGCGGGCAGGTGCGGCTCGCCGCGAGTGCGCCGGGGCGGGCGGAGTTCGGGCAGGCCGTCGAGGAGCTGTTGACCGAGTGTGCGCAGCTCGGCGTGGTGCTCCGGACCGGCGAGGCCGTGGACGCCACCTTCGTCCGTCGCTTCGACCCGGACGTGCTCGTGCTGGCCACCGGGTCCCGGCCGGCGCCGCCGGAGTGGGCGGTGCCCGGCGTGGTCGACGTGCGCGAGGTGCTGTCCGGGGCGGTGACGCCGGCCGGCCCCGTGCTGGTGTACGACGAGCTGGGGTACCAGCCGGCCGCCTCGGTCGCCGAGCTGCTCGCGGCGCGGGGCAATGCGGTCGAGCTCGTCACCCCCGCCCTGGTGGTGGCCCAGGACCTCGGGCTGACCCTGGACCGGGAGCGGTTCCGGCGCCGGGCGCACGAGCTCGGCATCCGGCAGTCCACGGACCGCGTCGTGCTCGGCGTGCGCCGGATCGGGGCTGCCGGTGAGCCCGAGGGCGGCGGTATCGGAACGGGCGGTGGTATCGGGACGGGCGGTGGTATCGGGACGGACGGCGGTATCGGGACGGACGGCGAGCTCGGGAGCGGCGGTATCGGGACGGGCGGCGAGCCGGGGGGCGGCGGTTTCCGGGCGGGCGGCGGCGGGTGGCTGGTCGTGGAGCTGCTGCACCATCCGACCGGGGTGCACGAGGAGCGGGAGTGTGCCTCGGTGGTGTGTGCCGTGGCCGCCGAGCCCGCCGACGAGCTGTGGCGCGGGCTGGGCGACGAGCTGGCCCGCGCCGGCCGGGCAGTGCACCGGGTGGGTGACTGCCTCGCGCCGCGCCGGCTGGATGCGGCGATCATCGAGGGGGACCGGGCGGGCCGGGCGGTGGGGGAGGCGCGATGAACCTGGGTGGTCACACGTGGCCCGAGCTGGACGGTCCGCCGAGGGCGACGCTGCTGGTGCCGGTCGGTTCCACCGAGCAGCACGGCCCACACCTGCCGCTGGACACCGACACGCGGGTCGCCGAGGCGGTGGCGCTGGCCGCGGCGGCCCGGCTCGGCCTGGATGTGGTGGTGGCGCCGGCGGTGAGCTTCGGGGCGGCCGGCGAGCACGAGGCGTTTCCGGGCACGGTGTCGATCGGCCAGGAGGCGCTGCGGCTGGTGCTCGTCGAGCTGGGACGCTCGGCCGGGCGGTGGGTGCGCCGGCTGGTGTTCGTGAACGGGCACGGCGGCAACGTCGGTGTACTGCGCGAGGCGGTCGAGCTGCTGCGCGCGGAGGGCCGGTCGGTGGGCTGGTACGGCTGCGGGCTGCCCGCCTCGGCCGGCTTCGTGCAGGACGGTCACGCGGGGCGCACCGAGACGTCGCTGCTGCTCGCGCTGGCCCCGGAGACGGTCCGGCTGGAGCTCGCCCGGCCGGGCAACACCGAGCCGCTGGCCAGCCTCCTGCCGGCGATGCGGGCCGCCGGGGTGCGCGCGGTGAGCGAGAACGGCGTGCTGGGCGACCCGGCCGGGGCCAGCGCCGAGGAGGGTGCCGCGATGCTCGAGGTGCTGGTCGACGCGCTCGTCAGATATGTAGGTTGACGCTTACGTAGGCGATCACCTACATTTGGAACCGTGCAAGCCGTACTGGAAGCCGTGGTCGAGCCCCGCCGCCGGGAGATCCTGCGCCTGGTCCGCGCCCGGGAGACCTCGGCGGGCACCATCGCCGCGCACTTCCCGGACGTGTCCCGGCCGACCGTGTCGCAGCACCTGCGCGTGCTCCGGGACGCCGGGCTGCTGCACGAGCGGCGCGAGGGCACCCGCCGGCTCTACCGAACCCGGATCGAGGGGTTCACCGAGGTCCGGGCGTTCTTCGCCGAGTTCTGGGACGACCGGCTCCAGGTGCTGAAGGCCGAGGCCGAAGCCGAGCAGAGGAGAAGAGATGCCGACCGAGACGGCTGACCCGATCATTCGGGAGATCGACATCGAGGCGGCCCCGGAGACCGTCTTCGAGTTCTTCACCGATCCGGCGAAGCTCACCAGGTGGCTGGCCGTCGAGGCCACGCTCGACCCCCGCCCCGGCGGCGTCTGCCACCAGGTGCACGAGGGTGCGCCCGGGCGCGGCCCGTACCTGATGCACGGGGAGTTCCTCGAGGTCGATCCGCCGAAGCGGGTGGTGTTCACCTGGGGCTTCAGCAACCCGGACGTCGGGGTGGCCCCGGGCGCGTCCACGGTCGAGGTCACGCTCTCGCCGGTGGGGGCCGGCACCCGGGTGCTGCTCGTGCACCGCGGCCTGCCGGTCGCGGCCGTCGAGGACCACTCCGGCGGCTGGACGATCATGCTCGATCGGCTCCGCGCGGCGGTGACCGGCCAATGACAAAGTCGGACACGAGCGGAGCGGGAGCGGTGGCTACCGAGAACGCGGGCACCGAGTGGTGGACCGAGCTGAAGAGCATCACGCTGCACGTCGAGGGCGACACCCCGCCGATGTGGCCGGCCGAGGCCGGCGAGGAGTACCGCGCCGCGCGGCTCGCCCTGGTCGAGGCCGAGCTGGCGTTGCGCGACCAGGTCGAGGCGGTGGCCGCCCAGCGCCGGGCGCTGCCGGCCGGTCCGGTGCTGCCGACCTACCGGCTCATCGAGGGGCCGTCCGACCTGAGCGCCGACGGGCCGATGTCCGAGGTGACGCTGACCGAGCTGTTCGGCGGGCACGACGAACTGGTGGTGTACCACCTGATGTTCCATCCCGAGGATGACGCGGCCTGTGCGATGTGCTCGATGTGGGTGGACGGGCTGCGCGGCGTCGCGCGGCACATCGAGCGCCGGGCCGGGCTCGCCGTCATCGCCAAGGTGCCGATCGACAAGCTGCGCGGCTGGGGTCGGGCACGCGGCTGGCAGGGGCTGCGCCTGGTGTCCGGGTTCGACTCGCCGCTGAACACCGACCTCGGCATCGAGGGCTCCCGGGGCGGCCAGTTCCCGGCCGTCAGCGTCTTCACCAGGTCCGGCGGACGGGTCCGGCACGCCTACACCCAGAGCGCCGACTATCCGGACCGCACCGGCCGGGGCATCGACCTGATCAACCCGGTGTGGCAGACGCTCGACCTGCTGCCGTCCGGCCGGGGCGAGTGGCTGCCGGACAATACGTACCCGAGCGCGATCGGTTGCGTATAGGTGCGCGGCAAAGGGCGCTCAACCGCGCAGTAGCAGCAGCGGGATGTCCTGCTCAGCGGCGGTGAGCGAGCCGTGCTGCCCGGGTAGCACGGAGAGGAACTTCTCCGCCCTCGAGCGGACCACCGCCGCCGAGCCGCGCACCGCGACCACCACGTCGCCGACCCTGGCGCGCACCTCGGCCGACCCGACCGGCCCGAACCAGCCGTCCGCCACCGCCTGAGCCCCCGGCACCACCCAGGCGTGCTTGCCGAGCCGTTCGGTCCACGCCGCCAGCACGTCGTCCGCCGCCCCGGGTTCGGCGTACACGTGCCGGGAGCGCGGGTCGCCGCCGAGCAGCCGCACCCCGGCCCGCAGCGCGGGGTCGGTGTCGGCGTCGAACTTCTGGTCGCCGGCCACCGTGATCATGCCGTGGTCGGCGGTGACCACGAGCAGGCCGTCCGGCGGCAGCGCTTCGGCGACCAGGGCGGCCACCCGGTCCACGATGGTCAGCTCGAGGCGCCACTGCAGCGAGCCGGGCCCGTACACGTGGCCGAGCGCGTCCAGGTTCGCGTGGTAGCCGTAGCAGAAGACGGGGCCGGGGGCGCTCAGCGCGGTGATCAGCTCGGCGGCGAGGTCGCCCAGCGCGTGCACCCCCCGGAACTGGCCGCCGCGCAGGGCCGCCCTGGTCAGCCCGGAGCCGTCGAACATCGGCGCCGAGGCCACCCGCACCTCGACACCGGCGGCGGCCGCGTGGTGCAGCGTCGTCTCCACCGGTTGCACGCGTTCCGGCGGCAGCTCCTCGCGCTGGTCCACCGGGTGGCCGCCCCGGTGCGTGGTCCAGCGCAGCGAGTCCAGCAGCTCGCCGTGGCCGGCCTCGAAGCTGACGCCGAGGATGCCGTGCCCGCCGGGCGGTACCCCGGTGCCCAGCGTGCTCAGGCTGACCGGCGTGCTGGACGGGAACCCCGCGGTCAGCGAGCCGGCGCCGGCCTCCTTCGGGTGCGCCGCGAGCCCGGCCAGGAACGGCGCGTCAGCCGCGTGCGCGGCGAGCTGGTTCGCGCCGAGACCGTCGACCAGCAGCAGGCAGACCCGCCGGGCCGGTTCGATACCGAGCGGGTTGGCCAGGCCGGGCACGCCGAGCGCGGTGAACAGGGAGGGCGTGAGCTCGGCCAGCGAGCGCCGGCCGTAGGCGGGGAGCACCGGGTCAGCGTCGGACGCCGGACCCGGCCGAGTGTCGAGCATGCCCCCAGCGTGACACGATCGCCGGCGTGGCACATGGCGAGCGCGTTGCGCTGGTGACGGGGGCGGCGCGGGGTATCGGCGCGGCCGTGGTGCACCGGCTGGCCGGCGATGGCTGGCGGGTCGTCGCGGTGGACTCCTGCGAGGACCACCCGGACCTGGACTATCCACTGGGCTGTCGCGAGGAGCTCGATGCGGTGGCCGAGGCACACCCGGACGCGGTGCTGCCGGTCGTCGCCGATGTGCGCGACCAGTCGGCGCTGCACGACGCCGTGCGGGTGGCCGTGACCGAGTTCGGCGGCCTGGACGCCACGGTCGCGGCGGCGGCCACCATGGGCGGCGGCAAACCGCTGTGGGAGACCACCGATGCGGAGTGGGACGCGCTGTACGAGGTCGGCCTGCGTGGAGTCTTCCACCTCGCCAGGGCGGCCGTCCCGGCGCTGCTGGCCCGCCCCGAGCCGCGCAGCGGTCGGTTCGTGGCGATGGCGTCGTCCGCCGCGCACCGCGGCCTGTGGCACCTGGCGCCGTACTGCGCGGTCAAGCACGGCGTGCTCGGGCTGGTCAGGGGGCTGGCCGCGGACCTGCGCGGCACCGGGGTGACCGCGACCGCTGTCTCACCCGGTTCCACCGACACCGCGATGCTGGCCGCCACCGCGGCCCTGTACGGGCTGGCCTCGCCAGCCGAGTTCAGCAGGCACCAGTTGGTGGACCGGCTGTTGGACCCGGTCGAGGTGGCGGCGGCCGTCTGTTGGCTGTGCCAGCCCGAGTCGTCCGCGGTCACCGGCACCGTGGTGCACGCCGACGGCGGGTTCATCGGGTGAGTCCGCCCGGGGCGGCCCGGCTGCCCGACGGCTTCACCGTGGCGCTGGACCGCCGCACCCGCCGGCTGGACGGTGGCGCCGCCCTGCTCGGGCTGTCCCAGGGCCGGCTCCTGCACCTGGCACCGGCCGCCCGCCGCCTCCTCGACTGCGGTGCCGACGCCGGCACCGGCACCGGCACCGGCGCCGGCGCTGGCCTGGTCGTCCGGGACACAACCTCGGCGCGGCTGGCCCGCCGCCTGCTGGACGCCGGCATCGCGCACCCGGTGGTGGCCGGGCCGCACGAGCCGGCGGGACCCCGCCGGCCGCCGGGACCACCGCCCGCCGAGGTCACCGTCGTGGTGCCGGTTCGCGACCGACCGGCCGGGCTGCGCCGCCTGCTCGACGCGCTTGCCGAACCGGACGCGCTCGCCGAACCGGTGGCCGGGGTGATCGTGGTCGACGACGGCTCCGCCGACCCGGCCGGCTGCCGGGTGGCCGCCGAGGGCTCCGCGCTGGGGGACCGGGTCCGCGTGGTCCGGCACGCGCACTCCCGGGGCCCGGCCGCCGCCCGCAACACCGGCGCGGCCGCCGCGCGCACCGAGCTCGTGGCGTTCCTGGACTCCGATGTCGTGCCCGCGCCCGGCTGGCTGGCGCCGCTGCTGGCGCACCTGGCCGACCCGGCGGTCGGGCTGGCCGCCCCCCGGATCACCGCGCTGCCCCCGCGCGACCGCCCGCCCGGCTGGCTGGACCGCTACGAGCGGCTGCGCTCCTCGCTGGACCTCGGCCGCGAGCCCGGGCCGATCGTGCCCCGGACCAGGGTCGCCTACGTGCCCAGCGCCGCGCTGCTGGTCCGGCGCACGGCGTTGGGGGCCGGCTTCGACGAGGAGCTGCGGGTCGCCGAGGACGTCGACCTGATGCTGCGGCTGCACGCGGCCGGCTGGCGGCTGCGCTACGAGCCGGCCGCCACGGTCGCCCACGAGCACCGCGCCCGGCCGGTCGACTGGTGGGCCCGCAAGGCGTTCTACGGCACCGGGGCCGCCGCGCTGGCGTTGCGCCACCCCGGCTCGGTGCCGCCGATGGTGCTGGCCCCGTGGACGGCGGCGGTATGCCTGCTGGTCGGCGCGCAGCGGCGGTCCGGGCTGGTGGCCGCCGCCGGGGTCACCGGGGTGGCCTGGTGGCGCGTCCGCCGCACCCTGGCCCCGACCGGCGCCGCGAGCTCGGTCGGCGCCGCGAGTGCGCCGGGGACCGCGCCCCCCGGCGGCGGTGCGCGGCTGGAACAGCCCGGTCGGGTGGCGGCGCTGCTGGTCGGGCTCGGGCTGGCCGGCGCGGCGAACCAGGCGGCCGGCCTGCTGGTCCGGCACTGGTGGCCGGTGGCCGCGGTGGGCTGCGTGGGTTCGCGCCGGGTGCGCCGGGCGGTGCTGGGGGCGGCGCTGGCGGAGGGGCTGCTGGACTGGTGGCGCCACCGGCCGGAGCACCGGGAGTGCCCCGAGCAGGGCCTCGACCCGGTCCGCTACCTGCTGGCGCACCGGGCCGACGACCTCGGCTACGGCGCGGGCCTGTGGTGGGGCGCGCTGCGCCGGCGCACGCTGGCGCCGCTGCGCCCGGTGCTCACCGGGCTCGGCGGGCGAGGTCGTATTCGACGTGTGGCCGGAAAAGTCACATCGAGCGCGGTGAGGTCAAAGAGCAGTCGCAACACCTTGTCTGATCTGGGGTGATCGTGGTGGTTCGACCCGCCCGCATGCCAGGAGACCGGCCCACAAGTACGGACTACCCAACGTCCACAGCGCCGGACCCGTCCGCGCCGCCCGCCTGGAAGACCCGGGGTGCGCTTTCGGCGACACGGTCACAGAGAGCGCGCCCGCTCAGGTGAACGCGATCAGCATGACCACGGTGCCGAAACCCATCAGGGCCTCCCCGAGCACCGCGAGCCGGGGCGCCGTCAGCGCGCCGGAGGTGTCCCGCCGGGTCAGCGCGGTCACGGTGCCGAGCAGGAAGTAGCAGGCCAGGCCCCAGCCGAGCACGCTGAGCGCGGCTCCGAGCGGGCCCGGGATGCCCATCTGGGCGGCTCCGGGCAGGTCGATCGGGCCCATCCCGGCCATCCCGTGGTGATGCCCGGTCGGGGCCAGCGCGACGGTGTTGGCGGTGAGCGCCGTTGGTACCGCCGGCGCCGCGCCCCCGCCCCGCATCGAGGGCAGCGCGCACATGTAGATCATGGCCACGCCGCCGAGCAGGTGGGCCAGCGGACCGCCGCACACCTCGCCCGCCCGCCGCGGGCTGACCAGCGGCCAGACCGCCACGGCCAGGAACCCGGCCGCCCACCAGGGGCCGTGCACGAACATCGGGCCGAGCCCGGCCATGCCGACCGACATCACCGCCATGCCGGCGGCCATCAGCGCCCCCGGCACGTCCCGGCGCACCCCTCGGTGCACGGCGACGAGCGTGAACGCGGCGGCCAGCCCGACGCCCAGCCAGCTCGGCATCGCGGCTCCCACCCCCCACTCCGCACCCACGTGCGGGAGACCGTCCGGTCGCGCGGCTGCGACGATCGGTCGATTTCCGACGCTAGGCGGTCATACCGACAGGAACCACCGGGCAGATGGGTGATGCCACCCCGGACAGCGACCGAGAGTGGAGCACCGCGTAGCGGGCGGGTTCGCCCGAATCGAGCAGCTTGGCCCAAATGGGTGGATTCGATCGGAGCGCGATGCCGCGTCAGCGGGCCCATCCGGGCGTTGGGTCCGCAGCCGCGGCGGACCCGTCCCGAGTACCGTGGAAAACGCGAGTGGGGAGCCTTCCCGCTGGTCGGCAGCGGGGTCACCTGATCTTGCGACGTCCGATCATCCGGAGTTCGATGTGTTGGCTGCCACGGGAAAGTGGGCGGCACCGCGGTGATGGTGAGGAGTAGAGGCTCATGGCACAGGTTCGGGTCACGGTCGACGGCGTGGAGTACGCCGACGATGTCGAGCCCCGCATGTTGCTCGTCCAGTATCTCCGGGAACGACTCGGCAAGACCGGGACCGTGATCGGCTGCGACACCAGCAACTGTGGAGCCTGCACGGTCCATCTCAACGGGCAGAGCGTGAAGTCGTGCTCGGTGCTGGCGGTCCAGGTGGACGGCAGCGAGGTCACCACCATCGAAGGCCTCGCCAGAGACGGCCAGCTGCACCCGGTGCAGCAGGCGTTCAACGACAACCACGCGCTGCAGTGCGGGTACTGCACCCCCGGCATGATCATGCAGTCGATCGACCTGCTCGGCGACAACCCCGACCCGTCGGAGCACGAGGTGCGGCACGGCCTCGAGGGCAACCTCTGCCGGTGCACCGGGTACCAGAACATCGTCAAGGCGGTGCGCGACGCGGCCCAGAAGATGAAGCCGGCCAGCGGCGCGCCGGACACGGCCGAGTCGGCCGCAACCTCAGCGTCCATAGCTGGGGGCGCAAGCTAGATGACCACCACCGAACGGACGCCAGCACCCACCACCAACGAAGTTGGCCGTGCGCGGACCCGCAAGGAGGACGCCCGCCTGATCACCGGTCGCACCCGCTGGACCGACAACATGACGCTCAACGGGATGTTGCACCTCTCGATGGTGCGCAGCCCGGTCGCCCACGGCCGGATCACCAACATCGACGTCTCGGCGGCCAAGCGGATCCCCGGCGTCGTGGCCGTGTACACCGGCGCCGACCTGGACGCCGAACAGTCCGGGCTGCCCTGCGCCTGGCCGATCAACGCCGACGACGCCGCCCCCCGGCACGTCTCCATCGCCACCGACACGGTCCGCTTCGCCGGCGAGATCGTGGCCGTCGTGGTGGCGCGCAGCAACGCGATCGCCAGGGACGCCACCGACGCCGTCGAGGTGGACTACGAGCCGCTGGACCCGGTGCTGGACATGGAGTCCGCGCTGGCCGAGGGCTCCACGCTCGTGCACCCTGAGCACGGCAGCAACAGGTGGGCGTTCTTCCCGTTCGAGTCCGTGGCTGCCGGCACCACCACCGGCCCGACCGCCGAGCAGGCCCTCGCGGCCGCCGAGGCCGACCCTGACTCGATCGTCGTGAAGCGGCGCTGGCGCCAGCAGCGGCTGATCCCGGCGTTCATGGAACCGCGCTCGGTGGTGGTGGACCCGACCGCCGAACAGCTCACCATGTGGTCGTCCACCCAGGTGCCGCACGTGCTGCGCACCATGCTGGGGCTCACCCTCGGGCTGCCGGAGCACAAGCTGCGGGTGATCGCGCCGGACGTCGGCGGGGGGTTCGGCGGCAAGCTGCAGGTCACCCCGGAAGAGGTGCTCACCACGCTGGTGGCCCGCCGGCTGCACAAGCCGGTGAAGTGGACCGAGACGCGGTCGGAGTCGCTGCTGTCCGCGCACCACGGCCGGGACCAGCTGCAGGACGTCACGGTGGCGGCCAGGAGGGACGGCACGCTCACCGCGCTGAAGATCGAGCTGCTGGCCGACATGGGCGCCTACTTCGGGCTGTTCACGCCGGCGGTACCGGTGTTCGGCGCGTTCATCGGGCCGGCCGTCTACAAGGTGCCCTCGTACCTGTTCACCTGCACCGACGTGTTCACCAACAAGACGCCGACGGACGCCTACCGGGGCGCCGGCCGCCCGGAGGTCACCTTCGCGGTCGAACGGATCATGGACGAGCTCGCTGTCGAGCTCGGCCGGGACCCGATGGAGCTGCGCCAGCAGAACTGGATCACCAACACGGAGTTCCCGTTCACCAACGCCGGCGGGCTGACCTACGACTCCGGCAACTACGAGGCCGCCACCGAGAAGGCCATGGCGACCTTCGACTACGCGGGGATGCGCCGCGAGCAGGCCGAGCGTCGCGCCGACGGCGACCGCATCCAGCTGGGCATCGGCATCTCGGTGTTCACCGAGATGTGCGGGCTCGCCCCGTCCCGACTGCTCGGTGCGCTCGGCGCCGGCGCCGGCGGCTGGGAGCACGCGGCGATCCGGGTGTTGCCGACCGGCAAGGTCGAGGTGGTCACCGGGTCCTCGGCGCACGGCCAGGGGCACGAGACGGCGTGGAGCCAGATCGCGGCCGACCAGCTTGGCGTGCCGTTCGAGGACATCGAGGTGCTGCACGGCGACACCCAGGTGTCCCCGAAGGGCCTGGACACCTACGGCTCGCGGTCGCTGCCGGTCGGCGGCACCGCGGTGGTCAAGTGCGCCGAGCGGGTGATCGAGAAGGCCAAGAAGGTCGCCGCGCACCTGCTGGAAGCCTCCGAGGACGACATCGAGTTCGGCGGCGGCCACGGCCGGGGCACGTTCGGCGTGAGGGGCACCAGCCAGGGCGTGACCATCCAGGAGGTCGCACTGGCCACGTTCACCTCGCACAACTTCCCCGAGGGCATGGAGCCGTCGCTGGACTCGGAGTACACCTTCGACCCCGAGAACTTCTCCTTCCCGCACGGCACCCACCTCGCCGCGATGGAGGTGGACACCGAGACCGGCTGGGTCCGGCTGCGCAACTACGTGTGCGTCGACGACATCGGCTCGGTGGTCAACCCGCTGATCGTGGAGGGCCAGATGCACGGCGGGCTGGCCCAGGGCATCGCGCAGGCGCTCTGGGAGGAGGCCACCTACGACGAGCAGGGCACGCTGGTGACCGGCACGCTCGTCGACTACACCCTGCCCTCGGCGGCCGACCTGATCAGCTTCACCACCGACCGCACCGAGACCCCTGCGACCAGCAACCCGCTCGGCGTCAAGGGCGTCGGGGAGGCCGGCACCATCGCCTCCACCCCGGCCATCGTGAACGGGGTGATCGACGCGGTGCGCCACCTCGGGGTGCGCCAGGTCGAGATGCCGTGCACGCCGCAGCGGGTCTGGCGCGCCATCCAAGAGGCACGTACGAGTGACCGCACGACTGACCAAGGAGCAGCTCAGTGATCCCGGCCCAGTTCGACTACGCCCGGCCCGCCACGCTGGACGAGGCGGTGCGCGTGCTGTCCGAGGCGGTGGCCAACTCGGAGGACGTCAAGGTGCTCGGCGGCGGCCAGAGCCTGCTGCCGGTGCTGCGGCTGCGGCTCGCCGCGCCGACCCTGCTGGTGGACCTCAGCGGCATCGCCGAGATCCGCGGCGTCCGCGAGGAGGCCGACGCGATCGTGGTCGGCGCCATGACCACGCACCACGACGTCGTCCGCGACGAGCTGCTGCGCGAGCACGTCGGGCTGCTGCCGGACGCGGCGGCCACCGTGGCCGACCCGCAGGTCCGGCACCGGGGCACGCTGGGCGGGGCGCTGTCGCACGCCGACCCGGCGGGTGACCTCGGCGCGGTCGCGCTGGCGCTCGGCGCGGAGTTCGTGATCGCCGGGCCGAACGGGCGGCGAACCGTGCCGGCCGCCGAGTTCTTCGTCGACTACTTCACGACGGCGCTGGCCGAGGACGAGCTGCTCGCCGAGATCCGGTTCCCGCGCTACACCGGCTGGCGCCACCACTACGAGAAGTTCAACCGCACCGCGCAGGCCTGGTCGATGGTGGCCGTCGCGGTGGCGCTCAAGGTGGACGGCGGCGTGATCGCCGAGGCCAGGGTGGGTCTGACCAACATGGGCTCGACCCCGATCCGGGCCACCGGGGTGGAGCAGGCGCTCGTCGGGCAGCCGGCCACCGAGGACGCCGTCCGGGCCGCCGCCGCCCATGCGACTGAGGGGACCTCGGCACCCAGTGACTCCGATGCGGCGGCGGACTACCGTGAGCATCTGGCCAGGGTGCTCACCGGCCGTGCGGTGTTGACCGCGGCTGGCTGATCAACCACTGTTCGTGGACGCCCGCCCCGGCCGACCGGTTCCGGCGGGCGTCCACGATTTTCGGACGGAGATTTGACGCAATGCAGCTGGAGAACACGTTCACCGTTCCGGCCGGGATCGACGAGGCGTGGGCGGCGTTCAACGACCCGCGCCGGGTCGCGCCCTGTTTCCCGGGAGCAACGCTGGACTCCTACGAGGCCGACTCCTTCACCGGCACGGTCAAGGTGAAGCTCGGCCCGATCTCGCTCACCTACAAGGGCAAGGGCACGTTCGTCGAGCGGGACGAGGCGGCGCACAAGGTCGTGATCGAGGCCTCCGGGCGTGACTCCCGCGGCAACGGCACCGCCAGCGCCACGGTCACCGGCACGCTCAAGGCGGACGGCGACGCGCAGACGACGATCACGATGGTCACCGATATGACGGTCACCGGGCGTCCCGCGCAGTTCGGCCGGGGGGTGATGGCCGACGTCAGCGACAAGATCGTCGGCCAGTTCTCGTCCTGCCTGGCGAACAAGCTGGGCCCCGGCGCCACGCCGGCCGCCGAGGCCGCCGACAAGTCGGCCACCACCGGGACCTCCGCCGCGGCGGGCACCCCGGGCAGCGCGGCGGCGGCATCCGTCGGCAAGGCGCCCGAGGTCGGCTCGGCGGGCGTGGCCACGGCCACCGCGACGCCGGCCTCCGCGACCAGCACGAACGGCACCGCACCGAAGCTGGCCGCCGCGCCGGAGCCGACGCGCAGCGAGGTCGACGCCATCGACCTGCTGGACACCGCGGGCGCCCCGGTGCTCAAGCGGCTGGCGCCGGTCGTGCTCGGCCTGCTCGCGCTGTTCATCATCTTCCGGGTGATCAAGGGCCGGAAGAGCTGACCGGTCCGCGCCCCGGACCGTCCAACGGGCTCACCGACGTGCCCGGCCTGCGGGTCGGGCACGTCACGCTGCGCGGTCCGGACGAGGGCTGGCTGACCGGCAGCACCGTGGTTCTCGCGCCGCCGACCGGAGCGGTCGGCGGCGTCGACGTGCGCGGTGCCGCCCCGGGCACCCGGGAGACCGACCTGCTCGATCCGCGCCGGCTTGTGAACCGGGTGAACGCGGTGCTGCTGACCGGCGGCAGCGCGTACGGGCTGGCCGCCGCCGACGGGGTGATGCGCGGGCTGGAGTCGGACCGGGTGGGCTACCCGATGGGCCCGGACCCCGCGCGGGTCGTGCCGATCGTGCCCGCCGCCGTGGTGTTCGACCTGGGGCGCGGCGGTAACTTCGGCGCCCGCCCCGACGCCGGCACGGGGCTGGCGGCCTACCGCGCGGCGGCCGGGCCCGGGGGCGACGGGCCCGTCACCCGCGGCGTCGTCGGCGCGGGGACCGGCGCGGTGTGCGGCGGGTTGAAGGGCGGCATCGGGACGGCCAGCGCGGTGCTCTCCACCGGGGCCACGGTGGCCGCCCTGGTCGTGCTCAACGCGGCCGGGTCGGCGGTGCACGCGGCGACCGGCGAGCTGTACGGCGCCCGCTTCGGGCTGGCCGGCGAGTTCGACCGGCTCCGGCCGCCCGACCCGGCCGAGCTGGCCGCCGCCCGCGACGCCGGCCTGCTGCACAGCGTGCTCGAGGGACCGCTGCGGGCCACCACGCTGTCGCTGCTCGGCACGGACGTGGCGCTGACCAAGGCGCAGTGCACGCTGCTCGCCGGGATGGGCGCGGACGGCCTGGCGCGCGGCGTCCGCCCGGTACACACGATGGTCGACGGGGACACGACGTTCGCGCTGTCCACGGTGTCCCGGCCGGCGCCGGAGCTGGCCGAGCTGCACGAGCTGCTCTCCGCCGGCGCCGACTGCGTGACCAGGGCGATCGTGCACGCCATGCTGGCCGCCGAGTCGGTCCGCACCTCCGCCGGCAACTGGCCCGCCTACCCCGCCGCCCTCCCCACCGCCGTCCTGGGCTGACGCCCTCCCCGCGAGTCGCGGATTCCGTCAGGGTGAGTCGCGGATTCCGTCAGCCCGGACCCCGGTCCCAACCCCCGGCGAGTCGCTAGATTCCGCGGTCCGTGTCGCTGGATTTGCCGCCCGGGCCGATCGTCCACGTGGTCCGTGGCTCCGCCGGTCCCAGACCATGGCCGCGGCGGTGATGGCGGCACCGGCGGCCTCCCAGATCGCCGCGCCCAGGTAGGCCCTCGGCGCCCTGCCGCTGGCGATCCGGGACAGGAAGACCGCCGCCTGGGCGGTGCGGGCCGCGACCGTGAGCGCCGGGAACCACGGCCACGACTTCGCCGTGCCCACCAGGTACACAGCACCGTTGTTGATCGCCGCGACGGAGCTGGTCGCCATGGTGATCCGCAACGGGTCGTCGCGCGGGTACTCGCCGGGATCCAGCCCGACCGCGCGCAGCTGGGCATCCTGGTTGACCAGCCCGGCCACGCCGAGGCCGAAGGCGATCAGCCCGGCGGCACCGACGGTCCAGCCCGCCCTGCTACGGGTCTGGAAGAGCCCCAGACTCGACCTGGACACCCTCCTGCCGCGCATATCAGAACGTCACCTCGATGCCGATCCACGGATCGCGCTTCCCGCGCACCAGGTAGAACGCTCGGGCCGCACGGGCGAGGAACGTCTTGCGGGCCATCAGCCGGTAGGCCTTCCGGGTGCCCTCGGAGTCCAGCAGGCGCGCGGTGCCCTCGAGGCGTGGGGCGCCCGGCGGGATGGTGCCCGCGGAGTTGCACGGCGCGACGATCACGCGCGGGTCGTTGCGCAGCCGCTTGAGCTTGCCGGTGTTCGCGTAGCTCAGGATTTAGAGCGTTCCGTCGCTGACCACGCCGCCGACCGGCGTCGCGACCGGCGTGCCGTCCTTGCGGTAGGTGGTCAGGCTGACGTTGCTGCTCTTCGCCAGTCGGTCGATCGCGGTCGCGCTCATCGCTCCGCCGTCTCCCGCGCTCATCGTTCGAGGGTCGAACTGTGCATGGCACGGACTATATAGTTCAAGCCTCGAATCGTGCGAGTGACGTACGATTGCGGTCATGAGGCCGTCGCCGAAGTCGGTACTGGAGGCGGCCTACGAGATCGTGATGGCCACCACGCACCGGGCCGAGCCCGCGCTGAGCGAGCTCGGGCTGACCATGTCCACGGCGTACGCGCTGTGGGCGATCGATCCCGAGGAACCTGCGCCGACCATGAAGGCCATGGCGCAACGGTTGCGGTGCAACGCCTCCAACTTGACCTTCATCTCCGACCGGCTGGTCAAGCTCGGGTACATCACCCGCACCGAGGACCCGCGCAACCGGCGCTTCCGGGTGCTGTCGCTGACCCCGACCGGGCAGGCCGCCCGGCAGCGCGCACTGGACGTGCTGGAGGAGTCCTGCCCGTTGATCCGCCTCACCGAGGTCCAGCAGGACGACCTGATGAAACTCCTCGGCGAGACCCTGCTGAGCCCCGAACCGCTGAGCCCCGAACCGCTGAGCCCCGAACCGTCGGCATCGACCGCGCGGCAGTAGCCGGGTGCGTGGCCGGGGGCTACCAGGGGATCGGCCGGCCGTCCCGGGTGAACGTGCTGGTCGGGCCGCCGTCGGGCAGGTCCATGGCGTGCCGGATGCTGGCCGCGCCGTCGGCGACCGGTCGGCCGCCGGGGCCGCCCATGTCCGTGGCCGTCCAGCCGGGGCAGACCGCGTTGACCAGGATCCGGTCGCGCCGCAGGTCGCCGGCCAGCGTGCGGGTCAGCGCGTTGAGGGCCGCCTTGCTCACGTGGTACGCCGGGATGCCGCCGCCCATCGAAGCCAGCGAGCCACCTTCGCTGCTCACCATCACCACCCTCGGGTGCGCGGACCGGCGCAGCAGCGGCAGCAGGGCCAGCGTGGTCTGCCAGGCGCCGAGCACATTCGTCTCCAGCGCCTCGCGGACCACGGTCAGATCGGGGTCGGCGGAGCTCTGCCAGGTGTCGTAGTGCACCGCCGCGTTGTTGACCAGCACGTCCACCCGGCCGAACTCGTCGCTGAGCCGGGCGGCGAGCCGGCTCAGCCCGTCGGCGTCGGTGACGTCCAGCTCGACCGGCACCACCCGCCCCGACCCGCTCGCCAGCCCGGCGGCGGCTCGCTCGGCGGCGGCGGCATCCCGGCTGCCGAGCAGCACCGTGTCCCCGGCCGCGGCGCTCTGCCGGACCACCTCGAGCCCCAGGCCGCGGTTCGCCCCGGTGACCACCACAACCCGGGCGCCGCCCCGGCTCGTCGACCGATCTGTCATGCGCCCAGCGTGCCCGCCCGGTGCCCGCGGTGCCCAGCGTCGGGGCGTCAGCGGGCCGCGGAATCCAGCGACACGGCCCGCGGAATCCAGCGACCCGCCGGGTTCTGAGGCTGACGGAATCCGCGACTCACCCTGACAAAGTTCCCGACTCGCGGGGAAGTGGGGGCGCGAGCGGAGGGCGGGGGTCAGCCGCCGGCGAAGGGGGGCAGGACGTCGAGGGTGGCGCCGGGAGTGAGGGGGCGGGAGCGGTCACGCACGGCGACCTCGTCGAGCAGCAGGCTGGAGGCGCTGAGGACCCGGGCCAGCGCGGAGCCGTGCCGGGCGGTGACCAGTTCGAGCACGTCGTTCACGGTGCCGCCGGCGGGCACCGGGACCCGCTCGTCGGTCACCCCGGCCGCCGCCCTGGCGCCCGCGAAGTACCGCACGGTGACCACTCTCAACCTCCGATGGCGCTCATGGGCCGATCCGGCTGCAGGAAGCCGGGGTCGTCGATCCCGTGGCCGGCCGCCTTCGCCCACATCGCGCCGCGCCAGGCGGCCGCGATCTCCTCGTCACCGGCGCCGCCGCGCAGCAGCGCGCGCAGATCGGTCTCGGTGCGGGCGAACAGGCAGGAGCGTAGCTGGCCGTCGCCGGTGAGCCGGGTGCGGTCGCAGTCGCCGCAGAACGGCCTGGTCACCGAGGCGATCACGCCGACCGTGGCGGGGCCGCCGTCGACCAGCCAGCGCTCGGCCGGGGCACCGCCGCGCTCCGTCGGGTCCGGGGTGAGGGTGAACGCCGTGCGCAGCCGGGCCAGGATCTCCTCGGCGGTGACCATCTCGTCGCGCTGCCAGCTGTGCTGGGCGTCCAGCGGCATCTGCTCGATGAAGCGCAGCTCGTAGTCGGCGTCCAGGCAGTAGCGCAGCAGCGGCACGGCCTCGTCGTCGTTCACGCCGCGCAGCAGCACGGTGTTGACCTTGACCGGGTTCAGCCCGGCGGCGCGCGCGGCGGCCATCCCGTCCAGCACGTCGGTCAGCCGGTCCCGGCGGGTGATCTGCTGGAAGCGCTCGGGGCTCAGGGTGTCCAGCGAGACGTTCAGCCGGTCGACCCCGGCGGCGGCGAGCGCGCGGGCGCGGCGGGCCAGCCCGATGCCGTTGGTGGTGAGTGAGATCTCCGGCCGGGGCGACAGCGCCGCCACCCGGCTCAGGATGTCCTCCAGCCCCTTGCGCAGCGTCGGCTCGCCGCCGGTGAACCGCACCTCGTCGATGCCCAGCTGGTGCACGCCGATGCGGACCAGCCGGACGATCTCGTCGTTGCTGAGCAGCTCCTCGCTGGGCGCCCAGTCCAGCCCCTCGGCCGGCATGCAGTACGTGCAGCGCAGGTTGCACCGGTCGGTCAGCGACACCCGCAGGTCGGTGGCGACCCGCCCGAACCGGTCGATCAGCCGGGAGTCGGCTGGCCGCGCCGGGACGTCGCCCGACGCGGTGCGCAACCTCGGCAGCCCGAGCTCGGTGGTAGTCACAGCTCCGAGCCTACCTTTGTCCCCGCCCTCGCCACGTGATGAGGAACACCGGTTGACCTGCGGCAATGCGGTAAACCCTCATCTGCTGACGCATTTGTCGGGTTCCGCCGCGTACGCGGAGCTGCCGCTCTACTGGACCCTCTTCAGCTCCTCGCGGGCGACCGAGCGCAGGTGGACCTCGTCCGGTCCGTCGGCCAGCCGCAGCGCGCGGGCCCAGGCGTAGAAGTAGGCCAGCGGGAAGTCGTCGCTCATGCCGCCGGCGCCGTGGATCTGGATGGCGCGGTC
>DATAZG010000165.1:0-46344 GCA_036272155.1 Pseudonocardia sp.
CGCCGTACTCGATCGTCAACCGGGGCATCGAGTGTGAGGTGCTGCCGGTCTGCGAGCGCTACGGGATGGGTGCGCTGGTCTGGAGCCCGCTGGGCCAGGGCCTGCTCACCGGCCGCTTCCGCAAGGGGCAGCAGGCCGACAGCCACCGGCTGCGGTATGCGCCGAAGCATCTGACCGACGAGCGCAAGCTCGACGCCGTCGAACAGCTGATCCCGCTCGCCGAGAAGGCCGGCCTGTCCCTGACGCACCTGGCGATGGCGTTCGCGATCGCCCACCCGGGGGTGACCTCGGCGATCATCGGGCCGCGCACCATGGCACAGCTCGACGACCTGCTCGCCGGCGCCGAGGTCACCCTGGACGACGAGATCCTCGACCGGATCGACGACATCGTCCCGCCCGGCACCGACGTCGGCCCGCTCGACATGTCGTACCAGCCACCGGCCGTCGGACGGGCGAGCCTGCGCCGCCGGCCGGCCGACGAACGCGCCGCCGCCTGAGCGCGTCCCCCACCCCATACCGACGGGGCAAGTGAGCAGCCACGGAGGCAGTAGCATCTCGACCGTAGTAGATCTACCTGCCGGCGCGCGCCCCACGTCAGCGCGCGCCCCTGGGCAGTGGGGGACGGCGAGAAGGGCGGCCGAATGCGAGCCGAAGCACTTAAGGGGCACCTCGATGCACTCCTGTTAGCCGTGCTCGAGCCCGGCCCGGCACACGGCTTCGCCGTGATGGGCGAGCTGCGCAGGCGGACCGGCGGCACCGTCGACCTGGAGAGCGGCACGCTGTACCCGGCGCTGCGCAGGCTGGAGGAGGCCGGCCTGATCACCGGCACCTGGACCACCGGCCCCGGCCGGCGCCGCCGCGAGTACCAGCTCACCGAGCGCGGCCGCCGGGCGCTCAGCGAGGAACGCGGCGTGTGGCGCGACTTCGTCGCCACGATCGGGGCGGCGCTGGCCCCGGCCGTCACCGCGCGGGACGCCCGCGCATGACTGCCCCCGGCCCTCAGGAGATCATCGACAGCTACCTGCGGCAGCTGAGGTCCCGGGTGTGGCCGGCGGCGGACCGCGAGAGCGCGGACACCCTCGATGAGCTGCGCGACCATCTGCTCTGCGAGCTCGAACAGCAGGTCAGCAACGGTGCCGAGCCGCACTCGGCGGCCCGGCGGGCCGTGCTCGGGTTCGGGCGGGTCGACGAGCTGACCGGCAAGCTGCAGCGCGAGCTGGTCCGACCCCACCTGCGGCGCCTGGGCAACGTGCTGCTGCTGCTCGGGCTCGGTGCGGGCGCGACCTGGACCGGCGTGCTGATGGCCGGCCCGCCGGAGCCGTGGACCGACCGCACCGAGCCGCGCACCATCCGGTTCTTCGACATCGGCGGGGAGTCCGCCGCCACCGTCACACTGATCGCGGCCGCACTGGCCATCCTGCTGGTCACCGCGCCCGGGCAGTTCCTCGTCCGGTCGCGGCTGCGCGCCCACTGCCAGCACTGGTCCGTGCTCGCGTGCGCGACCAGCCTGCTGCTCGGCCTGGCCACGGCGGCCCAGCTCGCCGGCTACCTCGCCGTGCGCGCCGTGCTCTTCCCGGGTTCCCTGGCCTGGACCCCGATCGCCATCGCCGGCCTGCTCACCGCGGCCACCGTGCCCATCCTCGCCCGACCCCTGCGCGCCGTGCTCACGATGCGGCCCGGCCACCACGCACCGCGCGGCGCCCACTGACAGAGCCTGCTGACAGAGCCCACAGACAGAGCCCCCTCACGGCGGTGCCGGCCGGCACACGGCGCTCTCGATTGAGGTCTCAAGTCAACTCGCTAAGATCCAACAATGAGTGACGACCCCGATCCGGCCGAGGCGACGCGGTGGCTCGACCCCGAGGAGCTGGACGCCTGGATCCCCTTCAGCGGGATGTTGCTCACGCTGCTCAGCTCGCTGGACGCCCAGCTGCAGCGCGACTCCAAGGTCAGCCTGTTCGGCTATCTGGTCCTGGCCGGGCTGTCGGAGGCCCCCGACCGGACGCTGCCGATGAGCGAGCTGGCCGTGCTCGCCAACGGGTCCCTGTCGCGGCTCTCGCACGCCGTGTCCGCGCTGGAGCGGCGCGGCTGGGTCCGGCGCAGCCCGTCGTCGCACAACGGCCGGATCACCAACGCGGTCCTCACCGACGAGGGTTACGCGCACGTCCTCGCCACCGCCCCCGGGCACGTCGAGACCGTCCGCCGCCAGGTGCTGGACCTGCTGGACCGCACCGAGCTCGCCACACTCGGCGAGCTCTCCCGCCGGATCCTGACCAAGATGACCGGCGGTCCGATCCCCGGCCTCCGCCGCCGCGCGGTGCCCTGACGCGGCCCGCACAGACCGTTTGCCGACCACGCAGGCCGTGCCAGGTCTGTGCGGTCGCGGCACGGTCTGCGTGCACGATGCATCGTGCACGAAAGTAAGCTGCGCGCCATGGCCGTCCCCGCCGACCCGTTCACCGCGCCCGATGGTATGCCCCTGACCAGGGCGGGTGCGGTCGCGCAGCGGCTGCGCGAGCTGATCACCGCCGGCGAGCTGCCGCTGGGTTCCCGGCTGCGGCAGAACGAGATCGCCGAGCGCCTGGGGGTCAGCTCGACGCCGGTCCGGGAGGCGTTCCTGCTGCTGGCCCGGGAGGGGCTGGTGCACCAGGACACCCACCGGGGCGCGGTGGTGTTCTCCCCGACCGCGGCGGACGTCGAGGAGAACTACGAGCTGCGCATTGCGCTGGAGTGCCTGGCCGTGGAGCTGGCCGCGAAGCAGATCGGGCCGCGCCAGCTGGACGAGCTGGACGCGCTACTGGTCCGGATGAACGAGGCGCCGCGCACCGATGTGGACCTGCACACGAAGGTGTTGAACCGACAGTTCCACACGATGATCTACCGCGCGGCGGACCGGCCGAAACTGCTCGAGATGATCGACACGCTGCGGGACACCGCGACGATCTACCAGGCACTGCTGATCCAGCCGACGGTGTCGAAGGACTACCTGGACGCCGTCCGGGCCGAGCACCAGGAGCTCATCGCCGCGCTGCGCGCGCGGGCCCCGAAACGCGCGGCGCGCGCCGTGCGCGCCCACATCGAGCACAACTACGCCGAGACCATGGCCCGACTGCGGGCGGACCAGGCCGACCCGACCTGACCCCAGCCCGGTTCGGGTACCCGGCGCGGCGTCGGTTCGTTAGGCTCGGGGTTCGGCGAACGAACGGTCGGTCAAACGCGGAGGCGGGAGACACCATGAGCGTCGTGGCCCGGGCTGCCGACCAGTCCCCCACCGAGCGCGTCGAGTACTGGCGCACCGCGCTGTCCCAGGCCTTCGTGCCGCTCGCCGTGACACCGGGGCCGGACCCGCTGGCCGGGACGCTGCGGACCGCCCGGCTCGACGGCCTCCAGGTCGCCGAGGTGACCGGCAGCAGCCAGACCGTGTACCGCGACCGGGCGCTGATCCGGCGCGCCGACCCGGAGTACTACAAGATCGGGCTCCAACTGCGCGGCCGGGGAGTCGTGCGGCAGGACGGGCGGGAGGCGGTGCTCACCCCCGGCGAGTTCACCGTCTACGACACGTCCCGGCCCTACCGGCTGGTCAACGCGGAGCCCTTCCACCACCTCGTGCTGATGTGCCCCCGCACGGCGCTGAAGGTTCCCGAGCGCACCATGGCGGGGCGGACCGCGGTGCGCGTCAGCGGTCGGCACGGTATGGGCGCACTGGTGGCGCCCTTCCTCACCGGACTCGCCGGCCAGCTCGACGCGGTCACCCCGGCGGCCGCCCCGCACCTGACCGGCGCGGTGCTGGACATGCTGGCCGCGGTGTTCACCGAGGGCGAGGTGGCCCGGCCGCCCAGCGCTGAGCTGCTGCTGACCAGGATGCGCCGCTACATCGAGGACCACCTCGGCGACCCCGAGCTGACAACGGACGCGGTTGCCGCAGCCCACCACATCTCCCCTCGCTACCTGCGGAAACTGTTCGAACGCGACAACGAGACGGTCGCCGGCTGGATCCGGGCGCGCCGCCTGGAACACTGCCGGCGCGACCTCGGCGCCGCCCAGCTCCGCGACCGGCCGGTCAGCGCGGTCGCGGCCCGCTGGGGCCTGCTCGACGCCGCGCACTTGAGCCGGGGCTTCCGCGCCACCTACGGCGTCTCGCCGAGGGAGTACCGGCTCTCCGTCAGCCCACAGCCCACCCGACCCTGACCGGCACCCGGGCCAGTACCGGGAGTTCCGGCACCGGGAGTTCCGGCAGGGACAAGGCGAGGGCCGACAGGGACAAGACGGGGCGAGTGGCGCGGGCCACCGTAGGCGCATGACGACCACCGACGCTCGCCCCGCCACCGACCTGCCCGACCAACTGCTCATCGGCGGGCAGTGGCGCGCCGGTTCGGCCGGCACCTTCACCGACCGCAACCCGGCCACCGGCGAGCCCCTCGTCGAGGTCGCCGCCGCCTCCGCCGAGGACGTGGACGACGCGGTCACCGCCGCCCGCGCCCAGCTCGACGGCGAGTGGGGCGCACTGCCGGGCACCGAGCGGGCCAGGATCCTCAACCGCACCGCCGACCTGATCGAGCGCGACACCGGGCTACTGGCCCGGTACGAAGCCCTGGACGTGGGCAAACCCGTCGGACAGCCCACCGCCCTGGACATCCCCAACGCGATCGCGACCTTCCGGCACTTCGCCGGCTGGGCGGACAAGATCACCGAATCGACCATCCCGACGGCCGGCTACTTCGGGCGCCCGACGCACTCGTTCACGGTCCGCGAGCCGGTCGGCGTGATCGGCGCGATCACCCCGTGGAACACCCCGCTGATGAGCGCCGGCTGGAAGATTGCCCCGGCGCTGGCGGCCGGCAACACGATGGTCGTCAAGCCTCCGGAGGACGCCCCGCTGTCCACGCTGCACCTGGCGAAGCTGCTCGAGGAGGCCGGTCTGCCGGCGGGCGTGGTCAACGTGGTGCCCGGGCTCGGCGAGCAGGCCGGCGCCGCCCTCAGCGCGCACCCCGGCGTCGACAAGATCAGTTTCACCGGCAGCCCCGAGGTCGGGCGGGCCATCCAGATCGCCGCCGCCCAGACGTTCAAGCGCGTGACCCTGGAGCTCGGCGGCAAGTCACCGCAGATCATCCTGGCCGACGCCGACCTGGAGGCCGCGATCCAGGGCACCGCGATGGGCCTGTTCTTCAACCAGGGTGAGGTGTGCGCCGCCGGCACGCGGGTGCTGGTGCACCGGTCGCTCTACGACCAGGTCGTCGACGGCCTGGCCGGTGCCGCGCGGGCCCAGGTGCTCGGCGACCCGTTCGACGCCGCGACCACCATGGGCGCGCTGATCAACGCCGCTCAACGGGACCGGGTGCTCGGCTACATCGAGGCCGGCCGCGCCGAGGGCGCCACGCTGGTCACCGGGGGCGGCCGGCCGGACGGACCGGGCTACTTCGTCGAGCCGACGGTGTTCGCCGGCGTCCACAACGACATGCGGATCGCCCGGGAGGAGATCTTCGGCCCGGTCGGCTCGGTCATCCCGTTCGACGACCCCGACGAGGCCATCCGGCTCGCCAACGCCACCGAGTACGGGCTCGCCGCCACGATCTGGACCCGCGACGTCTCGCACGCCCACCTGCTCGCCCGGAAGGTCCGGGCCGGCGCGGTGTCGGTGAACGGGTGGGCCACGATCGACCCCGCGCTGCCCTGGGGCGGTATGAAGACCAGCGGGATCGGCCGCGAGCTCGGCTGGAGCGGGATCCTGGCCAACACCGAGGAGAAGACGATCACGATCGTCCTGTAGCTCCCGCTCGCCAGCCGGCCCTGACCAGCCCGCCGAGTTCAACCCCGGCGGGCGCCGCGGCGCCGTGCGAGGCCGGTGCGGTTGAACTCGCCGGGCCGCTAGCCGAGCGCCAGGCCGCGCAGCAGCGGCATGAAGACCTGGTCGACGATCTCCTCGACGATCCCCTCGGGCAGCTCGCCGTTGATCAGGACGTACTGCCGGAGCATGTCAGTGCCGACACCCGCGATGCGCGGCGTCAGCGCGGCGACCGGGATCTCCCCGCGTACGGCGGCCCGCCGCAGCACCTCGAGCATGGGCGGCGTCGTCGGGTCGGCCAGGAACGGCTTCATCGCGCTGGCCAGCTCGGGGCTGCGGACGATCTCGGCGATCAGGCCGCGGGCGGCGGCGCCGGAGGGCCCGACGAGGTCGGCCGCGATCTGGCGCAGCACCGCGAGGATCCCCTCGCGCAGGTCACCGGAGTCGGGCGGCACGACGATCTCCGGCGCGGAGTACTCCAGCGCCGCGACCACCAGCTGCACCTTGCTCGACCAGTGCCGGTACAGCGTGGCCTTGCCGGCGCCCGCCCGAGCGGCCACCGCGTCCATCGTCATCGCGGCGAAGCCGTGCGCCTCGAGCTCCTCGAGCACGGCCCGGCAGATGGCGCCACGCAGCTCCTCGCCGCGCCGGCGGCGCCGCACCGAGGCCACTACGTCCTTGCCCATGTCAAGCACTCTAGGAACCTTAACCTCCGGAGCCGGATACGGCCGAAACATCGGTACCCTCTCGCTGAGACAGCGAGTATCTTATTCAAGACCGCCGGTCTCAGTCGGAGCGAGGGATCACCACGTGGAAGGCATGCCGCCGCCCCCGAGCGGTGCCGCCGGGCCCAGTCCGGCGACCAGTGGCCCCTGGCTGGTGCCGCTGCTCGTACTGGTGTTCGGCATGTTCATGTCCCTGCTCGACACGACGATCGTCAACGTGGCGATCCCGAGGATGCAGGCCGACTTCGGGGTCACCACCACGGACATCCAGTGGATCGCCACGGCGTACACCCTGACCCTGGGCGTGGTCGTGCCGCTGAGTGGATGGCTCGGCGATCGCTTCGGCCACGCCAGGGTCTACATCTGGAGCATGCTGGGGTTCGCGGCCACCTCGGCGCTGTGCGGCCTCGCGTGGAACCTGGGCAGCATGATCGCGTTCCGGATCCTGCAGGCCGCGCCCGGCGGGATCCTGCCGGTGGTCGCGATGGCCATGCTCTACCGGATCGTGCCCAGGGAGAAGATGGGCGCGGCCATGGGCATCTTCGGCATCGGGGTCAGCTTCGCCCCGGCGCTCGGCCCGACCCTGGGTGGCTACCTGGTCGAGTACGTGGACTGGCGGCTGATCTTCTACATCAACGTGCCGTTCGGGCTGATCGGCGTGGCCGCCGCGTACGCCGTGCTGCCCCGGGCGACCCAGAGCGTCCGGCAGCGGTTCGACTGGTGGGGGTTCCTCACCATCGGCACCGGCCTGTTCGCGCTGCTGCTGGCGTTCTCGAAGGCCGAGGACTGGCACTGGGGCTCGTACCGGATCCTGCTGCTGCTGGTCGGAGGAACCTTCCTCCTCGCCCTGTTCGTGGTCATCGAACTGGAACGCGACGAACCCCTGATCCAGCTGCGCGTGCTGCGGCGCTGGCCCTTCGTCAACTCACTGCTGTTGATCACCGTGCTGATGGTCGGCCTGCAGACGATCCTGTTCTACCTGCCTCTGTTCCTGCAGAACGGCCAGCGCCTGGAAGCGTTGCCGACCGGTGTGCTGATGCTGCCCGAGTCGCTGGTGATGGCGGCGCTGATGCCGGTGGCCGGGATGCTCTACGACAAGATCGGCCCGCGCTGGCCGGCCGCGATCGGGCTGGCCATCGCCGCCTACGGCACCTACCTGCTGTGCGGCATCACCGCGGACATGACGCAGGGGCACGTCGTGCTCTGGACCTGTGTGCGCGCCGCCGGCAACGGCCTGGCCCTGATGCCGATCATGACCGCCGGCCTGGCCGCCATCCCCGCCGACGACACCAGCTCCGGCACAACCCTGAACAACCTGGTGCAGCGGGTGTCCGGCTCGATCGGGCTCGCCGTGATGACGGTGATCGCCGACAACCGGCAGAGCCAGATCATGGCCGACCGCTCCGGGCTGCTGCCGGCCTCCTCCGGCCTTGCCCAGGTGCAGCACGCACTGCAGGAGGGCGGCACCGCGATGTACGCGATCTACCAGCAGCTCTCGCTCCACGTGATGGCCTCCGCCTACAGCGACGTGTTCTACGTCTGCGCGATCGTCTCGGCGGTCGGGGTGTTCCTGGCACTGGACATGCGCAAGCCCGAGTCGCCCGCCGCCGCCCCGCAACCCGAACCCGCCGCCCCGGCGCCGGCCCCCGCCGAGCCCGCGCCGTCCGCGCCGGCCCCCGCCCGAGAGCCGGCCGACGCGGGTCTCAGGACCTGACGGCCGAGGGCGCCTTGTCCCGGCCCGTGCGCGCCATGAACACGATGCCGGCCAGCACCGCGAGCGCGAGCCCGCCCCCGACCCAACCGGTGCCCCAGCCCAGGCCGGTGCGGCGGGCCGGGGCGGCCATCCAGTCCGCGAAGGATGCGCCGATCGGGCGGGTCACCACGTACGCGAACCAGAACGCCAGTATCGAGTTCATGCCGAACTTCCAATACCCGACCGCGGGAATGGCTATGACCAGAATGAACAGGCCCGCGGAGACGAGATAACCCAGCCGCCAGGTGCTCGCGGTCAGGTCACCGGCCGCCGTACCGAGCGCGAACGTGGCGACCACCGCGGCCCAATAGAACAGTTCCCGGCGCCGCGTGTAAATGCTGTGGATCGACAGCGTCCGCTCCGAGCGGTACCACCAGACGAACACGACGGCGAGGGCAACCGCGTAGAGCGTCGTCGACCACGGCAGCGGGACGCCGATGCCGTGCACCACGTCGGCCGCCATGGTGCCGAACACACCCACCATCGCCACCGTGACCCAGTACGCCCAGGTCGAGTACCTGCGACAACGCAGCTGCACCAGTAGCGCGGCCGCGAACGCCACCGCGCCGGCCAACACGGCGGGGACATGCCCGATCAGGTGCCCGAGGAAGTCGGAGACCGACTCCCCCATCGCCGTGCTGAGGAGTTTTGTGACCCAGAATGCGGCGGTCGCGTCCGGCACCTTCGTGACGATCCGCGACGCCGTACTCTCGATCGCTATCTGATCAACATCAGGCTTGTCCATTGTCTCAGCCTGACAGTGAAAAATGAGAGCCAAATAAGCGCGCTGAGAATTGCTGAGAATCAATGTTGATCAATTGTTAGAGCGAAATACAAATAATTGAGCAGCTCGAATTGAGACCACGGCCAACCATTCGACCACAGCCACTCAACACGGCAGCCGGCGCAACAATGCGCCACCCCCGCGACGTAGGGCCTCTACCGTAGCGAGTCTACATGAGCCCAGCGCGACCACCGTCAAGCAACTGGTACAACTGGATTACGCTTATGTCGCATAGGTGACTGGCGAGGAAAGGGGTTCCGATGTCGCACGACCCGTGGTTCCTGCGGAACCTGGCACCCGACGTGGTACTGGCCGGTTCGGTCATGAACGGCAGCCTGCGGGGCGCCGAGGCGGTGGCGGCGCAGATCCGCGCCGTGATCGGCCTCTACCGGGACTTCGCGTCCGTCTACGAGCTGGAACTCGGCAATCGCCGGGTGAACGAGTACACCGCCGTCGTCGAGGGCCGGAAGCTGACCGGGGTCGGCACGTTCCACCTCAACGACCGGGGCCAGGTGGACGAGATCGTGGTCAACCACCGGCCGCCGAGCGGCGCGCTGACCGTCTCCCGGCTACTCGGCGAAGCGCTCGGTACCGAGCGCGACCGCGACGAGTTCTACCACCCCGACGGGCAGACCCATGAAGACTTGATCAAGTACACCGAGACGCATCCGCGGGAGCTCTAGGCCGAGGTCGAGTCGGCCGTACCCCGGGGCGCCTGGGACCGGCCCAGCTGGCGGAGCAGGCCGATCGCCCGGCGCGCACCGAGCTCGTCCTCGTCACGGCCACCCTCGGTGCGCAGGTGCTGGCAGTAGGCCTCGGCGGCGGTCGGGTCGGCGGGGCCGCCCATCACGTGCTCGGAGAGCCACCGCAGGTACCGGCTCGCCTGCTCGGCGCAGCGCCGCCGCTCATCCTCGGAGAGCTGCCGGCGCGCGAGGTGTGCGGTCAGCTGGTCCACGATCGACTCGACGTTCATCCCACCCCATGCTCGTCCCCACCGCGCCCGGATGTTTGGTATCCGCCGAATGGGGGTACCGGGTGGCGCGGTGGCAAATGGCTCGCTCGGCGTGCCCGCGCCGAGCCGGTCGTGGGAGCCCAGCCGGCGCGGCCGCGCGCCGAGCCGCACAGGCGAGAGGGGCGGGGTACGCCGGAACGACCCGCCCCTCTCGCCAGCACGACAGAGCTCCGGTTCAGGAGAGGCCCTAGCCGACCGATCCGCCGGCGGCGGCCAGGTCGGCCGCGTTCCGTCGGCCGGCCGATCCGGTGCTCTCGCCGCCCCGGTAGACCAGCCGGAACACGCCGATCGCCAGCTCGTCGCCATGGCTCAGCACGGCAGTGTCGACGGGCCGGCCGTTGCGGTAGGTGCCGTTGAGCGAACCGATGTCGGCCACCTCGAAACCTTCGGAGTGGGGGCGGATCTCGGCGTGCCGGCGCGAGACGGTGACGTTCGGCAGGACGATGTCGCACCGGGAGTCCCGACCGAGTACGAACACCTTGCCGGGAGCCAGCACGAACCGCTGGCCGGCATCGGGTCCGCGCTTGATCTCCAGCACGGCGTCCGCGCCCAGCGGCAGCTCCCGCGCCGGCCGCGGGGACTCCGGTCGGTGCGTGGGAGCCTCCGTGTACGCGGTGGCCGGCTCTTCCATCCACCCCGACCGGGAGCCGCTCGGCTGAACGTTCGTCATCGTTTCTCCAATCGAGTCCATCGGGTTCGTGTTCAGTCGGTCAGGTCGGGCGGAACGTACCTGGCCAGCCCGGCCCGCAGGTCGCAGCGCCGCACGATCGGTGGCTTGAGCTGGCCCGTCCGCCGGCCGCGCAGCAGCGTCCGGACGAACGCCACCACCTCGTCCGGCTCGGGCAGCACGTCCTCGCCGAGGTACGCCAGCATGATCAGGTCCTCGCCCGAGCTGGTCTCCACCCCGAGCCCCCAACCGTGGTGCGCGTCCCAGAGCACGGCCACCTCCCGGCCGGCGAAGTCGGGCAACCGCTCCGGCAGAGCGAGGTAGGCGCTCGCCCTCGGCCTCGGCACGTGACACACCGCGTCCGACCGCACGCCCAGGCCATCGGCGACGGCCCGTACGTAGTGGTGCAACCCCTGCTCGGCTACCTCTTCGACAACTTCCATACCGGTCATCGCGGTGAAACCTCCACGCCGCCAACCCCCGCCTCTCCGGGTCGCCACCTCACCGACCGTTCACACACCGCAAGGTATCGCCTACCCACAGCGACCACCATCCGCGTAACTCAGGTATCTACCCAACTGGGCCGCCCACCAAACCTGGCTCCGGCCCCGAACCTCCCGGCCGCGTCGTTCTGCCTGGTCAGGCCGTAATGCGGTCCAGCCAGTACAGCGCCACGTCCCAGCCGAGCTCCGCACGCGAGGCCAGCTCGCGGAGGCTTTCCGCCGTGAGCCTCGGGTGGTCCGGGGACGAGTCGAGCAGCAGCAGCGCCTCGGCGCGGTAGAGCCAGGTGTCCTCGGAACGCTCCGGATAGCTGATCTCGTCGAAGGCGAGCGACGCCGTGACCGGAGTGGCCACCGACGCGTACTCGGGGTGGGCGCCGAGATAGCGCAGCAGCGCGACCGTCTTGCCGAGCTCGGTCTCGCTCCGGTCGTAGTGCAGGCCGGCCCCGGCCACCGCCGGTACCTGGGCCGCGAACTCACAGACCAGGCCGCGCATCTCCGGCACGGTCGGCCCGTCGGGCCACTCCAGGTGCCAGCCGCTGTACCGACCGTCCCGGCCGTTGCCCCACCAGCCGCACTCGACCCGCACCCCGCTGCGCCGCCGTAGCAGCTCGACCAGCCGAACGGCCTGCCGGGACCGGGACGTCATCGCCGCCCCCGTACAGCGAGGGCCCCGCCCGCCGCCGAGGTCCGGCGACCGACCACCCGGGCGATCACCGAGGACATCCAGATGTTGACATCGCAAACAATTCAAGTCTTGCGCTATCCCAGATTCAAACTTTTTCTCGCCGAGGCGACCGCGCGGGACGCGGACATCGACGCCCGGCGCGCCGGGCTGGACACCGCGCGCCGCCACGTCGGTTGAACGGTCTCCGGCCGCCGGCGAATCCGGATGGCGGGCGCGGGGGTGGGCTACTACCGTCGGAGCCATGGACGACCGTCTGCGCCACCCCACCCCGGACCGCGCGGGCAGCGTGCGTTGACCGCGAACTGGCTGGTGTTCGACTACGGCGGCGTGATCAGCCGGCACACCGAGGCACTGCCCGACCTGGCCGCCCGGATGGGCGTCGCGCTGGACCGGTTCGAGCCGGCGTACTGGGCCGTGCGCGACGGCTACGACCGGGGCTGCACGGACCTGGAGTACTGGCGGGCGCTCGGCTCGGCGGTCGACGTCGAGGTGGACGAGGAGACCTCCGCCGCGCTCACCGAGATCGACATCAACGGCTGGCTGCACACCGACGAGGACACCGTGCGGCTGCTCGGCGAGCTCGCGGCGGCCGGTGGGCGGCTGGCCCTGCTGTCCAATGCGCCTGCCTCGTTCGGCCGGGTCGCCGAGCGGCAGCCGTGGACCGAGCACTTCGAGCACCTGGTGTTCTCCGGTGACCTGCGGATCGCCAAGCCCGACCCGGAGATCTGGACGGCGCTGGCCGGCACGGTGGGCGCGAGCACGCCGGAGTGCCTGTTCGTCGACGACCGGCAGGTCAACATCGACGGCGCGCGGGCGGCCGGCATGCACGCCCACCTGTGGTCCTCGGCGGCCGCGCTGCGCCCCGAGCTGCTCAGCTTCGCCACCCTCTAGTCGTTGCGCTGAGCTACTCGTTGCGCTGACCGAGGTGAGAGATGTGGGCGGCGTTGACCGGCGCGTCAGGGTCGAGCACGAGGCCGGCGGCGCGCAGCGTGGCGTCGGTCGCGCCGAGCAGCGTCACGCTGAGGTGTTCGACGAGGCGCGCTCTGGACATTCGTGACTCGTCGGGCATCAGCAGCCACCAGTCGGTGCCGCCGAGCAGCGCGCCGACCAGTGCGTGGGCCAATGGCTCGGCACCGTCGGTGGGCACGTCGGCGGCTTTCAGGTCGACCGAGGCGAAGGCTACGAAGAGTCGGGCGATCGTGCGGGCGTTCTCCAGGATCACACTGACCCGCCCGTTGGTCGGTGAGGCGTTCTCCATCAGGAAACGGACCGTGTTGGGGTTGTCCTCCACCAGCCCGAGGTAGGCATCCAGGCCTCGGCGCAGCGCCTCACGCACCGAGACCGAGGGGTCGAAAGCGCCGGTGAGCCGCTCGATCAGCAGTTCCGAGGCGCGCTGACCGACCGCGTCGACCAGATCGGCCTTGTCCGCGAAGTGCCGGTACAGCATGGGCTTGCCGATGCCGGCGACGGCGGCGATCTGCTCCATCCGGACTTCCGGCCCGTGCTCGGCCAGCGCCGTCAGCGCGGCGTCGACCAACTCGCGGCGCCGGGAGACCCGGTGTGCCCGCCAACGCTCGGTTCGTCCGTCGGTGACCGTGGGCTTCGCCGTGGCACTGGCGCGAACTGGGCGCTTGACACCGGAATCCACGAACGGCACAGTACCAAAGGTATCCGATACCTAGAGTATCCGGTACTGAGAGTTACGTATTCTTTCGCAGGCGTCCCGGTACATCGCGAGAGGTGGTCGACGCCCATGACATCGGTCGGTGATCGAGAGAAAACAGCCGCGCGACTGCTCAGGTCGTCGGTCGCCCGCAACTACGACCCGGACGTCGACCTCGACTGGGCGGCCCCGCTCCCACCCGACAAGTACTTCCACCCGCCGGAGGGGATCTCCCTGTACGGCACCGCGGCGTGGGAGCGGCTGTCCCCCGAGCAGCGCAGGGAGCTCGGTCGGCACGAGATCGCCTGCGTGGCCAGCCTGGGCATCCTGTCCGAGCTGGGGCTCATGCACATGTTGTTGCGGGTCGCGGCGGAGCAGGACCCACGCAGCAACCACATGCGCTACGCCCTGACCGAGGTGGCCGACGAGTGCCGGCACTCCACCATGTTCGGCCGGGCCATCGGCCTCGGCGGCACCGGCGCCTACCAGATCCCCCGGTGGATGCGGGCCCTCACGCCGCTGGTGGCGCTGTTCCCGATCGGGCCGCTGACCTGGGCGGCCACCCTGCTGGTCGAGGACCTCACCGACAAACAGCAGCGCGAGACGATGGCCGACGAGCGGATCCAGCCGGCCATCCGGATGGTCAACCGCATCCACGTGGTCGAAGAGGCGCGGCACATGACCTTCGCCCGCGAGGAGCTGATGCGCTCCGTCGCCTCGGCGGGGCGGCTGGAGATGGCGTTCAGCCGAGTGGCGTTGGCGCTGCTGGCCTACGGGGCGACCCGGGTGCGGATCCTGCCCAGGGTGTACCGCTCCGTCGGGATCAAGCCGCTGTCCGGTTGGCGGGCCGCGCTGCGCAACCCGAACTACCACCGGACGCTGAGCCGCTACGCCGAGCGGATGGTCGCCACCTATCGGGAGGCCGGGCTGCTCGAGGGCTCGCTCAGCTCGTTCCTGTGGCGCCGCTCCCACCTGCTCGGAACGACACCGTGACCGCCGACCGCGAGGCCACGGCGGCGCGGCTGCTGCGTTCCTCGGCGGCCCGCTCCTACGACCCGGACGTGGACATCGACTGGTCCGCCCCGGACGAGCCGGGCAAGGTCTTCCATCCCGAGGAGCTCGTCTCGCTGTACGGCACGCCGCTGTGGGCGGGGCTGACCGAGCGGCAGCGGGTCGACCTGGGCCGCCACGAGCTCGCCTGGATCCTGGCCCAGGGCATCGTGGCCGAGCTCGGCCTGATGGGCATGTTGGTGCGGGTGGCCACGATGGGCGACCCCACCAGCGGGCACGTGCAGTACGCGCTGACCGAGGTCGCCGACGAGTGCCGTCACTCGACGATGTTCTCCCGGGCACTCGAGCAGCACCTGCGCCCCGGTGACGCGGCGATCCCGCGCCTGCCGAGGAGTGTCGCGGGCGTGCTGCGGTTCGTCACGGCGGTGCTGCCGATCGGCACGGTCTCCTGGGCGGGCACGCTCATCGTGGAGGACATCCTGGACCGCCTGCAGCGCGAGACCATGGCCGACGAACGGGTCCAGCCGAAGGTACGGATGGTCAACCGGATCCATGTGCTCGAGGAGGCCCGGCACATCAGCTACGCCCGCGACGAGCTGCGGCGCTGCGTTGCGGACGCCGGTCCGATCGGCCTGGCGGCCAGCCGCGTCACGCTCGGGCTGCTGGCCTGGGCCAACCCACGGCTCGGCATCTCCGCGTTCGCCTACCGGGCGGTGGGGCTGGATCCGCGCGAGGCGCGCCGGCAGGCACTGGCCAACCCGGTGCACCGGGAGGTCGTCCGACGCCACGCCGAGCGGCTGGTCCACACCTTCGACGAGGTCGGCCTGATCAAGGGGCGACTCACCACGGCGCTGTGGCGGCGGTCCTTCATGCTGGGCCCGGGCCGATGAGCCGGGCGGTCGCACCCGAGCCCACGACCGCACCGGGCGAACCGCCGGCGCTCACGGGCTCGGTGACCCGGACCGGGACCGGCGACATGCTGATCTGCGTATCGCGCGCGGACGGCGGCCGGCTGGTCCTGGATCTCCCGACCGCCGCACCGAGCTGACGTCCCTCGTGCCGACGTCGAGGCCGACCGGCCCCATGCCCTCCTGGTGACTCCGGCGGCCGCCCTCCCGGCCCTCGTTCAGAACCGCCGCGCCTAGACCGGGGTCATCGCGGAGACCAGCCAGCGGCCGGCGACCTCGGTCATGGTCAGCCGGACCCGGCTGCCACTGATCGACGGTGCGGGCGACGCGGCCGACTCGGTGGTCTGGTTCAGGTACACGAGTGTGGTCACCTCGTGCGGGGCGGCGGTCACCACGGCGGCGGCCACCACCTGGGCGTGCGTGGAGACCTGCTTCTGCTTGGCGGCCGGCGCGACGAGGGTGCTGGCCACGTTGCGGAAGTCGACCTGGAATGGGCCGGTGATCAGGTCGGACGCCTCGGCCAGCTGCGCGTCGACGGTGCGGCTGTCGTACGACAGCATGGCCACCACCGCGCGCCGCGACGCCGCCAGCGCGTCCTGCCCGCCGGCCTCCGTGTCGCGCTGGGCGTCGGCGGCCCGCCACAGCGCCACCGCCCCGCCGGCCAGCAGCACGGCGGTGACCAGCAGCGCGATCATGACCTGGCGGGCGTTGCCGGCCAGCCAGCCCGGCAGCGCGCGCCGCGCCGCCCACGCACCCGCCAACCCCGGCCCCGCGCCCGCCAGCCCGGCCCGGGCGCCCGCCAGCCCGGCCCGCGCGCGGGCGAGACCGCCCCCGAGGCCCCTCCGTCCGCCGGTCACGGCACGAAGCTCACGTCGGCGACCAGCCACCGGCCGGCCTCGTGCCGCACCACCAGGCGCAGCCGATAGTCGCGCGGTGTGGCGCCAGGGCCGGCGACGTTGCTGACCTGCGCGGTCGCCGCGACGAGCACGGTCACCGTGTCGGTGTCCATGTCCGTGCCCGTGCTCTCCACCCCGGCCTCGGCGATCGAACCGGTGGACTCCACCCGGGCCTGCCGGACGGTGTCCAGGAACGGCTTCGCCCGCTGGTCAAACTGCGAGCGGAACGCGCCGGTGGCGCCGTCGAGCATGCGCTGGATGTCGCGGTCGGCGGTGCGGAACGAGACGGTGGTGAGGTTCAGCGTCTCCTGGCGGGCGGCCAGTACGGCGGCCGACCGGTCCGACGCCGTTCGCCACGCGCCGAGCAGCCGGCCGGCCGGCGCCGCGGCCGCCACGAGCAGCGCCAGCACCGCGGCGGCCAGTGCGGCGAGCGCGACCGCGTGCCGCCAGCCAAGGCTCGCGGCCGGCGCCGTGGCCGCCGCGTCCTCCGCGTGAGCGTCCGGCGCCGCGGCTCGATCCGGCGCCGGCGGGGAGGCGGTCAGTGTCCCAGCGGGTCGAGCAGCAGGTTGCGCCACGATGCCTCCCCACCCCGGTGGGCCGTGCCGACGCCGCCGATCATGAACAGCTGCCCGTCCGGGCCGAGGTAGCCGCCGGTGGCGCGGTCGTAGCCGGCGATGCCGGCCGGTGGCCGGTCCTGGCCGCCCGGTGGCGGGGTCTGCCCGGCGGGCGGGAACGGGCTGTTGGGGCCCTCGGCGCGGTAGCCCCGGCCGTGGCACTGCTCGACGGTGGCGGCGCGCTTGCCGGGCACGTCCGCGCAGGGCGCGTTGCGGGCGCCTCGGACCGCGCTCGGGTCGCCGGGCGGCAGCTTGCAGTACAGGTTGCTCGGGGTCGTGGTCACCGAGAGGTCCTCCACGTCGCGCCGGGAGGACACCGGCAGGAAACCGAGCGTGCACGGCGGCGGGTCGTTCACCGTGGCCTTGAAGTCCAGGTTGGCCGAGCCCTCCGCCCGCAATGGCAGCGTGATCGTCTGCAGGGTTGTCACCACCAGCGGGTAGAGCACGAGCACCTGGCGCAGCGCCGGGTTGTAGGTGACCCCGACCTGGCCGACGCTGACCAGGTTGTCCAGCAGGACCGGCAGCGTCGGCTCCAGGTCCTGGAACAGCTGGTCGGTCTGCTTGGCCAGCGGTTGACCGGTGGCGAGCAGGGTGCGCAGGTCCGGGTCGCTGTCGCGGACGCGCGCGGTGAACGAGTCCAGGTCGTGGGTCAGCGCGCGGATCTGGGCGCTGTCGGCGAGCTGGGTGTCCAGCACCGGCCCGGCGTCCCCGATCAGGGTTCGGGTCGGGCCGATGTTGTGCTGGGCCTCGGTCACCAGGTCCCGGGTGCCGTCGAGCAGCCGGCCGAGGTCGGGGCCGGCCCCGTCGAAGGCGCGGTACGCCTCGTCGATCACCGAGGTGAGGTCCTGCTTGGGCACGCTGGCCAGCAGGGCCTGCACCTGGTCGAGCAGCGGGCCGATCTCGGTGGGCAGCACGGTGCGCGCGACCGGCACGGTGGCGCCGGCCGGCAGGTAGGGCGCCCGCCCGGTGGGGCTGGCGAACTCGAGGTACTGCTCGCCGGCCGCCGAGACGCTGCGGATGGCCACCGTGGAGTCGGCCGGCAGGGGCGTGTCGTTCTGCACGGTCAGGTCCACCTCGGCGCCGACCGGGGTAGCCCGCACGGCGTTGACCTGGCCGATCTCCACACCCCGGTAGAGCACCTTGGCGTTCGCGTAGAGCCCGGCGTTCTTGGCGAAGTCGACGGTGAGGTGGTGCACGCCGAAGCCGAGCACCTCCGGCAGCCGCACGTACACCAGCAGCATCGCGCCCACCCCGAGCAGGCTGACCAGCACAAAGACGACCAGCTGCACACGGATCAACCGGGAGATCACCGGCTCCCCCTTCCCTGGTCGATGCCCGGCACACCGCCGCCGGGCAAGGCGCCACCCGGCTCACCGCTGCCCGGCAGGGCGATCCCCGGGGCGCCGCCCGTCGGGGCACCGGACGTCTGGTCGGTCCGGGTGACGCCCTCCAGCGGCAGCCGCAGCGGGTCCCGCGCCGGCGCGCCGGGGGCACCGGGCGCCCCGACCTGGCGCGCGAGCACGCCCTGCAGCCCGGACAGGGTGCCCTGCAGCGGGGTGCCGGACAGGAAGCCCCGGTCCAGGGTGTCCAGCTGGAGGTCGGCGGTGACCCGGATGTTGGCGAAGTCGCCGCGCACCGCGTTGCGGAACGTGGTGAGCGGGAACGGCACCGTGCCGGCCAGCAGCAGCGAGTCCGGCAGGGACCGCCCGGCGTCGGCCAGCGCGCGCAGCGTCGGCTCCAGGTTGTCGAGGTTCGCCACCAGGTCGTCGTGGCTGTCCCGGATCACCGAGTCGGCGACGTCCCCGAAGCGGCCCAGCGCGTTCAGGGTGTGCACGAGCTGGTCGCGGTTCTCGTTCAGGGTGCGCAGTGCGGGGTCGAGCCGGTCGATGGCCCGGCCGAGCGTGTCGCGCTGGCTGTTCAGCCGGGTGCTCAGCTGGTCCAGCCCCTGGATGGCCGCGACGATGTCCGCCTTCTGCGTGTCCAGGCCGCCGACGAACGTGTTGAGCTGGTCGAGCAGCGCGCGCACGTCGGTGGTCCGGCCGTTGAACGTGGCGTCCAGCTCGGTGGTGATGGTGCGGACCTGGGCCAGCCCGCCGCCGTTGAGCAGCAGGCTGAGCGAGGCCAGCACGTCCTCGGTCTGCGGGAAGCTGCCGGAGCGGGCCAGCGGGATGGTGTCCCCGTCGGCGAGGCGGCCGGTCGGCGGCTGGCCGGGCGTGGGCGCCAGCTCGATGTGCTTCGAACCCAGCACCGTGGTCTGGCCGACCGTCGCGGTGGTGTTCGAGGGCAGCGCCACGTCGCCGTTCAACCGGACGGTGACCAGCGCGTGGTCGCCCTCCACGCGCACGTCGGCGACCGTGCCGATGTTGTCGTCGCGCACCATGACCGGCGAGTTCGGGTCCACCCCGGTGACGTCGCGGAGCTGGATGCGCACGGTGTACGCGCCCTCGCCCCGCCCCTGCGTACCCGGCAGCGCGAACTGGTTCAGCCCGTCGAAGGCACACCCGGACACGGTCAGCGACACCGCCAGCGCGAGCCCGAGCCCGGCCAGCGCCGATCGGCGGCGGCTCACCGGGTCCCCCCGAGCGGTACGAGCAGCCCGGGCAGCCCGCCGCCGGGTGCGGCCGCGCCGGGCAGCGGAGCCGCACCGGTCAGCGGCGCTCCGCCGCCCAGCGGCAGCGCCGGGGCACCTGTGCCGGGGGCGGGCAGCGCGGGGCCGGCTGTGGTGTCGCGGCGGGGCACGCCGCCCGGCCGGACCACCGGGTTGACCCCGATCGGCGGGTAGTTGACGGCCAGCTGGTTGAGCAGCGGGCCCAGGTACTTCTTGCATGCGGAGGTGGAGTCCCGGGGGTCGTGGCTGGCCGCGTGGGCCAGCCCGCTGCACAGCAGCTCGGCGGGCGCCTGGAAGTTCGACGCGGCCAGCGCGCCGGTGAGCGAACCGCTGGCCGGGTCGTAGATGTTGTAGAAGTTGGCCAGCGCGGTGGGCGCGTTCATCAGGATGTTCTCCAGTTCGGTGCGCTGCCGCACCAGCACCGACGTGACCTCGCCGAGCCCGTCCACGGAGTCGCGCAGCCCGGACCGGTTGTCCCGCACGAAGTCGGTCACGTCACCGGCGGCGGAGTCCAGCTCGTGCAGCGCGGTGGCCAGGCTGTCCCGGTTGTCGTCCAGCAGCTTCGAGACCGAGGCCAGCCGCCGGGTGAAGTCGTCGACCAGGCTGTCGCTCTGGCGCAGCGCGGACACGAAGACCTGCAGGTTGCGCACGGTGCCGAACAGGTCGCCCCGGCTGTGGGAGAGCGTGTCGACGGCGTCGGACAGCGCGGCGAGCGTCTGCCGGAAGTGCGTGCCCTGGCCCCGGCCGACCTGCGCGCCGGCGGTGACGAAGCCGGACAGCGCCCCGTCGCGGTCGGTGCCGTTGGGGCCGAGGGCGGTGGTCAGCCGGGACAGCTGCGCCTTGATCTGCTCCCAGTCCACCGGCACCTCGGTGCGCTCGACCGGGATGCTGCCCCCGTCGGCGAGCACCGGGCCCCCCGCGAAGGCCGGCGTGAGCTGCACGAACCGGGCGGTGACCAGGGTCTGCGCGACCAGGGCCGCCCCGGCGTCGGCCGGCACCGGCACGTCCGCGTCGTAGTGCAGCCGCACGGCCACCTGCGCGCCGGCGGGCGTGATGCTGTCCACCTTGCCGACCGGCACGCCGAGCACCCGCACGCCGTCGCCGACGTACAGCCCGAGCGCGCTGGGGAGGTACACGGTGAGCTGCTTGGTGTTCGCGGCGCTCAGCCCAACAGCGGCGCCGATCGCCAGCGCCACCACCACCACGGCGGCCACCCCGATCGTCCACCAGCGCCGGGCCGGGGACGGGGTGTCCCCGTCGGTCGCGGCCTCGAGCTCGTCCGCACCGCGCCGGCGCCCCCGCCGCCCCGCCGGCCGGGTCCGGGGCGGCGTGGGCAGGGTGGCAAGCGGGGCCGGCGGGCCGGAGCTCTTCGGCAGGTAGTCGATCAGCGGGCTGAGGTTGCCGGCGACCACGTTCGGCACGAAGGCGTTGAACCACGGGCCGCTGGCCACCGACTCACCGAGTGCCGTGGCGAACGGGCCGAGCCCCTGGATGGCGTCGGCCAGGTCACCGGAGTCGCGCCGCAGCAGGTCGAGCACGCTGTTCAGGTGGTCCAGCGCCGGCGGCAGCTGGTCGCGGTTGTCCTTGACCAGCCCGTGCAGCTGGCGGGCCAGCGTGGACACGTTCAGGAAGATCTCGTTGACGACCGCGCGGCGCTGCTGCACCTCGTCCAGCAGGGCGCTGCCGTCGTCCACCAGCCGCGTGATCTGGCCGCTGCGCTGAGCGAGCACGCCGGTGACCCCCTCGGCGTGGCGCAGCAGCTCGGCCAGCGCGGCGTCGCGGGCGTTCAGCGTGCCGGACAGCCGGGTGACCCCGTCCAGGGCGGCCGGCACGTCCGGGGTGACCGCGTGCAGCGTCTCGGCCAGGGTGTCCAGCGAGGTGGCCAGCTGCCCGGTGTCCAGGTCGTGCACCTTCTCGGTCAGCGTGCCGAGCACGTCCGTGAGCTGGTACGGGGCGGTGGTGCGGGACGCCGGGATGACCGCGCCGGACGCCAGCTCGCCCTTGCCGCGCGAGGTCAGCCGGAGGTTGCGGGTGCCCAGCACGGTGGCCGTCTTGATCTCCGCGGTGGTCAGGTCGGCGAGCCGCACGGCGCGGTTGGTCACGCGGAAGCGCACGGCGACCTGGGAGTGGTCCAGCTCGACGGCCCGCACCGAGCCGACCTTGAACCCACCGACCGTGACGTCGTCGCCCGCCGCGAGGCCACCCGCCTCGACGAACTCGGCGGTGTACTCGGTTCCGGCGCTGAGCAGCGGCAGGTTGCCCAGGTTGACCGACAGCACGGTGAGCACCACCAGCAACGCGGTGCCGATCAGCCCGATCCGCACCGGGTCGCGCTCACTGAAGCGGATCATGACTGTCCTCGGCATCGAGTCGTCCCGGAGTTGCTACCGATCTCCGGGGAGAACAGCGGCTTGCCGTCCGGCCCGGTGACCTTCACCTGCACCGCGCACAGGTAGAAGTTGAAGAAGCTGCCGAAAGAACCCAGCCGGACGAGCCTGGCGTACGCGTCCGGCAGCTGCGTCACCACCGAGTCCAGTGTGTGGGAGTTGTCGTCGAGCACCTTCGCGGTGCGGCCGAGCTGGTCGACGGTGCCGGCCAGCGGGTCGCGGCCGTCCTTCAGCAGGTCACCGAGCGAGTCGGCCAGGTCGTTGATGTGGCCCAGCGAGTCGCCGATGCGGCCCCGGTCGGCGCTCAGCCCGCTGATCAGCTGTTGCAGCTGGTCCAGGGTCCCGGACAGCTGGGCGTCGCGCTGGTCCACGGTGGCCAGCACCTGGTTCAGGTTGGTGATCAGGCTGCCGATCACCTGGTCCCGGTCGGCCAGCGTGCCGGTCAGCGAGGCGGTCTCCGCGACCACCCGGTCGACCGTGCCGGACTCCCCCTGCAGCACCGAGACCAGGTCCCCGGAGAGCTGGTTCACCTGTGCCGGGTCGAGGCCGGAGAACAGCGGCTGGAACCCGCCGAGCAGCGCGTCCAGGTCCAGCGCCGGCGCGGTGCGGCCGGGCGGGATCACCGCGCCGTCGGCCAGCCGGGTGACCGGCCCCGGCCCGTCGACCAGCTGCAGGTAGCGGTCGCCGACCAGGTTCTCGTAACGCACCAGGACCCGGGTGCCGGCCATCACCGGCACGTCGTCCTGCACGGTGAACGTCACGTCGATGACGTTTCCGTCAGTGACCGCGATGTCCTGCACCTGCCCGACCCGCACGCCGGCGAACCGGACCAGCTGGCCGTTCTTCAGCCCGCTGACGTCGGTGAACAGTGCGTGGTAGGTCTCCTCGGCCCGGAACCGGGCCTGCGCGAACACCACAAAAACCAGGGCGAGGCCGAGCGCGGAGACGAGCACGAAGGCGGTGAGCTTGATCAGCTCGGCACGGATGCGCATCAGTGCCCCCCGGCCAGCTGAGGTGCGCCCGGCCCGGACGAACGGGGACGGAACAGCTCGGGCCCGAACAGCTGGACCACGACCGGCGGGTCACCGGGCTCGAGGTGGTTGTCCCGATAGGGGTTCACGTGGCTGCCGATGTCGGTCTGCACGTACGGCGCCGGGACCTGGTGGGCGCCGAGCATCGGCAGCCCGTGGCAGGCCGGCGGGTTGTCCGCGCCGATCTTCGGCAGGTCCTTGCCCGGCTGGTAGGGCGGGGCGCCGGGCAGGAGGCCGACGTTCAGGTTCAGCGCCGGGTACTTGCCGCCGATCACCGGCTCGAGCAGCTTGCGCGCATTGTCCAGGCCCTCGATGAAGCAGGTCAGCCCGGGCGAGTAGTCGGAGAGCAGCCCGGTCGTGGTGCGCAGCAGGTCCAGCGACTCGGGCAGGTCGTCGGAGTTCTCGTCGAACACGTGGTGCCCGCTGTGCGCGGCATCGGCCAGCTCGGGCAGCAGCCGGTGCAGGTCGTCGCGGCGGTCGACGAGGGTGTCGCCGGTGACGGCCAGGTTGTCCAGCAGGCCGACCAGGTCCGGGGTGACGTCGGCGTAGAGCTGGCCGACCCCGGCGGCGGCGGCGAAGTCGTGGCGCAGCGCCGGCACGGACGGGTTCAGCTGCACCAGGTAGCCGTTGAGCTGGGTCAACGTGCCGCCGAGCTCGTCGCCCCGGCCCTGCAGCGAGCCGGCCAGTGCGGCCAGCGTGACGTTCAGCTTGGCGGGCGACACGGCGTCGAGCACCCGGGTGAGCTGGTCGAACACGGTGTTGACCTCGGCGGTCACTCCCCGGTTGTCCAGCATCGCGCCGGCGGCCAGTGCGACCGGGCTCGGGTCTGCGGGCGGGGAGAGGTCCACGTACTTGGCGCCGAAGACGGTCGTCGGCACGATCACCGCCGTCACGTTGGCCGGGATGATGGCCAGCTCGGCCGGGTCCATCCGCAGGCGCAGCACGGCCGAGTCGGCGCGCAGGTCGACGGAGCCGACGGTGCCGACCGGCACCCCCTGGAACTTCACCTTCGCGCCGGGTAGCAGGTTGAGCCCGATCCGGTCGGTGGTCAGCGACACCGGGGCGGTGCGGGTGAACACGTTCGCGTAGCGGCCGATGGCCACCGCCACGACCAACGCGATGACCAGCAGGAACACGGCGCCGATCAGTGACTCGCGAGCACGCGTGGGCAAGGTCGGCATCCGCGTCACCCGGAGAAGTTGAACGTGTCGGTGCTGCCGTACAGCAGGAACGAGCCGAGCAGCGCGACCCCGACCACGGCGACCAGCGAGGCTCGCACCGCCCGCCCGACCGCGATGCCCACGCCGGCCGGCCCGCCGGTGGCGGTGTAGCCGTAGTAGCAGTGGATCAGCATGACGATCGTCGAGATGGCCAGCGACAGGGCGAACGAGTTCAGGATGTCGGTCCGGATCAGGAACGTGCTGAAGTAGTGCTCGTAGGCGCCGCCGGACTGCCCGTACAGGGTGACCACGACCAGCTTGCTGGCGAAGAACGCCACGATGATCGCCGCCGCGTACAGCGGCACGGTGACCAGGAAGCCGGCGACCAGCCGGGTCGTGACCAGGAACGGCAGCGACCGGACCGACATGACCTCCAGCGCATCGATCTCCTCGCTGATCCGCATGGCGCCGATCTGCGCGGTCGCGCCGGCGCCGATGGTGGCCACCAGGCCGAACCCGGCGATGGTCGGCCCCGAGATGCGGATCTCCACGAACGCGGCGAAGAACCCGCTGAGCACCTGGACGCCGATGTCCTTGAGGTTGTTGTAGCCCTGCACGCCGATGATCCCGCCGACCGAGAACGTCAGGAACGCGGTGACCACCAGCGTGCCGCCGATCACCGCGAGCGCGCCGGTACCCAGGCTCATCTCGGCGATCAGCCGCACGATCTCCCGCCGGTAGCGGCCGACGGCCAGGTGCAGGTAGCCCAGCGCCTTGCCGTAGAAGATGGCCTGGCGGCCCAGCTCGGACAGCACCCGGCCCGGGGCTCCCAGCAGGTGGAGCAGGGTCGGCGTGCGCCGGAACTCGGTATCGGTCATCGCTTCCCCGTCAGACGATCTGGAACTGGACGAAGCTGATCGCGACGTTGGCGAAGAACAGGATCATGAACGCGTAGACCACGGTCTCGTTCACCGCCGCCCCGACGCCCTTGGGCCCGCCCTTGACGTTCAGCCCCAGGTAACAGGCGACCAGGCCGGCGATCACCCCGAACACCACCGCCTTGATCACGCTGAACACCACCTCGGTGGTGCCGGTGAGCAGCGTCAGGTTGGCCACGAAGGCCCCCGGGCTGGAGTGCTGCAGGTACACGGCGGTGAAGAAGCAGGCCACCAGGCCGACCACGTCCACCACCGCGGTGAGCAGCACGGCCAGCAGCGTGGACGCCACCACCCGGGGCACCACCAGCCGCTGGATCGGGTCGATGGCCAGCACCCGCATGGCGTCGATCTCCTCGCGGATGGTGCGCGCGCCCAGGTCCGCGCAGATGGCCGTGGCGCCCGCCCCGGAGATCACCAGCACGCTGATGATCGGCCCGAGGTTCTGCACCACGGCCAACCCGGCGGCGGCGCCGCTCAGGTCGGCGGCGCCCAGCTCGAGCAGGATCACGTTCAGGTAGAAGATCACGAACACGCAGTACGCGATGGACACCAGCACGGCGGGGACGAACGACACCCTGACCACGAGCCAGGCCTGCTGCACGAACTCGCGCCACTGGAACGGCGGCTTCACCATCGTGCGCATGGTGTCCAGGCAGAACGCGTAGAACGCGCCGACCGGACGGACCACCGACGCCGCTCGACTGGCCACGGAGACGGCCATCGTCCTCCCTCGCTCCCGGCACCAGGGCCGACTCCACCGCTGGCTCGGGTACCCGCGCCGGCAACCTGGACTTGACCCGACCAACGAAGCGCCGCCGCGAGGGTTACGTATTTCGATCTAACTTTAAACAGAACTTGCCCGGCGGGGCCGTGAGCTGAGGTTCCGCGTCCGCGCGCGGCTCGGTCGACTCCGGTCTCCCGACCGGCGGCGGTGCACGGATACCTTTCCGCTGATCAAGGGCCTAGCAGCGAGGATCGCCGGCGCACGCTCCGGGGGTGCCGAGCGCGGCCGGTGGCCCGGTACACTCGCTCGGTCGATGCGACGCCGGTCACGCTGGCGGAAAATAAATCGCTATAACTTTTCGCGACTGGGAGTCGTCTCGGCTGTCCCGACCGCCTCCGCCGCCGGGGCGGACACGGTCAGGAAGTCGGCGGGGCGGCGCTCCCGCAGGGCGGCGAGCCCCTCCCGCAGGTCGGGGTGGCGCAGCGCGGCGTTCATGTCCGCCACGGACCGGGTGTACGCGGTACCGAGGTCCAGCGCGGCGTCCTGGAAGACCTGCCGCTTCATCATCCGCAGCGACTCCGCCGAGCTCCCCCGGGCCAGTCCCTCGGCGAACTCCACCGCTCTGGCCAGTACCTCGCCGGGCTCGTGACAGCGCTGCGCCCAGCCCAGCCGGGTGGCCTCGGCGCCGTCGAGCACCGGTGCGCCGTAGAGCAGCTCCAGCGCCGTGGGCAGCCCCACCAGGCGGGGAAGCAGCCAGCCGAGGCCGTACTCGGCCGGCAGCCCCAGCTTGGCGAACGACGTGGTGATCCGGCAGTCGCGCGCGGCGAACCGCAGGTCCGCGTAGCTGGCCAGCACGAACCCCGCGCCGGCGCAGGCCCCGGTCAGGGCGGCGATCACCGGCGTGCCGATGGTCAGCGGGTACGCGTGGTTGTGCCGCAGCTGCTCGGGCGTGCCGTCGGGGTAGGGCGGCAGCGGCAGCCGTTCGGCGGCGTAGCGGCCACCGTCGGCGGAGATGGCATCCAGCGCCCGGGAGTCGGCGCCGACGCAGAAGTCCCCACCGGCGCCGGTGAGCACCACGACCCGTACGTCCGACCGCGTGTGCGCGTGGTGCAGCGCCCAGCGGTACTCCACCGCCATCCGCCCGTTCCAGGCGTTGCGCCGGTCCGGCCGGTTCAGCGTCAGCACCGCGACCCCGGCCCGGACCGCGACACCGACCTCGGTGAACTCCGCCAGCTCCATACGATCGTGCCTCTCCGCGGGCCGTCTGCAGATATCGATACAGGATACAGTGATATATTGCCGCCGCGGCAGGCATCGTGGCCTCAGCTACGCCCGACGGAGCCGTTAATCGTTCTAATTTTTTCTCGATCGATGGCCGGGAGGTTGGCTCGTGAAGCTGCGCGGTCGGCACGCCCTGATCACTGGGGCCTCCCACGGCATCGGCGTCCGGCTGGCCGAGGAGTTCGCCGCCCGCGGCGCCCGGGTCACCGTGCTCGGCCGGGACGCGGCCCGGCTGGCCGAGGTCGCCGAGCGCGTGGGCGGCCACGCGGTGGTCGCCGACCTCGCCGACGGGGCGGCGCTGGGGGACGTGGTCGAGCGGGCCGAGCGCGGCCAGGGGCCACTGGACGTGCTGGTCAACAACGCCGGGCTGGTGCTGGTGGCCGCCAGCAGCCGGGCCGGGGCGGGCGAGGCCGCCACCCTGATGGCCGTCAACGCGGTGGCGCCGATGGAGCTGTGCCGCCAGGCACTGCCCGGCATGCTGAGCCGCCGGTCCGGCCAGCTGGTCAACGTGTCCTCGCTGGCCGGGGTGAGTGCGGTGCCCGACCTCGCGCTCTACGGCGCCAGCAAGGCCGCCCTCCACCACTACACCTCGGTCGCCCAGCGCGAGCTGCGCGGCACCGGCGTGACGATGAGCCTGGTGACCCTCGGCGAGGTGGCCGGCACGCGGATGATGGAGCAGGCCAGGCAGTCCGAGATGATCGACGCGGTGTCCCGGCGGCTGGCCAGGGTGCTCCCGGTGCTCTCCCCGGAGGCGGCGGCCCTGGCCATCACCGACGCCGTCGAGCGCGGCGCGCTGGTCGCCACCATCCCGCGCCGGCTGGCGCCCGCGGTGGCGCTGCGTAACCTGCCGAACACGCTGCAGGACCTCGCGTTCCTCGGCCTGCGGCGCTGAGTGACCCCTCCGGGTACGCCCACCTGCACGGGTATCGGCCAAATCGGTCATAGAATGACCGCAAGTCGCCGCCCGCCCCGGGTGCGGCGGACGCCCCGGAGGGGAGCACATGTCGGAGCCAGCACCCGCCGAAGCACTCCAGGTGCCCAAGGCGGCCGAGCTGGTCGCCGCACAGCTGCGCCGTCAGATCGTGATGGGCGAGCGCGCGGAGGGTGAGCTGCTCCCGCCGGAGCTGCGGCTGATGACCGAGCTCGGGGTGTCCCGCCCGACCCTGCGCCAGGCGCTGCGCATCCTCGAGAACGAGCGGCTGGTGCGCATCCACCGGGGTCGCAACGGCGGCGCCCGGGTCAGCCGTCCCTCGGTCCGCACGGCCGGCCGCCACCTGAACAACCTGCTGCTCTACCAGGGCGCCACCCTCGACGACGTGCACACCGCGCGGCTGCTGCTGGAGCCCGCCGCGGTCGCCCGGATCGCCGGCACCGTGTCCGCCGAGGACATCGCCGCGCTGCGCGCCTCGGTATCGGAGAACCTGGCCAGCACCGACGGCTCGGAGACCCGGCGGATCGGCTCGGAGTTCCACGTCCAGCTCGTCGCGCTCACCGGCAACCGCTCACTCGTGCTGTTCGCGCGGCTGATCTCCGGGCTGCTCGACGGCGCGCTGGTCCGGCACGACGCGGAGCGGGTCAAGCAGCGGATGCCGTCGCAGTCCAGCGGGCTGATCGACGACCACTCCCGGATCATCGACCTGATCGAGGCCGGCGCCTCCCGCGAGGCCGCCCGGCACTGGCGCGAGCACCTCGAGGCCGTGCACCGCCAACTCCGCAAGTCCATCAACACGGACCTGATCCTCGACATCGAGCCCTGACCCGGGCCGGCGTGACTGGCGCCCACCGCGTCCGCTCGCCGCGCACCGGCCGGCGGGGGTGTGCCGGCTAGACGTGGTCGCGGTCCGGGTGCCAGTCGGCGAGCAGTTGGCGTTTCTGGATCTTGCCCGTCGGGGTGCGGGGCAGCTGGTCGAGCACCCGCCAGATCACCGGATACTTCTGCCGGGCGAGCTGGTGGCGCTCCAGGTGCGCGAGCAGCACGGCCTCCCCCGGCCAGCTGCGCCCGGCCCGCAGCGTGACAAACGCCCCGACCTGCTCGCCGAGGCGCTGGTCGGGCAGCCCGACCACGGCCACCGCCTCGATGTCCGGGTGCTCGCCGACCAGTGACTCGATCTCGGCGGCGGAGAACTTCTCGCCGCCCCGGTTGATGATGTCCTTGAGCCGGCCCTGGATCGTGACCCAGCCGTCGGCGTCCACCACCCCGATGTCGCCGGTGTAGAACCAGCCCTCGGCGTCCACGGCGGCGGCCTGGTGCGCCGGGTCCAGGTAGCCGAGCATCAGCTTCGGGCTCCGGATGCGCAGCTCCCCCGGAGTGCCGGCCGGCAGCGGCGCGCGGTGCTCGTCGACGGCCTGTACCTCGGAGCCGACGTCGACCCGGCCGTCGGTGCGGGTCCGCCGGTCCAGCGGGTCGCCGGGGTGGCCGGACGTCAGCGTCGGCGCCTCTGTCATGCCCCAGGCCCGCCAGGCGGTCACGCCCAGCCGCTGCGCGCGGACCACCACCGAGTCCCCGGTCGGCGCCGCCCCGGTGTGGAACATCGAGATCCGATGACCTGCACCGCCGTCGGGCTCGCGCTCGTAGCGGTCCAGCAGCTCGGCCAGGAACACCGGGGCGCCGATCGCCAGCGCAACCTTCTCCTCGGCGCAGGCGCGGACGGCCACCTCGACGTCCCAGGACTCCAGCAGCACCGTCGGGGCCGCGGTCAGGCACGGCAGGAGGGTGCACGCCACCACCGCGCCAATGTGCGGGACCGGCGCGGGCACCAGCACCGGCTGTTCGGCGCCGAGCAGCGCCTCGTCCCGGTAGCTGCGTGCCTCGGCCAGCAGGGAGCGCGACGAGTGCCGGACCCCCTTGGGCTCGGACGTCGTGCCGGAGGTGAACAGCAGCAGGCAGCACTCGTCCGGAGCGGCCGGCCAGTGCGGAACCTGCTCCGCCGGACCGGACAAAATCCCCGACTCACCCTGACGAAATCCGCGACTCGCGGGGAGGTTGTGGGGCGGTGGGGGCGCGGTGGGGAGGGGGCGCCAGCCGGGGTGGGCGGTGCCGACGGCGTAGCGGGCGGCCGGATCGTGGCCCAGGTCGGCGAGGACCTCGTCGAGCTCGGCCGCCGGGCGGCGGTCGCCCCGGGCGGTGGCCGCCACCAGCGCGGCCGGGCGGGTGACCCGCAGGATGTGCGCCAGCTCCCGGCCCCGGTACATCGGCAGCAGGGGCACGGCCACCGCGCCGAGCTGCCAGGCGGCCAGGATCACCACGAGCAGCTCGATCCGGTTGGGCAGCTGCGCGACCACCCGGTCACCGGGCCGCACTCCCCGGGCGGCGAGGTCGGCGGCGGCCGCCCGGACCCGGTCGTGCAGCGCGGCGAAGGTGTAGTGCTCGGCCGGCCGGCCGGAGGCGGCGATGGCCAGGGCCGTGCGGTCCGGCCAGTGCTCCGCCGCCGTCGGCAGGGACCAGCCGACCGACGCCGCGCACCAGAGTCCTCGGGCCAGGTAGTCCTCGGGTCCGGTCACCGCACCGCCCCGGTCGCCTCGGCGGCCAGGGCGCGGGCCAGGGCGGCGGCCCTGGGGCGGTCCACCTTGCCGTTCGGCACGCGGGGCAGCTCGGCGAGCAGGAACACCCGGTCCGGCCGCTTGTACGGGGCCAGCCGGGGGCGGACCGCCGCCAGCACGGCCTCGGCGGTGGCCGGGACCGCCGGGTCGGGCACCACCAGCGCGACCGGGACCTCGCCGAGCCGGTCGTCGGGTACCCCCAGCACGGCGGCCTCGCGGACGGCCGGGTCGGCGGCCAGCGCGGCCTCGACCTCCTCGGGTACCACGTTGAACCCGCCGCGGATGATGATGTTCTTCAGCCGCCCGGTGAGGTACAGGTAGCCGTCGTCGTCGAGGCGGCCGAGGTCACCGGTGCGCAGCCAACCGTCGGCGTCGAGCGGGCTGTCCGTCGCGGCGCCCAGGTAGCCGGCGGTGGCCGAGCGGCTGCGCACCCGGATCTCACCCTCCTGACCGGTGGCCGCCTCGGCGCCGTCGGCGGTGACCAGCCGCAGCTCGACCCCCGGCAGCGGCCGTCCCACCGAGCCGGGGCGGCGGCGGCCGGCCAGCACGTCCCGCGCGCTCTCGATGGAGATGCCGCCGAACGCCTCGGTCTGCCCGTAGGCCTGCAGCACCGGCACGCCGAACCGCGCCTCGAACTCCTCGCGCAGCGCCGGCGTGAGCGGCGCGGTGCCCGAGGACACGTAGCGGACCGCGCCGAGGTCCTCGCCCGGCTCCAGGGTGTCGAGCAGGATGCGCAGCATGGCCGGGTTGATGGTCAGGTTGTCGATGCCGTGCCGGTCCAGCAGCCGCTTCGCGGTGCGCCCGTCGAACTTGCGCAGCAACGCCACCGAGCGCCCCACGTACAGCGCGAACAGCAGCCGGACCACGCCGGCGGTGTGCGAGAGCGGGTTGGCGATCAGGTTGGGCGGCTTGCCGGGGTCGGCCAGCGGGGTCGGCCCGGTGTCCCGGCGGAACGCCGACACGGTGGCCCGCAGGTTGGACCAGGCGTTGTCGTGGGTGAGCACCACACCCTTGGGTTCGCCGGTCGACCCGGAGGTCAGCAGCACCAGCGCCGCCTCGCCACCGACGTCCTCCTCGGGCGGCCGGTAGCGACCCGAACCGGCCGGGCCCGAGCCGCCGCCGGTCGCCCCGCTCACCGACTCGCCCGGCCCCTCCGGCCCGTCGGACGGGGAGAACCGGTCGAACGCCACCACCGGCACTCCGACCACGCCCGGCAGCGCCGCCGGGTCGTCCGCGCCGCACACCACCGCGGTGGCCCCCATCGCCGCGACCACCCGGGCCACCTCCTCGGCCGGCGCGGCCGGGTGCATCACGACCGCCGCCGCCCGCCGGCCCCACACCGCGCACACCGCCGGCAGGAACCGCTCGTCGTTGCCCACCCGCACGACGACCCGCGCACCCGGCGCCACCGCGCCGAGCCGGTCGCCGAGCCGGTCCCCGAGCGCCACCGAGGCGGCGGCCAGCCGGGCGTAGCTCCACGGTCCGTCGTCCTCCACGTGCAGGAAGCCCCGGTCCGGCCCTTCGGCCAACCGCCAGGCCAGCAGGTTGGCCAGCGAACCCTCCGGTGCTCTCTCCCCCACCTGAGGTCCTCCTTCGTCGGGGCTCGTCGGACCCGTGAGTGGCGAGTGGTCCGGGGAGGCCACTCGCCACTCACGGGGTCAGCCGGCGTGATACTTGATCGTCTTGAGCTGGGTGTACTCGTCGAGGCCCTCGGTGCCGTTCTCGCTGCCCAGGCCGGAGCGGCCTCGGCCGCCGAACGGCACGTCCGGGTTCGTGTAGCCAGGGCCGCCGTTGATGTCCACGGTGCCGGCGCGCAGCCGGCCGGCCAGCTCGAACGCGCGGCCGGCGTCCCGCGAGACCACGTGCCCGGCGAGCCCGTAGGCGCTGTCGTTGGCCAGCGCGACCGCCTCGTCCTCGGTGTCGAACCCGATCACCACCGCGACCGGGCCGAAGATCTCCTGCTGCGCCACCGGCCAGGCGTTCTCCACCTCGGTGAGCACGGTCGGCAGGTAGTAGAACCCGCCGGCCGGGACGCTGCCGTCCGCCGGGCGGGCCCCGCCGGTGAGCACCCCGGCCCCGGCCTGGACGGCGGCCTCGACGTGCCCGGCGACCCGGTCCACGGCGGCCGGCCTGATGAGCGGGCCCATCGTGGTCGACGGGTCGCGCGGGGCGCCGAGCACCACGGCGTCCACGGCGGCGCGCAGCCGGGCGCGGTACTCCGGCAGCACGGAGGTGTGCACCAGGTGCCGGGTAGCCAGCACGCAGCCCTGGCCGGCGTGGGTGGTGACGTTCTGCGCGCCGATCCGGGCGGCGAGCTCCAGGTCGGCGTCCGCGCACACCACCAGCGCCGACTTGCCGCCCAGCTCGAGCAGCACCTTGGTCAGCCCGGGCGCGGCGGCGGCCAGGATCCGCGCGCCGACGGCGTCCGAGCCGGTGAAGCTGACCAGGTCGACCCGGCGGTCCCCGGTCAGCGCCGCGCCGACGTCCGCGCCGCCGGTGACGACGTTGAGCACCCCGGCCGGCAGCTCGGCGCGCTCGGCCGCCTCCGCCAGCAGCAGGGCCGAGTACGGGGTGAACGGGGACGGCTTGAGCACCACGGCGTTGCCGGCGGCCAGCGCCGGGCCGAGCTTCATCACGTTCTCCAGCAGCGGGAAGTTGTACGGGGTGATCGCCGCGACGACCCCGTACGGCTCCCGGCGGACCGCCCAGCCGCCCAGCGTGGCCGGACCGCCGGGGCGGGCGGTGACGACGGGTGCCCGTGCCGTGAGCTCGGGGCGGCGGGCCGCCTCCGCCCAGTACTCCAGGTGCCGCAGCGGCAGCCCGACCTGTTGCCCCTGGGCCAGCCGCAGCGGGCAGCCGGTCTCGGCGACCACCACGTCGAGCAGTCGCCCGGTCATGTCGGTGAGTACCCCGTGCAGCCGGTACAGGGCTTCGCTGCGAGCCCGTGGGGTGGCGTCCGCCCAGGTCCCGGAGTCGGCGGCGGTGCGGGCGGCGGCCAGCGCGGCGGCCACGTCGACGGGGGCCGCGTCCGGCACGGTGCCCAGTGCCCGCCCGGTCGACGGGTCCAGCACGGTCTCCGCCCCCGCCCCGGACGCCTCCCGCCAGCGGCCGCCGACGTACAGGGCCGAGCGGGGCAGCACTTCCGGGGCGAGGTCGGCCAAGGTATCGGTCACGAGGTCGATTCTCGGCCCCACGGACCGTTCTCCGGTTCCGGCATGCCGGGCAGCAGGCCGTGGTCGGCGGGTGGCGCGGGAAACTCCGGCAGCCCGCGCTCGCGGGAGGGCAGCCGCACCCGGATGTCGCCGCGCGCGGTCTTCTCGTCGAGCTGGTTGGTGCACTGCACGGTGCACACGACCTCGGGCCACTCGCCGGAGGTGTCGACCTCGGTGACCGAGCCGGTGATCCTGGTCAGGTCGCCCAGCACGTTGAACCCGGTGATCCGGTCGTCCATCGCGACCAGGATCGCGTCGTCGCCCATCCAGTCGGTGACCACCTGCATCATCCACGCGTTGCGCAGCATGCCGTAGTCGTAGGCCCGGCGGGCGCCCACCGAGCGCGCGTACTCGTCGTCCCAGTGCACCCGCATCGCGGAGTCCCAGGCGCCGTCGCCGTTGCGTGAGTAGAACCCGCCCATCCGCTGGCGGTTCTGGTAGCCGAGCCGGTACGGGAAGATCTCGCTGCGCCCGTTGCCCTGCAGCCAGGCGATGACGTCACCGGTGATCAGCGGGCCTCGGTAGCGGGGCAGGAACTCCTCACCCACCTCGACGTCCTCGCCGTAGCGCGCCTCGGCCCCCCGGATCGACTCCAGCGCGTAGTGCCGGTCCACCTCGAGCAGTTCGTCCTCTGTGTAGATGTGCTGCTCGGGCACGGCCTGCAGGGTGCGGTTGCGCTTGGCGGCGGTGTCGCGCTCGGTGTGCACGAAGTCGGCGTCCCAGATGGCGATCAGCTCGCCGCGGTCGTTCCAGTACACCCGCCGGCGCACCGTCAACGCGGACCGGCCGCCGAAGCGGGACTGCTTCTCCTTGATGTCCACGTAGAACCGCCGCACCCACAGCCGGTCACCCTCGCGCACCGGGTTGAAGTAGCGGATGTGGTCGCCGGCCCAGAACATGTGGACGCCCGACAGCGCGCCCTTGCCCCGACCCTTGTCCTCCGGCCGACGGGGCAGCTTCGGGGTCAGCCCCGCGCCCTCCAGGAACCCGGGCGGCGCGATCACCCCGCCCCACCGGCTGCCGGCCGCGTGCTCCGGGTCGACCCACAGGGGATTGTCGTCCCCGAAGCCGTAGGCGTAGTGCCGGATGCCGTCCCGGGTGGCCTCCTCGTTCCAGGTGGTCCACCGGGTGTACGGCCAGTCCAGGCCGATCTTCTCGCGGAACTTCTCGATGCCGGCGGTGCTCAGCCGGCCGAACTCGTCCGGGGCGCCCGGCTCTTCGCGTTCGGCACGTGCGGTCGTCATCAGCGCTCCTCGTCGTCGAATAAATCGTTACATGTTTTCTCGATTTATCCAAGTGCTGTGGCAACCCGAACTCGTGATCATCAGGACACCAGGGCCGTTCTGGAGGCCCCGAAACAGCCCTCAGGTCCTGCTGATCACGCCGGCCGACAGCGGGGCCCCGTGCGCGGACTCAGTGCAGCTGGACGGTGCCGGCGCCGCCGTCGACGGTGACCCGCTGGCCCTCCGCGATGTGCTCGGTGCCGGTCTTCACGTTGACCACGCAGGGGATGCCGACCTCGCGCGCGGCGATCGCCGAGTGCGACATCGCGCCGCCGACGTCGATCACCACGGCCGCCGCCTCGAAGAACAGCGGCGTCCACGCGGAGTCGGTGCCCCGCGCCACGATCACGTCGCCCTCGGCCAGCTCGACCTCGTTGGGGTCGTGCACGATCCGCGCCCGGCCGGTGGCCACCCCGGGCGAGCCCCCCACGCCGGTCAGCGCGGCGACGCCGGCCCCGGCGCCTGCTCCGGACGGCGCGGTCTCCGCCGGCTTGGGCGGCAGCACGCCCATCTCCTTCCACCGCGCCGGCCCGATCTCGGCCAGCCGACCCGGCTCGACGTCCAGCATCTCCGGGATGCGCAGCCGGGCGGAGCACTCCAGCGTCCGGCGCCGGCGGGCGACCGAGGCCCGCAGGTCTGCCCCGAGGGCCGCCGCCCCTCGGACCGGCGGCACCGCCAGGTCCGCTTCCGGTCGGCCGGACAGCTCGCAGACCAGCTCGGACAGCCGCAGGTAGTAGACGTCGTCGGGTTGCGCCAACCGGCCGGACTCCACCAGCCGGCGGCCCCCCTCCCGGACCAGCAGCCGCAGCGAGTGGGTGGCCATGGCCATCGGCACCTTGCCGTTCTCGCGCCACCGCAGGTGCGTCTCCAGCAGGCGCAGCTTCCAGCGCAGCGCCGGCCAGCGCAGCCCGGCCGCCGCGCGCAGCCGGGCCCTGGCGTGCTCGCGGGTGCCGGTGGGCGCCGGGCGGTCCTGCGCCGCGCCGCTGATCAGGCGGTCGACGGTGGCCGGGTCGTCCCGCCACGGCAGGGCGGCCAGCTCGAACTCGTTGGCGCCCCGGAAGCCGTACTCGTCGAGGAACCGCTCGCGGTCGAGCGTGCCGCGCGCCACCTCACCCATCGCCCGGGTGGCCTCGCGCAGGTGGATGCCGCCGAGCCCGCTGACCGCCTCGATGACCAGCCGGTCGGCCTCCTCGGGCAGGATCCGCCGCGCCGCCTCGGTGACGTTCTGGAACAGCGGCGCGGAGATCACACTGGCCAGCACGTGCGGGACCCGGAAGTCCACGCCCTCCGTGAGGTGCGCGCGCAGCCGGGCGACGAGCGCCTCGGCCGGCTCGCTCGCCCAGTCCCGCCGCAGGTCGGCGGCCAGCCGCACCCGCGCGAGCTCGGTCATCCGCTCGGCGCGGCGGGGGTAGGTGCGCATCGCGCGCAGGAAGTTGCGGCCGATCCGGGCCATCGCCAGCGGGCCGGCGCCACCCGAGGGGAGCACGGGGGCGGCCGGGTCCTGCTCCACGCCGAAGTAGTCGCTGTACACCGCGACCCGCGAGTAGCCCGGCAGCCGGTCGGCCATCTCGGCGGCCGGCCCGACACCGTAGACGTACCAGCCGTAGAACACCCCGTTCCAGGTCCACGGCCCGCCCTCCGGCGCGGTACCCAGCTCCGGCCCGAAGGCACGCCCGAGGCCGCGCTCCTGCGGGTAGGCGATCAGGTCCTGGGTGAGCGGCGTGATCGGCCTCGGCCACTGGTCGACGGCGTTGGCCCGGGTGTAGAGCGCCGGGGCGCTCGGCCAGGTGCACAGCTCGTCGTCGAGCTCGTCCTGTGCGGAGATGAGCGACGTTGCCCGGTCCACCGCTTCGCGCATGGCGTTTCTCCCAGTGAGCACAATTCAGAGCGATAATTCGATGGTGAATATATCGGAACGTGCGTGAGCTGCACCACAGAGGGTCGCTGCTGGGTCAGCGGATCTCGGGTTCGATCCGGGGGCCCGGGCTGAACGCGGTCTGCGCGAGCGGGTTGGTCAGCTGCGGGTAGATCAACGGGACCTCGCGGGCGGCGTGCGGGGACATCGACAGCGAGTCCCAGATGGCCTTGACGCTGCCCTGCACGGCCAGCGGCGGCTTGGCGGCCAGCCGCCCGGCGAGTACCTGGGCGCGCGCCCACACCTCGGCCCGGGAGCCTGGCACCACCTCGCTGACCAGCCCGATGGTGTGCGCCCGGGTCGCGCCGACCCGCTCGTCCAGGCCGAACAGGGCGATCCGCATGGCCTCGCCGAACGGGATGCGCCTGGCCAGCGCCGCCGGCTCCAGCGCGGAGAGCATGCCGTACGTGGTGTGCGGGTCGAAGAACGTGGCGTCCGAGGAGCAGATCACCACGTCGGCCTCGTTGACCCAGTAGAACGCACCGCCGGCGCACATCCCGTGCACCGCGCAGATCAGCGGCTTCCACACCCGGTTCTGCTTGGCGCCGAGGAAGAACCCGGGGTCGTCGGCGCTCCACGGGTTGGGGTGGCGCGTGCGGCCGGCCTTGCGGTCCACCCCGGTGGAGAAGGCCCGCTCGCCCGCCGCGCGCAGCACGACCACCCGCACGTCGTCGTCCAGCCGGCAGCGGCGCCACAGGTCCGCGAACTCGTCGAGCATCCGCTGGTCGAAGCTGTTCAGCACCTCGGGTCGGTTCAGCGTCACCGTGGCGACGCCGCCGACCAGCTCGAACTCCACGGTCTCGTACTCGGTCATCTCGGCTCCCTGGGCAGCGACAGCACCCGCTCGGCCAGCATCGTCTTGAGGATCTCCTCGGTACCGCCGGCGATCCGGTACCCGAGGGCGCCCATCATCCAGCGGTTCCAGCCGAAGCTGCCCCAGGCCCCCGTGTCCGCCGCGAACGCCGCGCCGGTCAGCTCGGCGGCCAGCTCTCCGATCAGCCGCAGGTTCGTGGTGAGCAGCAGCTTGTCCACCGCCCGCTCGGCCCCGGTCAGCGCGCCCTCGGGCACCGCCTGCATACGCTGCTGCTGGAACCGGGCGATGCGCAGCCGGCTGTAGAGCTTGGTCCACTCCTCGCGGACCAATGGGTCGTCCAGCCGCCCGGAGCGCTCGGCCATGGTGCGCAGCAGCTCCAGCGCGCGGGCGTTCTGCTCGTGCGAGCGGTCCCCCACCGCGCGGCGCTCGCCGGCCAGCGCGCCCGTGGCCACCCGCCAGCCGCTGCCCGGCTCGCCGATCCGGTGGCCGTCGGGGATGCGCACGCCGCTGAGGAACACCTCGGTGAAGCTCTCGCCGCCGGTCAGCTGGCGCAGCGGGCGGACCTCCACGCCGGGCGCGTCCATCGGCACCACGAACATGGTCAGCCCCCGGTGCTTCGGGGCGTCCGGGTCGGTGCGCACGAGAGCGAGCCCGAGGTCGGCGAAGGTGGCGTTGGACGTCCACACCTTCTGCCCGGTGAGTACCCAGTCGGCGCCGTCACCTGCCCCGTCCCGCACCGCCCGGGTGCGTACCCCGGCCAGGTCGGAGCCCGCCTCCGGTTCGGAGAACAGCTGGCAGGCCACCAGGTCACCCCGGTAGAGCCCGACGGCGAACCGGTCCACCTGCTCGGGAGTGCCGAACGCCGTGATCGCCGGCCCGACCGTGCCGAGCCCGATCCGCAGCGGGTTCATGTCCGGCAGCTCGAACCCGGCCTCGAGCAGCCGGTACAGCCGGTCGTGGCCGGCGGGCAGCCCGCCGCCTCCGTGCGCGACCGGCCCGGTCAGCCAGCCGAACCCCGCCGCCCACCGCTCCCGCTGCCACGCCCGGGCCGCCTCGCACTCGCCGCGCTCCTCGGCCCCGGACGTCTCGTGGAACAGCGCCAGGTTCTCCGGCCCGACGCCCCACGCACCCTGCTGCTCGACGCGCCGGGGCACCCGGGCCCGCAGGAACGCCACCGCCCGCGCGGCGAACTCCCGCTCCGCCCCCGAGCCAGCCAGCCCGAGCAGGTCACCATCGTCGCTCGTCAGGACCCGTGAGTGGTATTGGTCGCTAAGGCGACCAATACCACTCACAGGGTCTGAGCTGGGGGTTTGTGCCGCGTCGGCGTCGGCGTCGGGTTCGGTTTCGGTTTCGGGGGGCGGGGTCATAGCTGGACGTGGACGTTCTTGGTGCGGAGGTACTCGCGCAGGCCGTCGAGGCCGCCCTCGGTGCCGTGGCCGCTGGCCTTCCAGCCGCCGAACGGGGCGCCCGGCGGCAGCCCGGCCATGCCGTTGACCGAGACGTAGCCGGCGTCCAGCCGCCCGGCGACCCGGTGCGCGCGGGCCAGGTCGGCCGTCCACACGTAGCCGGCGAGGCCGAACCGGGTGCCGTTGGCCAGCGCGACCGCCTCGTCCTCGTCGTCGAACGGGGTCACCGCGAGCACGGGGCCGAAGACCTCCTCCTGCGCCAGCGGGCTGGCCGGGTCGACGTCGGCGAACACCGCCGGAGCCAGGTACGAGCCGGCGCGGTCCACCCGGGTGCCGCCGGCCAGCAGCCGCCCGTCGCCGCGGTCCCGGGCCGCCTCGACGACACCGAGGATCCGCTCCGCCGCCACCTCGCTGACCACCGGCCCCATCGAGGTACCGGGGTCGAACGGGTCGCCGATCCGGACCTTGCCGGCGGCCAGCACCAGCGCGTCCAGCACCGCGTCGTAGCTGCCGCGCTGCACGAGCAGCCGGGTCGGCAGGAAGCAGCCCTGGCCGCTGTTCTGCACCGCGCCGAGGGTGAGCCCGAGCTTGCCGGCGCGCCCCGGGTCCACGTCGTCGAACACCAGCGACGCCGACTTGCCGCCCAGCTCCAGCACCGCCGGCAGGTGCCGCTCGGCCGCCGCCCGGCCCACCTCGCGGCCGGCCAGGTCACCGCCGGTGAAGCTGACCAGGTCAACGCCCTCGTGGCCGACCAGCCGCGCACCGGCGTCCGGCCCGCCGCCCACCACGGACAGCACCCCCGCCGGCAGGCCCGCCGAGGTGAGCAGCGCGGCCAGCGCGACGCTGGAGAACGGGGCCAGCTCGGACGGCTTGAGCACCACGCAGTTGCCGGCGGCGAGCGCGGGCGCCACCTTCAGCGCCGCCGCGATCACCGGGCCGTTCCACGGGATGATCGCCGCGACCACGCCGCGCGGGCTCGGCACCGTGTAGTCGTGCACCGCGCCCGGGGCGGCGGGCACGGTCACGCCGCCGATCTTGTCGGCCCAGCCGGCGTAGTGCGCGAACCACTCGGCGGCCTGGGCGACCCCGGCCACCGAGGCGCGCAGCGGCACCCCCATCTCCAGGGTGACCAGCGTGGCCAGGTCGTCGGCGCGCTCGCGCAGCACCCCGGCCAGCCGGTGCAGCAGGTCGCGCCGGGCCGCCGGGGCCAGCGCCCGCCAGGCCGGGAACGCGGCACGGGCGGCCGCCACGGCGGCGTCCACGTCGGCGGGTCCGGCCAGCGGCAGCTCGGCGTAGGTCGCGCCGTCGCCCGGGTGCACGAACGTCCGGGTGCCGGCGGCGCCGACCACCTCGGTGTCGCCGATGAAGCTGGTCGCCTTGGGCAGCAGTGCCTCGGCGTCCCGGCGGGTCGTCACGAAGTGCCTCCTGAAGATGCCGTGTTTCGGAACAGGTCGGAAGCCGTGCTCAGATGCCGAGCCGGGTGGCCAGCAGCTCGCGGTGGTAGGTCGGCGAGCCGAGCAGTACCTGCGTGCTGGTGGCGCGCTTGAAGTACAGGTGCGCGGGGTGCTCCCAGGTGAAGCCGATGCCGCCGTGCACCTGGATGTTCTCGGCGGCGCAGTGGTAGTACGCCTCCGAGCAGTACGCCTTGGCCAGGCTGGCCAGCACGCCCACCTCGGGCGACCGCGCGTCCACCGCCCAGCCGGCGGCGTAGGCGGCCGAGGTCGCCGACTCCACCTCCAGCAGCATGTCCGCGCACTTGTGCTTGATCGCCTGGTACGAGCCGATCGGGCGGCCGAACTGCTCGCGGATCTTGGCGTACTCGACGGCCATCTCCAGCACGCGGCGGGCGCCCCCGGCCTGCTCGGCGGCCAGTGCGGCGGCGGCCACGTCCAGGGCGGCGGCCAGCCCGGCGGCGGCGCCCTCGATCGGGCCGACGAGGGTGGCCGGCGCGCCGGCGAAGGTGATCCGGGCCTGTTTGCGGGTGGCGTCGAGGGTGGCCATCGGGTCGCGATGCTGTCCGGGCGCGTCGGCCGACACCGCGAACAGGCCAGGACCGGCGTCGGTGGCGGCGAGCACGAGCAGCAGGTCCGCCACCGCGCCGTCCAGCACGAACAGCTTCTCCCCGGTCAGGGTGTACCCGCCGGCGCCGTCGGACTCCGCGCGCGTGGCCGTGTCCTCGGCGCGCCAGCTGCCGGACTCCTCGGTCACCGCCAGCGTCCCGATCACCGAGCCGTCCGCCAGCCCCGGCAGGTACCGCGCGCGGGCCGCCTCGTCACCGGCGTGCAGCACCGCCGAGGTGGCCAGCACCGCCGACGACAGGAACGGGCCGCACAGCAGCGCCCGCCCCATCTCCTCGCAGACGATCTGCAGCTCCACGCAGCCGGAGCCGGAGCCGCCGTGGCGCTCCGGGACGAGCAGGCCGGTCAGCCCGAGGTGCGCCAGCTGTCGCCAGACGGCCGGGTCGTAACCCGCGTCGGTCTCCATCAGCCGGCGCACCTCAGCCTCCGGGGAGCGGTCCGCCAGGAAGCGGCGCACGGTGGCCCGCAGCTCGTCGTGCTCGGGGCCGAACGCGAACGCCCTCGGCAGCTCGGCGGCGTCGTCCGGGTCTCCCGGGTCGGCGGAGTCGCCGGAAAGCCCCGAACCCGCGCCCGTGGACACTGTCGCCGTCACGTTTCCTCCCGGTCGGCCGGCAGGCCGAGCACCTTCTCCGCGATCGTGTTGCGCTGTACCTGCGAGGTGCCGGCGCCGATGGTGGACGCGCGGGTACGCAGGAAACCCCGTACCCAGCGGCCATCGGTGCGCAGCCTGGGGTCGGCCGCGTCGAGCAGGGCGTCCGCGCCGAGCAGCCGCATGGCCGTCTCGTGCAGCCGCTGCTCGAACTCGGCGTGCTGCAGCCGGCTCACCGACGACACCGGCCCCGGGTCCTGGCCGCCGAGCACGCGGCCGAGCACCCGGGCGCCGTTGAGCTCGAGCAGCCGCGCGCCGGTGACCATCCGGGCCAGCTCCTGCCGCACGCCGGGGTCAGCGGTCCGGCCGCGCCGCCTGGCCAGCTCGATCAGGTCGCCGACCACCCGCTGGTAGCGCAGCGCGGCGGCGGTCAGCGAGGTGGACCGCTCGTGGCCGAGGGTCACCCTGGCACTGCGCCAGCCGTCGTCGTGCGCCCCGATCCGGTCGGCGGCGGGCACCGGCACGTCGTCCAGCACGACCTCGGCGAACACGGTCGCGCCCGTCATGTCCCGCAGCGGGTGCACGGTCACGCCCGGGTCGGCCATGTCCACGACCAGGCACGTGATGCCCCGCGACCGCGACTCAGGTGTCCCCGTGCGGGCGAGCAGCAGCATGCGCTGCGCGACCGGCGCGTTCGTCGACCAGATCTTGCGTCCGGTGACCCGGTACACCCCGTCGGCCGGGTCCCCGTCCAGCCCGCCATCCAGCACCGCGCGGGTGCGCAGCGCAGCCAGGTCGGAGCCCGCGTCCGGCTCGGAGAAGCCCTGGCACCACAGCTCGTCGGCGCGCAGCATCGGCCGCACGTAGCGCTCCCGCTGGGCGTCGGTGCCGTCGCGCAGCAGGGTCGGCCCGACGATGCCGACGGCGTTGGTGGGCGGCACCGGCGCGCGCCCCAGCGCCATCTCCCGGTGGTACACCGCCTGCAGCGGCGCGGGCAGCCCCATGCCGCCCCACCGCCTCGGCCAGCCCGGCGCCACCCAGCCGAGGTCGGCCAGCGTGGCCTGCCAGCCGCGCAGGAACGCCAGCCGCTCGGCACGGTCCCTCGGCGTCGGCCCCGGGTGGTGCTCGCCCAGGAAGTCCCGCAGCTCGGCGCGCAGCTCCGCCGGGCCCAGCCCGGACCGGTCGGGCGGCTCGGTCGCGTCGGCCGAGACGCCGGCCCCGGCGACCGGGCTCAGCCGGGCCCGGTCGGGCGCGGCGGTCAGGCCGGCGGGGTCCACACCAGCTCCAGCCGGTCGAGGCCCATCGCGCCACCCGCGTGCACGGTGACCGGCCGGTCGGGCGCGACCGCGTAGTCGGGGATGCGGTGGTGCCACTCCCGCACCGCGGTGACCAGCTCGTCGCGGGCCAGGTGCGAGCCGGCGCAGCGGTGCGGGCCGGCGCCGAAGGCGAGGTGCCGGTTACCGGTCCGGTCCAGCCGCACCTCCAGCGGGTCGGCGAACTCCTCGGGATCGTTGCTGGCCAGCGCGGTGGACACCAGCACCCGGTCACCCACGCACATCCGGACGCCGGCGAACTCGAGGTCGGCGGTGACCGTGCGCGCCGGGTTGATGAACGCGTGCACCCGCAGCAGCTCCTCCACCGCGCTCGGCACCAGGTCGGGCTCGGCGACCAACCGAGCGCGGTGTTCCGGGTGCTCGGCGAGGAACCGGAAGCAGAACGACAGCGCCGCGGTGACCGTGTCCAACCCCGCGACGAACAGCATGAAGGTCAGGTTCTGCACCTCGTCGAGCCGGATCGGGCGGCCGTCCACCTGGCTCTCCAACAGCGCCGACACCAGGTCGTCCCGGGGTTCGGCGCCGCGCCGCGCGATCAGCTCGCGCAGGTAGTCGTTGATCTCCACGGCGGCCTGCCGGCGAGCGTCCGGCTGGTCGTACGCGTGCAGCAGCACGTTGTTCCAGTCGACGAACCGGTCCGACTCCCCGGCCGGCAGCCCGAGCATGTTGGTGAAGATCGTGGTGGGGAACGGCTGGGCGAACTCGGTGATGAAGTCGCAGGCGCCCTTCGGAGCCAGCGCGTCGACCAGTGTCGTGCAGGTGGTGCCGATCGCGGCGGTGCGGGCGGCCACCGCTTTCGGGGCGAACATCGGGGCCAGCACGCGGCGGTAGGCGGTGTGCTCGGGAGGGTCGAGCTCCAGGGGCAGCATCCGCTCGCGGCGGCTGGCGTGCGCGGGGATGCCGGTCGGCCAGTTGGAGAAGTCGCCGGCGCGCTGCAGGGCCTCGCGGATGTCGGCCATGGTGGTCAGCACCCAGTAGCCGCCGTGGTGCGGGCTCCAGAATGCCCGGTCGCCCCGGACGGCCTCGAAGGCGGCGAACGGGTCGCGCGCGAAGTCGGCCCCGAGCACGTGGTCGAAGTCCCGCACCAGGTCCGAGGGCACGTGGTCCGGCCGGGCCAGTTGCATCGCTACCTCCACGCGCGCTCCCGATAAATTCGTTACAACAATAATCTGTCATACCGACCTGGGACAACCTCAACCGGGCATCCTGGGCCAACTTCCTGCATAATTCGATATCGCTTTAGACGATATTGAGCGGAGCTGACGATGCCCGAGCCAACCGAGCCGACCAGGTCGCCCTCCCCCGCGCCGCACCCGGCCGCCGGCTGGTTCGCCCTCGGCGACGTGCTGGCCGGGCACGCCGTGACCCGACCCGACGAGGTAGCGCTGGTCTGCCGCCCCGAGCGGCTGAGCTGGCGCGCGCTGGACCACCGGGTGGACGCGCTGGCCGCCGTACTGGCCGACCAGGGCGCCGGCCCCGGCGAGCGCGTGCTGTGGCTGGGTCAGAACTGCCACCGCCTGCTCGAGGCACTCTTCGCCACCGCCCGGCTCGGCGCGGTGCTCTGCCCGGTCAACTGGCGCCAGCGCCCCGAGGAGCTGCGGTTCGTGCTGGACGACGCGGACCCCGCTGTTGTCCTGTGGCAGGCCGAGGAGATCGGGGACGCCGTTGCCGAGGTCCGCCCCGCCACGACCGGCCGGCGGTGGATCGGGCACGACGACCCCGGCAAGCACGGCTACGAAGCGCTGGTCGCGGAACGGCTGTCGAACGGCGCGCCGCACTCCGGGCCAGCCGCCGTCAACCCCGGCGAGCCCGTGCTGATGCTCTACACCGCCGCGTTCGACGGCCGCCCGAACGGCGCGCTGCTGTCCCACACCGCGCTGCTGGCGCAGACCACCACACTGCGGCTGCTGGAGGGCGTCGGCGCGGACGAGGTGTTCCTGAACTCGGGCCCGCTGTTCCACATCGGCACGCTGCGCCGCACGCTGGCGGTGGCGCACGCCGGCGGGCGCAACGTCATGCTGCGGCGGGTGGTGGCGGACGAGCTGTGCCGGCTGGTCGAGGCGGAGCGGTGCACCAGCGCGTTCCTGCAGCGCCCGACCATGGAGCAGCTCGTCGAGCACAACCGCGCCGGCGACCACGACCTGTCCAGCCTGCGCACCCCGCCGGGGCCGCCGGGCTGGGACGAGATGGTCACCGTGGTACCCGGCCCCCGGGTGCGCTCCGGGTACGGGCAGACCGAGCTGGCCGGCGTGGTCACGTTCGCGCTGCCCGAGCGCCCGACCGTCGGCGGGCTGCCCGGCCCGCTGGCCGCCGTCGAGGTGCTGGACCCGTCCGGCGCGCCCGTGCCGACCGGGCGGACCGGGGAGATCGCGGTGCGCGGGCCGATGGTGATGAACGGCTACCACCGGCGCCCGGAGCTGTCCGCAACAAAGCGCCGGCACGGCTGGCACCACACCGGCGACCTCGGCCGGCGCGAGGCCGACGGGTCGATCTCGTTCGTCGGGCCGCTGCGCAAGATGATCAAGTCGGCGGCGGAGAACGTGTACCCGGCCGAGGTGGAGGCCGCGCTGCGCCGCCACCCCGGGGTGGCGAAGGCCGCCGTGATCGGCGTGCCGGACGCGACCTGGGGGCAGCGCGTGCTGGCCGCCGTGGTGCCCGCCCCGGCCGCGGACCGCGACACCCTGGTCAAGGCGCTCACGGAGCACTGCCGCACCGAGCTCGCCGGCTACCGCCGCCCCCGGCTGTTCGAGCTGGTGGACGAGCTGCCCACCCGGGCCGGAGCGGTGGACTACGACGCGCTCGACGCCCGCTTCGGCGGCGGCGGCTACCCCGGCGAGTCGTAGCCGGACGCCGCTCCGCCGCCCCGCCGAGTTCAACCCCACCGGTCCCCACTCCGTGGTGAATTCAAGGAGCGGACGCAACACCCTGTCTGATCTGGGGTGATTGTGGTGATTGGTCCGCCGAGGGTGTCTCGGGTGCGGGTTCGGGTGTTTTGGCGGGCTCGGATCGCTGGAGCGTCGGTGGCCGCGGCCGCGGGGTTG
>DATAZG010000166.1:0-1850 GCA_036272155.1 Pseudonocardia sp.
CCATGCAGACGCTCATCGTCGGCCGCGACATCACCGGGATCGGGGCGTTCGTATGAGCGCCGGGCGGGCGCGATGAGCGCGGAGCCGGTGGAGTTCGACGTGTTCATCGAGATCCCCCGGGGCAGCCGCAACAAGTACGAGCTCGACCACCGGACCGGGCGGCTGCGGCTGGACCGGACCCTGTTCACCGCGACCCAGTACCCCGGCGACTACGGCTTCGTCGAGGACACCCTCGGCGAGGACGGCGACCCGCTGGACGCCCTGGTCATCGGCCCCGGTGAGCCGCTGTTCCCCGGGGTCCTGGTGAACTGTCGGACGATCGGCATGTTCCGGATGCGCGACGAGAAGGGCGGCGACGACAAGCTGCTCTGTGTACCGGCCACCGACCCCCGGGTCGAGGACCTGCGCGACATCCACCACCTGCCGGAGTTCCACCGCCTGGAGATCTCGCATTTCTTCGAGATCTACAAGGAGCTGGAACCGGGCAAGAGCGTCGAGGGCGCGTCCTGGGTGGGCCGGGCGGCCGCCGAGGCCGAGCTGGCGGCGTCCCGGAAGCGGCTGGCCGGGTCATGAGCAGGGTGAACAGCAGGGTGGACAGCAGGGTGAACATCGTGCTGATGGGGCCGCCGGGCTCCGGCAAGGGCACGCAGGCGGTGCGGATCGCCGCCGCGCTGGGCTGCGCGCACCTGTCCACCGGTGACCTGCTGCGCGCCGAGATCACCGCCGGCACCCCGCTCGGGAAGGCCGTGGCCAGCGTGGTCTCGGCCGGCGAGCTGATCCCGGACGACATGGTCAGCAAGCTGGTGCTGCCCAGGGCGCGGGCCGCCGCGGCGACGACCGGCTACCTGCTCGACGGGTACCCCCGGTCGCTGCCGCAGGCCAGGGCGCTGCTGGACAGCGATATCCCGCCGGATCGGGTGATCGCGCTGGACGCTCCGGCGCCGGTGCTGGTGGAGCGCATCCTGCGGCGGGCCCGGCTGGAGGGCCGCGCCGACGACACCCCTGATGTCGTCGAGCACCGGCTGCGGGTGTTCGCCGAGAGCACCCGACCGGTGCTCGACCTGTTCGCCGAGCGGGGCCTGCTGCGCACCGTCGCCGCGACGGGCCCGCCCGACACGGTGGCCTCCTCCATTCTCGACCAACTCCCTCGGAAGGACCGGCTCCGATGACGAACCTGGCCAACCACCTGCTGCGCACGGCGGCGGAGCACCCGGACCGGCCGGCGGTCAAGCTGGACGAGCAGGTGCTCAGCTACGCCCAGCTGCGCGATGCCGCCGCCCGCATGGCTACCCTGCTGCGCCGGCTCGGGGTCGAGCCCGGTGACCGGGTGGGCCTGCAGCTGCCGAACGTGCCGGCGTTCCCGGTCGCGTGTTTCGGGGCGCTGCTCGCCGGCGCGACCGTGGTGCCGATGAACCCGCTGCTCAAGGCGCGCGAGGTGGAGTACTACGTCGGTGACTCCGGCGCGAAGGTCGTCGTGGTCGGCGACCAGATGCCCGACGCGGCGCGGGAGGCCGGCGCGGCCGTGGGCGTCCAGGTGCTGGAGGTCGGGCCGATGGGCCCCGGCGAGCTGCCCGACGAACCCACCGAGCTGGTGGAGCGGGACGACTACGACACCGCGGTGATCCTCTACACCTCGGGCACCACCGGCAAGCCCAAGGGCGCCGAGCTCACCCACTTCAACATGGCCAGCAACGCCCGCACCTCGGCCGAGACGCTCACCGAGCTCGGGCCCGACGACGTCGTGATGGGCTGCCTGCCGCTGTTCCACGTGTTCGGCATGACCTGCGGGCTCAACGCCAGCGTGCTCAGCGGGGCCTGCCTGACCCTGATCCCCCGGTTCGACGGCGGCA
>DATAZG010000167.1:0-22324 GCA_036272155.1 Pseudonocardia sp.
TGGGAATTAGGCACGACAAGAGCCACCTGTCGTGCCTAATTCCCACGACAACTGGGACGGGGACACCCCCGGAGCGGCGGCAACCAGCCGCGGGCGGCGGCTGCAGGCCTCGGACGGCGGACAGCCACGGCGGGCGGCGGCAACCACAGACGGCGGCCAGCCCGAGCGGCAGCAACCGCAGGGCAACCACGGGCGGCGGCCAGCCACGCGTCAAGCGGCGGCCAGCCACGGTCGGACGGCGGCCAGGCCCGAGCGACGGCGGTCAGCCCCGAGCGACGGCGGCGGCCAACCAACTGGCCGGGCCCCGCGGTTAGAGGAGTTGTTCGCGGTACATGCCTACGGCTCTGACCACGGGTTCGTTGGTGTAGGAGAAGAGCACGGCGTCCTCGGTGCGGGAGCCGTTGCGGTGCTCGTACGTCGCCCAGGACGGGATGGCGAGGATGTCGTGCTCGGCCCAGTCGAACGAGGTGCCGTTCACGACGGTGGTCCCGGAGCCGCGCACCACGTGCAGGATCGTGCCGGCGGTGTGCCGGCGCGGTACGCCCGAGAAACCGGGGGCGAGGCGCTGGATACGGCACGCCATGGTCGGCAGCACAGGTCCGCCGGTCCAGGGGTTGGTGTACTCGAGCAGCACACCATCAGCGGCACTGCCCGCCGCACTGTCGGCGATCGACTCGAACGCCCGCGCGGTCTCCGTCCACGGGTAGTTGCCGATCGGCGAGCTCGCCGTGCGGGTGCTCACCCAGGCCGGGTTGAGCCGCCCGTGGATGAACTGCCGCGAGGACAGGTCATCGGGCACCGTGGCCTGCTGCGCGGTGTCCGAGTGGAGCTCGAAGAAGCCGACGTCCAGCGAGTTGACCAGCGGGAAGTCCAGCCCGTCGAGCCACATCATCGGGCCGTCGCCCTCGTGGTAGTGGTCGTGCCACTGCATGCCGGGGGTGAGCAGCAGGTCGCCGGGGTGCATGTGCACGCGCTCGCCGGCCACCGTGGTGTACGCGCCGGCGCCCTCGACGATGAACCGGAACGCGTTGGACGTGTGCCGGTGCGCCTGCGCCTGCTCCCCCGGCAGGATCACCTGGATGCCGGCGTAGAGGCCGGTCACCGTCGCCGACTCCGCCCGCAGCCCCGGGTTGACCAGCATCAACACCCGCCGCTGGGCCTCCTCGATGGACAGCGCGTCGGCGAAGTGCAGCATGTACGGCCGCAGCGCGCGGTAGTCCCACCGGAACGGGACCGCGCGGCTGGTCGGCTCGGCGGAGAACAGGTTGCCGAGGTGCCGCCAGAGCGCCCCCGCCCCCAGCGCCGCCATCTCCTCGTACGCCCTGTCGCTCGACACGGTCGACGTCATCGCAACTCCTTCCTCGGGTCGTAGCCGTAGAGCCAGTCCACGGGTTCGAAGTCGTCCTCGGCGCGCCCGGCCAGCAACGCGCCGCGCAGCAGGGCACCGACGCCGCCGACGTGCAGCACCTCGCCCCAGGTCCGCGCTGTGGCCTGGACGCGGGCGGTGCGCGGCGCGCGGGTCGCCTCGTAGGCCTTGAACGCCATCTCGGTGTCGCCGGGGTGTTCGGTGACGCTGTCCGCCAGCACCACCGCGTCCTCGATCGCCTGGCAGCCGCCCTGCGCGAGGTACTGGACCATCGGGTGGGCGGCGTCGCCGAGCAGCGTGACGTGGCCCTGGCTCCAGCCGGTCACGGGCGGCCGGTCCACCATGGTCCAGCGGCGGCTCCGGTCGACCAGCTCCACACCGCGCCTGACCTCGGCACAGGCGCGCTCGAAGACCTGGTCGAGCTGCTCGCCGAGGTCGTCGGTGCGCGCGGGGTAGCTCCGCGTGTCGAACGTGGCCACCTGGTTGCACAGCTCGCCCCGGCGCACCGGGTACTGCACCAGGTGCAGGCCGGGGCCGGCCCAGATGACCATGGCGTCCGGCTCGGGCAGGCCGGCGCGCGCGGTCAGCTCGTCGACCGGCACCGTGCCCCGGTACGCGACGTAGCCGTGGTCGACCGGCTCCCCTCCGGGCAGCAGCACCGACCTGGTCAGCGAGTACAGCCCGTCGGCGGCCACGAGCGCCTCGGTCCGGTACTCGGTGCCGTCGGCGCAGCGCACCGTGGCGCCGAGGTGGCGCGGCTCGACCTCGGTCACGAGCTGGCCGGGCAGCAGCTCGACGAGCCCGGTGGCCCGGCAGGCCAGCAGCAGCGCCCGGTGCAGGTCCGCGCGGTGGGTCACGAAGTAGCGGTAGCCGAAGCGCTCGCGGAACGCCTGCCCGGTGGCCAGCGCGGTGATCGGGGCGGCGGTCAGCGCGTCGCGCAGCACGAGCCGCGAGGGGAAGAACGCGTCCCGGGTGACGTCGTCCAACACGCCGAGCCGGTCCAGCACCCGCGCCGCGTTCGGCCCGACCTGGATGCCGGCGCCGATCTCCCCGAACTCGGCCTCCCGCTCCAGCACCCGGACCCGCCGGCCGCGCCGGGCCAGCGCCAGCGCGACGGCCAGCCCGCCGATGCCGCCGCCGATGACCAGGAACTCGCCCCGTACCAACTCCATATGCCTCTCCCGAGCCTCTCCCGAGCCTCTCCTGCCAGATTCATCAGTACACTGACTAAAATCTGACCGAGCGAGACCCCGATGTCAAGGGCCCAGTCGAGAACGACGCGGTCCAGCACGGAGGGCGACCCGACATCAGCTGCCGGCGCACCGCGGGAGACGACGGCCGGCATCGGGCCGGACGGGGAACCGTCACCCCGAGGGGCGGCGCGGCGGCCTAGTCCTCCTGGTAGTCGAGCAGGCCGCGGTGGTGGTGCAGCAGCGCCTGGAGCACCTCGACCACCTGGGTACGCTCCGCCCCGGTGAAGCCAGCCAGCATGGCCTCGTTGACCCGCTGCGCGCGGACCGTCCCCTCGGCGTGCACGGCCCGCCCGGCACTGGTCAGCCGGACCACCCGCCGCCGCGCGTCAGCCGGGTCCTTCACCTGGCTGACCAGCCGCCTTGCTACCAATCGGCGCACCACGTCGGCCGCACTGGAACGGTCCAACCGGGCCCGGGAGCGCAGTGTGGTCTGGTTCAGCGGGCCTTCCAGGGCGAGCGCGTGCAGCACCGCGAACTGCGGCGAGGTCAGCCCGCCGGGGAAGTTGTCGGACCAGATCGCCAGGTGCAGCTGCTGGCAGGCGCGCAGTAGGTGGCCGACCATCAGCGAGAGGTCGAGCTCCACCGGCTCGATCGCGTCGGCCGACCGGGATCGGGCCCCCGCCACCGCCACCCACCACCCCTCCACCCCGGCCCGACCGGCGACCCATCCGCTGCCGCCGAGCCGGATTCGCCGCGCCAGCGTACCGACCGGGACGGACCCGCCTGTCCACATCCGGACCGACGAATAACATCAGTATACTGACGATTATGTCCGGGACAGGATTGCCCGGACAACGCGACGATGGGACGGGCTCCATGCGACTGGTGAGCTACGACGGCGGCCGGATCGGCTACCTGGCCGAGAACCGGGTGGTCGACCTCGGTGACCTGGTCGGCGGCTACGACAACCCCGGCACGGTCAGCGCGATGCGGCGACTGCTGGCCGGGTGGGACGACCTGCGCGGGCAGCTGCCAGCGGCCACCGCGAGCAACAGCGTGCCGCTGGACTCGGTCCGGCTGGACCCCCCGGTGCCGGACCCGACCAAGATCGTCGCCGCGCCGGTCAACTACCGCGACCACAAGTCCGAGATGTCGATGACGGTGGACATCAGTGACCTCGCGGTCTTTCTCAAGGCGCCGTCCTCGCTGGTCGCGCACGGTGGCACGGTGCGGCTGCCCTACTCCGACCGGCGGGTGGACCAGGAGGGCGAACTGGCCGCGGTGATCGGCCGCCGCGCCAGCAACGTGCCGGTGACCGAGGCACTCGACCACGTCGTCGGCTACACCGGCCTGCTCGACATCACGATGCGCGGCGGCGAGGACCGCTCCACGCGCAAGTCGTTCGACACCTTCACCCCGCTCGGCCCCTGGCTCGTCACCAGCGACGAGGCGGACGCGCCCGACAGCATCGACCTGGACTGCACGGTCAGCGGCGAGCACCGGCAGTCGAGCAACACCAAGCACCTGATCTGGGGGGTCGCCGAGCTGGTCGCCTACGTCTCCTCGGTGATGAGCCTGGAGGTCGGCGACGTGATCGCCACCGGCACCCCCGCCGGCGTCGGCCCACTGACCGACGGCGACGAGGTGTCCGTGACGCTGTCCAGCATTGGCACCCTCGCCGTGACCGTGACCAGCGACAACCCCGGCCCCTCCCCCACCGGCACCCGCAACCGCTGAGCCCGTAACCGCTGAGCCCGTAACCGCTGAGCCGCGCGCCCCGCGAGAGGACCGCCATGCCCACCCTCACCGATGTCCGGACCACGTGGTCCCAGGTGCCGCTCGGCGCTGGCCGGGGCGGGTCCGGCGCCACCAAGGTCGACCTGCTGGTGGCGACGGTGTCGGACGACGAGGGCGGCACCGGCACCGGCTTCACCTACGCGCTGACCGGCGGCGCCGAGGGTGTGCACGCGCTACTGAGCGGGACCGTGCGGGACCAGGTGCGCGGCACCGAGCTGAGCCACTGGCCCCGGACCTGGCAGCGCGTCTGGGACGACACCCACCGACTTGGCCGGGGTTTCGCGCTGCCGGCACTGTCGGCGGTCGACATCGCGGTCTGGGACCTGCGCGCCCGCCGCGCCGGGCTGCCGCTGTTCCGCCTGCTCGGCGCGCACCGCGACGAGGTCGACGTCTACGGCAGCGGCCGGGCCACCCACGCGATGACCACCGACGAGCTCATCGAGGGCGCCCGGGCCTACCTGGCGGAGGGCTACACCGCCGTCAAGCTGCGCGTCGGCGCCCGGCGCGCCGAGGACGACCTGGCCAGGGTGCGCGCGGTGCGCGAGTCGGTCGGCGACGGGGTCCGGATCATGGTCGACTGCAATGAGCGGCTCGACCTGCCCACCGCACAGTGGCTGGGCGGCCGGCTGGCCGAGCTGGGCGTGTTCTGGCTGGAGGAGCCGCTGCGCTCGGACGACGTCGCCGGGCACGCGACACTGGGCGCCGCACTGGCCGTGCCGATCGCGGTGGGTGAGCACCTGCACGGCCGCTTCGAGTTCGCCGCCTACCTGCGCGCGGGTGCCGCGTCGGTGCTGCAGCCCGACGTACCGCTGAGCGGTGGGGTCACCGAGTGGCTGCGGATCTCGGCGGTCGCGGAGGTGTTCGGCGCGACGCTCAGCCCGCACTTCCTGCCCGAGCTGCACATCCATCTCGCCGCCGCCGTGCCGAACTGCCCCTACGTGGAGCACTTCCCGCTGATCGACGACGTGCTGCACGAGACGCTGGCCATCCGGGACGGCCGGGCGGCGCCGCCGGAACGCCCGGGACACGGCCTGCGCTGGAACGTCGACACCCTCGACGACCTGCGGATCCACTGAGCCGACGCGGTCAAGCCGCACTCGGGCACCGGACGCCTCGGGATTGATATAACTTATCCGAAATCAGGCCTTAACCTGCGCCCGTTATTTCCACATACCAGTGGTCTTTCCTTAGTGCCTCGAACGACAGCACGAACGGCGATGGATACTAAAGTATCCCCTATCTCCTAAAGTAGCATCGAAACTCTGCCCCCTTCGTCGCCCCCTTCCCGCCCTGGTCAGAAGGGTCGCCGGACGGACCATCGTAAAACTTTACGATGCGGCGAGTTCCTTTAGGTGGTATTCCTTTCACATATGGTTATCATCCTTCCGGATGTAACCCGTACGGTGTTGCGTGCTTGACTACTGGAGGCAGCGGATGTCAGCCCCATCCAAGGGAGCTCCCGCACCACCACAAAGCGAAGTCGAATCGCTCGGGGATCTGCTCGAGCATGGCCCGTTCGCCGCCGCGCTGCGTTCTGCCATCGCCGCCCGAGGATTGAGCCTGGATCGAATTCAGGACCGACTCCTTCGCCGGGGTATCAAACTCAGCATTGCGACGCTGAGCTACTGGCAGTCCGGCCAACGACGCCCGGAGCGGCCTTCCTCGCTGCGTGCCCTGAAACATATCGAGGTCATTCTCGGGCTCCCTGCCGATTCATTGAGCGCACTTCTCGGCACCACCAACCGCCGGGAAGCCAGGGGGCTCACCGAGGCCGCCCCGACCATTGCCGAACTGTGGCCGGGAAAACCCGCGGTGGCCGACCTGCTCGCCGGGGTATCGACACAGGTCGACTCCTCGATGCGCCGGCTCACCCAGCACGACCGGGTCACGATCGGGCCGGACGGCCGAATCATGTCGATGCGGTGCACCCAGGTGATGCGCGCGGACCGGGATGGCGCCGACCATTTCCTGTTCGTGTTCGACTGGGAGGGCCAGGGTCACAGCCCGCCGGTCGTCACGAACCTGCGGAACTGCCGGCTCGGCCGGGTCGTGTTCAATACGATGCAGGGCCTGTTCGCCGGCGAGCTCCTGTTCGAGCGGCCACTGCGCCGGGGCGAGACCGTGCTGATCGAGTACGAGTTCCACAACCCGGCCAGGGCCGTGCGGCCGCGCCGGCGCAACGACTCCTACGCCCGCCGGTTCGGCCGGCCGATCCGCGAGTACGTGCTCGAGGTGTGCTTCGACGAGCAGGCCGCGCCGCGCCAGTGCCAGCACTTCGCCGGCCAGCTCGACGATGCGGAGCCCAAGCTGGTCCGCAATCTCAGCATGGGGATCTCGAACTCCGTACTGGCGATCGGCCACGATTTCGGACCGGGCTACCTCGGGATCAACTGGCGTGGCGCCTGAACTGCTGAGAGATGGACCACCTGGCGGCCGCGAGTTAAATGTGGAAATATCGAGCGGGTGATCATAGCAACGACCTTGACCCGGTTACCGGCCGGTCACTAGCGTCTGTTGTGAATCACTTCTGATGCCGTGCTGGGAGTCTGATGCCGTACTGGGAGGAATTCGCCCAATGCGAGTCCGGGCCCGGTCGATTTCAGGACCCGCCATTTTTCTCGGTTTCTTGTCCGCTTTCGACAACGCAATTATCGCGAACACGCCGACCTCGGCCGGACGCGACCTGGGTTTGACCGTCGACACCGCATGAGGAGCCCAGTGACCATCGACCAGGAAACCGCGCGCGACGTCCGCGCCGTCGATCCACCGGGCGTCGCCGGGCTGGTGGCTGTCGACGAGTCGCTGCTCTGGCCGGAGCTCGACCAGTGGGGCGACTACGTCGCCGCGCTGCTGCTGGACCGGCTCGCCCCGGGTCAGCGGGTGGCCATCCTGGCCGGTCCGGGCCTCGAGTACGCGGCCAGCTTCCTCGGTGCGCTGCGCGCCGGGATGATCGCGGTGCCGCTGTGTACGCCCGGTCCGCGGGGGCACGCCGGCCGGCTGCGCGCCGCACTCGCCGACTGCCGCCCCGCGCTGGTGCTGACCACGCGTGCCGACCTGGTCCCGGTGTGCCAGTTAGTCGGCCCCTACCAGGCGGTGGTGGTGATCGAGGACATCCCGGCCGGGACGATCCCCCGGCGGCCCGTCCCGGACCCCGGCTCGGTGGCCTACCTGCGCTACACCTACAGCTCCACCCACGCGCCGATCGGCGTCCCGGTGACCCACGCCGACGTGGTCGCCAACTCCGCCGTGCGCACCGCCCTCGTCGGTGAGCTCGCACGAACGGCCACGGGGAGCCGGTCGTGGTGATCCCGCTGGACGTCCAGCCCACACACCGCCGAGGCGGGTGCCGCATGACCTGAGTCGAACACCTCGGGGGTCGACCGGCGGCGTGGTGGGGGATGGCTCCGCGCCGCCGGCTCGAACCGGCACACGAGCCGCGAGCGAGACCGGCCGTGCCCGAGACACAGGACGTGCGGCACCACCGGACAGGAGCGGAAATGCACATCAGAGAGGCGTTCTCGATCGCGCTGCGGAGCCTGCGGGCAAACCGGCTGCGCTCGGCGCTGACCACTCTCGGCATCATCATCGGTGTCTCGGCGGTGATCGTGCTCGTCGGTCTGGGGGACGGCATCAAGGCCGGCTTCAACACCCAGTTCGGCGCGCTGGCCGACCAGATCATCGTGACCAAGCTCAACGTGGCCGTGCCCGGCAACGGGGCGCCGAGGGACCTGAAGGACGGCGACGTCACCGCCCTGCGCAACATCTCCGCCGCGCCGGACATCGCGAGCGTCACGCCGGTGGTGAACGGCTCGCAGCTGATCGAGTACCACCAGCAGCAGTTCATGAGCTCACTGGAGGGCTCCACCGCCGACTACCTGCGGGTGCTCGACCGTGACCTGCTGGCCGGCCAGATGTTCACCGACTCCCAGGCACGCAGCAACGCCCGCGTCGTGGTGATCGGGCCGCAGGTGGTCACCGCGCTGTTCAACGGCGACGCCACGGCCGCGATCGGCAAGACCATCCGGATCACCCGCAGCAACTTCCGGGTGATCGGCGTGGTCACCGGGAACGGCCAGCAGGACGACGCCGCGATCATGCCGCTCGGCGCGGCCAGGGCGTACCTGGTCGGCGGCATCGACCGGGTCAACCAGATGATCATCAAGGCGAACACCGTCGGGCAGGTCTCGCTCGCCCAGCAGCAGGTCTACTCGATCATGGATGAGCGGCACAACATCAAGACCGCAGTCGAGCGCGACTACTCGGCCACTGCGCTGCAGAGCCTGCTGGACAAGGCGACCACGTTCCTCACCTACCTGACCCTGTTCACCGTCGCGGTGGCCGCACTGTCGCTGCTCGTCGGCGGGCTCGGGGTCGCCAACATCATGCTGGTCTCGGTGACCGAACGGACCAGGGAGATCGGCATCCGCAAGGCCATCGGCGCCCGGCGCAGCGCGATCCTCAAACAGTTCCTGATCGAGTCGACGATCCTGGCCGGCATCGGAGGGCTGGTCGGCATCCTGATCGGGGTGAGCATCACCACTGTCGGCATCATCGTCGTGCCCAGGGTGGCGCCGAACTTCGGCACTCCAGACATTTCGATCGGCGCCATCGTCATCGCCTTCGTGATCAGCCTGCTGATCGGCCTCATCGCCGGTGGCTACCCGGCCAACCGGGCGGCCGGGCTGCGCCCGATCGAAGCACTCCGCTGGCAGTAGGCCGGGGAGCTCGGTAACAGCGGGCTCAGCGGCGGCTCGTTAGCGTGGGTGCCGGCACCGCGGGGGGCGCGCGGTGCCGGCACGCTCGTCGAGGGGGTCCGGGGTGGCACTGCCGCTGGCGGGGGCGGTCGCGCTGGTGACCGGCGCATCGAGCGGGATCGGCGAGGCCATCGCGCTACGGCTGGCCGCCGAGGGCGCGGTCGTCGGGCTGCTGGCCCGGCGCGGTGAGCTGCTGGAAGCACTGTCCACCGGGGTGGCCGAGCGGGGCGGCCACGCCGTCCCGCTAGTCGCCGACGTCACCGACTCGGGCCAGGCCGAGGCCGCGGTACAACGGATCGCCGGCGCGGCGGGACGGCTGGACATCCTGGTGAACGCCGCCGGCACGGCCCGCCCCGGCGACTTCGGTTCGAGCGATCCCGGCAGCTGGCAGTCCATGATCGACATCAACCTCAGCGGCCTGCTGAACATCACCCACGCCGCGCTGCCGCACCTGGCCAAGGCCGTCGAAGGGCCCCGGGGCACCGGCGACGTGCTCAACATCAGCTCCATCGCCGGCCGGCGCGTCGGCCCCGGCAACCCGATCTACTCGGCGACCAAGTACGCCGTCGGCACCTTCAGCGAGTACCTGCGCCAGGAGGTGCTCGACCGGTCGATCCGGGTGTCGGTGATCGAGCCGGGCTGGGTGGACACGCCGCTGACCGTCGACGTGCCCCGCGACCGGCACTACCGCTGGCTGCAGCCCGACGAGGTGGCCGACGCGGCGCACTACATCCTGACCCGGCCGGCCCACATCGCGGTCAACGAGCTGCTGCTGCGCCCGGTCGGCCAGTTGGACTAATGCACTCCGGGCACTAGCACCGCTCCGGGGTGGATTGGCCTCTCGGTTCGGCCCACCGTTGGCCCTTACCCGATGCCACTTGGCGGACGACAATGGCACCGTCACCCACCACGACCCGAGGACTTCGAACCGATGTACGTGCCAGCTCACTTCGCCCCCGACGACGCCGCTGTGCGGGAGCTGCTGACCCACCCGGGCGCGGCCGACCTGGTCACCGCGACCCCGGTCGGGCTGCTGTCCAGCACACTGCCGTTCAGCTACGACCCGGACACCGGCGAGCACGGCACGCTGCTGGCCCACCTGGCGCGCAACAACGAGCAGTGGCGCCAGCCCGTGCTCGGCGAGGCGCTGGTCATCGTGCGCGGCACGGACGCCTACGTGTCGCCGTCCTGGTACGCCTCGAAGTCCGAGCACGGCCGCGTGGTGCCCACCTGGAACTACGTCACCGCGCACGTCTACGGCACGGTCACCGTCCACGACGACCCGGCCTGGGTCGAGGGCATGGTCCGGCGGCTGACCACGCAGCACGAGGCGGGCCGGGCGGCCCCGTGGTCGGTCGACGACGCGCCGGGCAAGTTCATCGCCGGCCAACTGCGGGCGATCGTCGGCCTCGAGCTGACCATCAGCCGGGTCGAGGCCAAGTTCAAGCTCAGCCAGAACCGGCCGGCGGCCGACATCGACGGCGTCGTCGCCGGGCTCACGTCCGACGGCGACCGGGTGACAGCGGCCGCCGTCGCCCGGTTCCGCCCGGACGCCTAGTTCCCGGGGCTCGGCCGGCGCCGGGCTTGCGGGGCGCGGGCCCTCAGACCGGGACCTCGGGCTGGCCGGCCAGCGGCACCCCCGGGCGGGCCGAGCCGGCCAGCCACTGCTCGCCCTCGGCGTAGAGCAGCTCGACCTCGGGGCCGCGCAGCCCCGGCAGCCCGGACATCACGTCGTACCCGGCGGCCCGCTGCAGGTAGGCCAGGTGGCGGTAGCCGACGGGGAACCGGTCCAGCTCGGCCGGGTCCAGCCGCACCGTCCCGGCCGGGTCCAGCACGTCCAGCCGGTCCTGCTCGTAGATCGGCTGGCGGCGCACGATCGCCCACCGGCCGGCGCGCTGCTCGAAGAAGTCGTAGAAGCGCCCGGTACAGGTCACGTCGACCTCGACGTCGTCCACCCGGGCACGCTGCTGGATCTTCATCTTGGTCTGCGCGATCGCCCGGGTACCGCGCACGTCGACGCCGGTGCCGCCCAGGAAGTGCAGGATGGTGACCCCGGCCTCGAAGCCGGCCCGGCTGACCCGGATGAAGTCGGCGGCCGGGCCCTGGAACCAGGTCGCGGTCATCCAACCGTCGTCGTGCCAGACCGTCGCGAACCTGGCCCAGTCGCCCGCGTCGCGGTAGATGGCCCAGTTCTGCACCACCTCGCGGATGCGCAGGGTGGCGGTCAGCTCGTCATCCACAGTCTCTCCCCTGGAAGGCCCACACCGACCACCCTGCCGCCGGTGCCGGTCGGCGGCCAGCCCCCCTTTCCATCCGACGGAAGCCCGGAGTCAGCCGGCGCCGGGGAGGCTGGGCAGGGCGGCGCGGCCGGTGTCCAGGGCCGCGACCAGTGCCCCCCGCAGCGGGGCGAACTCGGTGACCGCGCCCGGCTCGATCCGCACCGGGGGCAGTGCCGCCGCGGCCACCTCGGCGCGGACCGGCTCGAGCAGCCCCGGGTGAGTGCCCACCGGCCCACCGAGCACAACGAGATCCGGGTCGACGACCACGCAGGCGGCCGCCACGGCGCGAGCGACCGCCGCCCCGAGCCGCCGCACCACCGCCCCGGCACGGGTGTCCCCGGCCGCCGCCCCGGCGAGCGCGCGGTGGATCGCCGCGACGTCCAGCGCGGGGCCGTCCGCCCGGCCGAAGCCCAGCCCGGCGATCGCCTCGGCCAGCCGCACCGGCCCGGCGGAGGCATCTCCGGCGTCCCCCGCGACCAGGTAGCCGATCTCGCCCGCCAGCCCGTGCGCGCCCCGAACCAGCTGGTCACCGTGGTAGAAGCTCATCCCGAGCCCCGCGCCGAGGTACAGGTAGACGAAGCTCTCGGCGGCGCTCGCGGCACCGGTGCGGCGCTCGGCCAGCGCGGAGAAGTTGACGTCGTTGTCCACCAGCAGCGGCGCCGGGTCGACCAGTCCGGCCACCGTCTCCCGCACCGGCAGCCGCCCCTCCGGGAACGGCGAGTTCGGCAGCGCGATGACCTCTCGGGTGACCGGGTCGACCGGGTTGGCCACCGACACCGCGACCGCCCTCGGCGGCCCGTGCCCGGCGCTCGCCGCCACCGCGGCGGCCATAGTCGCGCGCACGGCCTCGGCCAGCGCGGCCCGGTCACCGGGGCGCACCGCGCCGTGCCGCCGCTCGTCGACCGTGACGCCGGCCAGGTTCGCCGCCAGCGTGTGCACGCCGTGCTGGTTGACCTCGGCGGCGAGCACGTAGCCGGCGTCGGCGGCCACCTCGTAGAACGTGGCGATCCGGCCGCGCCGCCCGGTCTGGTCGATACCACCGGCCCGCAGCACGCCGGCCGCCTCCAGCCTGCGCACCGACTCGGAGATCGTCGGCTTGGAGATGCCGGTCAGGCCGGCCAGCTCGGTCCGCGTGACCCGACCGGCGGCGAACACCCGGTCCAGCACCGCCCGGTCGGTCATCTCACGCAGCAGCGCCAGCCTCGGCAGTGCCGCCTGCCCCGCCGGTTGAGGCACCCGAGCCGCCGGAGATCCAGCCATGTCACCTCTTGTCAGTCGCCGAGGACGGGCGCTACGGTAACAAGCATCATCTGGTAAAGACTCCTAACCAAATAGGTGAACCTCATGACCAGCAGCGTTGCTACCACCCGGCCCCCCACGAACATGGCGGCCGCGATCACCGAGGCCAAGCGCGAGCTGTGTGCCCGGCTCGGCTCCCCCGCCGCGGTCACCGAGGTGTTCGCGGAGGTCGAGTCGGCCATGCGGGCGGAGGTCGCCGAGGTCGTGGCCGATCGGGACGCGGGCCGGCCGGTGGTGCCCGTGGTCCGGTTCACCGACATCGAGGCCGACACGGTGCCGGTCAGCACGGTGGAGGCCATCGCCCGGCGCGGCTGCGCGGTTGTCCGGGGCACCTTCCCCAGGGCGCGCGCCGAGGCCTGGGACACCGAGCTGGCCGGCTACCTCGAGCGCAACCGGTTCGCCGAGACCTACCGGGGCCCGGCCGACGACGTGTTCGCCGGGCTGGCCTCCAGCCAGCCGCAGATCTACCCGGTGTACTGGTCGAAGCCGCAGATCCAGGCCCGCCAGGACGACAGCATGGTCGCTGTGCGCTCGTTCCTGAACTCGTTCTGGCGGCACGAGTCCCAGGGGCGCACCTGGTTCGACCCGACGCGGGACACCGCCTATCCGGACCGGATCCGCCGTCGGCGCCCCGGCTCGGGCTCGCTCGGGCTGTCCGCGCACACCGACTCCGGCTCGGTGGAACGCTGGCTGCTGCCCGCCTACCAGCGCGTGTTCCGGCACGTGTTCGCCGGGCGGTGGGCCGAGTACGACCCGTGGGACGGCGCGTACCGCACCGAGGTCAACGAGTTCGACTCGACGGTCATGTGCTCGGCGTTCCGCACGTTCCAGGGCTGGACGGCGCTGTCGCAGATGCGGCCGACCGACGGCGTGCTGCAGGTGGTGCCGATCCCGTCCGCGATGGCCTACCTGCTGCTGCGCGCGCTGCAGCCCGACCTGGCCGACGACGACCTGTGCGGCGCCGTCAACGGCCGGGCACTCTCGGTCACCGAGAAGTACCACCCGGTGCTGCCGCCGGCGCTCAGTGTCATCCCGGCCGTCGAGCCGGGCGACACCGTGTGGTGGCACGGCGACCTGATCCACGCGGTCGCCGACGGCAGCAACCCGGACCGCTGGGGCAACGTCATGTACATCCCGGCCAGCCCGCACTGCGCGAAGAACGCCGCCTACGCCGGTGCCTGCGGCCAGGCGTTCCTCACCGGCGCCAGCCCGGCCGACTTCGCGGCGGAGGACTACGAGGTGAGCTGGGCCGGGCGGGCGGGAGTGGACGACCTCAACGCGACCGGCCGCGCCCAGCTCGGCCTCGACTGATCCCGCCAGGTCCGGCTGGCCCGGCTCACCGGCGCCGGCCGGACCGGCTCACCGGATACCCAGCAGGGCGAGGCCGAGGACGCCGGTCAGCCCCAGGCCGACGACGCCGAGCAGCTGGGCCACGCCGAGCCAGACGTCCGTGGTGGCACCCGACTCCCGCGCCCGCTGCACCTCCGGCAGGCACAGCTGCACCGCGAGCGCGGCCAGCCCGGCCGACGCGCCGACCACCGTGGCCAGGGTCGCCTGGTCCTGCCACATGCCGCCGACCGCCCAGGCGACCGGCAGCCCGGCCAGCGCCACCACGGCCGAGCCGAGGGCGACCCAGCCCATCACGTTGCCCCGGCCGCCCGCCCGCCAGGCCACCGCCGCCGGCGGCACCAGCTGTTCGAGCCGCTGCCGCGCGTCCCGGACCCTCTCGCCCGCCGCCCTCGGCTCGTCGTACCCGCCCTCGTCCGTCCCGCCCGTCGGCTCGGGGGCGGCGGCCGACTCGACCGTCAGCGCGACAGCCAGCTCCGCCTGCGCACCCTGCAGCCGGCGCACCGCGCGCAGCCCACCGCGGCCGGCGAGCACGTACGCGTTCCAGCAGACCCCGAAGCGGCGCAGCGGCGAACCCAGCGCGCCGATCTCGGCCGCGTCGGCGAGCGTCGGATCGGCCAACCCACCCAGCTCCCCGGCGAACCGGCGGGCCTGGTCGCGCAGCGCCAGCCAGGTGAGCACGCCGACCGGCGCCAGGATCGCCAGCATGACCAGCGCGGTGCGGCCGAGGTCGGTGTCGCTCCAGCCCAGCGGGGAGTCCCACAGCGCGTGCAGCGCGGCGGCGGCGAGCAGCGCCAGCAGCGCCACCCCGAGGCGCACGGGCAGCGGCCGGTTCCGCCGCACCGCGGCCCAGACGACGCCGGCGCCGGCCACCGCGGTCCACGGCACGTGCATCGCCCAGCCCCAGAGCAGCCCCCGGCCCAGCAGGTAGAGGACGGCCGCGAGCGTGGAGTCCCGGGGCTGCCCGGCGGCGGCCACCAGTGCCTGGTGGATGTTCTCGATGTCGGCGAAGCCGAGGCCGACCAGCGCGCCGTAGAACAGGCCGTCCGACGCCCCGGTCAGCCGCCGCCGGGCCAGCAGCACGACGGTGGCGACGCCGAGGGCCTTGAGCGACTCCTCGGTGACCGGCGCCTCGATGGCCGAGGACCAGGCGGCCACGAAGCGTGGCGCGGCCAGCTTGACCAGGACATCGTCGAGCTGCGCGTTGGCGAAGTAGGTCAGCCCGGCGGCCACCAGGCCGCCCCAGCCCACCGCGACGCCCAGCAGCGGCCGCGGCCTCGGCACGGGCAGGTCCAGCCCCCGGACCAGCAGGAACACCAGCAAACCGTGGGCGGCGAACAGAACGATCGACGCGACCAGCGCGAGCGGGATACTGACCACGAAGGTGTGCCCGGTGCCGATCACCACCAGCCCGGCGGCCAGCAGCGCGAACGTCATCCACAGGGCCGGCAGCCGCCAGACCGGGTCGGACCCGAGCCGAGGGCCGAGCACGCGGGTCATCGCCGCACCCCGGCCCGCCGCCGCACCCGTCGGCTCCGTCGCCTGCCCAGCCCCACGATCACCATGACTCCCCCATCACCTGACGAGCAGCTCGACCAGCTGGCCGCCGAACACCGCGGCCAGCCCGCAGGACGCGACACCGAGCAGCGCCGCGACGCCGTACCGAACGTCGGCCGCCGCCCCCGACCGCCGGGCCGCGAGTACCGCCCGTCCGGCCAGCAGCAGCGCGGCGCCCCCACACCCGGCGAGTGCGCCGGCGGCCACCGAGGTAGCCGGCACCGCCAGTTCCACCAACCCCAGCGCCGAGGCCACCCAGAGCCCAACGGGCCCGACGAGCCCGACCCCGAGCGCCACGCCGCCGCACCCAGAGCCCGCCGCACCCCGCTCCCCCAACCCGCCGCCCGCACTGCCGCGCGCGGGGAGCGCCGCGCCGAGCTGGGCCCGGGCCGCCAGCACCGCCGCGCGCAGTGCCGGCACGCCGCCGTCGGGCTCGGGGGCGCCGTTCACCAGGGACAGGGCGAGCGCGGCCTGGGCGCGGTGCAGGCGGCGCACCGCGGCGGCCGCCGTCCGACCGCCCGCCACGTACGCGGCCCAGCGGATCCGGAACCGGCGCACCGGCGAGCCCAGCGCGGCGATCTCGGTATCGACGGCGACGGCCGGGTCGGCCAGCCCGACCAGCGCCCGACCCCACCGCCGCGCCTCACCGCGCAGCGCCAGCCAGGCGACCATCGCCGCCGGGGCCAGGCCGAGCAGGTTCAGGCTCGCCAGCCGGAACAGGCCGTCGGGGCCGTAGCGCAGCCCGTCGGCGAAGCCGAGCGGCGAGTTCCACAGCGCGTGCAGCGCCCACGCGCCGCCGAAGGCCGCCGCCGCGACGCCGATCCGAACCGGCCAGGCGCGGTCCCGGTGCCGCAGGGCCCAGGCCAGCCCGGCACCGGCGACCGCGGTCCAGCCGACGTGGGTGGCCCAGCCGGCGAGCACACCCCGGCCGGTGAAGTAGCCGAACGCCGCGAGGGTGCCGTGGTGGTGGGCGGCGGCCTCGACCAGCACGTAGTGCACGTTCTCCATCTCCTGGAAGCCCAGGCCGATCAACGCGCCGTACACCAGCCCGTCCACCGCGCCGGCCAGCCGGTGCCGGGCGAGCAGCACGAGCGTGACGACGCCCAGCAGCTTCACCGACTCCTCGACCGTCGGCGCCCCCAGCGGCGTGAGGCGGGCGACCAGCGCCGGCGAAGCGACCTTGACCAGCGCCGATGCCAGCCAGCTGTTGGCATAGCCGGCCACCCCGACCGCCACCAGGCCGCCCCAGGCCAGGGCGGTGGCGCGCAGCCACGGTGGCCGCCGGGCGGGCAGGTCCAGCCAGTGCACGGCCAGCCAGAGCAGGAGTCCGTGCAGGGCGAACAACACCGCCGCGAGAGCCAGCACGGCCGGCATGGCGACGGCGTGCCGGTGTCCGACCCCGACCAGCACCAGGCCGACCAGCAGCAGCGCGACGGTCAGCCACAGGGCCGGCAACCGCCACGGCACACCCGGCCCGGCCAGCGCCCCCGGCCCGGCGGGGCCGGCGGAAGCCCTCGGCCAGCCCGACGCGACCGACGCGACCGACGCGTCCGGACCAACGAACGCGACCGGCCCGCTCGGGAGGGCGGTGGTGGCGGTGCCGGCGCGGCCCGCGACGACGGTCACCGTCGGCCGATCGTCAGGGTGGCGACACTGGCCTCGATGTCCGAGGTGCGCCGGGCCAAGGCGTCCGGGGTGCCGCGCACGTCGATCCACACGGCGATGCCGTCGGCGAGAAAGACGGCGGAGTGCCCGGAGGCCGTGGCCAGCACGTATCCCGCCTGGCGCCCCGCGGTGCCCTGCCGGGTGGTCGCGGCGCGGTCCGGCTCCATGCTCACAAAACCGGGCTCGGCCGAGCGGGTCCGCCGGGCCCGATCGGCCAGATCGGGCAGCGAACCGGTGTACTCCGACGCCCGCAGCCAGTACTCGACGCCCCCGACCACGAACTGGACGGTGTCCTCGCGCGGCCTGGTCTGGGTGGAGTCCAGCCGGGCACCCGGCGGCGGCACCACCGTCACCGGCAGCGCGCCGAGGGCCATCGGCCGGTCGGCCGGGACCGCGCGCTCGGTGGGCAGCGCCCGGTTCAGCGCGTACGGACCGAACAGGATCAGGGCCAGGCAGGCGAGCACGGCGACGCAGCCCAGCAGGTGCCGGCCGAGCGGGCCGCGCAACGTCGAGCCGCCGGGCGCCGGCCCGGTGCGGTGCGGGGTCGCTCGGCTGAGGGTCATCGTGCGGGCCTTTGTTCGCCGGGGTCCTGACTGTCCACAGCACCGCCACGTGGGGGCGCTGACCTGGTCAAACGGTGGCACTCCCGCCGGCCCCGAACGAGGGTGCGCGCCCCCTAAGAATCGGGCGTAACCCCACACCCCGAGTAGGGCCAGCACCCGCCGAGGCCACGAAGGGGCCCACACCCGGGGATTTCCCTCGCTCCGGGGACGGGTTCTCCCTCGATGCGTAGGGTGCGCCCGATTGACCGGCCCAGGCGCCACCGCGCACTGTTGACCTGCGGCGACGGAATGCCGAATGCATCCGTCCCGGCAATTCTCGGGCGGAATATCCGCATTTGTTCAGTCCCATTTGTTGTGCGCCCAGGTTCCGTGATCAACGGGACCGCGGGGCTATTCGACCATGCTCCGCGCGGCCCACCTTGCCCTGTTGGTCACGGTGGGGCGCGCGGCTCCTCAGAGTGGAGAAGTCAGATGAGAGTCACCACGCTGGCGGGGATGCCGCTGGCCCTCGCCGCGGCGGCCGCCGCACTCGGCTACCTGGGGTCGGCCGGCTCGATCGCCGTAGCCGGAACCGACCCGACCCAGCTCGGCGGCACGCTGATCACCTCGGTATCCAGCACCGTCACACTCCGGCCCGGCGGTGCGCCGACCCCACCGGTGGCGGTCGCACTGGCGAGCGCGCCACCGCGGCGCTGGTGTGCGCTGTCGCCGCTCACCGGCACCCCGAGCCAGTCGGCACCGCGCTACGAGCGCGCCGATCCGCGCCGGCCGACCCGCGAGCCCACCGACTCCTGCCAACCGGCCGCCGCGGCCTGAGCCGGCCCGTCGTCGCCGGTCACCACACCGCCGGTCACCACACCGCCGCTCGCCACACCGCCACTCGCCAGACCGCGGCACACCACGTTCGCCAGCACCCCGACCAGCGCCGCCATCGTCACCCCACTGCCGAGCACCAGCCGCGGCGTGGGTGGCAGCGCCTGGTAGAGGGTCGGCGCGACCACCGGCAGCGCTCCCGCGAGGATGGCCAGCGTGGCGGTCATCAGGGCGGCGTCGCTGCCCAGGTCGACGGTCCGCAGCAGCCGGACCCCGAGCACCGTGATCATGGCGAACACCACGATCCCGGCGCCGCCGACCACCGGGGCCGGGATGTCACCGATCAGCCGGGCCACCGGGGCGACAAACGCGAGCACGGCGAGCAGCGCGGCGGTGCCGAGCGTGACGTACCGGCTGCGCACGCCGGACATGCGCACGATGCCGATGTTCTCCCCGCTCGTCACCATGAGCGGGCCGCCGACCAGCCCACTGAGCAGGGAGGTGACCGCGTCGCCGCGAATGGTGCGGGGTACGGCACGGCGTGCGTCCACGCGCACGCCGATGGCCTCGCCGTTGAGCACGGTCTGGCCGGTGGCCTCCGCCATCGCGCCGATGGCGTAGAGCAGCAGCGGGAGCGACGCGAGCAGGCTGAATACCGGGGCGCCGAACGGCAGCGGGGTCGGCCAGGCCAGCACCGGGCCGCCGGCGCGCTGGTGCCCCAGCTGACCGAGCGCCGCCGCCAGACCGGTGCCGGCGGCAACGCCGAGCAGCACCGCGAACCGCCGCCAGCGCTCCGGGAGCAACCGGTAGGCGAGCACGACGGCCAGCACGGTCACCCCGGCCAGCACGAGCGACCGGACCGACGGACCGGCCGAGGTGTCGACGAGCAGCCCGGCAGTGATCTTGATCAGGTTCAGCCCGATGACGATGATCATCGAACCGAGCACCACCGCGGGGAAGAATCGCATCAGCGCGGCGAACAGCGGGGCGGCGACCAGCAGGAAGAGACCGGTGATGAGTACGGCGCCGACGGCGGTGGCCGGGCCGGCCGCCTGGGCGATCTGGATGAACAGCGCCACCGCGGCCCCACCGGGCAGCATGACGAACGGCATCCGGGCGCCGATCCGCCACGGCCCGAGGGACTGCAGCGCGGTGCCGATCCCGGACATCAGGAAGAGCGCGGCGAGCAGGTTCGCACCGGCCTCCGGGGTCAGGTGCAGCGCCCCGGTCAACAGGAACGCCGACGAGATCGGCCCGGAGATCATCACCAGCAGGTGCTGCACCGCGAGCGGCGCCAGGGTCCGCAACGGCACCCGCTCGTCGGCCCGCTGGGACCCGCTCCCGGCCTCGCTCACGGCTGGCGCCCCAGCCACGGGACCTCCTCGGCGGTGTAGCGGTACGCGCGGAAGATCGCGTTCGACTCGGCGGGGAACGCCGCCGCCAGCCTCGGCTCGGCGTAACCGGCGAACTCCGGCACGATGAACTCCCAGCAGGTCCGCCCGTCGGCGGTGACCTCGAAGATCCGCCCGTACGCCGACTCGGTGACCAGGGTGTTGCCGTTGGGCAGCCGCTGCGCGGACCCCATGAACGGGGTGAAGAAGGACTCGGGCTGGCGGTCCCGGTAGCTCCAGACGATGTCCTTGCTGATCGGCTCGACCTCGATCACCCGGCTGAACGGCACGCTCTCCCCGGTCCGGAACACCCCGTTGTCGAAGATCAGGAAGTGCCCGTCGGCGAGCTCCTGCGCGTTGTGCTGCTGGGCCAGCACCTCGGGGCCGAGCCGCCAGACCACCTTGCCGGACGAGCGCTCGATCACGATCACCGACGAGACGCTGCGCAGGCTGGCCAGGATGTTGCCGTCGGCGAGCGGAAAGACGCTGTTGACCAGCGGCCAGTGCTCGCGCGGGTAGTGCGGCTGGAGTGGGTAGTCCGCCGGGTCCAGGTGCTCGATCGCCCGCCAGCTCCAGGTGACCCGGCCGGCGCCGTCCACCTCTTTGATCACGTCGGCGTGCAGGGTGCCCCGGTCCTCGGTGCCGGGGACACCGCCGGGTACCGAGCGCGCCTCGGCCGCCGAGAGTGGCTCCAGCGCGGTGTAGAGGATCCGACCGTCGCCGAGGTGGTGGGCGTCGTGGTGGGCCATCGGGTCGCGGTACTCCCTCAGGATGTCGCCGCCCGGATCGACCTCGAGCATCACCCCACCCCGGTACTTGTCCCAGAACGGGAACAGGGCCGGTCCCTCGGGATGCGCGCCGTTGTAGGCCAGGGTGCCGGCCGGCAGGATCCGGGCGTGCCGGCCGGGGCGATAGGGCAGCCGCCATTCGTGGACGGTCTCACCGGCCAGGTCGACCAGCTTCACGAGCCCGGTGCCGGCCAGTGGCGTGTACAGGGTGAACCCGGCGCACGCGAGATCACGATCGACCCCGGTCAGCCCGGTGCGCCGCCGGCGCAGGGTGTGCTGTTCCATGAGCGCGGTAGCCTTCCGGTGGCTTCTCAAAGTTTTGATGACATCAAAACTTTGAGCAACGATAGCGACCGTCCGGCGTAGGTGACAGGGATTCGGGTTAAAGGTGGGTGACATGGCCGAGCCGAGGGTCGGACCCATCGTCCGGGCGCTGCGCAAGGAGCTGGGGCGGACCCTGGCCGAGGTCGCCGCGGACAGCGGCCTCTCGGTGCCGTTCCTCAGCCAGGTGGAGAACGGCAGGGCGAGCACCAGCCTCCGCTCGCTGCAGGCGCTGGCCGATGCGCTCGGCACAACCGCGGTGGCGCTGCTCACCGCCGCGGCCGAGGCGGCCCGGGTGGACGTGGTCCGGGCCGGCGAGAACGCCCTGGAGGACGGGACCACCGGGACGGCGCGCGTGCTCGTGCGCGGCCACCGGCAGCTGCACGCCCTGGAGTTCAGCGGCACCACCGACCGGGGCGATCGCAGCTTCCAGCACACCAACGACGAGCTGATCTATGTGGCGCACGGGTCCGCGCGGGTGCGGGCCGGCGACGAGGAGCACCTGCTCGCCACCGGTGACACGCTCTACCTGGCGGCCGGCGTGCCCCACAGCTGGCACGCGCTCACCGACGACACCCGGGTGCTGCTCGTCGCGGTCAACGAGAAGGCCAGGGTCAACCTCGAGTCGCCGGTCAAGGAAACGCCGTAACGACGGCCAGCCAGACCGCGAGCGGTCAGACGTTGCGCCGGTACTGGCCGCCCACCTCGAAGAACGCCTCGGTCAGCTGGCCGAGCGAGCACACCCGGGCCGCCGCCATCAGCTCGGCGAAGACGTTCTCCCCCGAGGTCGCCGCGTCCTGCAGGCGGCGGATGGCGGCGGGCGCCTCGTCGTTGTGCCGCGCCTGGAAGTCGGCGAGGCGGTCGAGCTGCGACTTCTTCTCGTCCTCGGTGGCCCGGGCGAGCTCGATCTCCTGCGGCTCCTCGTCGTCCGCCCCGGGGCGCAGGAAGGTGTTCACGCCGACCAGCGGCAGGGTGCCGTCGTGCTTGCGGTGCTCGTACAGCATCGACTCGTCCTGGATCTTGCCGCGCTGGTAGCCGGTCTCCATGGCCCCGAGCACGCCGCCCCGCTCGGCGATCGCGTCGAACTCCTTGAGCACGGCCTCCTCGACCAGGTCGGTCAGCTCGTCGATGACGTAGGAACCCTGCAGCGGGTTCTCGTTCATCGAGAGGCCCCACTCCCGGTTGATGATC
>DATAZG010000168.1:0-3568 GCA_036272155.1 Pseudonocardia sp.
ATGGGGCCCGCCGCGTTTCCAACCGGGGAGGGGGTCCCGGTGGTCCGCACCCGCGCGACCGGGGTCGAAGGCCGCGCGGGTGATAGTCGGTGCTAGTTCTGCCGCAGGTAGCTGAGCAGCCGGAGGATCTCCAGGTACAGCCAGACCAGCGTCGTCATCATGCCGAAGGCGATGTACCAGGCCATCTTCGCCGGCGCGCCGGCCCGGATCGCCTGGTCGGCCTGGTCGAAGTCCAGCAGCAGGGTGAAGGCGGCGATGCCGATCACCACGATGCTGAACAGGATCGCCAGCGGGCCGCCGGAGCGGATGCCGATGCCGCCCGTGGTGAAGAAGCTCACCACAAAGTTGATCAGCATCAGGCCGATCACACCGAACATCGCGCCGATGACCATCTTGGTCAGGCGGGGCGTGACCTTGATGGCACCGGTCTTGTAGACCACCAACATGCCGATGAACACGCCGAACGTGCCGATCACGGCCTGGAAGCCGATGCCCGCGAGGCCGCCGGCCTGGCCGCCGCCACTGGTGCCGTACGACTCCAGCGCGCCGGTGATACCGCCGAGCGCAATGCCCTCGGCGATCGAGTAGGTGATGATCAGAGCAGGGTTGCTGCTCTGCTTGAAGATGACGATCAGCGAGATGACCAGGCCGACCAGGAAGGCCGGTAGGGCCAGCCAGTATGCGCCGCTGAGCACGGTGAGCACGCCGGCGACGAGCGCGAGGCCGGCGGTGATCGCGGTCTTGGTGACCACGTCGTCGACGGTCAGCGGGCGGTCGGTCGTCGTCCGGTCGTAGCCGGTGGGCTGGTTCGTCTGTCGATACGCGGCCGCGCCACCGGCGGCCCCGCCGATCCGATCGTCAAATCCCGCATAGCCGCCCCGCCCAGTGGGCAGGTTGCGGAACGCCGGGTTGCTGCTGGTGCGCACCGTGTCCTCCTCAGACACCCAAGTTCAGGCCTTCATCGGCCTCACTGGTGCCAACGCGTATCGCCCGCCGAGGGTTCCCTGACCAGTGACATAACGGGCAGATCGTAATAAAGCCCAGGTCAGGCCGCTGTGACCTGCGACGTACCGAGCACCGAGGCCAGCTCGGCGGGCGAGGCGTTGCCGCCGGTGACGATCACGCCGACCCGCGCGCCGGCCAGCTGAGCACCCGGCTGAGCGCCCAGCGCGAGCAGCCCGGCCAGCGAGGCGGCCCCGGCGCCCTCGGCCATCGTGTGGGCGTGGGTGAGCAGCAGCAGCTGGGCCGCCCTGACCTGCTCATCGTCCACCAGCACGAAGTCGGCCAGGTGCTCGCGCAGCACGGCCTGGGTGCTCGGGTAGCCGGAGCCGATGGCCAGCCCCTCCACCGTCGTCCGGTTGGGGCGGCTGACCGGCGTGCCGGCGCGCCACGAGTCGTGCGCGGCCCTCGACGCCCTGGCCTGCACCGCGATCACCCGGCAGCCCGGGGCGACCGACGCGGCCACCAGGCAGGCCGCCGCCGCCCCGCTGCCCCCGCCCACGGGCACGACCACGTAGTCCAGGTCCGGGTGGCTGGTGAGCAGCTCCAGGTAGAGGGTGCCGACGCCGGCCACCAGTGCCGGCTCGTTGGCCGGGTGGACGAACCGGGCGCCGTCCCGCTCGGCCAGCTCGACGGCGTGCGCGCTGGCCTGCTCCATCGTCGTGCCGCGCAGCACCAGCTCGGCGCCCCAGCCGCGCAGCGCGCGCAGCTTGGTGGGGTTGGCCGGCTCGGGCAGCACGATCTGGCAGCGCGCGCCGAACCGCCGGGCCGCGTACGCCAGCGACTGCCCGTGGTTGCCGGTGGAGGCGGAGACCACGCCGGCCGCGCGCTCGGCGGCCGACATACCGGCCAGCAGGTTCAGCCCGCCCCGGACCTTGAACGCGCCGGTGGGCTGCACCTCCTCGTGCTTGAGCACCACGCGGGCACCGGTGACCTCGTCCAGCGCGGGGGCGCCCCAGGCGGGGGTCGGGTCGAGCAACCCGACGAGGGTCGTCTGTGCGGCTCGGATGGCGTCGATGTTCACGTTCCCCAGAGTGGGGCCTGACATCGCATCAATCCAGTGCCAGTTTTCGAGAAAACCTATAGCCTGGATCTATATGAGGCCGCCCGCCCGAGGTCGTGAGTGGCGAGTGGTCTCCCGGGACCACTCGCCACTCACGGGAGCTGTACGTGCTGAGCCTGACGCGGTTGCGGGTACTGGCGGCCCTGGCGGAGCACGGTTCAGTGACCGCGGCGGCGGCCGCGCTGCACTATGCGCAGCCCTCGGTCAGCCACCACCTGGCCCGGCTGGAGGCGGAGACCGGCGCGGTACTGGTCCGCCGGGTGGGCCGGGGCGTCCGGCTGACCGAGGCGGGCCAGCTGCTCGCCGCCCGGGCCACCGGGATCCTCGGCCGGGTGGAGGCCGCCCGGTCGGAGCTCGACGAGCACACCGGACTGCGGGCCGGCCGGGTGCGGCTGGCGGCGTTCCCCTCCGCGCTGGGCACCATCGTGCCGACGGCGGCCGCCCGGCTGCGGGCCACGTATCCCGACCTCGCCCTGGAGCTCACCGAGGTAGAGCCCCCGGAGGCGCTCGAGCTGCTGCGTGCGGGTGAGGTGGACACGGCGGTGGTGTTCCGCTACCGAGAGGGTGCGACAGCCGGTGCCGCGCCCGGCGAGGGACCGGCGAGCGGCGGCGGGCCGGCCGGCACCGAGGACGACCTGCGCCTGGACCTGCTCGACGAGGAGGCGCTGCACCTGGTGGGCCCCACCGGTGCCGACTGGCCCGCCGAGCTGGCCGGGCACGCCGACGCGGACTGGATCGCCGGCTGTGAGCGGTGCCGCGACCACCTGGTCCGGATGTGCGCCCAGGCCGGCTTCAGCCCGAGGATCCGGTTCACCACCGACGACTACGTGGCCGCGCAGGCGCTGGTCGGGGCCGGCCTCGGCATGACCGTGCTGCCTGACCTGGCACTGCGCGCCTATCGCCGCCCCGGCGTCCGGACCCGGCAGCTGCCCGGCGCCATCCGCGAGGTGCTGCTGGCCCGCTACGGCCGCCCGCCCGACCCGCCCGGTGTGGTCGCGCTGGCCGCCGCACTGACCTCTTAGGGCGGGCCCGCTACCAGTCGGACCTCTGCGGGCCCGGTTTCGGCTTGGCGAAGTAGGCCGACGACTCCGGCCGGTACACGTACACGACCACGGCGATGGACAGCAGGTTCTGCGCGAGCGAGAGGATCGCGGCCAGCGAGCTGAACCCGTCGGCCGTGGCCAGCATGGAGATCACGCCGAGCGCGGTGACCACGGCGATCAGTACCCGCGCCCAGTTGCGGCCGGCGTGCAGCTTGAACCCGACTAGCACCCACACCGCCGACAACACGACGATCAGCGCCAGCCCGACCGCCAGGCCGACCCGGGTGATCGTCTCCAGCTCGGCGGCGGGGATCGGCGTACCCGACGACTCGGCGGCGCGCGAGACCGTCTCCCGGACCGTCTGGCTCGCGGCCGGGTACGCGATCACCTGCCCGACCAGGGACACCGCCACGCTGGCGAGCCACAGCACAAAGGCCTTGGTCACATCGGCCGGCCGAGCGGG
>DATAZG010000169.1:0-25967 GCA_036272155.1 Pseudonocardia sp.
TCGTGGTGCCGGACCCGTTGGTGCCGGTGATCTTCTCACTGAGCGGGATCGTGGACGCGACCGAGAAGACCTCGGGGTCGAGGAACGGAACCCGCAGCTCCAGCGAGTTCGCCATGGTCATCTTGTCGGCCTTGACCAGGATGTCCCCGCGCAGCCACGTGAACAGGTCGACGTGCTGCATCCGGGAGACCGGATCCCACTCGACCGAGCGGCGGTACCACTGGGCCGTGATGTCGGTGTGCGACCGCCGCGGGTCGTACTGGCGCAGCACGGCCGCCAGCTGGTCGTCCCGGAAGATCCGGGCATTCCCGTAGTAGCGCCGCTCCAGCGGGAGCGCTCCCCGGCGCAGCAGGTCCTTGCCCCGGATCCCCTCGGGGATACGCGTCGACAGCTTGCCCAGGGCGTTGCGTACAGCGCCGGGTACCTTCTCGAACGGCGCCAGCGACAGCGGCTCCCGATAGATCGTGTAACCGCCGAACAGCTCGTCCGCGCCCTCCCCCGAGAGCACCACCTTGACGTGCTGGCGGGCCTCCCTGGCGATGAACCACAGCGGCACCAGGGCCGGGTCGGCCACCGGGTCGTCGAGGTACCAGACGATCAGCGGGAGTGCGTCCATCATCTCGTCCGGCTTCACCGTGCGGACGACATGGCGCACGCCGATCGCCTCCGCCGACTCGGCCGCGACGTCGACCTCGGAGTAGCCGGGCCGCTCGAAGCCGGTCGTGAAGGTGATCAGATCCGGGTTGTGTTCCTTCGCCAGCGCGGCGATCGCGGTGGAGTCGATCCCGCCGGACAGGAACGCGCCGACGGTGACGTCCGCCCGCATGTGCTTGGCGACCGAGTCGCGCATCACATCGGTGATTCGGCCGTACAGGGCCGACCGGCTCGCCGCGTCCCTGATCGGAGTGGGGGAGAACACAGGTGTGAAGTACCGCTCGGTCACCGGCTCAGCGCCCGGTCGAACGGTGAACAGCGTGCCGGACTCGATCCGGCGGATCTCCCGGTGCATCGTCGCCGGCTCGGGCACGTACTGCAGGAGCAGGTAGTGCTGCAACGCCGGCTGGTCGATGGTGACCGAGCCGGTGGCGGGGGTGAGCAGGGCGAGCAGGCTCTTCTTTTCGCTGGAGAACGCGGTGCCGGCCGGCCCGGTGTGTACGAACAGGGGCTTGATGCCGAACGGATCCCGGGCCCCGAACAGCACTCGCTCCTGCGTGTCCCAGATCAGGAAGGCGAACATGCCGCGCAGGCGGCGCACCACGTCCTGACCCCAGTAGTGGAAGCCGGCGACGATGACCTCGCCGTCGCCGTCGGTATGGAACTGGGCGCCGTGCTCGGCGCGAAGTTCCTCACGAAGCTCCAGGTAGTTGTAGATCTCGCCGTTGAACGCCAGCATGTAGCGGCCGTCCGGGCCCCAGCGCAGCGGCTGCTGAGAGTGGTCGATGTCGATGATCGACAGCCGGTTGAAGCCGAGCAGGACGTCCTGGTCGTGCCATTCGCCGGTCTCGTCGGGGCCCCGGTGTCGCCCGTCGTGCAGCGCATCGATGACGGCAGCCGCGCGGTCCGGCGCGTCCGCACGTGCTGTGAGCAGTCCCAATAGTCCACACACGTGACGTGCTCGCCCCCTATCAGCCGGCTGTTGGACTCGGTGCCGAGAAACCAGCAGACTATGCCGCCGGGTAGCCCTGGGCCCCTGGGGGTGTGCCCCGACCAGGTGGGGTCGGCGGGGATTTGCCGGGATCGGCCGACACGGGAGAACCCTCCGCGTGGTGACCGTGAATCTTTCTTATAGGCTGCGCGCAGGGTAGCTGCCGTACCGCCAGTCGGAGGACGCTACCGAGGATGATTGAGCGTGGGAGGCAGCGAGCAGTGGGCGTGGCGAGCACCCGTTTTCGGAGGGCGATCAAGGTTGCTCTGCTGGCTGCTGTGGTGGCGGCGTCGACGAGCGGCTGCTCGGTCGAGGAAGCCATCCGGTTCGGTTGGCCGGTCGGCGTGACGCCGCAGGCGACCGAGATGCGGCAGTTGTGGACCTTCCTGGCCTTGTTGTCATTGGTCGTCGGTGTGATCGTGTGGGGCCTGACGGCATGGGCCGTGGCTTTCCACCGCAAGAAGGGTGACGGCGAGCTGCCCAAGCAGTTCCAGTACAGCCTTCCGGTCGAGATCGTGAGCGTCGTGCTCCCGACGATCCTCGTAGCGATCATCTTCAGCTACACGGTGATCGTCCAGAACGACGTCGACAAGCACATTCCGAATCCGGACGTGAAGGTCGACGTGACCGCGTTCCAGTGGAACTGGCAGTTCGACTACCCGGACAACCCGACGGGCAAGCCGATCAGCACGCTGGGTACCAGCGAGACGATCCCCCTGCTCGTGCTGCCCACCGACGAGAGCATCGAGTTCACCCTCGACTCGCAGGACGTGATCCACTCGTTCTTCGTGCCGGAGTTCCTGTTCAAGCGGGACGTCTTCCCGGACCCGAAGAAGAACGACACCGACAACGTCTTCCTGATCGACAAGATCGACCAGCAGGGTGCGTTCGTCGGCCGGTGCGCCGAGCTGTGTGGCACGTACCACTCCGCGATGAACTTCGAGGTCCGCGCGCTCAGCCCGGACCTGTACAACCGCTACCTGCAACTGCGCACCCAGAACAACTCGATCACCGGGGTGCCGAACACCGCCGGCGAGGCGCTGGCCGCGCTCAACTGCGGCGCGCTCTGTGCGCCGGAGGCCACCACGACCTATCCGTTCCAGACCGACCGCACCCATCGGTCGGCCTCGGAACGCACCAGTAGCTGAGCGAAGGGGAGTGGCGGCGAGATGAAGGTCGAATCCCGGATCTTCGAGATCTGCACGGTGTTCTTCTTCGTGTGCGCGATCGTGTACGGAGTCCTGTCCAAGGAAGCGGTGGGCATCGTCGGCCTGACGCTGACCGGCGGGCTGTCGCTGATCATCGGTACCTACTTCCGGTTCGTCTCCCGGCGGCTGGAGACGCGCCCCGAGGACAACCCGGACGCGGAGATCAGCGACGGCGCCGGTGACATGGGCTTCTTCAGCCCGGGCAGCTACTGGCCGATCGGCCTGGCGGCGGGCGCCGCCCTGGTCGGCATCAGCGTGGCCTACTGGCTGATCTGGGCGCTCGTCATCTCCGGGGTGATCCTGGTCTTCATGGTGGGCGGCCTGCTGTTCGAGTACCACCTGCCGCGCTCGGACCACTAGGCGCGTGTCCGTCCAGCTGATCTCCAGCCCTCGGCTGCTGCTGCGCACGCTCACCGCGGCGGACGCCGAGCGGACCCTCGCCGGCACAGACGAGAACCGCCTGGCGTTCGCCGACGAGTACCCGTCGGCGTTCGCCACCCAGGTACTGCGGCTCGTCGCGCTCTACCCGGCGATCGACGAGGAGACCGGCGACGACGCACCCAACCTCGGGCCGTGGCTGCTGGTCCGGCGCACCGACGACGCGGTGATCGGCACGATCAGCTGCGCCCGCACCGCCGACCCGGTCGAGGTGTCCGTCGGCTACGACCTCACGCCGTCCTGCTGGGGTGAGGGCTACGCCACCGAGGCACTCGGCGCCGCGATCGAGCACCTGCTCAGCCTGCCCGACATCGGCCGGGTGAGCGCCGAGGCGACCACCGACAACGCCGCCAGCCGCCGCGTGATGGAGAAGTGCGGCATGCGCTGGCTGCGCGACGACGTGGCCGAGTTCGACGGCCGCGAGGTCAAGCTCGCGCAGTACACGATCGACCGCCCCGAGCCGCTCTGACCTCCCGGTTCTCCCGGTCGTGGGAGCTACGCAGAACTGCGTATTCACCCCGCTGATGCCGCCTGATTGGGTGTCGACGGGCGCCGCGGGTGGCGGCGCGCGTCAAGGGGGGACCGTGGCGGACCGCCGAGCCGCCGAGCCGCCGAGGGTCGTGGTGCTCGGCGCGGGCCTGGCGGGGCTCTGCGCGGCCTACCGGCTCATCCGGTTGGGCTTCGAGGTCGTGGTACTCGAGGCGCAGGACCGCCCGGGCGGGCGCGTACAGACCGTCCGGGACGGGTTCGCCGGCGGTGGCTTCGCCGAGGCCGGCGCGGTCCGCATCCCCAACTCCCACGTGCACACCAACCGGTACCTCGCCGAGTTCGGGCTGACCGACAAGCTGTTCGCGTACCCGGACACCGGCAGCCAGCTCTGGTACCTCGACGGTCAGCGCTTCGCCACGCCCCGACCACCGGAGACCTGGTCGGTGGCGCGGATGTCCGACGACGAGGCGCGGGACCCGCACGCGGGCTTCGACCGCTACCTCGGCCCGGCGGTGCTGGCCGCCGGGGACGTGTCCGCGCCGCGCTGGCCGGACCTCGCTGGCGCAGCTCGCCCGCCGCAACGGCGCCAGCGAGGGCTGGCTGCGCTTCCCGCGGGCCAGCTAGGGCAACCTCGGCGGGTTCAACGCGCTGGCCTTCGCCGGCCAGGAGACGGCGATGGTCGGGGCAACGGCGGTGTACGGGCTGCGCGGCGGCAACGACCAGCTGCCGGCCGCGTTCGCCGCCGCGCTGGGCGGCCGGGTGCGCTACCGGGCCGAGGTGCCGCGGGTGGACAGCCGGCCGGACCGGGTGGTGGTCGGCTACCGGGACGCCGGCGGGCGGCTTCACGAGGTCGAGGCCGACTACGGGGTGTGCACGATCCCGTTCCCGGTGCTGCGGCGGGTCCGGCTGGCCGGGCTCGGCGAGCACAAGATGCGGGCCGTGCAGGCGTACCGGATGGCCGACGCGGCGAAGGTGTACTTCCAGACCAGGAGCAGGTTCTGGCTCGGCCCCTCGGGGTGCGCCGGGCGGGTTGAACCTGATCGGCACGGACACGGCCGCCGAGCGGATCTGGGACATCAGCCCTGGTCAGCCGGGGTCGTTCGGCATGCTCTGCGCATACCTGATCGCCGACAGCAGCACGGTGCTTCGCTCGCTGTCACCGGAGGAACGGGCCGACCACATGCTGGCGGAGGTGCTCCGGTTCCTGCCGGGGCTGGCCGGCAACGAGGTGGCCAGCTACGTGCACACCTCACCGATGGTCGCCTGGATGGACGGTGCCCTGGATTCCGGCGAGCGCGCGGCCACGGAGATCAGCACCGAGATCAGCACCGAGATCAGCACGGAGATCAGCACCGAGATCAGCACGGCGGTCGGCCGGGCGGACTCCCAGGTGTGCCTCGCCCGCCGAGGGCGGCTCTGACGGGACCAGGTGTAACCCCGCTGCCTACTGACTTCTGGGCGGGTGTCACTGTGGGCCTGCCTGGACGTCGGAAGGCGAGGGCGGTTGGCATGGTGCGCGGGATGGGATGGCCCGAGCGCGGCCGGGGTTGGCGCCGAGGTGGCGAGGACACCCCCGCCGGGGAGTCGCGCCCCGGTGGCACGCGCCCCCGCCCGGTGCAGGGTGTGCCGGAGCTGCGGGTGGTCAGCGGCGACGTCTACCCGGACTGGGAGGCGGTCTACCGCGACAACGTCGACCGCGTGTACCGGCTGATGTTCGCCAAGGTGGGCAACCGGGCCGACGCGGAGGACCTGACGGCCGAGGTGTTCCTGGCCGCGCTGCGGCCGCTGCGCGTGTCGGCGACGGTGCCCGAGGTGCGCGCCTACCTGACCACGACGGCGCGCACCGTGCTCGCCGGCTACTGGCGGCGCACCCTGGGACGTGAGATCACCACCATCTCCGAGTCGGTGGCCAGGTTCGTCGCCGAGATCGGCGTGCCGGCCGACGAGGGGGAGTCCGCCGAGGGCACACTGTCCGCCGACGACGCGGTGTCCGGTTCGGCCGGGCGGGCGGCGCGGATCCTGGCCGAGCTGCCGGAGCAGTACCGCAACATCCTGCGGCTGCGGTTTTTGGAGGGCTATTCGGTGCGGGAGGCGGCGGCCGCGTTGGGGGTGACCGCGGGCAATGCGAAAGTGTTGCAGCACCGGGCGTTGCGCCGGGCCGCCCAACTCGTGGAGGGGGAGCCGCAGTGAGTGAGCGGGGTGTGCGCCGCTTCGTGGCCGACCTGTTGCGGGGTCGCCGGCCGCGCCCGTTCCAGGCCGAGGACGACGACGTCGCCCAGCTGCGGGCCGCGATCACGCTGCGGGCGGCGCGGCCCGGGGCCGGGTCACCGCGTGAGGAGTTCGTCACCGGCCTGCACCGGAGGCTGGCCGAGGAGATCGCGCGGGACGAGGCGAGCGGGGCCGAGGTGGCACCGGCCGGGCGCCCCGCGGTGGACCGGACCCGGCGCCGGCTGGTGCAGGGTGCCTCGATCGCGGCCGGCGCGGCGGCGATCGGGGCCGGGGTCGACCATGTGCTGTCCCGCCCGTCCGATACCGGCGGCGACGAGACGCTGCGGCCCAACACCGGGGAGTGGCGCACCGTGGTGGCCAGCGCCGACCTCCCGGAGGGTGGGGTGCACGCCTTCGACCTGGGCACCGTGATCGGGTTCGTGGTGCGCAACGAAGGCCAGCTGGGCGCGGTCTCGGGCGTGTGCACCCACCTGGGCTGCCGGCTCGCCCTGAACGCGCCGGCCCGGCGGCTCGACTGCCCGTGCCACAACGCCTCCTTCGCCCTGGGCGGGCAGCTGCTGCACTACCAGCTCGCGGTGCCGCCGCGGCCGCTGCCGCACCTGCAGGTCCGCGAGGCGGACGGCACCGTGCAGATCTTCGCCCCGCCCGGCCCGGTGGCCTGACCGTTCGACCGGGCCGGTGGCCTGACCAGGGCCGGACCGTCGCTGTAACCCCCACCCCTATCTAGGAGCGTGACCCGCAACGGGCGGGTCAGCCGGCGGCCCGAGCAGGTCGGGCCGGACAAGGGGTACACCATGCGACAGTCCTGGTCCTGGGTCCTGCCCAGGGCAGTTCTCCTACTGTCCACCATCGCGACGGCGGCGGGCGTGCTCGCCGGCTGCGCGACCACGTCGAACACCACACCGCCCACCGATACCGCGCAGAGCTCGAACACGGCGCCGGGCGACACCGCGAACGCGCAGCCGGCCCAGGCCACGCCGGGGATGCCCGGCATGGCGGGGATGGCCGGCATGGCTGGGCAGGCGCCCGCCGCCGCGCCGGCGGCCGCGGCGCCGGTGGCCACCAACACCGTGGCCATCCAGAACTTCGCGTTCGCCCCGGCCGTGGTGACCGTCAAGGTCGGCACCACGATCACCTGGACCAACCAGGACCAGGACTCCCACACCGTGACCGCGATGAACGACGGCCCGTTCCACTCGCCGGCCATGAACACCGGGGACACGTACCGCTACACGTTCACCAAGGCGGGCCACTACGACTACCTGTGCACCATCCACCCGTTCATGACGGCCACCGTCGTGGTGACCCCGTGAGCGCGGGCAGGGACGGCACTGGCGGGGGCGGTGCTGGCGGGGAGGACACCGGCCCGGACTACGACGGCACGGACCGGCCGGACGGGATGAGCCGCCGGCAGCTGCTGCGCCACGGGGCCTGGTTCGGCGCGGCGGTGGTGCTCACGGTGGCCGGCGGCGAGGTGATCAGCCACGTCGGCGGCAGCGCCGGGGCGAGCGCGGCGGCCGCCGACCCGCACGCGCTGCGGTTCGTCCAGCTCAGCGACAGCCACATCGGCTTCAACGGACCGGCGAACCTCGACGTCGCCGGGTCGTTCTCCCGCGCGATCACCCAGGTCAACGCACTGGACCAGCGCCCGGACTTCGTCATGCACACCGGCGACCTGACGCACCTGTCCACCGCGGCCCAGTTCGACCAGGTCCACCAGATGCTCGGCGGGCTGCGCACCGACAAGGTGTTCGTGGTGCCCGGTGAGCACGACTCGGTCGACGACCACGGGCAGAAGTACCGCGCCACGTTCGGCGCCGGTACCCGGGGCGACGGCTGGTACAGCTTCGACATCAAGGGTGTGCACGTCATCGCCCTGGTCAACACCCTCGCGCTGGAGAAGCTCGGCCACCTCGGCGTCGACCAGCTCGACTTCATCCAGCGCGACGTCGCCGGCCTGTCCAGCGACACACCCATCGTGGTGTTCAGCCACATCCCGCTCTTCGCGATGTACCCGGCGTGGGGCTGGGGCACCGACGACGCCGTCCAGGCCCTGTCCTACCTGCGCCGGTTCTCCTCGGTGACCTGCCTCAACGGGCACGTGCACCAGCTGTTCTCGAAGACGGAGGGCAACGTCACCTTCCACAGCGCCACCACCACCGCGTACCCGCTGCCGCACCCCGGGCAGGGCCCCGCGCCGGTGCCGCTGACCCTGCCCGCCGGCCAGCTGGGCGACGCGCTGGGCATCCGGTCGGTCACCTACCAGCCCGGTCAGCAGCTGCTGGCCGTGCGGGATCAGAAGCTCGCATGAGCACCGCGACCCTCACCCGCATCGCCACCGCGGTCTGCCTGGCCGTCAGCGGCCTCCTGCACGCCCAGCTCTACCTGCACGGCTACCGCGTGATCCCGGTGATCGGCCCATCGTTCCTGCTGCAGGCCAGCGGCTCCGTCGCCGTCGCGGTGCTGCTGCTGGTGGCCGGCCCGGCGATCCTGCGCCTCGGGGCGGCCGGGCTCGCCGCCGGCGCGCTGTTCGGCTTCGCGGCGTCCCGCACGGTCGGGTTGTTCGGGTTCGTCGAGCGCGGCTTCGACCCCGCGCCGCAGGCGCTGCTCAGCCTGCTGGCGGAGGTCGCGGTGCTGCTGTTGCTGGCGGTGCCGTACGTGCGGGGACGCCGCCGCCCCGCGCCATCGTGACGGCACGGGGTGGGGCGGGCCGATCAGGGCGTCAGGGTCCGCTCCGCCGACCGGGGTGCCAGGCCGGCGCGGTACAGGATGGCGATCAGGCCGGCCCGGTTCGTCGCGCCGAGCTTGCGGTACACGTGCTCCAGGTGCTTGTGCACGGTGCGTGGGCTGATCCCGAGGCAGCGGGCGATCTCCCGGTCGGTCAGCCCGCCGACGAGCTGCTCGACGACGGCGCGCTCGCTCCGGGTCAGGGTCGGCAGGCCGGCCAGCGTGTCCTCGAACCGGTCGGCATGCCGGGCCAGCCGGCGGGTCGCGGAGGTCAGCGAGGCCAGCCGGGCCCGCCGGTCCATCGCCTGCGCCCAGTGTGGCGTGACCAGCTCGGCGATCTCCCGGTCGCTCAGGTTCTGCTCGGCAGGCGTCACCACGCTGGTGACCAGCCGGGCGGACCGGTGCTCCACCCGGGTGTAGGAGGACACGTCGGCGCCGACCAGCTGGCCCAGCTCGGCGAGCACATCCAGCGGCGGCGCGCCCCGCTCGTCCGCGTGCATCGCATGGACCAGGTCGAGGACCGTGCGCAGGTCATTCGAGGTCAGCGACGCCATGGCGGCCATTGTGACCGAAGTCGCCCCTATCACCGCGCGGATCAAACGCCGAGCCGCCCGGCCCGGCGAGGGCTCAGTCGGCCGGGGCGGCGCAGGGCTGCGCGACGACCGCGGCGGCCACCTTCTCCCGCTGCCGCGCGGTGGCCAGCACCGAGCCGGCCAGGATCAGCACGAACGACGCGACCACCGGCCACGTCAGCGGCTCACCGAGCAGCAGCACGCCGGCGGCGACCGCGACCGCCGGGTTGACGTAGGTGAACACGATCGCCCTGGCCGGCCCGACCTCCCGGATCAGCTCGAAGAACAGCACGAACGCCAGCGCGGTGCAGACCACGGCGAGCGCACCGAGCGAGAACAGCACCGGCGTGGAGGGCAGGGCGGTCGGCCAGGTGACGGCGGCCGGCACGGCGTAGACCAGCGCGGCGAGGCCGAGGCAGCTGGAGGTGATCAGCAGGTTCGGTACGTCGCCCAGCTTGCGGGCGGCGATCACCGGGGCGGTGGCGTACCCGACCGCGACCAGCAGCAGCTCCAGGATCGGCCACGCGGTGCCGCCGCTGAGGTGCGGCGCGGCCAGCAGCAGCACGCCGGCGAGCCCGAGCCCCAGCCCGGTCCAGCGCACCGGGCCGAGCGAGGTGGTGTCGCCGAACGCCCGCACGACGAGCACCCCGATGATCGGCACGGCGGCGATCAGCAGCCCGGTCAGCCCGCTCGACAGGTGCCGCTCCGCGTCGGACAGCAGGTACCACGGGCCGATGATCTCCAGCGCGGCAAAGGCGAGCAGGGGGCGCCAGTGCGCGCGCAGGGTGGTCAGCGCACCGGGCCGCAGCGCCAGCGGCAGCAGCACCAGCGCGCCGATCCCGGTGCGCAGGAACACCAGCACCGGCACCGAGACACCGCCGACCGCCACCTTGATCATCAGATACGGGATGCCCCAGAGCAGGCACATCGCCCCGAACAGCACCCAACCTCGCCGACTCACGGCACCCCTCGTCGCTCTCCGCACCGGCCCATCACCGGACAACCGCGTCCAGGATCAGGGGCATTCCCGGTCGGCGTCTTGAACGCTGTTGCGGTACGCGCCCGGTGTGACGCCAACCACGCGCCGGAACCACCGCGTCAGGTGGGCCTGGTCGGCGAACCCGACCAGTGCGGCCACCTCGGCCAGCCGACCACCGCGCTCCAGCAGCGCCTTGGCGTGCATCACCCGGTGCTGGGCCAGCCAGGCGTAGGGCGGCAGGCCGACCTCGTCCCGGAACGCCCGCAGCAGCTGGTAGCGCGACAGCCCCAGCTCCGCGGCGACCTCGGCCAGCGAGGGCGGCGAGGCCATCTGGTCGGCCAGCCGGCTCATCACAGGGCGGGCCACCTGGGCGAGGCGCCGGCGGGGGAGGCCCTCACCGGCCGACTCGGCGTGCCGCAGCACCAGCCGGCCGAACAGTTCGGCCAGCCGGGACTCGCGCTCCAGCGGGTCACCAGGGCGGCTCAGCGCGGCGTGTACGGACCGCAGCTCGCCGGCCAGCTCCGGATCGTGGATGACCAGCTCACGGAAGTGCGGCGCCGGCCGGCCCGGCTCGGTGAGCAGCTCCGCCGGCGGATAGGCCACCCGGTAGACGAAGCCGTCCGGATCGGCCGGCCCTCCGGTGTGCGGCTCGCCGGGTTCGATCACCAGCAGCGTGCCGGGCCCGGCGTAGTGCGAGGCGCCCCGGTACCGGATGACCTCCCGGCCGACCGTGCAGGCGCCGATCGAGAACTCCTCGTGCATGTGCGGGGCGTAGTGCCAGTGCACCAGGCTGGCGTGCAACAGGTCCAGCGCGGGCCGTCCGGCGCCCGCCACCCGTGTCCAGACCGACCAGTCCGAGCCCGGTCGCCCGCCCCTGCCGCCCATCGCCGCCCAGTACCGCCGCTCGACTGGGCCCGATCGTGTACGGGCCCACCTCGGACGTTACCTGTGCGGGGCCGGGGCGACACCCGAAAAACCGGACAAAAAAGCGCCCCCGACCGTGGCCGGGGGCGCTTCTTCGTGGCGTGTCGAGCTCAGCTGTCCAGCTGCTGGGGCCGGCCGGCCAGCTCGGGCCGGCGTTCGTCGCTGTGCTCGCCGGGCTCCGCGTCGTGCCCGTTGCCGTGGGCCAGCTCGGCCCGGGCCCTGGCCAGCGCGGCGGTCTCCTCCGGCGGGTCGGGCCGCAGCAGCGAACCGGCGACCGGGTGGCCACCGGAACCCAGCTGGTTCATCCGCTTGGGCACCGGGGCGCCCTGGTACTCCAGCGGGATGGCGTGGCCGTGCGAGTCGAGCCCGGCCAGCGGCTGGTGCACCTCGATGAACTCACCGTGCGGCAGCCGCTTGATGATGCCGGTCTCGATGCCGTGCTCGAGCACCGCGCGGTCACCGCGCTGCAGCCCGATGCACATCCGGTAGGTCACCCAGTAGGCCAGCGGCGGGAGCAGCAGGATGCCGATCCGGCCGGCCCAGGTGGTGGCGTTGAGCGAGATGTTGAACTTGTCGGCGATGATGTCGTTCGAACCCAGCGCCACCAGCCAGACGTAGAACGTGATGGCCATCACACCCAGCGACGTCCGGACCGGTACGTCCCGGGGACGCTGCAGCAGGTTGTGCAGCGCGTTGTCCTTGGTGAACTTGCGCTCGATCCAGGGATAGGCCCCGGCCAGCCCGTGGATCAGCGGCAGGAACAGCGGGCTGGCCCAGAACGCCGGCGGGATCAGGTACGTGTGGGCGATGCTGATCTCCCACGGCGGGAAGATGCGCAGCATGCCCTCCGTGAAGAGCACGTAAAAGTCGGGCTGCGAGCCGGCCGAGATGTGCGCCGGGTTGTACGGCCCGAAGTTCCAGATCGGGTTGATCTGGAAGATGCCGGCCATGATGGCGATGACGCCGACCGTGACGGCGAAGAACGCGCCACCCTTGGCGGCGAAGGCCGGCAGGATGCGGACGCCGACGACGTTGTGCTCGGTGCGGCCCGGGCCGGGGAACTGGGTGTGCTTCTGGTACCAGACCAGGCCGACGTGCACCGCGATCAGCGCGAGCAGGATGCCCGGCAGCAGCAGTACGTGCACGATGTAGAGCCGCGGGATCAGCTCGTTGCCGGGGAACTCCGACCCGAAGATCAGGTAGTTGACCCACGTACCCATCACCGGGATCGACATCACGAAGCCGGACATGATCCGCAGGCCGGTGCCGGAGAGCAGGTCGTCCGGCAGCGAGTAGCCGGTGAAGCCTTCCATGAAGCCCATCAGGACCAGCAGGATCCCGATCACCCAGTTGGTCTCGCGGGGCTTGCGGAACGCACCGGTGAAGTACGTGCGGAACATGTGCACGAACATCGAGGCGACGAACAGCAGCGCCGCCCAGTGGTGGATCTGCCGGACGAACAGGCCGCCGCGCACGTCGAAGGTGATGTTCAGCGCGCTCTCGTACGCCCGGGACATGGACAGGCCCCGGAGGTTGTCGAACGCGCCGTTGTAGGTGACGTCCTGCATCGACGGGTCGAAGAACAGGCCCAGGTAGGTGCCGGAGAGCAGCAGGATGATGAAGCTGTACAGCGCGATCTCACCGAGCATGAACGACCAATGCGTCGGGAAGACCTTGTTGAACTGCTTCCGCATCCCGGCCGCGGGGTGGTACCGCTGGTCGAGCCCGTCGAGCGCGGCGCCCGCCTTCTCCTTGAGCACGTTCGAGCTGGTCGTCGGGGTCGTGATGGAACTCATGATCGCCGCTCCCAGAAGCCAGGCCCGACCGCCTCGTCGAAATCAGCGGTCGCGATGAAGTATCCCTCGTTGTCCACCGTGATGGGAAGTTGTGGTAGCGCCCGGGTGGCCGGGCCGAAGATCGGCTTGGCGTACTCGGTGGCCAGGAACTGCGACTGGTGGCACGGGCAGAGGATCCGGTTGGTCTGCGCCTCGAACAGCGAGGTCGGGCAGCCCAGGTGGGTGCAGACCTTCGAGTACGCGTAGTAGTCGCCGAAGTGGAACTTCTCCTGGCCGGCCCGCTGGGTGACCTGGGTGCCGGGCCGGAGCCTGATCAGCATCACCGGCGCGTCCGAGGCGCGCAGGTTCTCGCTCATCTTCTCGGCGTCGTGCAGGTCGGACAGCCGGAACGGGAACACGGTCTCGATGGAGGCCGCGTCCAGGTCCTCCGGCCGCACCCGGACCTCGATGTTGTTGCTGATGATCTCCTCGGAGGAGATGCCGAGGTCGCGGCGCAGGTAGACCTTCTCGCCGTTGGCCGGCGCCCACGGGGTGACCCAGAGGTCGGCCTTGTCCCGGCCCTTCCACGGGTTGTGGATCAGGCCGCCGAGCGCGATCACCCCGAAGCCGAGGCCGAACACCCCGGCCGCGAGACCGGCGCTGCGCTTGATCATCGAGCGGCGCGCGATACCGGTGTCCTTGCCGGCGCTGGCCAGCTGGGCCATCAGCGCGCGGCGCTCCACGTTGCCCGACGGGCCGTCGTGGCGCTGCTGGATGGCCACCTCGTCCGGGAAGAACTTCTTCACGTAGGCGACCACACCCACGCCCAGGAACAGCACGGTGAACCCGAAGCTGGCCCCGATCACCGGCGTGTACAGCGAGTACATCAGGTGCCCCGGCTGCTCCGGTGCCACGTAGTGGAACGGCCAGAACAGGAACGAACCCAGGAAGACCAGTGCCGCGATCGCCGAGAGCAGGAACCAGCGGGCCACCTGCCGCTCGGCCCGCTTCTCGGCCCGGGTGCCGGGGACCGGCCAGCGGTTCGAGTTGCGTACCAGTACGACGTCGTCGAGCTCGGTGGCCAGGGTGGCCAGCTGCTCGGGTGTCATGTCCTCGAGCTCGGCGTCGGTGGGGCGCCCCGCGGCCCGCGGGGTGCCGTGGCTGACGTCGCTCATGCCTTCGCTCCCAACCACAGCGTGAAGCCGACCAGCGCGACGATCCCGACGATCCACGCGATCAGGCCCTCGGAGACCGGGCCGATACCGCCCAGCCCGTTGCCGCCCGGGTCGTTGTCCCCGTCGACGACCGTTTTGACGTAGGCGATGATGTCCTTCTTCTCGTCCGGCGAGAGCTGCCGGTCGGAGAAGTGCGGCATGTTCTGAGGGCCGCTCAGCATCGCGGTGTAGATCTGGTCCTCGGTCGCGGGGGTCAGCGCCGGGGCGAACTTGCCGGACGACAGCGCGCCGCCCTGGCCGGTGAAGTTGTGGCAGGACGCGCAGTTCAGCCGGAACAGCTCGCCGCCCCGGGCCGGGTCGTCACCGCGCAGTGCGATGCCGCTCTCCGCCGGGCGCTGCGGCCCACCGCCGTTGGCCTGCACGAACGCCGACAGCGCGTCGATGTTGTGGGCGCCCTCGGGGGTACTCGGGTTGAGGTCGACCAGTGGGTGCTTGCGCTCGGCCTGCGCTTCCTGGCGGGCCAGCGGCATCCGGCCGCTGGACACCTGGAAGTAGGTGGCCGCCGATCCGGCGCCGATCAGGCTCGGTCCCCGGTCGGTGACGCCCTGGAGATTGGCGCCGTGGCAGCTGATGCAGTGGTTGTCGAAGACCTGCTGGCCCTGGGCGACGAGCTGAGAGTCGTCGGCCGCGACGGCGGTCTGCGGCCGGGGCGCGAACACGGAGTACAGGGCACCCGCGCTGAGCAGCGCGATACCCAGAGCGAGCGCGCCTGCGATGCGGCGACGCAGCCTGCTCCGTGCGGACCGGCTCGTCGATCGGCGCTGTGTGGTGGTGGTTCTCATCGCGGAGTCTCGAACCCTCGCTGTCAGATCGGGCGCTCGAAGAGCGGTCAGCGGATGAAGTAGATCACGGAGAACAGGCCGATCCAGACCACGTCGACGAAGTGCCAGTAGTACGACACCACGATCGCCGCGGTCGCCTGAGCAGGGGTGAACTTGCTGAGCTTGGTGCGGATGAGCAGGAAGATGAAGGCGATGAGACCGCCGGTGACGTGCAGCGCGTGGAACCCGGTGGTCAGGTAGAAGACCGTGCCGTACGCGCTGGACGCGATCGTGGTGTGGTGGTTGGTGATCAGGCCCCGGTACTCGTTCACCTGGCCGAGCACGAACATCGTGCCCATCACCAGCGTGATCAGGTACCAGCGGCGCAGGCCGAACACGTCGCCCCGCTCCGCCGCGAACACGCCGTACTGGCAGGTGAACGAGGAGGCGACCAGGATGATCGTGACGACGAGCGCATAGGGCACGTCGAGCTCTGTCGGGGGCGGTGGCCACTCGCCGACGTTCTGGCCCCGCGCGGTGAAGTAGATCGCGAAAAGACCCGCGAAGAACATCAGCTCGCTGGACAGCCAGACGATCGTGCCGATGCTGACCATGTTCGGTCGATTCAGCGAGTGGATCCGCTGACTGATGTTGGGCGCTGCCGTCGTCACGGGGGTCATTATTACCCGCCAGGTAGTTCCCGCCCGCTCAGGGTTGCGCACTATCAGTCACGCGTCTTGATCACATCTCCCGCCGGGACTGGATCACCGGCCCCGTCAGTACCCGGCTGGCCGCGACCGGCCGCCCGGATATCATCGTGCGCGCCACCGATCTGGGAGGAAACTGAGCCTCGTGAGCAACACCCTGAGCAACGCAGAGAGCGCGAGGAACTCGGGCCCCACCCGGACGGTTCTGGTGTTCAGCCACCGTCCCCAGGTGCGCGAGTCGATCACCAACGCGGTCGGCCGGCGCCCGGCGCCGGACGTGGGCCGGGTGAAGTTCCTCGAGGTCGGCACGGTCGCCGAGGTGCTCGCCGCAATGGACTCCGGCCAGGTGGACCTCGCCATCCTGGACGGCGAGTCGCAGCCGACCGGCGGCATGGGGCTGTCCAGGCAGCTGAAGAACGAGATCACCAACTGTCCTCCGATCGTGGTCGCGGTGCAGCGCCGCGACGACCGCTGGCTGGCAACCTGGTCGCAGGCCGACGCGGTGCTCGTGCACCCGCTCGACCCGCTGCTCGCCGCCGAGACCGTGGCCGGGGTGCTCCGGGGCGGCGCGCCGGCGGTCCGGCGCTGAGCCCGGTGCCGGGTGACAAGCCCGGCGGGTCGGGGCGGAGCTGGCCGGGGCTGCTCGGCCAGCTGCTCGCCGGTACCGACCTGACCGCCGACGACACCGCCTGGGTGATGGACCAGGTGCTCGCCGGCGACGCGAGCGACGTGCGGCTCGCCGGTTTCCTGATCGCGCTGCGCGCCAAGGGGGAGACCGCCGACGAGATCGCCGGGCTGGCCGAGGCGATGCTGGCCAGGGCCCGCCGGGTCCAGCTGGTCGGCGCCGCCGTCGACGTCGTCGGCACCGGCGGCGACGGCTCGAACAGCGTGAACATCTCCAGCATGGCCGCCGTCGTGGTCGCCGCGGCCGGCGTGCCGGTGGTCAAGCACGGCAACCGGGGGGCCTCCTCGCGGGCCGGCGCGGCCGACCTGCTGGAGGCACTCGGCGTGGTGATCGACCTGCCGCCGGACGGCGTGTCGCGCTGCCTGGCCGAGGTGGGCATCGGGTTCTGCTTCGCCCCGGTGTTCCACCCGTCGTTCCGGTACACCGCCGCCGCCCGCCGCGAGCTGGGCGTGCCCACCGCGATGAACGTGCTCGGCCCGCTGACCAACCCGGCGCAGCCGGGCGCGGGGCTGATCGGCTGTGCCCACGCCAGGCTGGCTCCCGTGATCGCCGAGGTACTGGCCGGTCGGGGGGCATCGGCGCTGGTGGTGCGGGGCGACGACGGCCTCGACGAGATCACCACGACCGACACCACCTCGGTCTGGGTGGTGCGCGACGGCACCGTGCGGCTCGAGCAGCTGGACGTGACCGAGCTCGGTGTGCCCCGTGCCACCGCCGCCGACCTGAGCGGCGGCGACGCGGAGTTCAACGCCGAGGTGGCCCGGCGGCTGCTGGCCGGCGAGACCGGGCCCGTGCGTGACGCCGTGCTGGCAAATGCCGCGGGTGCGGTCGCCGCATTCACCGGATTGAGTGGCGATCTGGTCGCGGACCTGAGAACTGCCTGGCAACGGGTCGCCGAGGCGGTGGACTCCGGCGCCGGTACCGAGCTGCTGCGGCGGTGGGCAGAGCTGTCCGGCTCACTGCACCGCGCCTGACGGGTCAGGCCGGGCAGAACCAGTCGTCCTGTACGGCGGGCGCCGCGCCGGGCACCCCGGACTCGGCCGGCGCGGGGAACGGGGTGCGGAACGTGAAGGCGTGCCCGGAGGGGCCGTGCTCGCGCAGGTGCTCCAGCCGCCGCCGCGCCTCCGCGACGGTGGGCAGCTCGCCGGCCGGCACCCACCACAGCACCTGGTGGGCCTCCCGCATCGACTCGAACCACTCCCGGCGCCGGCGCAGCACGCGCACGTGGTCACCGCGGTAGGTGTAGTCGGCGAGCGCCTCCACCGACGCCCACACGCTCATGTTCACGATCAGCCGGTCGTCGTCGAACGCCCGGATCGCGGTGGCGTCGCCGTCCTCGGTCTGCAGCCGCCACACGAAGCCGGGCGCCGCGTCGGCCAGTGCGTTGATCTCATCCAGGGCGGCCACGAAGCCGGCCAGCTGAGGTGAGTCCAGCGGCGCGGAGAGCAGGGCGATGTTCAACTGGGCGAGATGATGGCCGGCCATGCCGCGAAATTAGCGTTTGCGCTGGCTCCACCACCAGCGGAAAACCACCACCAGCGAAGCCACCAGGCCGGCTCCGACCACGAGCTGGCCGAGCGGCGAGGACAGCCCGGTGGGGTCCGCGTCGGTGAACACCCCCGCACGGTACCCGGTCCGGCCCCGGAGGCGGTGGTCCAGCTCCGGTGGTCCAGCTCCGGTGGCCGGCGCCGGTGGCCGGTGGCCCAGCGGCTCGGGGCGGTGGCCTAGCGTGCACGGGTGCGACTGAGTCAATTCCGCGAGCTGATGTCGGACGAGTTCGGTTCGGTGCGGGCCCGCTCGCTGGCCACCGACCACGTGTTCGCCGAGCTCGACGGGCGGACGGTGGACCAGGCGCTGGAGGCCGGCTGGGACCCCCGGGACGTCTGGCGGGCGGTCTGTGTGGCCTTCGAGGTGCCGCCCGAGCGCCGTTAGCCGCCTCCGATATCGTCGATTTGCCGCCGGGACCGGCTGATTATCCCGTATCGGCGTGTCCCCGCGGCTTCGAACACCCGTTCGGCTATGGTGTTGTCCACATCCGGCGGAGTTGTCCACAGACGACGCCAGCGGCCGCCGAAACGTCGGCCGCGCCGCCTAACGTCAGCCGTATCGCGTTCCCTACGTCAACAAGGTGGCATTCGATGAGCGCAGCTCCCGACCGCGAGAAGGCGCTAGCACTCGCGCTCGCCCAGATCGAGAAGAACCACGGCAAGGGCTCGGTGATGCGTCTCGGTGACGAGATTCGCGCCCCCATCGGGACCATTCCCACCGGCTCCATTGCATTGGATGTCGCGCTGGGCGTCGGCGGCCTGCCCCGGGGCCGGGTGGTGGAGATCTACGGCCCGGAGTCCTCGGGTAAGACGACCGTCGCGCTGCATGCGGTGGCCAACGCACAGGCCGCCGGTGGCGTCGCCGCGTTCATCGACGCCGAGCACGCGCTCGACCCCGACTACGCCAAGGTGCTCGGGGTGGACACCGACTCACTGCTGGTCTCCCAGCCGGACACCGGTGAGCAGGCGCTGGAGATCGCCGACATGCTGATCCGGTCCGGCGCGATCGACATCATCGTGATCGACTCGGTGGCCGCGCTGGTGCCCCGCGCCGAGATCGAGGGCGAGATGGGCGACAGTCACGTCGGCCTGCAGGCCCGGCTGATGAGCCAGGCCCTGCGGAAGATCACCGGTGGGCTGAGCAACTCGGGCACCACGGCGATCTTCATCAACCAGCTCCGCGAGAAGATCGGCGTGATGTTCGGCTCGCCGGAGACCACGACCGGTGGCAAGGCGCTGAAGTTCTACGCGTCGGTCCGGCTGGACATCCGCCGGATCGAGACGCTCAAGGACGGCACCGACGCGGTCGGCAGCCGCACCCGGGTCAAGGTGGTCAAGAACAAGGTCGCGCCGCCGTTCAAGCAGGCGGAGTTCGACATCCTGTTCGGCCACGGGATCAGCCGGGAGGGCTCGCTGATCGACGTCGGCGTGGAGCAGGCGCTGATCCGCAAGTCCGGCGCCTGGTACACCTACGAGGGCGACCAGCTCGGCCAGGGCAAGGAGAACGCCCGCAAGTTCATGCTGGAGAACCCCGACGTGGCCGACGAGATCGAGAAGAAGATCAAGGAGAAGCTCGGCATCGGCGCGAAGCTCGACGCCGACGACAGCACGCCGGCCCCGGCTCCGGTCGACTTCTGACCGTGCGGGGGGAGTCGGCCAGGGTGGCGCGCGAGCGGACGGAGCCGGACGGCGATCCGGAGACGACGGCCCGCGCGATCTGCCTGCGGCTGCTTACCGACCGGGCTCGGACCCGTGCCGAGCTCGCGGCGGCACTGCGCAAGCGTGACGTGCCCGAGCCGGTGGCCGAGAAGGTGCTCAGCAGGTTCTCCGAGGTCGGTCTGATCGACGACGCCACGTTCGCCGAGCATTGGGTGCGCACCCGGCACTCGACGAGGGGGCTGGCCAGGCGGGCCCTGGCGGCCGAGCTGCGGCACAAGGGCGTGGACGGGGACGTGGTGGGGCAGGCTGTCGCGGCGCTGGACCGCGACAGCGAGGCCAAGCGGGCCCGCGAGCTGGTGGACCGCCGGCTGCGCTCGGTCTCGGCGGACGATCCCCGGGTGGTGCCGAGGCTGGTCGGCATGCTGGCCCGCAAGGGCTACCCGTCCGGGCTGTCCTACCAGGTGGTCCGGGAGGCGCTGCGCGAGCACGGTGTGGACGGCGTGCCGGACGAGGCGGAGTTCGAGGGCCTCACCGACGGCTGATCCCAGCCGGGGCCCCGCTGTGGTCGCTGCGCGGGTCCGGTCGGTCAGCGGGGCGGGGTCAGCGGCGCAGCACGGTGATGTCGGCGTCCAGCCGGCCACTCGCGGGCAGCGCGCGCACGAACGAGAGCAACACCTCGTCGAACGCCGCCATGGCGTGTGTCGGGGCCACCTCCGCCCGCCGCGCGAGCGCCACGGTGCGGTACAGCGGCGGGGTCAGCGTGGTGCGACGCAGCCGGGGCCGGCCGGCGAACACCAGGTCCGGCACCACGGCCACGCCCGTACCCGCCTCGACCAGCCGCAGCACCGCGTCCATCTCACCGCCCTCCACCGCGTACCGGGGCGTCACACCGGCGTCCCGGTAGGCCTGCAGGGTCACCTCGCGCAGGTCGTAGCCCTGGCGCACCATCACCAACGACCGCCGCGACAGCTCCGTCACCGACATCGAGCCTCGGCTGGACGGCGGCCGGCCGGACCGGGGCGAGGCCACCGACAGCCGCTCGCGCAGCACCGGCGTGATGTGCAGCGCCGGGTCCAGCCCGCTCGGCGGCACGATCACCAGCGCCACATCCAGCGCGCCCCGGGCCAGGTCGTGCACCAGCGACTGCGAGCCGTTCTCGGCCAGCTGCAGGTGGATCTCGGGGTGCTGCTCGTGGAACACCCGCAGCACGTCCGCCAGCACGCCGATGCACAGGGACGGGGTGGCGCCGACCCGCAGGTCGCCCCGGCGCAGCCCGACGATCTCCGCCACGGCGGTGCGGGCGCTGTCGGCGTCGGCGAGCATCCGGCGGGCCAGGGGCAGCACCGCCTCGCCGGCCGGGGTGAGCGTGATGGTCTTGCCGCGGTTGACCAGGGGGGCGCCGAGCTCGTCCTCCAGGGCCTTGAGCTGGCGCGACAGTGTGGGTTGAGCAACACCTGTGAGTTCCGCCGCGTGAGTGAAGCTGCGCACGTCGGCAACCGCGACGAAGTACCCGAACTGCTGAAGTGTCACTTGTATAGCGTACGTGCATCGAAGTCAGTGCCCTGATGCATTGGACGGCCGCCAGCCCGGATAGTGCACTGGCTGGTGTGAGGGCACTCGTCTCCAGCAAACAGGCGCCGGCCAACCGGGCGCGGTCCGCGCCCACCCGGCGCGCCGTGCTGCCGTCGGTGCTGCTCAAGTTCGTGATGGCGGTGAGCGGCGGGTTCATGCTGCTCTACCTGCTGCTGCACATGGTCGGCAACCTGAAGATCTTCCTGGGCGCCGCCGCGCTGGACGGCTACGCCGCCTGGCTGCGCACGATCCTCGAACCGGCCGTCCCGTACGAGGGCACGCTGTGGTTCGTCCGGTTCGTGCTCACCGTGTCGATCCTGGCGCACATCTGGTCGGCCACCGTGCTGACGCTGCGCGCGCGCCGGGCCCGGCCGGTGAAGTACGCCGTGCGCAACAAGGTGGCCGGCAGCTACGCCGCCCGCACGATGCGCTGGGGCGGCGTGATCGTCGTGCTGTTCGTGATCTACCACCTGCTCGACCTGACCACCGGCACGCTCAACCCGCACGGCGTGCACCTGCAGGTCTACGACAACCTGCACGCCGACTTCACCCCGGCCCGGTGGTACGTGACGTTGTTCTACGTGCTCGCCGTGCTGGCCGTGGGCGTCCACGTGCGGCACGGCCTGTGGAGCGGCCTGCAGACGCTCGGCTGGTCCAACGGTGCCCGGCAGCGCCTGCTGAAGGGCTTCTCCACCGCCTTCGCCGTCGTACTCACCGTCGGCTTCCTGTCCGTGCCGCTCGCGGTCACCTTCGGATTGGTCTGAGGGATGCAGATGCAGTACTGGGATTACTCCGTCGGTGAGCCGATCGCCGACCAGGTCGCCCCGGACGGGCCCATCGAGACCCGCTGGGAGCGCCGGCGCTTCGGCATGAAGCTGGTGAACCCGACCAACAAGCGCAAGCTGCACATCATCGTGGTCGGCACCGGGCTGGCTGGCGGTGCCGCTGGTGCTTCCTTGGGGGAGCTCGGGTACCACGTCAGCTCGTTCTGCTACCAGGACAGCCCGCGCCGGGCGCACTCGATCGCCGCGCAGGGTGGGATCAACGCCGCGAAGAACTACCGCAACGACGGCGACAGCGTGTTCCGGCTGTTCTACGACACGGTCAAGGGCGGCGACTTCCGGGCCCGCGAGTCGAACGTGCACCGGCTCGCCGAGGTCAGCCGCCAGATCATCGACCAGTGCGTGGCGCAGGGCGTGCCGTTCGCGCGCGAGTACGGCGGCCTGCTGGACACGCGCTCGTTCGGCGGCGTGCAGGTGTCGCGCACCTTCTACGCCAGGGGGCAGACGGGGCAGCAGCTGCTGATCGGCGCCTACCAGGCACTGGAGCGCCAGATCGACGCCGGCAACGTGACGATGTACTCCCGGCACGAGATGCTCGAGCTGATCATCGTGGACGGCCGGGCGCGCGGCATCGTGGCCAGGGACATGGTCACCGGCGAGATCAGCACCCACCTCGCCGACGCCGTGGTGCTGGCCTCCGGCGGCTACGGCAATGTCTTCTACCTGTCCACCAACGCCAAGGGCTGCAACGTCACGGCGTCCTGGCGGGCACACCGCAAGGGTGCGCTGTTCGCCAACCCCTGCTACACGCAGATCCACCCGACGTGCATCCCGGTCTCCGGTGACCACCAGTCGAAGCTGACCCTGATGTCGGAGTCGCTGCGCAACGACGGGCGGGTCTGGGTGCCGCTGCTGGTGGGCGACGACCGCGCGCCGAACGACATCCCGCACGCCGAGCGCGACTACTTCCTGGAGCGGATGTACCCGGCGTTCGGCAACCTGGTGCCCCGGGACATCGCCAGCCGGGCCGCCAAGAAGATGTGCGACGAGAAGCGCGGCGTCGGCCCGACCGGGCTCGGCGTGTACCTGGACTTCGACGACGCCATCCAGCGGCTGGGCCGCCCGGCCGTCGAGGCCAAGTACGGGAACCTGTTCCAGATGTACGAGCGCATCACCGGCGAGGACCCGTACCAGGTGCCGATGCGCATCTTCCCGGCCGTGCACTACACGATGGGCGGGCTGTGGGTGGACTACGACCTGCAGAGCACCATCCCCGGCCTGTACGTGGCCGGCGAGGCCAACTTCTCCGACCACGGGGCCAACCGGCTCGGCGCCTCGGCGCTGATGCAGGGCCTCGCGGACGGCTACTTCGTGCTGCCGAACACGATCGGTGACTACCTGGCCAGCAACAAGCTGGACCCGGTCGCCCCCGACGCGCCCGAGGTGGTGGCCGCCGAGCGCGACGTGGCCGGCCGGATCGAGCGGCTGCTGTCCATCAAGGGCAACCGCGCGGTCGACTCGTTCCACCGCGAGCTGGGCCACCTGATGTGGGACTACTGCGGCATGGAGCGCACCGAGGAGGGCCTGCGCAAGGCGCTGGAGCGGATCCCCGAGCTGCGCCGCGAGTTCTGGACAAACGTGATGGTGCCCGGTACCGGGGCCGCGCTGAACCAGAGCCTGGAGAAGGCCGGCCGGGTCGCCGACTTCCTGGAGCTGGCCGAGCTGATGTGCCTCGACGCGCTGCACCGCACCGAGTCCTGCGGCGGCCACTTCCGCGCGGAGAGCCAGACCGAGGACGGCGAGGCCGAGCGCGACGACGAGAACTTCTCCTACGCGGGGGCGTGGGAGTACACGGGCCATGGTCAGGCTCCGGTGCTGCACAGGGAGCACCTGACCTTCGAGTACGTGCACCCGAGCAAGCGGAGCTACAAGTGAGACTCACACTGCGGGTCTGGCGCCAGGACGACACCAGGGCCAAGGGCAAGCTGGTCCGCTACGAGGTCGACGACGCCACCGAGGACATGTCGTTCCTCGAGCTGCTGGACGTGCTCAACGAGAAGCTGATCCTGCGCGGCGAGGAGCCGGTGGCCTTCGACCACGACTGCCGCGAGGGCATCTGCGGCGCGTGCAGCATGGTCATCGACGGTGAGCCGCACGGCCCGGCGAAGGCCACCACGACCTGCCAGCTGCACCTGCGGCAGTTCTCCGACGGCGACACGATCACCGTCGAGCCGTTCCGCTCCGGGGCGTTCCCGGTGCTGCGCGACCTGGTGGTGAACCGGTCGGCCTTCGACAGGATCATCCAGGCCGGCGGCTACATCACCGCGCCGACCGGGTCCGCGCCCGAGGCGGCCGCCATCCCGGTGCCCAAGCCGGCCGCCGACCGCGCCTTCGCCGCCGCCAACTGCATCGGCTGCGGGGCCTGCGTGGCGGCCTGCCCGAACGGCTCGGCCTCGCTGTTCCTCGGCGCCAAGATCACCCACCTCGGCGAGCTGCCGCAGGGCCAGCCGGAGCGCTACGAGCGCGTGGTGAAGATGGTCGAGGCGCACGACGAGGCCGGCTTCGGCGGCTGCACCAACACGGGCGCGTGCACCACCGTGTGCCCGAAGGAGATCCCGCTCGACGTGATCTCGCAGCTGAACCACGACTACCTGGCCGCGACGGTGGGGGGTCGAGCTCGGGGCTGACGCGCGGGGTACGCGCCGAGCGCAATGCCCGGTCCCCTGAGGCGGGAGCGGGCCATGACGCATGCCCGAAGGCCGGAGCGATCTTCAGCCTATGTTGTGAAACGCGTCTCGGCCTGGTCAAAGTTCCCGACCTGACACGGCCACCCTGTGACGCGAGTCGTACGCTCCGTGAGATCCGAACGACACGGCGCGGTGCGTTCTCCCCGAGCGTATGGCGTCGACACCGAAGCAGATGAGGACTCTCCGACGTGTCATCCACCACAGAAGCGTCCGCCGGTCGGGCGCAGATCGCGGCCAGAACCCTCCGCACGGACCGATGGTGGCTGCCACCGCTGATGACCGTCATCGGTCTCGCCGCGTGGGTCATCTACGCCACGGTCCGGGTGTTCATGCAGAAGTGGTACTGGGTTCCGGAGTACCACTACCTGACCCCGTTCTACTCGCCCTGTGTCTCCCTGGGCTGTGATCCGGAGGCCTCGCTGTTCGGCCGGTTCCTGCCGAACTGGCCGATCCTGCCCTTCGGCGCGATCACCCTGCCGTTCCTGCTGCTGTTCCGGCTGACCTGCTACTACTACCGCAAGGCGTACTACCGCAGCTTCTGGCAGTCGCCGCCGGCCTGCGCGGTCGCCGAGCCGCACGCCCGGTACACCGGGGAGACCCGCTTCCCGCTGCTCGGGCAGAACCTGCACCGCTACTTCTTCTACATCGCCGCGATCATCTCGGTGATCAACACCATCGACGCGGTCGAGGCGTTCAAGGGCAAGAACGGCGGGGTCGGCGTCGGCCTCGGCACCCTGATCATCGTGGCCAACGTGGTGCTGCTGTGGGCCTACACCGCGTCCTGCCACTCCTGCCGCAGCATCATGGGCGGCCGGCTGAACCACTTCTCCAAGCACCCGGTCCGTTACTGGCTGTGGTCGCAGGTGACCAAGCTCAACGCCAAGCACCAGCAGCTGGCCTGGACCACGCTGGGCACCCTGGCGCTGACCGACTTCTACGTGATGGCGGTCTCGGCCGGCTGGTTCGCCGACCCCCGCATCGTGAACTGAGGCAGCCGAGATGACTACAGGTGAAGGCATGAGCGAGGCCACGGGCACGGCACCGGCGCCGTCCGACATCGAGCGGCACTCCTACGACGTCGTGGTGATCGGGGCCGGCGGCGCCGGGCTGCGCGCCGCGATCGAGGCCCGGCTGCAGGGCAAGCGGACCGCGATCATCAGCAAGTCGCTGTTCGGCAAGGCGCACACCGTCATGGCCGAGGGTGGCTGCGCGGCGTCGATGGGCAACGTGAACCCCCACGACAACTGGCAGGTGCACTACCGCGACACCATGCGCGGCGGCAAGTT
>DATAZG010000170.1:0-17365 GCA_036272155.1 Pseudonocardia sp.
GTCTCCCGGGCGACGCTGTTCCGCCGCGTGGGCGGTCGCGACGAGTTGCTGTCGAAGGCGCTGTGGGTGCTGACCGAACGCACCCTGGTGACGGCCGCCGAACGCTGGGAGGCGCAGCGGCCGTCCGGCGCCCTGTACACGCCCGGCACCGGGCGGCAGGTCAACGCGATCGTGTCGCAGGCGGAGGGTCTGCGCCGGCTACTCGATGACGAGCCGGCCCTGGCGCTGCGGCTGCTGACCGATCCACGGGGCCGGGTGCAGACCGGCATCGTGGCCTTCGTCGAGGCGCTGCTGCGACGGGACATGGCCGAGCACGGTCTGGTTCCGTTGATCGAGCCGGGGGCGCTCGCGTACGCGCTCGTGCGGCTGGGGGAGTCGTTCCTCTACGCCGATGTGCTCGCCGCCCGCCGCCCCGATATCGCGACCGCCAATCGCTTGCAACAGGCGCTCATCGACTCCGCCCACGTCATCGAGTATGCGAGTCATTCGAGTCGTCCCGACCGGAGCACGCCCCACGCATGAAGGCCGTCATCTGCCACCAGGGCAGGCTGGAAACCGCCGAGCTTCCCGACCGACGGCCCGGACCCGGACAGGTGCTGCTCGACGTGCAGTACTGCGGGATCTGCGGTTCGGACCTGCACGCCCGCCACCACGCCGACCAGTTGGCCGAGGTCGCCGAGGCGAGCGGCTACTCCGGCGCGATGCGGTCGAGCCAGCACGTGGTGCTCGGCCACGAGATCTGCGGTGAGGTCGCCGAGCGCGGCCAGGGCACGCGGGCCTCCTGGCAACCGGGGACCCACGTGGTGACCATGCCGCTGCGCCGCGCCGGCGGGGCCACGCACGCCGTCGGGCTGTCCGAGTCCGCCCCCGGCGGCTACGCCGAGCAGGTGGTGGTCGAGGAGTCGCTCTCCTTCGCGGTGCCCAACGGGATCAGCCCGAAGCTGGCCGCGCTGACCGAGCCGATGGCCGTCGGCTGGCACGCGGTCCGCCGCTCGGGGATCGGCAAGCGGGACACCGCCATCGTCATCGGCTGCGGGCCGATCGGCCTGGCCGTGATCGGCATGCTGGCCGCGCGGGGCGTGCGGCACATCGTGGCCAGCGACTACTCCCCGGCCCGGCGCGCGCTCGCGCAACGCCTGGGGGCGCACGTCGTGGTCAACCCGGCGGAGTCGTCCCCGTTCCAGGGTGGCGCCGAGCGCGGGCACGTGACCAGCGGCGCGGACCTGTTCGACCTGGCCGTCACCGGGATGGCGAAGCTGCGCCGGCTGCCGGTGCCCTGGGAGCCGCTGTACCGGCTCGGCGAGCTGGTCGGCGCCACCGACCCGAAACACCCGGTCATCTTCGAGTGCGTCGGCGTGCCCGGGATCATCGACAGCATCATCACCTCGGCACCGCTGCGCTCGCGGGTGGTGGTCGTCGGGGTCTGCATGGACTCGGACCGGTTCCGGCCGGCGCTGGCGATCAACAAGGAGATCGACCTGCGGTTCGTGCTCGGCTACACGCCCATCGAGTTCCGCGACACGCTGCACATGCTGGCCGAGGGCAAGGTCAACGCCGAGCCTCTGGTCACCGGCACCGTCGGCCTGGCCGGCGTGGACAAGGCGTTCACCGCGCTGGGCGACCCGGAACAACACGCCAAGATCCTCATCGACCCGGCCAGCACGGTCACCGAACCGGTCGCCCCAGGCTGAGGCCAGCGTCCGCGCCCGGCTGAGCCGGCGTCGCGCAGCCGCCCGCCAACGATGAAGTGATCAGCGGAGGGTGTGATGCGGTTCGGGCGGGCCACCCATCGAGTAGCGATGAGAAATCGGCGTGCTGCCGTCGACATCAGTGACACCGAGGTGAGCGCCGAGCTCGGCGCCGATGAGAGACCGGCCCGAGAAGGACATGAGGTCGTCGCGTGCGTACAGCGCCGCGATCACACGCCCGGTGAACTGTGGAGACTCCCGCTTGACGTCCGGTCGCTTATCCGCCGGCAACGACTCGAGGTAGGCCCGCGCCCGCTCGGTGTCGAGGCCGCCCATCCAGATCGACACGGCCGCCACGTTGTGCGGCCGCAACTCCTTGGCCATGTCGGCTGCCATCTTGTCCGCACCGGCCTTCTGGGCGCCGTACGCTGGTCCTTGATAGTAGGAAACAGCACCGTAGTGTCCGGTGTTGACGATGATTCCGCGGTTGTTGCCGATCAACAGGGGTGCGGCGTAGTAGGCGGCGACGTAATGCGAGCGCAGCCCGACGGAGATCAGGTCGGCGGCCTCGAGTGGTTTCTCCCAGAAGCCACCCGGCCCGGGCATGCCGGCGAAGTTGGCGGCATTGTTGACCAGGATATCGAGTCGGACGTGGTCGGACTCGACACGTGCGAACAGCGCGCGCACTGCCTCGTCGTCGCCGTGATCGACCGCGACGGGTACGCCGGTCCCGCCCGCCTCGGCGACGAGCTCAGCCGTCTCGGAGACCGATCCGCCGTACGGCGAATCTCCGCTCGAGGTGCTGCGACCCGTCACGTAGACGGTTGCTCCCATCGCACCCAACGCGATCGCGATGCCCTTTCCGGCACCCCGGCTCGCGCCCGTGACCACTGCTATCTGCTTGCTGATGGCGCACCTCCCACTGTTCGAGCGCGGTCTAACACTCGAAAGTGTACGATAGCCGTCGAACACATCAGCGGAGGAGGTCCTCGTGCCGGAAGCGACCACCCAGCGCGCCAAGGGACTGACACACGCCGATCCAGCCGACACGACGTTGCAGGAGGCTCTCAGCGCGCTGGCCGACCCGATGCGTCGGTCGATCCTGCGAGAGGTGGCGGCTGAACCGGATTTCACCCGCGCATGCGGGACGTTCGACCTTCCGGTCTCCAAAGCCACCGCCAGTCACCACTTCGCCGTGCTTCGCGCGGCCGGGCTACTCGAGCAGGTCGATCGCGGCTCCCGCCGGTACAACAGGCTGCGGCGTGCTGAGTTCGACGCACGCTTCCCCGGCCTGCTCGCACTCGTCCTCGGAGAGAAATGAATGACCATCTCGTTTCGGGGGACGACCATATCGAGCTGACCCGGCTCGTCACCGAACTCATGTGGCGAATCGACCAACTCAAGGAGTGGGGTCGAGCGCGCAACGGCTCATCTTCCCGCACGCATCACGTGTGCACGAACATGCGATTCGTATGGACGGGCGACGATCTGGCCGAGGGCACGACCATTATCACCGCGTGCCAGGCGGCCACGGCGAACACGAATCAGACGATTCCGTCGGCTCAGACCTGCTCGCCGAGCTTGACCGAGCGCGGTGCGCCGGCTTCGGTGGCCACGGAGAAGCCGTCCGCGCCGACCACGACGCCGGTGCGTTCGGCCTCGCGGGTCCTCGGTTCGGCGAGCGGCGCCGGGTGGCCGTCCAGGTCCAGCACCCGGGAGCCCTCCGTGTACCAGGACGGCACGACCGCGTGCCCCCAGAACGAGCGGCGGCGGTTGTCGTCGACGTTCCAGCGCACCGTGGGGTTGTCCGGGTCGCCGGTGTAGTAGTCGCTGGTGTAGATCTCGATCCGGTGCCCGTCCGGGTCGCGCAGGTACAGGTAGAACGCGTTCGACACGCCGTGCCGGCCGGGGCCGCGCTCGATGTGGTGCTCCCGGTGCAGCGCGCCGAGCACGTCGCAGGTGTGCAGGATCTGGTGCCGCTCGGCGGTGGCGAACGCGACGTGGTGCAGCCGGGGGCCGGCGCCGCCGGTCAGCGCGATGTCGTGCACGGTCTGCTTGCGGTAGAGCCAGGCGGCGTAGAGGTTGTCCGCGTCGTCCTCGATCGTCTCCGACACCCCGAAGCCGAGCCGCCAGTAGTGGTCGTGGGCGGCCCGCACGTCCGGCACCATCACGTTGAAGTGGTCCAGCCGGGTGATCGTGTTGCCCGGCTGCAGGTCGTAGCGCTGGGTGAACCGCTCCACGTGGTCGGCGTCGTAGAAGAACTCCACCGGGAAGCCGAGCGGGTCGACGATCCGGACCGCCTCCCCGATGCCCAGGGTCGTCCCCGCCGGCACCCGCCGGACCGGCACCCCCAGCTCGCCGAAGTACCGCGCGGCGGCCTCCACCTGGGACTGGCCCCGCACCCGGTAGCCCAGCCGCGCCAGCGCCGGCACCGCACCGAGGCGCAGCACCAGGCTGTGGTGCAGGTACTCCTCGAAGCCGCGCAGGTAGAGCGCGTCCGGCGTCGCGGCGGTGACCACCAGGCCGAGCACGTCGACGTAGAACCAGCGGGCGGCGGCCAGGTCGGTGACCACTAGCTCGGCGTACCCGGCGCGGATCACGTCCGGGGGCGGCACAGCCAGCGGCACGGTCATCAGGTTGCTCCGAACTTCGGCGTGTGCACGTCGCCGAGCGCCACGTGCACGATGTGCTCGTCGGTGTAGAAGTCGATGCTGCGGTGGCCGCCCTCGTGGCCGACCCCGGAGCTCTTCACCCCACCGAACGGCGTGCGCAGGTCGCGGATGTTGTGCGAGTTGAGCCAGACCATGCCGGCCTCGATCGCGCCGGCCACCCGGTGCCCGCGCTTGAGGTCGTTCGTCCACACGTAGCCGGCCAGGCCGTAGCGCACCGCGTTGGCCAGTGTGACCGCCTCGGCCTCGGTGTCGAACGGGGTGATCGCCACGACCGGGCCGAAGATCTCCTCCTGGAAGATCCGGGCGTCCGGCTTGACGTCGGCGAACACCGTGGGCGCCAGGTAGTTGCCCTCGGCCAGGTGCGCGGGCCGCCCGCCACCGGCCAGCAGCCGTCCTTCGGTCTTTCCGACCTCCACGTAGGACAGCACCCTGGCGTAGTGCTCCGGGTGCACCAGCGCGCCCACCTCGGTGGCCGGGTCGGCCGGGTCGCCTACCACGATCCGGGCGGCCCGCTCGGCGTAGCGCGCGCAGAACTCGTCGTACACCGTCCGCTCGACCAGGATCCGGGACCCGGCGGTGCACCGCTCGCCGTTCAGCGAGAACACCCCGAACAGCGTCGAGTCCAGGGCAGCGTCGAGATCGCAGTCCGCGAACACCACGACCGGGGACTTGCCGCCCAGCTCCATGGACAGCCCCTTGAGGTGCTCGGCGGCCGCCCGCATGATCACCTTGCCGGTGGTCGTCTCCCCGGTGAACGAGATCAGCGGGACCTCGGGGTGCTCGACCAGGGCCGCGCCGGCCTCCTCGCCGATGCCGTTGACCAGGTTGAACACCCCGCGCGGCAGCCCGGCCTCGGTGAAGATGCCCGGCCACAGGCTCGCCGAGAGCGGGGTGAACTCGGCCGGCTTGAGCACGACCGGGCAGCCCGCCGCGAGCGCCGGCGCCAGCTTCCAGCTCTCCAGCATGAACGGGGTGTTCCACGGTGTGATCAGCCCGGCGACCCCGACCGGCTTGCGCACCACGTAGTTGAGCTGGCTGCCCGGTACCGAGTAGGCGTCGTCGCCGCTGGCCACGATCAGGTCCGCGAAGAAGCGGAAGTTCTCCGCCGCGCGCTTGGCCTGGCCGCGAGCCTGTGTGATGGGCAGCCCGGTGTCGAAGGACTCGAGTTCGGCCAGCCGGTCCTCACGGGCCTCGACGGCGTCCGCGATCGCCATGAGCACCCGGGCGCGCGCCCGCGCCGGCAGGCTCGGCCACGGGCCCTCGGTGAAGGCCCGGCGGGCGGCGGCCACCGCGCGGGCGACGTCCTCCGGCCCGCCGGCGGCCGCGGTCGTGTAGGGGCGGTTAGTCACCGGGTCGAGCACGTCGAACGTCGCACCGGAGGCACTGTCGGCCGGCTCGCCGTCGATGTGGTGGGGCAGGTGTTCGGGCAGGTCGGCGGGGGTCACCGGGTCACCTCCGGCACGCCCGCGAGCAGGTCCTCCGAGCCGGCGAGCAGTGCCTCCGCCCGGGCCCGGCCGGCCCCGGTGAGCGGGATCAGCGGCGGCCGGACGTACCCCGAGCCGAGCAGCCCGCGCTCGGCCAGCAGCCACTTCACCGCCGCCGGGTTGGTCTCCGTGAACACCAGGTCGACCAGTGGGTGCAGCCGGTAGTGCAGCTCGCGGGCCCGCTGCTGGTCGCCGGCCTGCCAGGCGGTGTACATCTCGGCCACCGCCGCCGGCGCCAGGTTGGCCACCGCGCTGACGAAGCCGACCCCACCCAGCGCGAGCAGCGGCAGGCAGAGCAGCTCGATGCCGGACCAGACCAGCAGCTCCGGCCCGCACGCGTGCAGCACCCGGGAGAAGTGCTCGAAGTCCTTCGTCGTCTCCTTGATCCCGACGATGTTGTCGAAGTCGCGGAACAGCCTGGCCACGGTGTCCGGCGCGATGTCCACCGCGGTCCGCGACGGCACGTTGTAGACCACCAGCGGCAGGTCGGGGAACTCCCGGGCCACCGTCGCGTACCAGGCGTACAGGGCGTCCTGCGTGGGCCGGGCGTAGTACGGAGTGATCACCAGGGCGGCGTCGGCACCGGCCGCGCGGGCCACCTCGGTCAGCTCCAGCGTCTCGTCCAGCTTGGCCGAGCCGGTGCCGGGGAGGAACGGCACGCGGTCGGCGACGGTGTCGGCGGCCAGCCGGATCGCGGCCGCCCGCTCGGCGACGGTCTGCGCGCTGGGCTCACCGGTGGACCCGCCGAGGGAGATCCCGTGCGAGCCGTTGGCCAGCTGGAACTCGATCAGTGACCGCAGCCCGTCCGGGTCGGGCGCCCCGTCGGCGGTGAACGGCGTGACGACCGGGGCGATCGACCCCCGGATCGACGCCGGGTCGGCGCGGAACCTCATGCTCGGTCCTCCTCTGTGTGTGCACCCCGTGCGCCCCGGGCCAGGAAGGCCCTGAGGGTCGCCAGCCGGTGTTCCCGGGCGGCGGCCTCGACCTCGGTTTCGGTGGCCCCTGCCTTGATCAGCCGGAGCAGGCCGTCGTGCTCGTCGACCGACTCGGCGGCACGACCCGGGATGAGGGTGAAGCTGGTGTCGCGGATGCTGGCCAGCCGGGACCACTCCCGGGTCACCAGCTCGGCGAGCCGCGGGTTCGGGCACGGGGCGCAGAGCAGCCGGTGGAACTCGCGGTTCAGCGCCGTGAACGCGTGCGGGTCGAAGTCGCGCAGGCTGGCGCGCAGCCGGTCGTTGACCTCGGCCGCCTCCGCCAGCTGGGCGGCGCTCAGCAGCGGCGTGGCCAGCCCGGTCGCCGCGCCCTCCACGATGGCCAGGGTCTGCATCGTGTACCGGTACTCGGTCGGGTTGATCCCGGTGACCCGGGCGCCCACGTTCCGTTCGAACTGCACGAACTGCTCGGCCTCGAGCCGGCGCACCGCCTCCCGGATCGGCACCGGGGACACCTGCAGCTCCCGGGCCAGCTGGTCCAGCACGAGCCGGTAACCGGGGGAGTAGCTGCCGTCCACGATCTTGGCTTTGATCACGTCGTAGGCGCGCTCGGACTTGCTGGGGTTCGCGGTCACGGCTGGCCCGCCGACCACGTCCGGTAGCGGGCCAGCCAGTCGCCGGCTAGCGGGTACAGGCCGTCGACCGAGGCGCCGGCGGCCACCTGCTCGGTGACGAACCGCTCCTGGCGCTCCTGCTCGACGGCGTCGGCGAGCACCGTCTCGGCCAGCGCCGCCGGGATCACCACCACGCCGTCGTCGTCGCCGGCCAGGATGTCGCCGGGCAGCACGGTGGCGCCGCCGCAGGCGATGGCCACGTCGATCTCCCACGGCACGTGCCGGCGCCCCAGCACGGCCGGATGCGCGGTGGTGGCGAACACCGGGATGTGGAGGGCGGCCAGTGCGGCGGAGTCCCGCATGCCGCCGTCGGTGACAATCGCCGCCGCGCCCCTGACCTGGGCCCGCAGCGCCAGGATGTCGCCGATCGTGCCCGTGCCGCGTTCGCCCCGTGCGTCCATCACCAGCACCTCGCCGACGCCGACCGCCTCGATGGCCCGCTTCTGCGCGTTGAAGCCGCCGCCGCGCTCGGCGAACAGGTCCGTCCGGTGCGGCAGGTAGCGCAGGGTGCGGGCCCGCCCGGTGAACCGCGACCCCGGGCGGGCCGGGTGTACACCGTCCACCGAGACGTCGTTCAGCCCCCGCCGCCGCAGCTGCGCGGACAGCGTCGCCACCGCCACCGTGCCGAGGCGGCGCACGACGTCGTCGGTTGGTTCGGGGTGGTCGGCGGGCTCGGGTCGGGTGGTGGGTTCGGGGGTACCTGGGATGTTCTGGCCGGCCGAGGTCGGGGCGGGCTGGAGCTGGCGGACGGGATCGGGGGTGGCCGGCGCGCCGACTGCGTCCGCGCGCAGCGGGGCGTCGACCCGGGGTGGCGCGCCCACGGTGGCCAGCGGCGGGCCTTCGACGACGGTGGTGCGCAGCCGGCCGGTGGTGGCCGGGCGACCGGGGGCGAGGCTGTCCACCTCGACCTCGACGACCGCGCCCGGCCGCAGTGTCGACGCCCCGGCCGGTGTGCCGGTCAGGATCACGTCGCCGCGCTCCAACGTGGACATTCGGGACAGGTCGGCCACCAGCTCGGCGAACGGGAACAACAGGTTCTCGGTGTCGTCGGACTGGACCAGCTCGCCGTCCACCCAGGTCCGCACGCGCAGCGCCGCCGGGTCCAGCGCCCGCGCGTCCAGCAGGATCGGGCCGAGCGGGGTGAAGCCGTCGCCGCCCTTGGCGCGCAGGTTCGACCCCCGGTCGGCGTAGCGGAGATCGTAGAGTCCGAGGTCGTTCGCCGCGGTCACCCAGCCGACGTGCGACCAGGCCCGCTCCGGCGTGACCCGCCGCGCCGGAGTCTCGATGACCAGTGCGATCTCACCCTCGAAGGCCAGCAGCTCGGTGCCGACCGGGCGCTCCACGTTGCCGCCCGAGCGGGCGAGCGAGCTGCTCGGCTTGAGAAAGTACGAGCCGTGCTCCGGCGTCCGACCGCGCTGCGCGGCCCGGCTCGGATAGTTCAGATGCACCGCGACGACCTTGCCGGGCCGCACCCCCAACTCCACGCTGACCAGGTCCGTACCGAGCGAATCCACCACACGACCTCCTTCGCCCGATACTATACGAGATCATATACGATCGTGCAGGCTCGCCGAGTTCAACCACAGCGGTGCGCGGAGCGATCGGGGGCCCGTGCGGTTGAACTCGGCGAGAATCAGGGCCACCAGGGCAGCGCGGGGCCGGTGGGGGCTCAGTCCGAAGCGGCCAGGTACGCGGTCCAGCTGCCGTACCGCGTGATGTCCGCGCCGGCCGCCGCCGCGACCGGGTCGCACTGGAAGCCGAGCGCCGAACCCCCGTCGGCCAGGGTGATCAGCCCGAGGCTCATCGGGGCGGGCAGCGCGGCCAGGAACCGGCCGAGCGCCGCCGGGGAGAGCGTCCAGCGCTCGCCGGCCAGCGCGGCACCGCCGGACGCGGCACGCAGGATGCCGGGTTTCGCCGGCTCGGTGGGCAACGCCACCATCCGGTACTCAGCGGCGGTGCTGACCACGCCGGCGAAGCGGGCGCCGAGCGCGGTGAGCTGCCCGTTGAGCGGCTGGCCGCGCAGGTGTGCGCCGAATACGACCAGGTCGGTGCCGGTGGGCGGCAGCGGCTCCTCGGCCTGCTCGCCGGTCAGCCGGGCAGCGATGTCGATTACCACCTGGTCGTCGAAGGCACGGCCGACCACCGTGACCCCGAACGGGCTGCCGTCGGCGGTACCGCCCGGCACCGCGACCGCGGCCAGGTCGAGCAGGTTCACGAAGTTCGTGTACGTGCCCATCCGGGAGTTCACCCCGACCGGGTCGGCGGCGACCTCGGCGAGCGTCGGGTGGCCGGTGGTCGTGGGCAGCAACAGCGCGTCGAAACCGGCCAGCGCGGCGGCGGCGGTGAGCCGGTGCCGGCCCAGCCGCTCGAGGTCGGCGGCGAGGCGGTACGCGGGCAGCCGCTTCGCGGCCAGGATGATCGCGGCCACGGTCGGGTCGAGGTCGGCCGAGCCGCCCTCCATGAACTCACCGACGGCGGCGTACCGCTCCGCGACCAGGGCACCCTCGTAGAGCAGTTTCGCGGCGCGCAGGAACGGGTCGACGTCGATCACCTCGACCGCCACCCCGCCGGCCCGCAGCCGCTCGACCACCGAGCCGAACGCCGACCGCCCCTCGTCGGACAGCGGGGCGAGCCCGGCGGCGTCCGGCACCGCGATCCGGGGGTGGGCGCCGGCGGCCAGCCGAACCGAGGCCGGCCAGTCCCGGCTGGTCGGGTCGAGCGGATCGGGGCCGGCCATCACCGCGGTCGCGCGCTGGGCCAGGGTCAGCGTCTCGGCGAACACGGTGACGCAGTCGTAGGGCCGGGCGGCGGGCACCACGCCGGTGGTGGGCACCAGGCCGAGGGTGGGCTTGAGCCCGACCAGGCCGTGCAGCGCGGCGGGTACCCGGCCGGACCCGGCCGTGTCGGTGCCCAGGGCGAAGTCCACGATGCCCAGCGCCACGGCCACCGCCGAGCCCGAGCTGGACCCGCCGGAGATCCGGTCCGGCCGATGCGCGTGCCGGACCGCGCCGTACGGGCTGCGGGTACCGACCAGCCCCGTGGCGAACTGGTCCAGGTTCGTCTTGCCGAGCACCAACGCGCCCGCGTCGGTCAGCCGGCGCACCGAGGTGGCACTGGCCGGGGGCAGGTAGGCGTACGACGGGCAGGCGGCGGTGGTGGGCAGGCCGGCCGCGTCGATGTTGTCCTTCACCGCCACGAGCAGCCCGGCCAGCGGCAGCTCCTCCCCGGCGTCGATCCGGCGCTCGACCTCCTTGGCGGCCACCAGCACGTCCGCCTCGTCGCGCAGGGTGATCCAGACCTCGGGGCGGTCGACCTCGGCGATCCGCCGGTAGGCGGCCCGGACGCGGTCGACGGGGGAGTGGGGCACGGTCGGATTCCGTTCTCGAAGCGGCCGGAGCCGGCGGGTGGGTGGGACGGTGTCGGCGAGTCGGGGTTTTTGTCAGGGTGAGTCGGGGTTTTTGTCAGGCGGTGGGCCCAGGGGTCGATGATGGACCTGGGCGGTCAGGCACCGGCGGTCCAGCGTTCGCGTTCGGCGGTGAACGCGGCGCGGCGGCGGGTCTGCAGTGCGTCGATCTCGGGCCCGTTGGCGGCGGCGATCTCGGCGGCCTCGCGTACCGAGAAGGTCGCCGGCGCCACCTCCAGGTCGGCCCGGCCCGCCTTGATGTCCGCGCGCGCCGTGGCCAGCTCCTCGACCGAGACCGGGCGGAACCGGAGCCGGTCGAACTGGCGCAGCAGCCACGGCCGGGGATCGCGGGCCCCATCGGCGCCGGCCGAGCCACCCAGCCGCCAGACCGGCACGGTCCGCCCGACCAGCTGGTAGCCGCCGGGCCCCTCCATGCCGTACACGCACAGGTAGATGCCGCCGATACCGACCGCGTTCTGCGGCGTCCAGGTGCGCGCCGGGTTGTACTTGGTGGTGACCAGCCGGTGCCGGGGGTCGATCGGCACGGCGACCGGGGCGCCCAGGTAGACGTCGCCGAGCCCGATCACCAGGTAGGTGGCCGCCTGGACGACGTCGAACACGTCCGCGCGCGCCGGCAGGTCGTTGACCCGGCGGATGAACTCGACGTTGTCCGGGCACCACGGGGCGTCCGGGCGCACCGACGCGGCGTAGCGGCGCATGGCCTCGTGCGCCTCGGGGTGGTCGAACGCGATGGGCAGGGTGACCTCGCGGACGTCCAGCGTCACCGTCGCCGGGTCCGCCAGGTCGCCGGCCAGCTCGGTGAGCAGCCTGGCCAGCGCCGGCAGTGGCAAGCGGGCCGGCCCGTCCAGCCCATCCACCGCGACGAGCAGCGAGCGCACCCCCTCGACGATCTCGACGACCCCGGCCGGGCGCACCGCCCGCAGTGCGTTCGCCAGCAGGTGGACCCACATGCGGACGGTCAGGTCCAGCTCCGCCGGCCCGGCCTCGACGAGCAGGTGCCGGTCCCCGGAGCGGCGGATGGTGAACGCGGGGGAGGACCCGGTCGCCGGCCGCTCGGCCAGCGGTGCGGGTCGCGAGCCGTCGGTGCCCAGCAGCCCCGGTGGGGAAAGAGTGACCGGGAAGCCGGGGCGGCGGCCGAGCGCCGTCTCGAACCGCTCGGCCAGCGCGGCGCGCGGGTCGGCCAGCAGCGCCCGCCGCCGCGCCGCCAGCCGGTCGGCGTCCTCCGGGCTGACCGGGGCCAGCCGCACCGCGTCGCCGGGGCGCAGCTGGCCGAGCTTCCACCGGTCGGCGCCGACCACCACCGCCGGCACCACGAAGCCGCCCAGGCTGGGGCCGTCCGGCCCGACGATCACCGGGGTGTCCCCGGAGAGCATGATCCCGCCGACCGGGTAGGCCGAGTCGTGCAGGTTGGACGGGTGCAAGCCGGCCTCGCCCCCGTCCGTGCGCGCCCAGCCCGGTGTCGGCCCGAGCAGGCGCACACCGGTGCGGTCGGCGCGGTGGTCGACCCGCCAGGCGGTACCGAAGAACGCCGCCACCCCCGCCGCGCTCAGGTAGTCCGGCGCCCCGTGCGGGCCGGGCAGCACCCGCAGCGTCCAGCTCTCGGCCAGTGTCGGCAGCAGCGGCGCGACGTCCAGCGGGCCGGCCAGGTTCTCCGTGCGGCCGACGCCGAGCAGGTCACCGTCGCGCAGCGCCCGGCCGTCGAGCCCGCCGAAGCCGCCCAGCAGGAACGTGGCCCGGCTGCCCAGCGTCGCCGGTACGTCGAAGCCGCCGGCCACACTGACGTAGCCGCGCATGCCGGGGCCGCCGACCGGGCCGGCGTCCAGCACCGCGCCGGCCGGCACCGCGAGCACCACCCCGGGCCGGACCGCCCGGCCGGCCAGTGTGGCACCGGCCAGCGCACCGGTCAGGCACACCGTGGCCGGCCGGTCGAACCGCAGCACCGGGCCCCGCACCACACACTCCAGGCCGGCCGCCGTCGCCGGGTTGCCCACCGCCAGTGCACCGAGCGCGGCGGACAGGTCGTCGAACGCGCCGGACGGCGGCACCCCGACGTCCCAGTAGCCGGCCCGCCCGGCCACGTCCTGCGGCGTGGTCTGCGCGCCGGCCCGCAGGACGGTCACCGACCCGGTCGGAAACTCCACGCGCGCCTCGACCCGGTCGGCCAGCAGGCTCACGGCGTCCACCAGCCGAGCAGCCGCACCGGCGTGGGGTCCCAGCCGTTGCAGGGGTTGTTCAACTGCGGGCAGTTGCTGATCAGCACCAGCACGTCCCGCGACGCACGCAGCTGCACGTACTTGCCCGGCGCGGACAGCCCGTCGGCGAAGTGCAGCCCGCCGTCGGTCGAGACCGGCACGTTCATGAAGAAGTTGATGTTGTGGCCGAGCTCGCGCTGACCGATGCCGGCGGCGGCGCCGTAGCGCAGGAACGTCTGCCGGCAGGCGTGCTGGTGGCGGGTGTGCTCGCCGTAGCGGATCACGTTGGACTCCTGCGAGCAGGCGCCGCCGATCGTGTCGTGCCGGCCGCAGGTGTCCGCGCTGATCACGGCCAGCTCGTCCAGCCGCGTGGACAGCAGCCGGGACCCGGTCGTCAGGTAGACGGCGCCCTGCTCCCGGACGGTGTCGAACGCCGAGTAGCGGTTGCGCACGTCGTGGCTGTCGTAGAGCAGGGTGTCGACCGCCTGGTTGCCGTGCAGGTCCACGATGCGCAGCTGGCCGCCGGCCGGCACGGCGACAAGTGCGCCGTCCCCGGCCGCCACGACCTCGTCGTACACCGCGACCGCCGGGTCCAGCTCGGACAGCTCCGACGTGGGCGCGGTGCTCACAGGAACGCCTTCCTGGTCTCGTCGAGCGCGCGGGCGCTCTCGTCACGGAACGTGCGGCTGGGGTCGTCGTCGGCCACCGGCGCGGCGGCGCCCACCTCGACCAGCACCGGCGCGGGTGCCCACGGCCCCGGGTCCATCGCGTGCGGCACGGCGGCGGCCACCAGCAGCAGGGCCTGCTCGGTGCGCAGGGTGAGCGTGTCGCCGGCCCGGCAGTACCCGGGGTAGAAGTGCAGCCCGGCTCCGTCGGTGACCGCGATCTTGGTGAACACGTTGATGCAGCCGTGCAGGTCGGTCTCGGACAGCCCGTGCTTGGTCAGCTCGCTGACCAGGCCGGTGCGCGCGGCCCGGCGCCAGGAGTTGCGGTCGGTGCCGTAGCCGGACGGCCCGAAGCGCTCGAGGTGCATCTCGTGCCCGAAGCCGGTCAGCGCGTCGTGCCAGTCCAGCGAGGACGCGACGACCGAGGCGAGCGCCTGGCCCCGGTCGGACATCAGCACCATCGGCGGCCGGATCCGGGCGCTCATCTGCGCCTTCAGCGTGTCCGGCAGGTTCAGCCGGTCCAGCCGGTCGGCGCCGATCAGCAGCAGGGAGAGGTTGGCGCCGTCGCCCCGCGCGGTGAAGGTGACGGTGCGCCCGGCGCGGACGGTGGCCGACCAGGCGGCGCCGCCGGGGATCTCGTGCGTGTACCCGGTCACGCCTCCTCCCCAGCGGCGACGGCGGTCACGGGGACCAGCGGCGAGGTCGTCGTGCCGACCGCCGCGTGGTAGTCCTGGCGCTGCACTCTGTAGGCGATCAGCCCCAGCAGCAGGGTCACCCCGAGCGCGATCGGTCCGAGCCACTGCAGGTACCAGTGCCCGCCCTCGGGGTCGAACACCTCGGCGCGCGGCCAGCCCAGGTTGACGGCCATGCCCAGCCCGTAGAGCACCGCGACGGCGTTCACCAGCACGCCCCACCGGCCGAGCGAGAACAGCGGCCGGCCGGTCTCGTCGACGGTGTCGGTGGCCAGCCGGCCGCGCAGCCTCGCGAACAACATCGGCACGGTGACCATCAGGTAGGCCAGGTACATCAGCATGATGCAGACGCTGGTCAGGGCCAGGAACAGCGCCGGGTTGCCGATGTTGAGCACGAGCAGGCCGGCGGCGAGTAGACCGGCGACCAGGGTCGGCGCGACCGGGGTGCCGGTGCGCCTGGACACCGCGCCGAGCCGGTCGGACCACGGCAGCACCCGGTCCCGGGCCATCGAGAAGATCATCCGGCTGGCCGAGGTCTGGATGGCCAGCGTGCAGACGAACACCGCGACGGCGACGTCCAGCAGCAGCAGCTTGCCGGGCACGGTGCCCAGCCGGCTGGTCAGCACGAGGGGCAGGCCGCCGGTGGCCAGCGTGCCGTCGGTGAGGCTCGGCGCGGCCATCAGCGCGGCCAGGATCAGCAGTGCGCCGCCCATCCCGGAGGCGACCACCGCGCGCAGGATGGTGCGCGGCGCGGTCCGCCGGGGGCGGTGCGTCTCCTCGGACAGCTCGCCGGCGCTGTCGAAGCCGACCAGCACGTACGCCGCCATCAGCGAGGACACCAGCAGCGGGCCGAAGTAGCCGGTCGAGGCACCCAGGTTGGTGGTGTGCAGCACCACGCCGGGCCCGCGCTCGGCGTGGGTGAACAGCAGCACCACGACCAGCGCGACGCCGACCAGCTCGCAGACCACGCCGACCGAGCTGGAGATCGCGGTCATCCGGATGCTGGCCGCGTTGAGCGCCGTGGTGACCGCCAGCAGGATCACCCCGAGCACGACGGCGTTGGCGGCGCCGGACACCGTGCTCAGCGCCGGGTCACCGCCGACCAGCTGGAACCCGGTCCACACCACCGGCAGTACGACCTGCAGCGCGATGGCCGCCGCGGCGAGGGTGACGATCTGCGCGATGATCATCGTCCAGCCGGCGAACCAGCCGAGCACGGCCCCGCCGAGGCGCCGCGACCACTGGTAGATCGCGCCGGACAGCGGGTAGCGGGCGGCCAGCTCGGCGAAGCAGAGCGCCACCAGCAGCTGGCCGGCGAACACGGCGGGCCAGGTCCAGAAGAAGGCGGGGCCGCCGAACCCGAAACCCAGGCCGAACAGCTGGAACACGGTGGTCAGGATGGACACGAACGAGAAGCCGACCGCGAAGGAGGCGAAGGTGCCCACCTTGCGTTCGAGTTGCTGGTCGTAGCCGAAGTCCCGGAGGTCGGCCAGTGGCCGATCATCGAGGGTTGTCATCGGAGTCTCCCTTGCGAGCAAGGGACCGGACGAGCGCAGCACGACACACCCGGGCCCTGTTCGGCCTCCCGGGCTTTTCCCCCGCCGTGGAGCACCACCCGCGCGGATCGCGGTATGGCGCCTGCATCTCTCGGACCAGACCCACCGGCAGCGGCACTGCTGGCATTCGGCGGCGGAACCCTAGACGCGCCCCGCTCGATAGCGGGTCAGGTTCGACCGTACTGAGGCAATGATTCCAACAGAAGCTGAATTTGTGACGGTCGTGTTTCCCGGGAGCCCTGTCGGGTTTCGTCCATATTGCGACGGTGTTTCCCAAGGCGCGGCGCAGGGCCCACCTAGATCAGGACCGGCGGATCACCCGGAGCTCGAACACGCCGGGCACGTGCCATTCCGACGACCGCATCACCGGGTCGCCGGCCTCGGAGTAGTCGGTCTCCTCGATGCCCTGCAGGGGGGCGCCCCGGGACACCCCGAGCAGGGTGGCCAGCCGGGTGTTCGCGACCAGCGGGGTAAGCACGGCGGACGCGGTGCGCACCGGTGCGCCCACCGAGGCGAGCAGCTCGAACAGCGGGGTGCTCAACGCCTCGTCGGGCACCCCGGCCAGGAGTGTCTCCGGGATCCGGTCCAGCGAGTACACCACCGGTGCGTCGTCGGCCGTGCGCAGCCGCTCGACCTCGCGGATCGGCTGGCCGGCCGGCAGCTTCAGCTCGGTGCACTCCTCGGCGGTGGCCGGGCGCGTCTGCGTGGCCAGCACCCGCAGCCCCGGCCGCATGCCGGCCTCGCGGATCATCCGGGTGTAGCTGAGGGTGGCGTCCAGTGCATGCCGATGGGTCGGGACGGAGGTGACGTAGGTGCCGCTGCCGTGCCGGCGGACGAGGTAGCCGCCCTCCACCAGAGCGCCGACCGCCTCGCGCACGGTGGCCCTGCTGACCCGGAAGCGCTCGGCCAGCAGCTGCTCGTTGGGCAGCTTGCTGCCGGCCGGAGTCGTGCCGGTTCGCAGATCGCTCAGCAGGCCGTCGCGGACCTGCTCGAGGCGGCTGTTCCCCACGGGCATCGAGACGTCGACCCTTCCACCGTTCGGTCGTACCGGGCGGGGGCCCGGACGCGGCAACCGTACCCGCCGGGTGCGCCGGTCCCCGGCATTGATCGTCGTACCGCACCCGGTCAGGTTTCGGCGGCGATCTCCAGCACCGCACGGACCTGGGCGGCCACGTCCGGCGCCCCCGGCAGCTCGCCGGCGAAGATCGCGCTGCCGATGGTGAACCCCCAGGCCCCGGCGCGCGCCAGGGTGCGGATCTGCTCGGCCGAGTTGACCGAGCCGGCCGCGATCACCGGTCCGCTGGACGCGGCGACCACCGCCCCGGTCAGCGCGGCGACGTCGGCGTCGGCGTGCCGGTAGGCCAGCAGGTCGACGCCGTGCACGCC
>DATAZG010000171.1:0-23641 GCA_036272155.1 Pseudonocardia sp.
GTCGACGGGCGCAACATCCAGGAGAACGCCCAGTCCGTCGCCGAGAACCTGCTGACCGGCAACCCCGACCTGCCCTACGCCTACGCGACCGGCGAACCGGCGCTGATCGGCCTCGCGGCGGCGGTCACCAGCCAGCAGCGCACGAAGAACATCAAGGTGGTCGGCTGGGACCTGTCCGAGCAGGCGGTGGACGGGCTGCGGGCCGGCTGGATCGTCGGCGTGGTGCAGCAGAACACCTTCCAGTTCGGCTACGACGCGATGAACGCGGCGGTCAACCTCGCCTGCGGCCGGCCGGTGCCGAGGGACAACCCGGTGCCGATCCAGATCGTCACCCCGGCCAACGTCGCCCACTACCTCTACTACCTGGAGAAGTGATGAGCGCTCCGCCGTTGGTCAGCCTGAGCGATATCACGAAGTCGTTCGGCGCGGTCAGCTCGCTGCGCGGCGTGGACCTGCGCCTGGAGGCCGGCGAGGTGCTCGGCCTGGTCGGCGACAACGGGGCCGGCAAGTCCACCCTGATGAAGATCCTCGCCGGCGCGCTGGAGCACGACTCGGGGCAGATCCGGATCGACGGCGAGCCACGCCGGTTCGCCAGCCCGGCCGACGCCCGGCGGGACCGGATCGGCATCGTCTACCAGGACCTCTCGCTGTGCGACACGCTCGACGTGGCGAGCAACCTCTACCTCGGCCGGGAGCCCCGCCGGGGGCCGTTCCTGGACCGGGCGGCGATGCACCGGGGGGCCGCCCGGATGCTGGCCGAGCTGCATGTCCGGGTGCGCTCGACCTACCAGGAGATCGGCGAGCTGTCCGGCGGGCAGCGCCAGGCGGTGGCCATCGCCAGGGCGGTCTCGTTCGAGCCGAGGGTGCTGATCCTGGACGAGCCGACCGCCGCGCTGGCCGTCGCCGAGGTCAGACAGACCCTCCGGACGATCCGCGAAGTGGCCGCGCGCGGCGTCGGCGTCATCCTGATCACGCACCGGCTGCAGGACCTGTTCGAGGTCTGCGACCGGATCACCGTGATGTACGAGGGCCGCAGCGTCTCCGACCGGCCGGCGAGCGAGCTGGACATCGAGACCCTGGTCGCCCTGATCACCCGATCCGCACCGAACCCGGGGGAGGTGGCCTGATGACCGCCCAGCCGCACACCCCAGCCGCACCGGTGCCCAACGAGACCCCGTCGCGCTGGGCCCGCGCCAACAAGGCGACCGTGGCGATGGTCGGCGTGACCGTCGCGCTGTTCGCGGTCTTCGGTGTGGCCGCGCCGAACTTCCTGTCCTTCGCCAACATCTCGAACCTGGCGACGCAGGTGGCCATCACGCTGATCGTCGCGGTCGCGATGACCTTCGTGATCACCACCGGCCAGATCGACCTCTCGGTCGGCTCCACACTGGCCTTCGTCGCGGCCGGCACCGCCGAGCTGCTGCAGGCCGGCTGGGACTCCTCCCTGGTGATCATCGCCGGGCTGCTGGCGGGGCTCGTGTGGGGTCTGGTCAACGGGTGGCTGGCGGCCTACCAGCACATCCCGTCGTTCATCGTCACGCTCGCCTCGCTCTCGGTGATCCGGGGTTTGGCCCAGCTGTGGACGCAGGGCTTCTCGGTGCCGATCGACAAGCGGCTGTTCGTGGCCAAGATCGGGGACGCCACGTTCCTCGGCTTCTCCGTGCTGGCCTGGATCGCGGTGGCCACCGCTGCCGTCGGCGCGGTGCTGCTGTCCCGGATGCGGTTCGGCAACTACGTCAACGGCATCGGCGCCGCCGAGGAGTCGGTGCGCCGGGCCGGGGTGAACACGCAGCGGATCAAGATGATCACCTTGATGCTGACCGGGTTGGCCGCCGGCGCGGCGGGCATCCTCACCGCGGCCCGCCTCGGCTCCGGCTCGTCGAACTCCGGGCAGGGCTTCGAGCTGACCGTGATCGCGGCCGTTGTGCTGGGCGGCACCAACCTGTTCGGCGGGCGCGGCACGGTGGCCGGCACCATCATCGGCGCGGTGATCACCGGCGTGATCGCCAACGGCCTGACCCTGCTCGGGGTGAGCCCGTTCCTCGCCCCGATCGTGACCGGGCTGGTGCTGGTCGCGGCGATCTGGGTCAACCTGCGGGGCCGCACGCTGGCCGAGCTGTTCGGCCATCTCGTGGGCCGCCGGTGAGCACCCCCGTGGCCACCCTGGTCAACACGGTGACCGGGCCGGTGTCCAGCGACTCGCTCGGGCTCACGCTCAGCCACGAGCACCTCGCGAACGACGCCCGCCGGTCCGTGGTGGCACCGGAGGACCCGGAGCTGCACTTCCTGCACGGCGCGACCGTCACCCCGGGGCTGGCCTGGCTGCTGCGCGAACAGCCCTACAGCTGCCTCGACCACTGCGTCCTGGACGACCCCGAGGCGGTCCTCGAGGACCTGGTGGCGTTCCGCGCGGCCGGCGGCGGCACCGTCGTGGACGTGACCCCGGCCGGCCTCGGCCGCGACCCCGCCGCGCTGCGCGACCTCTCCACGCGCAGCGAGGTGCGGATCGTGATGGGCTCGGGCTGGTACCTGCAGGCGTACCACCCGCCGCACCTGGCCGGGTCCGACGCCCGGACCCTGGCCGCCGAGCTGGTCACCGAACTCACCGAGGGCGCCGCGCCGACCGGCGTCGTGCCCGGTGTGATCGGCGAGATCGGGGTGTCGCCCGACTTCACCCCGGACGAGCGGACCGCGGTGCGCGCGGCGGCCATCGCGCAGCGCGACACCGGCGTGCCGCTGTACCTGCACCTGCCGGGCTGGCAGCGGCGCGGCCACGAGGTGCTCGACCTGGTGGTCGACGACCTCGGCGTGCCGCCCGGCGCGGTGGTGCTCTGCCACCTCGACCCGTCCGGCGCCGACCCGGACTACCAGCGCGCCCTGGCCGACCGGGGCGTGTGGCTGGAGTTCGACATGATCGGCATGCCGTACCGGTTCCCCGGCGAGGGCCAGTCCCCCGCCCCCGGGGACACCGCGCGCGCCGTGGCCGGCCTCTTCGCCCGGGGGTACGGCGGCCAGCTGCTGCTCAGCCACGACGTCTTCCTCAAGACCATGCTCAGCCGGTACGGCGGCAACGGGCTGAGCTACGTACCGACCCTGTTCTCGCGGCGGCTCGTGGAGTGCGGTGTGCCGGCCGAGGACGCGGCGGGGCTGCTGCGCGCCAACCCGGCCCGGCTGTTCGAGTCCGCCCGAGCCACCTGACCCGCCGCCCGAGCCGTCCCGTGATCCGCCACCTGTTTTCGCTACCTGTTCCGCTACCGACCCCGAGGGAGTGTCCGATGAGCCGCGTCCTGATCGCCGGCGAGAGCTGGGTGACCCAGTCCACCCACATCAAGGGGGTCGACTCGTTCACCACCAGCAGCTACGTGGTCGGCGTGGCACCGCTGCGCCGCGCGCTGGAGGGGCGGGGGCATCGGGTCACGCACCTGCCGGCGCACCTGGTGCCCACCGAGTTCCCTTCGACGGCCGCCGAGCTGGCCGACTACGACCTCGTGGTGCTCTCCGACATCGGCGCCAACTCCGTGCAGCTCGCCCCCTCGGTGTTCGAGCGGGCCACCCCCGGCGCGGACCGGCTGGGCACCCTGCGGGACTGGGTGACCGGCGGCGGCGGGCTGCTGATGATCGGCGGCTACCTGTCCTTCACCGGGTTCGAGGGCAAGGCGGCGTACCGCAACACCGCGCTGCACGAGCTGCTGCCCGTCGAGCTGCTGGCCGAGGACGACCGCGTGGAGCTGCCGGCCGGTGGGCACGCCCGCGTGCTCGAGCCGGGCCATACCGCGCTGGGCGGCGTCGCCGGCGACTGGCCGGTGCTGCTCGGCTACAACCGCGTCCGGCCGCGTCCGGGGGCCTCGGTACTGGTCGAGATCGGCGGTGACCCGCTGGTCGCGGTGGCGCAGCGGGGCGCCGGTCGGGCCGGCGTGTTCACCTCGGACTGCTCACCGCACTGGGCGCCGACCGAGTTCTGTGAGCAGTGGGACGGCTACGCGGCGGTGTTCGGCGGCCTGGTCGAGTGGCTGGCCGGGTGAGCCGGTCACGGCGGCTGCTCGAGCGCCAGTCCGGCGCGCTGGACCGGGCGCTGGGCATGCGGTTCGTCCGGGAGGTCGGCGCCGGCACGATCAGCGACCGGGCCTACGCCAACTACCTGCTGATCGAGTCGGACTTCGTGCGGACGGCGGCCCGGCTGCACGGCTTCGCCGCCTGGGCCGCGCCGTCCTGGGCCGCGGTGTGCCGCAACGGGCTGGCCCTGCATGCGCTGGTCACCGAGCAGACCGACTACTTCCGGGCCACCCGCGCCGCATGGCCGGTGCCGGCCCGATTGAGCGCCGCGGCCGGCGGGCGGGCCGGGGGGCTCACCGACTTCGCCCTGTCCGCCGCCCGTACCGGTGGCTACCCGGCGATCATGACCGTGCTGTTCGCCGCCGAGACGCTCTACCTGACGTGGTGTACGCGCGCCCAGCTGGCCGGGTCCGTACCGGCCGGCCCGCCGAGGGACTGGGTCGCGCTGCACGCCGCCGAACCGTTCCGGGCCGGGGTCGATGCGCTGGCCGAGCAGGTCGACCAGATCCCGCCGGAGGTTCCGGATGGTCAGCTCGACACCTGGTTCGGCGGCATGCTGGATGCCGAGATCGCGTTCCACGACGCCGTGTTCGAACTCCCTGGCTGAGGGGCAGCGGGCCGCGCCGCGATCGGAACAGTCAGGCGGTGTGCCGATCAGCCGGTCTGGCGCGGGCCGGGGTGCAGGGCGCCGTCGCGGTAGGTGAAGGTCTGCGTGAACTTGACCTGCGGGCCGGCGGCCATCGCCGCGTCCGGGCCGAGCGCTTGTGCGGCCACCGTGACCGAGGAGGGCACGATCGTCACGTCGGCCTGTTCGACGTAGATCGGGTCGGTCTCCGAGACCAGCACACCGAGCGACTTCGGATGGTCCGGCGCGGACGTGCCGTCGAACGCCTCGATCCGCAACGGGTTGGAGGAAGTCGTCGTCGAGCAGGTCAGTGACACCACCGCGTCGCCCACCCCGTCCCCGGTGATGTCGCCGTAGACGACGTTGTCGACGAGCACCCGCTGGTCGTCCGACGGGCAGCGGAAGGTCGTCACCTTGGCCCAGTCGGCGCCCAGCAGCGGGCTCACGGGCGCCGGCGCCGGCGCGGCGGAGCTGCTCGGCGGTGCCGCCTCGCCGGTCGTGCTGGCCGGGGCCGGCGAACCGCAGCCCGCCAGGCCGACGGCCGCGACCCCGAAGGCGGCCAGGCCGGCCATCACAGCCCTCGGCGTCGCCGCTGGTCCGAACATTGCGTACCCCCGATTCCGCCCGGACCCACGTCCGGACCGCCGAGCACCCCGTGAGTGTCGATTTGGGCTATAGCCCCATTCGCCACTCACGGGGTTATGACAAGTCGGCAGAGTGTGGCGCGGGGAGCGGCGGCGTGGCGGCAACACCCCCAATGGTGGGCGCTCCACGCCGCGCACTCCCGCACACCGGCTCTCGACACCACACTCGCGTTGCAGACGTGACACACGCGTCCTAACTCATGTGCCGCGTCGAAACGCCTTGTGCGAAGTACGGAGCCCGTGTGCGACGCACCGAGCCCGAAGTGCGGAGCCCGTGTGGCGAGCCCGCTCGCGTCGCGACAAGGCGACCGGACTGCGGGGCAGGCACCCGAGCCGGTGCGGCCCCGGGCCCGCACCGGCCCGCACACACCTCATCGCCCGGACACACCGACCTGGACACCACACACGCGTTCCAACTCAGGTGCCACGTCGAGACAACGTGTGCCCACGACCGAGACCGTGTGCCAGCCCGCTCCCGTGCCCGGGCGTGCCCGGCCACCCGGGGCGGTGGTGCACGAAGTGCACAGGCAGTGTGCAGGTTCGGCCAAGACCAGTCGCACGGTCGGCCGCACACTCGGCGGGGTGAACAACCGAGAGCGCCTGCGCGACCTGGCTCAGCGGGCCGGCGGGTCCCGGGCGGGCGCGTTCCTCTACGTCCGGGTCCTGCCGCACCTGGACCGGCCGCTGCTGCGGGCCACCGGCGGGCGGTTCAGCACGAGCGTCGGCTACCCGGTGCTGCTGCTGACCACCACCGGCGCGCGCAGCGGCGAGCCCCGGCAGACACCGCTCGTCTACGGCACGGACGGCGACCGGATCACCCTGATCGCCTCCAAGGGCGGCGCGACCACCCACCCGGCCTGGCTGCACAACCTGCGCAAGAACCCCAAGGTGACGGTGCTGGCCGGCTCCCGCAGCGGCGAGTACCTGGCCAGCGAGGCGGCCGGCGCCGAGCGCGACCGGCTGTGGCAGAGCGCGGTCCGGTTCTACCGGGGCTACGCGGACTACCAGCGCCGCGCGGGCGACCGGCAGATCCCGGTCGTCGTGCTCACGCCCGCCTGAGCCGCCGGTAGGGACCGCTGAGGATCCCGCACGGCCGGCGTCGGCCGAGCGGGACCGGCGATGCCCCTGGCGGGACCGGGCTCAGCAGACCGGCGGGCTCAGCGGGGACGGACGGCTCAGCGGGACCGGGCGGCCAGCGTCTCCAACCGGCGGGTGGTCGGCCAGCGCACCTGGCTGGCCCAGCCGAGCTTCTCGAACACCCAGATGACCCGGGCCGACATGTCGACCTGTCCTCGGCCGACGCCGTGCCGGGCGCAGGTCGGGTCGGCGTGGTGCAGGTTGTGCCAGGACTCCCCGAAGGACAGCACCGCGAGCGGCCAGACGTTCGTCGAGCGGTCGCGGCTGGCGTACGGCCGGTTGCCGACGATGTGGCAGATCGAGTTGATCGACCAGGTCACGTGGTGCAGCACGGCGACGCGGACGAAGCCGGCCCAGAACAGCGCGGTCACCGCACCCCACCAGGACATGCTGAGCAGGCCGCCGAGCAGCGCGGGGCCGAGCAGGCTGACCACGGTCCACAGGGGGAACAGCGCGCTGATCCGGCTGATGTCGCGGTCGGCGATGAGGTCGGGGGCGAACCGGTCGGCGTTGGTGTGCGCCCTCGGCTCGTACACCCAACCCATGTGGGCGTGCACGAAGCCCTTCGCCAGACCGGCCGCGCCGGGGCCGGAGAGCCACGGCGAGTGCGGGTCGCCCTCCTTGTCGGAGAAGGCGTGGTGGCGGCGGTGGTCGGCGACCCAGGTGATCACGTCGCCCTGCAGCGCGAGGCTGCCGGCGATGCCGAGCGCGATCCGCAGGCCGCGGTTGGCGGTGAACGAGCGGTGCGTGAAGTACCGGTGCAGGCCGACGGTCACTCCCAGCCCGGAGACCAGGTAGAACCCCAGCGCGATGCCGAGGTCGAGCCAGGTCAGCCCCCAGCCCCAGGCCAGCGGCACGGCCGCGATCAGCGCCAGGAACGGCACCGTGACGAAGATGTTGACCAGGATCTGGTCGGTCTTCGAGCCCGGGCCGGTGGTGATCGGCTTCGGCCCGCCGGTCGTGCCGGCCTCGGTTGACGCGGTCTCGGTCGTGTCGGTTGCCCGGGACTCGGTCGTCGCGGCTGGCTCGGCCGCCTCGGAGGTCAGGGACGAGCTCATGGGCACACTCTCTTCAGGGTGCTCGGACTGCATGGGGCACGGTGCGAACGCACGGTGCGGCGTGCTGCGGTCGGGGTCGTGCGGCGCTCGGCTCGGCGAGGTTGTCGACGGTGACCGGACGACCTCGGTTTGGTCGTCGCTGGCACGGACGGTGGAATCGACCTCAACTCATGGCCGGCGCGGCGCGGCGGGATGGCCAGCGCCCGGTGCTTCTTCGGGGCCACCACTGACCCCGCCGGCCTGACGGTACCGCGCGGCGGGCCGCCCACGGGGTCCGCACGCATGAATGTCCCGTTAAAGCCACCGAGGTCACACCGCCGCGCCCGCCGAACGCACCGGTCCGTGCGGCGTCTAGGACCCGGTGGTCGCCAGGTTCTCGATGGTGACCGGCTCGATGCCCTCCTCGGCCGGCAGCTCGAACCCGAGCACCTGCCCGTAGAAGGACAGCTCCGCGTCCATCGCCCGGCGGATGTTCTCGGCGCGCCGGAAGCCGTGCTGCTCGCCGTCGAACAGCAGGTACGCCACCGGCACGCCCTTCGCCCGCAGCGCCTCGACGATCAGCTCGGACTGGCCGGGCGGCACCACGGCGTCCTCGCTGCCCTGCAGCACGATCAGCGGCCGGGTCAGCCGGTCCACGTGGGTGATCGGTGACCGCTCCAGGTACACGTCCCTGGCCTGCGGGTACGGCCCGACCAGCCGGTCCAGGTAGCGGCTCTCGAACTTGTGCGTCTCGGCGGCGAGCGCTTCCAGGTCCGATACGCCGAAGTGGTCGGCGCCGGCGGCGAACGGGGTGTCGGCGCGGACCAGCGCGGCCAGCGTGGTGTAACCGCCGGCCGAACCGCCCCGGATGCACAGCCGCGCGGGATCCGCCCGGTCATGCTCGGCCAGCCAGCTCGCGGCGGCGATGCAGTCGGCCACGTCGACCAGTCCCCAGTTGCCCAGCAGCTCCTCGCGGTAGGCCCGCCCGTAGCCGGTGGACCCGCCGTAGTTCACGTCCACCACCGCGAAACCGCGGCTGGTCCAGTACTGGAGGCCGACCTGCAGCACCGGCTGTGCGCTGGCCGTCGGGCCGCCGTGGATCACCACGAGCAGCGGCGGCAGCTCGCCGGCCGGGGCGCGGTAGGCCGGGTTGGTCGGCGGGTAGAACAGCGCGTGCGCGGTGCGCGCCGGAGCGTCCGGGTCCACGGCCGGGCTCGGGAACGACACATGCTCGGGCACGGACACGTACCCCGGAGCCAGACCCAGGTCCCGGGGCGGGCGCAGCGTGGTGACGGTCGGCTCGGTGGACAGCTCCACCCGGACCACCGCCGGCTCAGCCGTGGGGCTGCCGGCGATCGCCAGTACGGCGTCCGGCCCGGCGGGGAGCACGCTCGTGTAGGCGGAGAACGGCAGGTCCAGCTCGGTGACCGTGCCGTCCAGCTGGCGCACCGCGAGCCCGTCGTAGCCGTCCCGCTGGCTGCCGAACACCACCCGGCCGTTGGGCAACACCGCGTACCTGGCCGACCCGAGCCCCCAGCCGGGCACCCCGATCTCGGCGTCCAGCAGCACCATCGGCTCCACGCCGGCCCCGACTTCGGCCGACCCCGACCGGCGGTACAGGTTCCACCAGCCGGTGCGGTCGGAGAGGAACCACAGCGCGCCGTCCGGGGTCCACCTCGGCTCGCTGACCGACTCGGCCGGGCCACCGGCCAGCACGGTCGACTCGCCGGTGGCCAGGTCCAACCGGACCAGCTCGGTGGCGTCCCAGGGCATCGCCGGGTGGTTCCAGCGCAGGTAGGCGAGCGCGCGACCGTCCGGGGACAGCCGGGGCGCAGCGACGAAGTCGGGCCCGGTGACCAGCACCTCGGGCTCGGACGGCAGGTCGGCGGCCAGCCGGACGATCTCGTTGCGCACCGCCGCCGGGCCGCCCTCGGCCGGATGCCGTTCCCGGACGCAGACGATCGTCGTGCCGTCCGGGCTCACCTCGCCGTCGGCGAAGCGGTCACCCCTCGGCACCGGGGGCTCGGCGGTCAGCGGCTCCGGGGCGGACCCGGGCGCCAGGCGGTAGAGCCGCTGGTCGGCCCAGTTCGTGAACCAGGCGACCCCGTCGCGCACCCACCAGGCCGCGCCGCCGTACTCGTGCACCGCGGTCCGCGCGTCGAAACCGGCGGGCAGCAGGTCAACCGGCCCGCCGTCACTGTCGTCAGCACCTCGGCGGCGGACCAGCTGGGTACGGCCGCCCTCGGCGGGCCGCAGCTCGGACCACAGCGGGTCGGCACCGTCCACCCGCACCTCGCCGAGCCGCACGGCGGCCGCGACGACCAGCTCCGAGGTGATCGGCGTGAGCCAGGAACCGTAGGGGCGCTCGACGACGGTCATATCGGCACCCTAACCCGGCGCCGCCCACCCCGACCGGCGAGCGGAACCGCACAGAGCGGCTCCGACTGCCGGCGGAGCGCCCTCTCTAGCCCGCGTCCGGTGGCCGCTTCGAACCGCCACTTCGCCGACATTGCGTGACACACGGTCTACTGAGTGTTGCCATTCGTCTCGGTTCGATTACGCTGAGCCTATCGATCCTCGCTCCCCGTGTTGGTCGACCCCAGTTCAGCTCCCCCCGAGCCCGACGTGCCCTGTGTCTGGAGTCCGATGTCCGGTCGCCATCGCAAACCGACGAAGACTGCCGTGCGCCTCGCCAGGGCGGGCGCGCTGACCGTGATGGCGACCGCGCCGCTGGCCCTCACCGGGTCCGCGATGGCGTCCCCGCTCGCCCCGACCGACCGTGACTCGAACGGCTGGGCCGACCACCACTCGTCCAGCCGGGCCGACGACTCCGACTGGGACGACGATGACGACGACTGGGGGGACGACGGCGACTCGCCGAGCTTCGGGCACGCGGACTACCGGAACGCGTCGGACGACGACTCCCCCAGCTGGCGCAGCGACTCGGACAACTCCGATTCCGACTCCGACAACTCGAGCGACTCCGACAACTCGAGCGACTCGGACAACTCGAGCGACTCGGACTCGGCCAGCTCCTCCGACGACGACTCGCCCCACTGGCGCTACGCCGAGCCCCACTCGTCGCGCTCCTCGGACTCCTCCCGCGCCTCGGACGCGATCGAGTCGGAGCCCAGCCGGGCCCACCGGCAGCCCAGCGCCCGGGCGCTGCCCAGCGGCCGCCACAGCGAGCCCGTCACCCCGCAGGCGCACGACGCCAAGTGGGACAAGCTGGCCCAGTGCGAGAGCACGCAGAACTGGGACGCCAACACCGGCAACGGCTACAAGGGCGGCCTGCAGTTCGACGACCGGACCTGGCGCAACTACGGCGGCACCGAGTACGCGCCCACCGCGGACCGGGCCAGCCGGGACGAGCAGATCGCCGTCGCCAAGAAGGTCCAGGGGGAACAGGGCTGGCACGCCTGGCCCGGCTGCAGCCACAAGCTCGGCTACGCCTGACCGACCGCCAGCCCCGCTCCCGAACCAGTGCCTAGGCCTGCTGCTTCCGGCGCGGCAGCACCCAGCCCGGCCGAGGGAAGTGGCAGGTGTAGCCGTACGGGTAGCGCTCCAGGTAGTCCTGGTGCTCCGGCTCGGCCTCCCAGAACGGACCCGCGGCGGTGACCTCGGTGACGACCTTGCCCGGCCAGATGCCGGAGGCGTCCACGTCGGCGATCGTGTCCTCGGCGACCTGCTTCTGCTCGTCGCTGGTGTAGAAGATCGCCGACCGGTAGCTCATGCCGATGTCGTTGCCCTGGCGGTCCTTCGTCGACGGGTCGTGGATCTGGAAGAAGAACTCGAGCAGGTCGCGGAAGCTGATCTGGGCGGGGTCGTAGACAATCTCGATGGCCTCGGCGTGGGTGCCGTGGTTGCGGTAGGTCGCGTTCGGCACCTCGCCGCCGGTGTAGCCGACCCGGGTGGAGAGCACGCCGGGCCGCTTGCGGATCAGGTCTTGCACGCCCCAGAAGCAGCCGCCCGCGAGGATGGCCTTTTCGGTGGTTCCAGTCATCGTTTCGCTCCTTGGTTGCACCCAGCGGCTGTGGGGGTCACCGGGGTCGCTCGGGACCGCGCCACGCACTCGAGGCTACGCCGGATCCGGGTGCCTGGACCCTACGAGAGCCCCGGTCGGGGCCGGCGAAAGCAACTCGTCACAACTCGGTGGCCAGCGGTACCTCGGCCAGTGCCGGCGAGCACATCCACTCCCGCAGCACGTGGGTGGCGTGCACGTCATCGGCGTTGTAGCGCAGCAGCCGCTCGCGCTGGACGGCGTCCGGCGGGTCGCCGTCCATGCCGACCGCGGCCCGGTACCAGCGCATCGAGTTCTCCCCGCCGGCCTCCGGATCCTGCCAGCTGAAGCCGGCGGCCGGCGCGATCCGCTTGAGCCCCTTGCCGTGCGCGCACAGGAACCACTCGCTGACCACGGCGAACAGGTCCACCCAGCGGCTGGAGTTGATGAACTCGAGCACCTCGTCCCGGCCGGGTATCCCGGGGTGGCCGCCGAACCGGTCGACCGAGCCGAGCAGCCAGCGGTTCTCCGCCTGCTCGTTGTAGCAGTACGCGGCAAAGCTCAGGCCCAGCTGGGCGCACCGGGCGCGCAGCCGGCTCAGCCAGCCCCAGAACTCGGCGAACGAGCGCGCCTCGTCGTCGGTGGGCAGCGGCTGCCAGGTGGCGAACGCGCGGTAGCCGGTGGCCTCGCCGAGCGCCTCGGCCAGGTGCGCGCCGCCGGGCGTGCTGAGCAGGCAGCCCCACAGGTACGCGCCCGACTCGCCGAAGCTCTCCATGTCCACATCGACCTCGACGTCGGCCCGCACAACCGGCACCTCGGCCACCCTGCGGACCACCGGCAGGCCCCGCTGCCAGGCCCTGGCCAGCGCCACCGCGTCGGCGAACGGCATGCCGTGCAGCGCGGCCGGCGCCACCCCCAGCGGATCCAGCGCGGCCAGCTCGGCCACCGTGTGCACCCCGGCGGCCCGCAGCGCTACCGCGTCCTCCCCGCGCAGCACGAGGCTCACGTCGCCCTGGTCGGCCAGCACGGCCTCGCACGTGGGCCACCACGGGCAGCGCCGGCACTCCGTGATCCGGGACGGCTGGGCCAGCGCCGGGGCCCCGCTGGCCGCCGCGCCGGCCACCGCGAGCCGGTCGGCGAACCGGCTGTCGTACTCCTCCAGCGTGCTCCGCCCACCGGGCCAGCTGTCGGCCGCCAGGTCGTGCCAGAGCACCACGTCGGCATCCATCCCGATCACGCCGCCGAGCGCGGTCCCCGCCGCCTGCCCGGTGGCCTGCAGCATCCGGGTGAGGTGCGCCAGACGCAGCTGGTCACGGGTCTGCGAGCGGGGCCGGCGAGCCGGATCTGGCGCGGCCAGCTCAGCCTTGGGCAGCGTGAACGGGCTGGTCAACGCGCCGGAGCCGGGGTCGGTGACGCGGTGCCGGACCACGATCAGCGGCTGGTAGCCGCCGTCCTCCGCCCGCACCAGCAGGTCGACCTCACCGCGCCGGGCGCCGACCAGGTCCAGCGGCAGCACCGCGTTCCAGATATAGGGCACACCGGCGGCCATCGCCGCCGAGGTGGCCTGCTCGCGCGCCGAGGCCGGCCCGGGGGGTACGGCCCGCCAGCGGTCGCCGAACTCGGTGGCCAGCCGGGCGCCGACCTCGGCCCGATGGCTGACCGAATCCGCCTGGCGCTGCTCCAGCGCCGGATCGGGCCGCGCGCGGGGCGCCCCGACCGCCGCCGGGTCATGGTCCAGATGGACCCGGCGGCGGCAGCGGACCACGGCGGCGGCATCCAGCGCCACCCGACCCGCAATCACCGTCACAGCTAGCAGCGTAGAGACCTTCCCTGACAGTCGTGCGCCGGCAACGCGCCGGCAACGCCACGGTCACCCTCCGGGGGGTCTGATGACGGCCGGTGGACAACCGCCGGTGGCGCGTCCGGTGGATGAGCACGGCCGGAAGTGATCGACCCGGCTAGGGTGTCGCGCATGAAGCGGCGACGGGCCCAGGCAGCCGACGAGTCCGACCAGGCACGGAACCTGTCGGACAAGATCACCCCGAGCAATGCCAAGCGGGCGATCGCGGTCGGCAAGGTGCTGGCGCCGGTGCTGCTGCCGATCGCCATGCGCGCGGCCGGCGCGGCGCGGGGCGCCTGGGACGACCGCCGCGCCCGCCGGCTCGGCGTCGCGCCGAGCGAGCTGACCAGCTACAGCGGCAAGGGCGGCGCGCTGCACGCCCGGATCGACGGCATCGCCAGCTCGCTGCTGGGGCTGCGCGCGGCACCCGCCGAGGGCGACCGGGCGGCCGCCGTCAACCGGTTCGTCACCGCCACCGAGCCCCGGCTGATCGACCTGGCCGCCGCCGTGCGCGCCGCCGAGCTGATGCCGACCGAGCGCCGCAGGGCCGCGCACCGCGCCGTCGCCTCGGAGCTGGACCGGATCGAGCCCGAGCTGCTGAAGCTCCTCGGAGTGAGCTCCCCCGGCCCCGCTGACGTGCGCTAACCCGCCCTTAATACCCACCGGTCCAGTAGGCAATGCGGAATTGTCGGGGGGCGGCCGTTACGCTGCCGCGGTGAGCCTGGTCCCGACTCGAGGCGGCGCGCGTGTGGCGCGCGGCCTCGCGGCGGCCACGGTCTGCGCGCTGCTGACGTACAGCGGACACCGCGCGGCCGGTGGGGCCATGCCGGACCTCGGCCTGTTGCTCGTGCTCAGCCTGCTGCTCGCGGGCTTCCTGATCACCCTGGCGGACCGCAGGCGCGGCCCGCTGGCCATCCTGGCCATGGTCGGCGGCTCCCAGCTCGCCCTGCACGGGCTGCTCCAGATGCTCGCCGGCTCGCACCCCGAGCCGGCGGCCGCGCTGCCGGGTGCGCTGCCGGCCGCGCTGCCGGGTGCGCTGGCGGGTGCGCTGGCGGGTGCGCTGCCGGGTGCGCTGGCGGGTTCGCTGACCGGGCCCCTCGCCATGCTCGGCGCGCACGCGCTCGCCACCCTGCTCACCGCCGCGGTGCTGGCCGGCGCGGAGGACGCGGTGTTCACCGTCGCGCACGCGCTGGCCAGGGCGCTGCCGCTGACCATCTCGGCTCCGAGGGCGGTGGAGCTGCCCAGCCGGCTCAGCGCGGTCACCGGACCCCTGGACCTCCGGCTGCGCGGCGTGCTCGGCCGGCGGCTGCACCTGCGCCGGGGCCCACCGGGACGATGTCCGGCCCGCGCGTACTGACCCGCGCCGCCCTCACCCCCGACACCCAAACCCCCCGGCCCGGCCCTGTCCGCGCCGTACCCCGCGCCATTGCCGCGCGCGCAAACCCGAGAACAGGAACAACCATGAGCACCTCCCGTACCCGCTGGCGCGCTCCGCTGCGCGCCGGTCTCGCGGTGGCCGGCGCCGCCGCGATCGCCCTGGTCACCTCCGGCATCGCCGAGGCACACGTGACCGCCCAGCCGGGCGTCGCCACCAAGGGCAGCTACGCCAAGATCGCCTTCCGGGTGCCGGTCGAGTCGGCCACGGCCGGCACGGTGAAGCTGGAGGTCACCCTCCCCACCGACCACCCGATCCCGTCCGTGCTGACCACGCCGATGGCCGGCTGGACCGCGACCACCGCCAAGGCCGCGCTGAACCCGCCGGTCGAGACCGACGACGGCAAGGTCACCGAAGCGGTGCGCACCATCACCTGGACCGCGCAGCCCGGCGTCCGGCTGGCCCCCGGCCAGTTCGCCGACTTCGAGGTCAACCTGGGCGCGCTGCCGGACAACACCGACTCGCTGGTGATGCCGGCGGTGCAGACCTACGACGACGGCACCGTGGTCAACTGGGACCAGACGCAGACCCCTGGCGGCCCGGAGCCCGAGCACCCGGCCCCCACCCTGAAGCTGGTGGAAGGCTCGGGTGGCGCGCACGACATGGGCACGGCCATGAGTGGGATGGCGCACTCGGCCGGCCCTGACTCGGACGCGGGGTCGAGCGCCGGCGGGGTGGACAACACGGCACGCTGGCTGGGCGGCATCGGCCTGGTACTCGGTGCGCTCGGGCTCGGCCTCGGCGGCGGCGCCGCGCTGCGCGGCCGGCGGGCCGGACGGAACAGCTGATGCGATCGCCGCACCGGTCGCGCCACCGGCAGCTCTACCGCCAGCTGGTGGTAGGGCTGCTCACCGGGCTGGCCCTGCTGCTCGGCACGGGCACCGCGTTCGCGCACGACGTGCTCACCGCGAGCGACCCGGCCAACGGGTCCAGCGTGGCCACCGGCCCGAGCAAGGTCACGCTGACCTTCGACCTGCCGGTGAAGGAGTACTTCAGCACGATCACCGTGCTCGGGCCGGACGGCAACCACTACGAGGCGGGGCCCTCGGCGGTGGACGGCAGCACGGTGAGTGCCCCGGTGCAGCCCCTCGGGCCGGCCGGCGGGTACACGGTCGGCTACCGGATCGTGTCCGACGACGGCCACCCGGTGAGCGGCTCGGTGCGGTTCACCCTGAGCCAGGCCGGTCCGGGGCACGGTGTGCCGGCGGCGGAGGCGGCGGGCAGCTCGGCGGAGGCGGCCGCGCCCGGACAGCCCGGTGACTCCGGCGGCGGCTCGGACTCCGGTTCGGGCTCGGGCGGCATCCCGGCCTGGCCGTGGGTGGTGGGCGGCGTGCTGCTGCTGGCGGCCGGTGCGGCGATCGCGCTGCGAATCGGCAAGGGCGCCGGCGACTGACGGTGCGGGTGGCGCAGCCGACCCGGGGCGCCGGCGGGATCCCTCACAGGGTGCTGGCGGCGCCCCTGGTCACGAGGTTCTGGCGGCGTCCCCGGCCCGATCTCTCGCGGTGTCCCCGCCGGACTCGCCGTCGGGGTGCCGGGTCGCCGAGGCGTGGGTGAGCAGCACGTCGGTGGTGTGCTGGATGTGGGCGCTGAGCACCTCGGCGGCGGCCTCCGCGTCGTGGGCCAGCGCGGCGGCCAGCATGGCGCGGTGCTCGCCGGGGATGTCCCGGTGCGGGTCGCTGCCCAGCGAGACGGCCCAGCGGCGGTACAGCTCGGCGGCGTCCCGCAGTGAGGCGGCGACGCCCCGCAGCCGCGGGTTCGGGCAGCCGGCCAGCAGTGCACGGTGGAACTCCGCGTGCGCCGCCGCCCAGTCCTCGCTGACCCGCTCCGGGTCGTCGCCGTCCAGCGGCGGGGTGCGCTCCAGCCGGTGGTGCGCGGCGACCAGCCCGGACTCCCAGGTCAGGCCGCCCTGCTCGATGGCCAGCCTGAGCACCAGCGGCTCGATGGCGCGGCGGGCCTCGGTGAGGTGGCGCAGGTCCTCCGCCGAGATCGGCATCACCCGGAAGCCGTACTGCGGCTCCGACTCGACGAGCCCCTCGGCGGCCAGCCGGGTCAGCGCCTCGCGGACCACCCCCATGCTGGCGCCGTACCGGGCGGACAGGTCGGCGAACGGCAACCGGTCGGCGGGCTCGCGCCGGCCGGCCAGGATGTCCGCGCGCAGTTCGGCGTACACGCGCTCCGCGCGAGTGGGTACGCCACTGCGACTCATGGCGGAAAGTGAAGCATGTTCGTCATCTCGAAGCAAAGTTGAAAATACCTTGACCTATCGAGGTTTTCATCGCAGGCTTGACTCGGGGTCCCGGGCCGGACTGTGCTCGGTGCCGTTCACCACCCGAGGGAGGAACGCGGAGTGCGTATCGGAAACCTGTCCGGCCGGCTGAGCCTGTTCACCGAGCAGGGCGCCGTGGACGTGGAGAAGGCCAGCGGCGGCCGCTTCGGGCCTGACCCGCAGGCGGTCTACGACGTCTGGGACGAGTTCGTCAGCTGGGCAGGCAGCGCCGAGCTCGGCGAGGCCAGCAGCTTCGACGCGGCCGACCTCGGCGCGCCGACGCCCGCCCCGCCGCAGGTGCTGGCGGTCGGTCTGAACTACTCCGCGCACGCCGCCGAGTCCAAGCTGGACGCTCCGGACAAGTTCCCGCCGGTGTTCACCAAGTTCCGCACCGCCATCTCCGGCCCGGTCAGCACGGTTGTCCTGCCGCCGGGCGGGCACACCGACTGGGAGGTCGAGCTGGTCGTCGTGATCGGCCGGCGCGCCGAGCGGGTGGCCGCCGCCGACGCCTGGTCCTACGTGGCCGGGCTGACCGTCGGGCAGGACATCTCCGAGCGGATCCGGCAGATCGAGGGCCCGGCGCCGCAGTTCAGCCTCGGCAAGTCGTTCCCCGGGTTCGCCCCGATCGGCCCCTGGGTGGTCACCGTCGACGAGTTCGACAACCCGGACGACCTGGAGCTCGGCTGCGCGATCGACGGCGAGACGGTGCAGCACTCCACCACCAGCCAGCTGCTGTTCTCGGTGCCGAAGGTGATCGAGGGGCTGTCCGAGGTGCTGCCGCTGCTGCCCGGCGACGTGATCTTCACCGGTACCCCGTCCGGCGTCGGTCTCGGCCGTGACCCGCAGCGCTGGCTGCAGCCGGGTGAGGAGCTCGTCAGCTACGTCGCCGGTATCGGCGAGCTGCGCCAGAAGTTCGTCGCCAGCTAGGCCCCGGGGCGGCGCCGGCGACCCGTGCGGCCCGGCGCCGCCTTCGGCTCCCACGGAGGGCTCCAACGGAGGAGGTCAGGTATGACACTGCATCAGCTGGCCCAGGTGGTCATCGGCGTGCCGAACGTCGAGCAGACCGCCCGGTACTACACCGACTTCGGGCTGAGCGGCGTCCGGGCGGGCAACGGGGAGTGGAGCTTCCGCACCCTGGACGGCGGTGAGCAGCTGCGGCTGGTGGCCAGCCCGACGCGCCGCCTGGTGGAGCTGACCATCGGGGCGGACGACCGGGACGACCTGGACCGCGTGTACCACCAGCTCACCGCGCTGGGCGAGCCCGTGAGCAGGGACGCCGACCGGGTCAGCGCCGTCGAGCCGGCCACCGGGGCCCGGGCCGTGGTGACCGTGCGGCCCCGGCTGGAGCAGGCCACCGTGGCGGCCACCCCGTACAACGGGCCGGGCCGGCTGGAGCGGGTCAACCGGCGCGCCCCCGGCGTGTCCCGGCTGACCCCGGTGCGGCCGCGCAAGCTGGGCCACGTGGTGGTCGGCTCGACCGACGTGGCCGCCACCGAGCGGTTCTTCCTGGACGGCATCGGGTTCAAGCTGTCCGACCGGATCGCCGGCGCCGGCGCGTTCATGCGCTGCTCGACCGACCACCACAACGTGCTCGCGCTGGCCGCCCCGGTGTCCTTCCTGCACCACACGTCGTGGCAGGTGGACGACGTGGACGAGGTCGGCCGGGGCGCCATGGCCATGCTGGAGGACCACCCGGAGCGGCACGTCTGGGGGCTGGGCCGCCACCACGCGGGATCCAACTTCTTCTGGTACCTGAAGGACCCGGCCGGCAACTTCTCCGAGTACTACTCCGACATGGACTCGATCATCGACGACCAGCTGTGGACGCCGGAGGCGCACGAGGGCGCCAAGGGGCTGTTCAACTGGGGCCCACCGCCGCCGCCGTCGTTCCTCAAGCCCGACGACCTGGCCGCACTGATGACCGGCGCGCACTCGGCCCCCTGACCGGGCCTGCTCGCCCGACTCAACAGCGGCGTCAGAAGTCGGCGAACTGGTCGACCAACCCCACGGCCCGGGCGATCTCGGCGCTCAACAGGTGGTCCTCGGGCACCAGCGGCAGGCGCTCGGCGGCCAGCGCGAACGCCCGGGCCACCGGGGCGTCGGGCAGCGCGGTGCCGTCCAGCCGCAGCGCGCGCACCGAGGCGAGCAGTTCGCAGGCGAGCACGATCCGGTAGGCGCTGGCGGCCGAGGCGGTGCTGCGGGTCGCCTGGGTGGCGAAGCTGGCGTGGTCCTCCAGTCCCCGGGAGATCACCGCGGTACCCAGGGTCACCGGCGAGGCCGCGTGCCGCAGCTGGCCGAGCGCGTCGTGCGCCACGTACTCCAGGATCATGATCCCCGAGCTGCCCGGCGGACCGACGGCGAGGAACGGGGCCAGCCCGGTGAGCTCCGGCTCCACGAGGTCACTCAGCCGCGCGGCGGACAGCTCGGCAACGTGGTGCAGCGCGGCGCGCAGGCTGTCCAGGGCGAGCGCCAGGTACGCGGTGGAGAACTGGCCGTGGTGGTACACGCGCTCGCTGCCGATGTGGATCAGCGGGTTCTCGGCGGCCGCGTTCAGGTCGATGGTGAGCACCCGCTCCAGCGCGTCCACCGCGTCCAGCGCCGGGCCCTGGACCTGCGGAAAGGCGCGCAGCCCGAACGGGTCCTGCAGCCGGCGTCCGGGCGGCGGGTCCCCGTCCGGCATCAGGATCCGGCGGAGCTCGGCGGCGCAGTGCACCGAGCCGGGGTGTGGCCGCGCCGCGTGCACCAGCTCGGAGAACGCCTCCGGCGAGCCGCCCAGCGCGCAGTAGGACAGCGCCGTGATCACGTGGCTGGCCCGCAGCAGCCGGCGCAGCTCGTGCCAGGCCAGCACGGACTCGGCCAGCGTCGCGGCGTTGCTGGAGATGAACGCGAGTGCGTCGCCGGGGCTGATCGGCACCGGGTCCAGCCCGCCGACCCGCCACGGCCGCTGCCCCGCGACGGTCAGCGCGATCTCGGCGAGGGCGGTGAGGTCACCGGTGCCGATGGCGCCCCGGGAGTGCACCAGCGGCACGGCGCCGACCCGCAGCGCGTCGGCCAGCGCGCGCAGCAGTCTCGGGTGCACCCCGCTGCCGGCGGCGGCCAGCTGGTTGAGCCGGATGACCAGTGTGGCGCGCACCGTCTCGTCCGGGAACGGCTCGCCGGTGCCGCCGGTGTGGCTGCGCAGCAACCGCAGCCCGTGCTCGTCGGCGCCCGCCGGGTCGACCACCGCGTGCCGGTTGGCGCCGACCCCGGTGGTCCGGCCGTACACCGCCCGCTTGGCGCCGATCTCCCTGGCCAGCACGTAGGCGCGCTCGGCCCGGCGCAGCGCGTCCGCATCGAGCGCGACCGGCTCGCCGAGGCGGGCGACCCGGACGACGTCGGCACAGCTGAGCCGGCTGCCGTCGAGCTGGATCGGCGCCGTCACGGGATCGGGCTCGGCTTCGGACCCGGCTCAGGACTGGCCGCGGTAGGCGTCCAGTAGGCGCAGCCAGACCTCGTTGATCGTGGGATAGGCCGGCACCGCGTGCCAGAGCCGGGTCAGGGGCACCTCGCCTACTACCGCGATGGTGGCCGCGTGCAGCATCTCGGCCACGTCAGGCCCGACGAAGGTGACGCCGACCAGCACGTCCCGGTCGGTGTCCACGACGAGGCGGGCCTTGCCGGTGTAGTTCACCGCGTGCACGTAGGAGCCGGCCACCGCGATGTCCAGGTCCACCGTGCGCACCGCGAGGCCTTCGGCGGTGGCACGCTCGGCGGTCCGGCCGACGGAGGCGACCTCGGGGTCGGTGAACACCACCGCCGGCACCGCGTGGTGGTCCGCCGTCGCCGCGTACTCGCCCCACGGCGTGGGCACCACGTCCACCCCCTTGGCGCGCGCGGCGATCGCGGCGCCGGCGATGCGGGCGGCGTACTTGCCCTGGTGCGTCAGCGGGGCCCGACCGGTCACGTCACCGGCTCCGTACAGCCAGCCGCCCTCGACCCCGGGCACCTGGCCCGAGTCGTCCACCGCCAGCGCGCGGTCCTCCGGCAGCCCCAGCTCGGCCAGCCCGATGCCGGTGGTCAGCGGCTTGCGGCCGGCCGCGATCAGCAGCTCGTCCACCTCGACGACCTCGTCGCCGAAGTGCAGCTCGATCGCCTTGCCATCCGCGCCGGACGGCTTCACCGCGTCCAGCCCGGTGTCCAGCCGCAGGTCGATCCCCGAGGCCCGCAACCCGTCGGCCACCAGCTGTCCGGCGATCGGCTCCAGCGGGAACAGCGGGCGCGGCTCGCGCACCAGCATCGTCACCCGCGAGCCCAGCGACGCCCACGCCTGCGCCAGCTCCGCGCCGACCACCCCGCCGCCGAGCACACCGAGCCGCGCCGGCACCTCGTGCGCCGAGGTCGCCTCGCGGGAGTGCCACAGCCGCACCTGGTCCAGCCCCGGGATGGGTGGCGTCAGGGGCACGCTTCCCGTGCACACCGCCACCGCGTGCCGCGCCCGCAGGATGCGCTCACCGCCGTCCGCGCCGGCCACCGTCACCGTGCGCACCCCGGACAGCCGGCCCCGGCCGCGCACCACGGTGATCCCGGCGCCCTCGGCCCAGCGCACCTGGCTGTCGTCGTGCCAGTGCGAGGCGATCTCGTCACGGCGGGTCAGCACCGCCGCCGGGTCGAACGCCGCGTGCACCCCCGGCAGCCGGCGCGCCGCCGCCACCGCCTGCCCGGTGCGCAGCAGCGCCTTCGACGGCATGCACGCCCAGTACGAGCACTCCCCGCCGACGAGCTCGGCCTCGACCAGGACCGCGGTCAGGCCACCCCGTACCGCGTAGTCGGCCACGTTCTCGCCGACCGCGCCGGCGCCGATCACGATGACGTCGTACTCGTCCTGCTCGCTCACGGCCGGCCCCCGTCCTTCGGCCCGGCCGCCACCGCGGTGACCGCCTCACCCACCGGCGTCGAGCCGCCGAGCAGGTCCAGCACGAGGCCGGCCCCGTCGGCCCAGACGGCCGGTTCGGCGAGCAGCCCGGCCACCACGGCGGCCACGTCCTCCCTGGTCACATCGCCCCTGGGCAGCCCGGGCGGGGCGAGCTCGACCAGCCCGGTGCCGGCGTCGTCGGTGAGCCGGCCGGGGCGCAGCACGGTCAGCGCGACCGACCGCTCCGCCACCTCCACCTCCGCCGCCTTCTTCGCGCGCAGATAGGCGGCCCACACCTCGTCGGTGCCGGGCGCGGGCGGCTTGTCCACCCCGGTCGAGGAGATCAGCACGTACCGGTCGACCCCGGCGGCCACCGCCGCGTCGGCGAGCAGCACGGCGGCGCCCCGGTCGACGGTGTCCTTGCGTTCTGCGGTGCTGCCCGGACCGGCGCCGGCCGCGAACACCACCGCGTCCGCACCGGCCAGCCGCTCGGCCACCTGCTCGGCCGTGCTGAACTCCAGGTCGATGACCTCGGCCTCGGCCCCGGTCTCCCGCACGTCCGGCACGTGGCCCTCATTGCGCACCAGGCCGACCGCCCGGTCGCCCCGCTCGCTGAGGATCCGCTCCAGGCGCAGCGCGATCTTGCCGTGTCCACCGGCGATGACGACTCGCATGACCTCGACGCTAGCGGCCCGCGCCGGAGCGCGCAGGCCCGCCGCGCCGACCGGCACACCTTGATCACATGGACGGCGGACGGGCCGGCGGACCCCACCCGTTCGGCGGCACAACGGCCGTTTTCTCGCCCTGCGAAAAACTTGCCCCCTTGTGAGCGGCGGCACACGCGGATGAGATCGAGTTACCGAACACGCGTGCCCGAACACGCCGCGCAGCGACCACCCCAACGGAAGGCCCGAGATGTACGAGAAGGACGGCGAGAAGTACTTCGTGGTGGACTCCCACTCGCACTTCTGGGACGCCAGCCAGGAGAACTGGGTACCGGGCGCCGAGGAGTACGCCAAGGGTTGGATCGACTGCTTCTACGGCTATCACAAGCTCGGCCCACCCGAGCAGCACTGGGACTGGAACCACTTCCTCAAGGTCACCGAGGAGGACTTCGTCCGGGACGTGTTCGACGAGGGCCACGTGGATGTGGCGATCTTCCAGTCGACGTACCTGAAGGAGTGGTACGGCAGCGGCTTCAACACGCTGGACCGCAACGGGGCGCTCGCGGAGCGGTACCCCGGGAAGCTGATCGTGAACGGCCGGTGGGACCCCCGTGAGGGCGAGGCCGGCATGAAGCAGCTGGAAGAGGACCACAAGCGCTACAACTTCACCGGCGTCAAGCTCTACACCGCGGAGTGGCGCGACGGCTCGCGGGGCTGGAAACTGACCGACCCGGAGGCCTACCGGTTCCTGGAGAAGACCCAGGAGCTGGGCATCAAGAACGTCCACGTGCACAAGGGCCCGACGATCTGGCCGCTGGACAAGGACGCCTTCGACGTCTCGGACGTGGACCACGCGGCGACCGACTTCCAGGGCCTGAACTTCATCGTCGAGCACGTCGGGCTGCCCCGGATCGAGGACTTCTGCTTCATGGCGGTGCAGGAGCCGAACGTCTACGCCGGCCTGTCGGTGGTGGTGGGCGGGTTGATGTACGCGCGGCCGAAGTTCTTCGCCAAGGTGATGGGTGAGCTGCTGTTCTGGGTCGGCGAG
>DATAZG010000172.1:0-34004 GCA_036272155.1 Pseudonocardia sp.
GGCCGGGAGCCGTGCACCGATCGCCCCGGCCGGCGTCGTGTCCGCCGGCGGGGGTTGCTCGCCGACCGTGCCGCTGGGGGCGGCATCTGGCCGGATGCTCTTAAAGACGCGTTCTGGGCCGGATCGGTTCCGCCGCTGGCCTGATCTCTCCGATCGAGCGCGAGATGATTCGCCGAGCGCAACCGGAGCGGGGTCTGCGGGCGCTGGGCACCCCGCTGTGGTTGAACTCGGCGACGAAGGCGGCCACCGGCCAGCCCCGACGACGGCGGCCACGACCAGCGGCGGCAGCCGAGACCAGCGCCAGCCATCGACCACGACCAGCGGCGGCAGCCGAGACCATCGACCAGCCACCGACCAGCCACCGACCAGCCACCGACCAGCCACCGGCCAGTCGACGGCTACGGGCGGTTGTCGGTGGCGGCGGACAGCCAGTTGAGCAGTGCGCGGTACACCTCGGCGTGGTTGAGCAGGTCGAAGTGGTGCGCCGGCGCGATGCGCAGGAAGTCGCCGCCGGGCAGCCGGCCGCTGGTCCGCGACACGAGCAGGTCGCCGAACACGCGGCCGACGACGTGCCGCTCGGAGCGGGTCAGCTCGGCGACGACGGAGTGATGCGAGGCGGTCGGCAGCGGGGCCACGGTGGCGGGCACGCCGGCACGCAGGTCGAACACCCCCGAACCGGGCAGCTCCAGCAGCTCGCCCCAGCCCCGGCTGGCCGGGCGGGCGGCGAGCAGCGCGGCCAGCCGCCCGGCGCCCCTGGCCAGCGACGCACCGGTGTGCGGGCTGCCCAGGTAGACCACGTGGCCGACCAGCGCCGGCCAGCCGAGCCCCGCCGCGGTGCCCTGTGCGGCGGCGTGCCGTAGCACCAGCCCGCCCATCGAGTGGCCGATCAGGTCGATCCGGCGCACCGGCGTCGGCCAGGCCACGAGCACCGCCTCCAGCAGCTCGCTGAGCCGTGCGCCGTTGGCGGCCAGCGGCAGGCCGGTGTTGTACCGCAGGTACAGCGGGCTGGCGCCGAGGTCGGCGGCGAGCCGTTGGCCGTAGTCGGGGTCGGCGGGCACGTCCCGGGACCGGGACCGCCGGTAGCGCCAGGCGTGCTCGGTCTCGACGAGCCCGGGGACCAGCAGCACCAGGTGGTCCCCGGCGCCGGGGTAAGCCAGTGCCAGGTCGTCCGTGCGCACCGGCAGGTCCGCGCCGGCGTGCCGCAGGGTCATGCCGAGGTCGAGGTCGTTGCCGGAGGCGGCGAGCCGGGTGCCGAGGAAGCCGTTCGCGGCGGCCACCGCGGCCGAGCCGAGCACCGTGCGGTCCAACCGGCGCGGCTCGGGTCGCCCGGCCAGCCGAACCCCGATGGACACCGCCGCCCCGGTCAGCTCGGCCACCCCACGCACGGCGGCGTAGTTGGTCGTGGTTACGGCGTCGTACACGGTCCGGACCGGCGCGGCCAGCGGCCCGATCGCGTCGAAGACCCGGCCGGACAGCGCCCGGTGGGTCTGCTCCAGCGGCGTGGCGATCAGGCTGACGGCATCCGCCGCCAGCCGGACGACACCCCGGATCTCGCTGGGCCCGGGCCGCTCGCTGGGTTCGATGCCTCCAGCGTGACAGATCCGCGCCCCGGTGGGCCATCGCCACGGACGGGGCGTACGCGGGTGCCCGGCGTACGCCCCCACCCCCATGACCGCCACCGACCCGGGGAGTGGTGAGTTGGGCTATAACCCAGGTCGGCAATCCCGAAGTCCCCACACAGAAGGTTGAGGTGCTCATGACGGACAACGCCCGGATCGCGGTCGTCACCGGAGCCGGCTCCGGCGTCGGGCGCGCGGTCGCCAGCGCGCTGCTCGGGGCCGGCTATCGGGTTGCGCTGGCCGGTCGCCGGGAACAGCCACTCCGGGATACCGCCGGCAGCCACGACGGCGCGTTGCCCGTCGTCACCGATGTGGCCGACGAGGACTCCGTAGCCGGGCTGTTCGACGCCGTCCGGGAGCGCTGGGGGCGGGTCGACCTGCTGTTCAACAACGCCGGCAGCTTCGGCCCCGCCGGCCCGCCGGACGAGGTGTCGGTGGCGCAGTGGCGGGCCTGCGTGGACGTCAACCTGACCGGTTCGTTCCTGTGCGCCAGGGCGGCGTTCGGGCTGATGCGCCGGCAGGACCCGGCCGGCGGACGCATCATCAACAACGGCTCCATCTCGGCGCACGTGCCGCGCCCCGGCTCCGCCGCGTACACCTCGACCAAGCACGCCATCACCGGCCTGACCAGGTCATTTTCACTCGATGGGCGGCCGTACGGCATCGCGTGCGGGCAGATCGACATCGGCAACGCCGCCACCGAGATGACGGCCGGCATGTCCACCGGCGCCAAGCAGGCCGACGGCAGCGTCCGCCCGGAACCCACCTTCGACGTCCGGTACGTGGCCGACGCCGTGCTCTACATGGCCGGCCTGCCGCTGGACGCGAACGTGCAGTTCCTGACCGTGGCGGCGACCACGATGCCCTGGATCGGCCGGGGTTAGCGCGGGGTCAGGCCTGGGGTCCGACCAGCCGGGCGGCCCTCAGGTCGGACCAGTCGCGCAGCGCCTCGAGCGCCGGCTTGAGCTGTTCGCCGAGGTCGGTCAGCTGGTACTCGACGTGCGGCGGCACCACGGGATGGGCCGTCCGGCGCACCACACCGTCGGCTTCCAGCGCCTTCAGCTGCTGGATCAGCATCTTCTGGGTTACCTCGGGGATCAGCCGCTCGAGCTCCGAGAACCGCCGCGCCCCGGCGTCGAACAGGTGGAACAGGATCACCAGCTTCCACCGGCCCTCGAGCACCCGCAGCGCCTGCTCCACGTCCTCGATCGAGCACCGGTGCGCGCCTTCGGGCACCGGCGGATCGGAGCTGACCTTTCGGGGTGTACTGGACATTTTGGGAGCTTAGGTCCTGCCCGGGCTCTCCACCGGCGACAACGTCGGAAAGATGGTCGTCACCGCGCCGCAGTCGGTCCGGAGTAGGTAGTGTTGCGGGCTCCCATGACCACAGCACCGTCGGCCCGCGACCGGTCGGGCGTCGTCGCCCGGCTGCGCGCCGCGGGCTGCGTCTTCGCCGAGGACGAGGCCCGGCTGCTGGTCGCCTCGGCGGCGACGCCGGCCGAGCTGGCCGCGATGGTCGAGCGCAGGGTCGCCGGCCAGCCGCTGGAGCACGTGCTCGGGTGGGCGGAGTTCCTCGGCCTGCGGATCGCGGTGGACGCCGGCGTGTTCGTGCCGCGCCGCCGCACCGAGTTCCTGGCCGGCCAGGCCATCGCGCTCGCCCGGGCCGGCGCCGTCGTGCTGGACCTGTGCTGCGGCTCCGGCGCGGTCGGCGCCGCGCTGGCCGCCACGGTGCCCGGGATCGAGCTGTACGCCGTGGACATCGACGCCCCCGCCGTCCGCTGCGCCCGCCGCAACCTCGCCGAGGCCGGTGGCCGCGTGTACCGGGGCGATCTCTACGAGCCGCTGCCCGCCACGCTGCGCGGCCGAGTCGACGTGCTGGTGGCCAACGCGCCGTACGTACCGACCGAGTCGATCGGGCTGATGCCGCCCGAGGCGCGCCTGCACGAGCCGAGGGCGGCGCTCGACGGCGGCCCGGACGGGCTCGACGTGCTGCGCCGGGTGGCCGCCGCCGCAAGGGCGTGGCTGGCCCCGGCGGGGCACCTGCTGGTGGAGACGAGTGCGCGGCAGGCCCCGGCCACCGTCGAGGCCGTCGCCGCCGCGGGGCTGGTGCCCAGGGTCGTCACCGCTCCGGAGCGCGGCGCCACCGTCGTCGTTGCCACCGCCGCGCCCCCGGGCTGACGTGCGGACGAGCGGAAAGCCGGCCGGATAGCACGTGTTGAGGTCCGCCGAGGGTGGGTACGCCTCACGGTATGAGCAACTCAGCCACGTCGACATACGAGACCGAACGCAAGTACGAGATAGCTGACGCGGCGGCACTGCCGGACCCGGCCGGGCTCGCCGGACTGGACTCCGGGGCAGGCGCCCGGGAGCAACAGCTGGCCGCGGTGTACTTCGATACCGAGGACCTCGGCCTGCTCCGGGCGGGCGTGACACTGCGCCGCCGCGAGGGCGGCCATGACGAGGGCTGGCACCTGAAGCTGCCCGCCGGCTCCGACACGCGGGAGGAGGTCCGGCTGCCCCTCGGCCGGGCGGGGCGTACCCCGCCGACGGAGCTGGTCGGGCTGACCCGGTTGTACTCCCGGGGCGCGGCGCTGGCCCCCGTCGCCGAGCTGACCACCCACCGCCGGCGCTGGGTGTACGCCGACGGGCGGGGTCGCGAGCTGGCCGAGCTGGTGGAGGACGAGGTCGACGCGCACACCATAGGCAGCGAGACCAGGGCCATGTCGTGGCGCGAGGTCGAGGTGGAGCTGGCCGAGCACGGCCGCGTGGAGCTGCTGGACCGGATCGAGCGCGAGTTGCTGCGCGGCGGCGCGCACCGGTCCCGCTCGGGTTCCAAGCTGGGCCGGGTGCTCGCCGACCGGTTGACCGCCACGCCGGTCGGCGGCTCCGCGAGGCGCCGGGTCAAGGTCGGGTCCGCCGCGGCCGAGCTGCTCGCGTACCTCGGTGCGCAGGCCGAGCAGCTCCGGGCCCAGGACCCACTGGTCCGCGGGGGCGCCCCCGATGCCGTGCACCAGATGCGGGTGGCCGCCCGCCGGATGCGCAGCGCGCTGCAGGCGTACCGCCGGGTGCTGGACCGGTCGGTCACCGACGGGCTGGTCGACGAGCTGAAGTGGCTCGGCGCGCAGCTCAGCGACGCCAGGGACAGCGAGGTGATCGAGGAGCGGCTGGTCGACGTGGTCGGCTCGCTGCCCGACGAGCTCGTCCTCGGCCCGGTGTCCGCCCAGGTCACCCGCTCGCTGCAGCGGCGCGGGGCGGCCGGGTGGGAGCAGGCGAGCGCCGCGCTGGACAGCGACCGGTACCTCGCCCTGCACGACGCGATCGACCGGTTGCTGGCCGACCCGCCCCTGACCGGCCGGGCCCGCCGCGCCGCCCGCCGCGAGCTGCCCCGGGGCGTGGCCCGCGCGTGGCGGCGCACCGTCAAGCGGATGCGGGCCGCCCAGCGCGCGGAGCCGGGCGCCGACCGGGACACCGCGCTGCACGAGACCCGCAAGGCGGCCAAGCGGCTGCGCTACGCCGTCGAGGTCGCCGCGCCGATTGTCGGTAAGCCGGCGCGCCGGCTCAAGCGCCGGCTGAAGAACCTGCACACGGTGCTCGGCGACCACCAGGACGCCGTGGTGGCCCGCCCGGTCATCCGCGAGCTGGCCACCACGGCGCAGTACGAGGGCGGCAACGGCTTCACCTACGGTGTGTTGCACGGGCTCGAGCACGGCCGGGCCGACCGCGCCGAGCGGCGGGTGCGGCCGGCCTGGAAGCGGCTGCGCAAGTCCAAGAACGTGAAGTGGCTGCGCGGCTGATCGGCGGGGCTGCCGGCCGGCGGGGTTGATCGGCGCCACGCGGTACCGAGGCCCGGACCGGCAGTCCCTGGTTACGCCGGCCCGGATGCCCGATGATCGAGGCATGAACCGGGCCGAGCTGGCACATTTCCTGCGTCGCCGGCGGGAGACGCTGCAACCCGGCGACGTCGGGCTGGCGGCCGGCCCCCGGCGGCGTACCCAGGGGCTGCGCCGCGAGGAGGTCGCCGCGCTGTCCGGCATGTCGACCGACTACTACAGCCGCCTCGAGCAGCAGCGCGGGCCTCGGCCGTCGGAGCCCATGCTCGCCGCCATCGCCAGGGGCCTGCGGCTGAACCTGGACGAGCGGGACCACCTGTTCCACCTGGCAGGGCACGGCGCTCCGTCGCGGGCCCTGCGGTCCGATCACGTCCACCCGGCGCTGCTGCGGGTGCTGGACCGGCTCGACGACACCCCGGCGCAGGTCGTCTCCGAGCTCGGCGAGACGCTGGTGCAGAACCGGCTGGCCGTCGCCCTGCTCGGCAACCAGACCGAGTACTCGGGGCCGTCGCGCTACGCCGCGTACCGCTGGTTCACCGACCCGGCCGAGCGGCGCGTGTATCCCGAGGGCGACCGCGAGCGGCAGGGCCGGATCATGGTGGCCATGTCGCGCGCCGTGCTCGCCCGGCACCGCGACGACAGCCGGGTGGCGGACCTGGTCCGGTTGCTGCGTACCCAGAGCCCGGAGTTCGCCGAGCTGTGGGAGCGGCACGAGGTGGTCGTGCGCACCAGCGACCACAAGACGATCGTGCACCCGGAGCTGGGCGACATCGAGCTGGACTGCCAGATACTGGTGAACGAGAACCGGTTCCAGGCTCTGCTGATCTTCACCGCCGTGCCCGGCAGCGAGGGTTACCAGAAGCTCGAGCTGCTCTCCGTGATCGGTTCGCAACGGCTGGACAGCTCCCCGAGCAGCTGACCGAGGCTCCCGTGGATGCCGCCCGAACCCTGTGCGGCCGCGGGGTGGCCGGCATGATGCGGGGATGAGTGAGCAGCTGGCCGGCGTGATCCGGCTGCCCGATGGCATCCCGCTGCGCGGCCGGGGCCGGCGTGAACCGCTGCCGGCCGGACCGCTGCCCGGCTACGGGCTGTACCTGGGTCGCCCGGCCGGGCGGGCGAGGCGGCTGCCGAGGCGCCGGCCGGTGTGGCGCCCGGACTGGCCCTCGGACTGGGTCGACTGGCCCGACTTCCGCACCCCGCGCGACGACCGGGCGGCCGCCGCACTGATCGAGCACACCTACCGGCTGGCCCGGTCGGGGGAGCGGGTCGAGGTGGCCTGCATGGGCGGCACCGGCCGGACCGGCACCGTGATCGCCTGCATGGCGGTCCTCGCCGGGCACCCGGCCGCCGACGCCGTCGGCTGGACCCGGCGCAACTACCGCCCGCGCGCCGTCGAGACCCGGGGCCAACGCCGCTGGATCGACTGGTTCGCCACCGAGTACCTCGCCCGACCGAACGGGGACGAGGATACGGCTGAGCTCCCCGACGGCCGGGCGTCCCGACGGCCGAGCTCCCCGCACCCCGAGCTCCCCGAAGGAGGCGCCGGATGACCGAGCCCGGCTCGACCGCCGCACCCGTGCTGACCGTGTACTGGCGCCCGGGCTGCCCGTTCTGCATCCGGCTGCGCCGGACGCTGATCCGGGCCCGGGTGCCCGTCACCTGGCGCAACATCTGGTCCGACGCCGAGCACGCCGCGTTCGTCCGTTCGGTGGCCGACGGCAACGAGACCGTGCCGACCGTCGTGCTGGACGGCCGCGCCCACGTCAACCCCACCCCGAGGGTGCTCCTGGAGATGGTCGGTGAGGCGCACCCCGAGCTGTCCAGGCTGCCCTCGGCCTGGGCGGCCTGGCGGGCCTTCCGGCTCAGTCCCCGGTAGCGGCCGGTGCCGCGGCGACCGGTTGTGGGGGCGGCGGCCGGCGCAGTCCCGCGATGAGCAGCCCGACCAGCCGGCGGGCGTCGTAGCGGAGATCCTGGTCGGCCCCGATGCACAGGTTCCCGACGCCGCGCATGAGCTCGTAGGCGCCCACGTCAGGGCGGATCTCACCGGCCCCGGCCGCCGCGTCGAGCAGCTGGGTGCACACGGGCACGAGTCGGTCGAGGAAGTAGGCGTGCAGCGTCTCGAAGCCGGCGCTGTCGGACCGCAGCACGGCCGCCAGCCCGTGCTTGGTCACCAGGAAGTCGACGAACAGGTTGATCCACTGCGCGAGCGCGGCGTGCGGGGTCGCGCTGGTGGCGAGCAGGGTCGGACCCGCCTCGGCGCAGGCCTCGACCTGGTGCCGGTAGACGGCGATGATCAGGTCCGCCCGGGTCGGGTAGTGGCGGTAGATCGTGCCGATCCCGACGCCGGCCTCGGCCGCGATGTCGCGTACCGGCGCGTCCACCCCGGACGCGACGAACACCGCGGCGGCCGCGTCGAGCAGGGTCGCCGCGTTGCGCCGGGCGTCCGCCCGCTTGGCCCGGGTCACCTGCCTCGCGCCGTCGTCGCCCTCGTTCACCGCGCAGCTCCCTCGACGTTCCGCTCGAGCGTACCAAGCGGAACACCGTTCCAAGTGCACTGGCCGGGCTGGGCCAGCCGTGCGAAGACGCAGGCGGGTGGGCGCGAGATCGACCGGATGGCTGCTCGGCGGCCCGGCACCAACCATGGTGACGATCTCGGCGTGCGCCGACCGCAATCGCGACGGCTGATATCCGCCAGCTCCGGGCGGACCCGGTCGGCACGATCGGTGGTGTGCGCAGAGCAAAGGGCGGCCGGGGGTCGCGCAGGTGGGGGATGCTGGCGGTCCTGCTGGCCGGCCAGTTCATGGCGAACGTCGACATCGCGATCGTGAACATCGCGGTGCCGTCGGTCGCCGCCGAGTTCACTGCCCCGCCGGGGCAGGTCGCGCTGCTGGCCGCCGGCTACCTGGTGGCGTTCGCCGTGCTGCTGGTCACCGGGGCCCGGCTGGGCGCGACCTACGGGCAGCGGCGGGTCTTCCTGGTCGGGCTGCTCGGCTTCACGGTGGCGTCGCTGGCGGCCGGCCTCGCTCAAGGGTTGGGCTGGTTGCTGCTGGCCAGGGTGGCGCAGGGGGCGTCGGCGGCTCTGCTCGTGCCCCAGGTGCTCAGCGGCATCCAGCTGCACTTCACCGGGCGGGACCGGGTGCGCGCGCTGGGCTACTACGCGATCGCGCTGTCCGGTGGCGCCGTCGCCGGCCAGGTGCTCGGCGGGGTGCTGATCTCGGCGGACCTGTTCGGTACCGGCTGGCGGCCGATCTTCCTGATCAACGTGCCCCTGGGCGTCGGGCTGCTGGTGGCGGGGCGGCGGCTGCTGCCCGAGACACCGCGCCGGCCGGGTCGCCTGGACTGGCCCGGGGTGGCCACCCTGGCCGGCGCCGTGCTGCTGCTGGTACTGCCGCTGGTGCTCGGCCCGGACCGGCACTGGCCGGCCTGGACGTGGCTGTGCCTGGCCGCCAGCGTGCCGGCGCTGCTCGGGTTCGCCGCGATGCAGCGCCGGGTCGCGGCCCGGGGCGGGCGCCCGCTGATCGCACCGGCGCTCTGGCGGCACCGCCAGGTCCGCCTCGGCCTGCTCGCGCACGGCCTGACCACGGCGACCTACTTCGCCCTGCTGTTCGTGGTGGCGCTGTACCTGCAGCAGGGGCTCGGCCGGAGCCCGGCGTACGCGGGGCTGGCGATGGTGGCATGGGTGGCGGCGTTCGGGCTGGCCGGCCCGGTGCTGCCCCGGCTGCCGGCCCGGTACCTGGCGGCCGCGCCCAGGGTCGGCTGCCTGATCCTGGCCGGCGGCTACGCGTCGGTGGCCGGCTACCTGCTCGGTGGTGGCCTGGCCGGGGCGCCGCTGTTCGCCCTGCTCGGGGTCGGCGGCCTGGGGCTCGGGATCAGCGCGAACTCGCTGATCGGCGCGATGACGTCGGCGATACCCGACGGTTACGCCGCCGACCTGTCCGGCGTGATCACCACCAACGCCCAGCTCAGCGGCGCGATCGGGGTCGCGGTGGCGAGTACCGGGTACCTGGCCGCGCGCGCCGGGCTGGCCCCCGCGCCCGCGTTCGCCGTGGTGCTGGTGGGATTTGTGGTGCTGGCGGTGCTGGCCTCGGTGGCGGCGGCCGGCGCCGGCGCACCGCGGCCCGCCCCGGAACCCGTCCCGGCGACCGTGCGTTGACTCGAAGGACACTGGACAGGAGATGTCGGCGCAGATGACGCGGTTGGGGACGACGGACGGTGTGGTGAGGCGGGGAGCGGAACCGGCGGGGCGGGCGCGGGACGGCGGGGTGTTCCGGGCGGCGCTGTTCGACCTGGACGGCACGCTGCTGGACTCCGAAGGGCGCAGCCAGGCCGCCTGGAGGAGGTTGTTCCGCGCGCACGGGGTACCGGTGGACCGGGCGCTGGTGGCGTCGTTCGCCGGGCGGCCGGGGCGCGTGGTGCTGGCCGAGAACCGCGGGCTGTTCGACGCGCGGCACTCGGTGGACGCCCTGCTCGAGGAGGCGATGTCCTACGCCACCGACCCCGCCGCGCCGGTGCCCGGGGCCGTCGAGCTGCTGCGAGCGGTGCACGGCAGCGGCGTGCCGGTCGGGGTGGTCACCTCGGCGACCAGGGAGTACGCACACGCCGAGCTGACCGCCCTCGGGGTGCGCCCTCTGGTCGCGCCGGTGATCACCGCGGAGGACGTGCGCGCCGGCAAACCCGAGCCCGAGGGCTACCTGGCCGGCTGCCGGGCGCTGAGCGTCGAGCCCGGGCACACCGTGGTGTTCGAGGACTCTCCGGCGGGGGTCACCTCCGCCAAGCGCGCCGGTGCGTTCTGCGTCGCGGTGAGCACCACGACGCCGGCGGACGCCCTGGCCCACGCCGATCTGGTCGTCGCCGACCTGTCCCGGGTGGGCTGGGCCGGTGGCACGGTCACCCTTCTCGAGCACTGAGCCCGGCTTCCTGAGCAGGAAGGGCGGCATCCGGCGGACTCGGTTGGGCCAAATGGCGCAGCGTCCTGGCAACTCGACGTCCGGGATGCGCCGACCGCCGTCTCACCGGCCGACCGGCTCTCAGAAACCGGTCCGCGCGAGGGCCGGCTGTCTAATCTGTGGCCGCCGGCGTGAGCTCCCCCATCGCCGGCAACCGGCCGCCGATCGGCGCTCCCCATGCTCGACCCGCCGAGTGGCCCGGCCCGTGTCCGTCCACGCCCCGCCCAGAAGGGACCACGCTGGTGTCTCCCCGCACACCGGGACTGGCCAGGCACGCCAGCCGGCAGGCCGCCGAGCGCGCCCGCGTCCGGTCGCGGCGGCTGATCATCGCGCTGGTGGCCGTGCTCGCGGTGGGCGGGGCTTCGGTGGCCGTGGCGATGTTCATCTCCAGCCGGCGCCCGGCCGTCGACCCCACCTCGGCGCAGGGTGCCGACCGGACCGCGGCCGCCCCGCCGGCGACCGCGGCCGCCCCGCCGGCCGACCCGAACGCACCGGGCACCGCGCCACCGCCCGGATCGGGACCGGCCGAGGCCGCACCGCCAGCGGCCGGGGCTGTCCCGCCGGCCGCCGGGACTGGTTCGTCGCCCGGCGCGCCGGTGCCGGGCGAGTCCGTCCCGACGGCGAAGGCGACGAAGCCGGTAGCGAAGCCGGGCTCGAGCGCCGCGGCCGCGAAGCCCGGATCGAGCACGTCGGCCAAGGCAGGGGCGAGTACCTCGGCCAAGGCAGGCTCGAGTGCGTCGGCCAAGGCCGGGGAGTCCTCGTCGCGGGCGTCCGGGTCCGCGCCGAGCCGGGCCGAGGCGGCGAAGCCGGCCGGCCGGCAGATCCCGGTCGAGCTGACCGGCTATTCCTTCTTCGACAACACCCCGGCGGGTTCGGCCGAGGTGAGCAACCCGATCCTGCACAAGAGGGCAGGCGGCCGGGGCAGCTATGCGGACCCGATCACCGTGGCCGTGCCGAGCGATTCCAAGTTCGACCCGGGCACCCGGTTCTATCTACCGTCCGTGCGGCGCTACGCCATTGTCGAGGATTCCGGGGCGAGCTCCACGAGTGGCAACCACCTGGACCTGTGGGTGGACGGTGAGGGCGGCTCGGAGAGCGCGGTCGAGGCCTGTATGGACCAGGTCACCGGCGACACGACCGCGGAGGTCAGCCCGCCGCCGGGGCGCCCGGTCATCCTCGGCCCGATCTTCGACGGCTCCTGTCACCTGCCCAAGGGCTGACCAGCACGGACAGCCCGATTGACGACCGCGCACAGATACTGCGCGAGGCCGACTATCGAACGTCGACCGAATGTCTTCCCGGCGCGGTCACCCTATCGACGTGGAACCAGGAACCGACCCGAGCCAGCAGCTTGAAAGCGCTGTCTCGGATCCCGCCGCCGAGGGTGGAGTAACCCCGACCCGGCATGTTCTGCTGCAACTATTCGGCTGGTGGGTAACGGAGGAGAGCGCACACATCTACCCCCATTACTGAGTTCGCGAAAAATGTCGGCGGCCCCGCCCGGTGGTCGGCATACTGGGTATGTGGGTGATTCGTGGTCACGTCGTGAGTCGCTGATCGACGAGCAGATCCGCAAGGCCCAGGAACGCGGGGACTTCGACAACCTGCCCGGCAAGGGCAAGCCGCTCGCGGGGCTGGACGAACCCGATGACGAGTTGTGGTGGGTGCGCCGGTACATCAGCCGCGAAGGCCTGTCCGCCGACGCACTGCTGCCGCCCGCGTTGCAGCTGCGCAAGGAGACCGAGCGGCTCGACGAGACGGTCCGGGGGCTGGCCTCCGAGGGGGCCGTCCGCAACGTCGTGGCCGAGCTGAACCGCAGGATCGCCGAGTGGGTGCGGGTGCCGGTTGGCCCGTCGGTGCCACTCAGGCTGGCGAACGCCGACGAGGTGGTGGCCCGGTGGCGGGCCGCCCGCGCGGCACCCACGTCGGCGGCCCGGTCGCAACCGGCCCGGTCGGAGCGGGCACAGTCGGAGCGGTCACAGTCGGAGCCGGTGGACGCCGGGCAGCCGTCCGCCGGACCGTCCGCCGGCGGGTCGGGCCGGTCCTCGGCCACGCCGTGGTGGCGCCGCTTCGGTCGGCGATCGGCCCGCTGACCCCGGCGCGGGCCCACAGAGTCCCAACAGCGGTCCCACAGTGCTCAGACAGCGGTCAGACAGCGGTCAGACAGCGACCCCACAGTGGCCGCCCAGCGGGGCGCTACTGACCGTGACGAAGCGCGTGACGTACTGTGTCCGAGTCGTTACCGAATTGCGACCCTGATAGACCTGAAGAATCTCAGGAATGGGTTCGCCCGTTCAGGTCACCACGGTTTCGTACGGTTACGGCCAGATTAAATGCGAAGTCAGATATAGCACTCTAATGGGTTACGTAACCTCGGTGCTTAACCCGTTTCCCGGTTACGTTTCCTGAAGTCTCCTCAGGTCCAGCTCAGCTCTGTGTTCTTGGTCATCGCTGAGGTCTCAGTGATGACTCCGACGTGCACTGGGCCAATTGATCGTGCGGTAGGTTCTGGGGGCTGGCGCAGCGTGACATTGCGTCAGCCGATCGGGCAGCGAATTTTTATGCGCTGGACCGGGTGGGGCGCGTAGTGTTCGGATTGGTACATTACTGCGGGTCGTCGCGAACCATGAGGTGTCGTGGATGGCGTGAATCGGGTCGTCGTTCGTGGCGATTCGGCATTCGCGGTCCGCGGTCACCTCGGCGCCAGCGCGGTCGGTAGCTGACCAGAGGGGAAAGAAAAGGTGTCTAGCACCGAGATCTTCGAACGTCGGGAGTCGGCCGTACGCAGTTACTGCCGAAACCTGGACGCGGTGCTGGTCGGTGGTCGCGGCAGCGTGGTGTGGGATACCGACGGGCACGAGTACCTCGATTTCCTGGCCGGTGCCGGCGCGCTCAACTACGGGCACAACGATCCGGACATGAAGCGCGCCCTGCTCGACTACATCTCGGGTGACGGCATCGCGCACGGCCTTGACCTGCACACCGAGGCCAAGCGGAGCTTCCTCGAGCGGTTCGAGCAGATCATCCTCGAGCCGCGCGGGATGTCGCACCGCGTGCAGTTCACCGGGCCGACCGGCGCCAATGCCGTCGAGGCCGCGATGAAGCTGGCCCGCAAGGCAACCGGTCGCGCGAACATCATTTCCTTCACCCGGGGCTTTCACGGGCTATCCAACGGCGCATTGGCGGCGACCGCGAATTCAACAATGCGCGGTGGGCCGGTCAATGCGCTGTCCGGAGTGTTCCGGCTGCCTTATGACGGCTACCTCGGGCCGGACGTGGACACGGCCGACCTGCTGGAACTGATGCTGGCCGACCCGTCCAGCGGCCTGGACGCGCCGGCCGCAATTCTGTTGGAGACGGTGCAGGGAGAGGGCGGCCTCAATGTCGCCTCCTCGCGGTGGCTGCGCCGGATAGCCGCGTTGGCCTCGGCCCACGGCGCACTCTTGATCATTGACGATATCCAGGCCGGCTGTGGCCGCACCGGCACCTTCTTCAGTTTCGAGCCGGCCGGAATCACCCCGGACATCGTGGTGCTGTCCAAGTCGCTGTCCGGTTTCGGGCTGCCGATGTCCGTGCTGTTGACGCGGCCCGAGATCGACGTCTGGGAGCCGGGCGAGCACACCGGCACCTTCCGGGGCAACGGGCACGCATTTGTCACCGCGACCGTGGCGCTGGAGAAGTTCTGGTCGAACGGCGCGCTGGCCGCCGACGTTACGCGCCGTGCCGAGGCGCTGACCGGCCGGCTGACCGAGATCGCCAAGGGCATCCCGGGGGCGAGGCTCAAGGGGCGTGGCCTGATGCAGGGCATCGAGGTCGACCCGGCCCTGGCGGCCCAGATCGCCCGGACCTGCATCCGCGAGCGGCTGATCATCGAGCGGGCCGGGCCGCACGACGAGGTGGTCAAGGTCCTCGCCCCGCTCACCACTCCCGATGAGGTGCTCGACCGAGGGTTGGACATCCTGGCCGCCGCCGCCGGCGAAGCGGTCCGCGCCACCTTCCCCGTCTCGGCCTGAGCGGCCCCGAGCCGGAGGGAGATTCCAGAACGTGCTGGGCAAGACGGACGCCCGGGTGCCGGAGCCGGTGCTTCGCGGCCGGACCGTGCCGCCGGCCAACACCCTGTTCGACGGGGTGCTGTTGGCGCACGGCAGCGAGCGCTACCCGAGGACCAGCCCGGGCGAGCGGCTGAACCACCTGTTCGAGCAGCGCTGTGACTGGCTGCGCGAGCGCGGCGGCGGCGACCGGCTCGCGGTGGACACCGGCGGCCTCACCCTGACCTACGACGAGCTGGACCGGCGGGCGAACCAGCTGGCCCGCCACCTGCTCGCCACGGGCACCCGCGCGGGCGACCGGGTCGCGCTGCTGTTCGACCGGCCGGTGTACTCCTACCTCGGCATGCTGGCCGTGCTCAAGATCAACGCTGCCTACGTGCCGCTGGACGTGGGCTTCCCGACCGACCGGATCGCCTACATCGTCGAGGACGCCGGCGTGAGCACGGTGCTGACCTCGGCCGCGGCCGGCGCGCACCTCGACGGGCTGGCCGAGGCCGGGGTGGCGCTGGTCCGCGTGGACGAGGCCGCCTGGCGGATCGAGGAGCAGGCCACGGGCCGGTTGTCCGAGGCCGAGCGCGGGGTCCCGGCCGACGAGCTGGCCTACATCATCTACACCTCCGGTTCGACCGGCCGGCCCAAGGGCGTCGCGATCGACCACCCGAGCATCTGCAACTTCGTCCGGGTGGCCGCCGAGGTGTACGGCCTCGAGCCGGACGACCGGATCTACCAGGGCCTGACCATCGCCTTCGACTTCTCCTTCGAGGAGATCTGGGTGCCGTGGGCCGTCGGCGCCACGCTGGTGCCGAAGCCACCGGGCGGCAGCCTGCTCGGGCTCGACCTGCACGACTTCCTCAGCGAGCGCCGGGTCACCGCGATGTGCTGCGTGCCCACGCTGCTGGCCACCGTCGAGGACGACCTGCCGGACCTGCGGTTCCTGCTCGTCTCCGGCGAGGCCTGCCCGCAGGACCTGATCACCCGCTGGCACCGGCCGGATCGCCGGTTCCTGAACGTGTACGGCCCGACCGAGGCCACGGTCACCGCCACCTGGACCGAGCTGCACCCGGAGAAGCCGGTCACCATCGGCGTGCCGCTGCCCAGCTACGCGATCGTCATCCTGGACGTCGAGGACCCCTACCGGGCACTGCCCCGGGGCGAGGTCGGTGAGATCGGCATCGCCGGCATCGGCCTGGCGCGGGGTTACCTCAACCGCGAGGACCTGACCGACAAGGCGTTCATCCCGGACTTCCTGGGCATCCCGGACAACCCGTCGGGCCGGATCTACCGCACCGGTGACCTGGGCCGGGTCAACGTCGAGGGCGAGATCGAGTACCAGGGCCGGATCGACCTGCAGGTCAAGATCCGGGGTTACCGGATCGAGCTGACCGAGATCGAGTCGGTGCTGCTGCAGGTGCCGGGCATCGCGGCCGCCGTGGTCGACACGTTCCGGCCGAACCCCGAGACGACCGAGCTGGTCGGCTACTACAGCCTGCGCACCGATACCGACCGGGTGGACGAGGACGCGATCTACGCGGTGCTGCGCGAGCGGCTGCCGTCCTACATGGTGCCGGCCTACCTCGAGCACCTCGACGCCATCCCGATGACCACCTCGGACAAGGCCGACCGGAAGAACCTGCCGGCCCCGACCAGCCGGCGCGCCGCCGCCGGCGAGCACGTCGAGGCGGCCACCGAGCTGGAGCGCCGGCTGGCCGAGGCGCTCGGGGCCACGCTGCGGGTCAACCAGGTCTCGGTGACCAGCCACTTCTTCAGCGACCTCGGGGCCAGCTCGCTGGTGCTGGCGCAGTTCGCCTCCCGGGTCCGCAAGCAGGACGACCTGCCCGCGATCTCGATGAAGGAGATCTACCAGAACCCCACGGTGCGGCAGCTGGCCGTCACGGTGGGCGGCGAGGAGCCGGTGCCGGGGGCCGCCCCGGTGGCCCTGCCCGACCGGGAGCCCCGCGAGGTGGCCCGGGTCGGCGGCCTCGGCTACGTGCTGTGCGGCGCGGCCCAGGGCCTGTTCCTGCTGTCGATGCTGGTCCTGATCTCGTTCGTCGCGGACCTCGGCTTCCAGTGGCTCTCCGACACCGGGGACATCGGCTCGATCTACCTGCGTTCGCTGGCCTTCGTCGTGTGCGTCTTCGGGGGGTTCAGCCTGCTGCCGGTCGCGGCCAAGTGGCTGCTGGTGGGGCGGTGGCGGCAGAGCGAGTTCCCGCTGTGGGGCTGGCGGTACCTGCGGTTCTGGCTGGTCGGCTGGCTGGTCCGGACGAGCCCGATGGTGCTGTTCGCCGGCTCGCCGCTGTACCTGTGGTACCTGCGCGCGCTCGGCGCGAAGGTCGGCCGGGAGGTCGCGGTCTTCTCCGGGACCGTGCCCGTGGTCACCGACCTGCTGCGGATCGGGGACGGCACGGTGATCCGGCGGGACTGCTCGTTCACCGGCTACCGGGTGATCCGGGGCGTCGTGCAGGTCGGCCCGGTCGACCTCGGCCACGACGTCGTGGTCGGCGAGAAGACCGTGCTGGACGTCGACACCGCCATGGAGCACGGCGCGCAGCTGGGCCACGGCTCCTCGCTGAGCGCCGGGCAGCGCGTGCCGGCCGGGCAGAGCTGGCACGGCACGCCCGCGCGGCCGGCCGACGTGGACTACCGGGGCATCGGGCCGGACCGGTCCAGCGAGCTGCGCCGGCTGGCGTTCAGCCTGCTCCAGCTGCTCGGGCTGTTCGGGCTGGGGCCGCTCGCCGTCACCGCGGGCGTGCTGGTGTTCACCCGGGTGCCGGCGGTCACCGACGTGCTCGCGGACGGTGAGTGGACGCTCGGCGGCAACGCCTTCTACCTGGCCGTGCTCGGCATCGCCTGCGCGCTGTTCTTCGGTGTGCTGCTGCTCGGGATCATGGTGATGCTGACCGTGCCCCGGCTGCTCAGCCGCGTCGTGCAGCCCGGCAAGGTGTACCGGCTCTACGGGCTGCGCTACCTGGCCCAGTTGCTGATCGCCACGTTGACGAACTCCCAGCTACTGGTGCTGCTGCTCGGGGACAGCTCGTTCATCGTCGCCTTCATGCGGGCGCTGGGCTGGCGGATGACACCCGTCGTGCAGACTGGGTCCAACCTGGGCACCCAGCACACCCACGACTCGCCCTTCCTGACGACGGTCGGCACCGGGACGATGATCTCGGACGGGCTGAAGATCATCAACATGGCCACGACGAGCACCTCGTTCCGGGTCGACCCGGTTGTCGTCGGCCCGCACAACTTCCTCGGCAACGACATCGCCTTCCCGGCCTCGGCCAAGGTCGGCACGAACGTGCTGCTGGCGACCAAGGTCATGGTCCCGATCGACGGCCCGGTCCGGGAGAACGTCGGCCTGCTGGGCTCGCCGCCCTTCGAGATCCCGAGGAGCACGCCGTCCAGGGCGCAGTTCCCCGAGTTGGAGGACCCGGAGGCGGTGCGGCGGCAGCTGATCAGGAAGAACTGGTTCAACGCCGGCACGGTGCTCACGGTCCTGCTGGCCCGCGGCCTGCAGTTCTTCATCACCCTGCAGCTCGCCGCGGTGGCGCTGGCCCTCTACCAGCCGTACCGGGTGGCCACCGTGGCGTGCGGCGCGCTGGTCATCCTGGCCTTCAACACCTGCTACGGGCTGCTGCTGGAACGCGCGGCGCTCGGCGAGCAGCTGCGCCCCCGGTCCTGCTCGATCTACGACCGCTACTTCTGGCGCCACGAGCGGCTGTGGAAGTTCTATACGACGCCCCGCCTGATGGGCACGCCGTTCCAGACCCTGCTCTGGCGGCTGGCCGGCGTGCGTATCGGCAAGCGGGTGTTCGACGACGGCTGCGCCATCCCGGAGAAGGGGCTGGTCACCATCGGCGACGACGCGGTGCTCAACGCCGGCACCGTGATCCAGGGCCACTCGCTTGAGGACGGCGCTTTCGCCTCCGACTACATCATCCTCGGCGCCGGCGCCACGCTCGGCATCGGCGCCTTTGTGCACTACGGCGTCACCATGGGCGAGGACAGCGTGCTGGACACCAACGCGTTCCTGATGAAGGGTGAGGAGGTGTCCCCGCACACCACCTGGGTCGGCAACCCGGCGGCGCCCAGCCGGTCCTCGGCCGTGGTCAGCAGCGCCGTGCTCAGCAGCGCCGTGCTCGAGCCCGGCCCGCCGGCCGAGCTGGCCCGGGCGGTAGCGCCCCGTCGGCCCGCCCGCGAGGGTGAGGCGGTGGCGTGAGCGAGCGGCCGGTCGCCGTCGTGTACAGCGACGACTCGACCGGCCCCGCCGACGGCGACGACACCGGCGCGATGGCGGTCCTGCTCACGGCGTCCCCGTGGCACTTCGAGGTGATCACGGCCGGCCCGAGGGGGTCGATGTCGGTGGTCGAGGCGCTGGCCCGGCCCGACGTGCGGCTGTACGGGCAGCCCGGTGGCAGCGGCGACGACAGCGCGGCCTTCAAGCGGCAGCGGCGCGACAAGTCGGCGATCCGGGACTTCGTCGCCCAGGGCGGCCGCTATCTCGGCATCTGCATGGGCGGCTTCCTGGCCGAGCCCGGCTTCTACAACATCTTCCGCGGCCGGGTCGACGAGTACTACTCCTCCAAGGGCGCCTCGGTGCAGACCGACGACCCCGCCGTGATCCCGGTGATCTGGCGGGGCAAGCGCCGGAAGATGTACTTCCAGGACGGCGGCTACATGGTGCCCAAGCGCAAGGCCACGGGGATCACCGTGCTGGCCAGGTACACCAACGAGTCCATCGCCGCGCTGGTCGCGCCGTTCGGCGAGGGCAAGGTCGGCCTGTGCGGCCCGCACCCGGAGGCGCCGCCGGCGTGGTATCGCGACGCCGGCTTCGACTACGCCGGCCCGCACCAGGACCTCGGCGACGACCTGATCGCCACTCTGATGGCCCCGTGACCACCTGACGGCACTCGGTCGGCGGTATGGAGATGTGTGCGGCCGGGCGGGCGTTTAGGGTGTGCGACACGATCAGGCGACAGGTGGTCGACCGCACGGTGACCCGGCCAGTGCCGGCCGGGGTGTGGGGGGCTGATGATCCACGGAGTTGAGCCGGACGGTACCGAGGCGGTAGGGCCACCGACCGCCGCCGCGGCCGGCCCGGATGACACCGCCGCGGTGGGGCCACCGACCGCGGCCGTGGGCGCGCCGACGGGGGCTGTGGGTCCGCCGACCGCCGCCGTGGCCGGGTCGGACGGTGTCGCGGCACGGGCCAGCCGGCCGTCCCGGCGCGGCAGCGGCTGGTCGGCCACGACGGGCCCCATCCGGGGCCAGCTCGGCGCCGGCCTGGTCGACGTGCCGGCGGTGCGGGTCGTGGACCCGGTCAGCGTGCTGATGACCGACCCGAAGGTGCCCGAGGACCGCCGCTTCTGCAGCCGGTGCGGGCAGCCGGTCGGCCGGGGCGAGGACGGCCGGCCCGGCGCGGTCGAAGGCCGGTGTCCCCGGGACGGCACACCGTTCTCGTTCACGCCGAAACTCCGCCCCGGAGAGCTGGTCACGGGGCAGTACGAGGTGCGCGGCTGCCTGGCCCACGGGGGCCTCGGCTGGATCTATCTCGCGGTGGACCACAATGTCAGCGATCGCTGGGTCGTACTCAAGGGTCTGCTGGACGCCGGTGACGCGGAGGCGATGGCCGCCGCGCTCGCCGAACGCCGGTTTCTGGCCGAGGTCGACCACCCCAATATCGTGAAGATCCACAACTTTGTGCAACACCCGGGCTCGGACGGCGTGCCTGTCGGCTACATCGTGATGGAGTACGTAGGTGGGTCCTCACTCAAGCAGCTGCTGCGGCAACGCCGCCGGCCGGACGGCTCGTACGAGCCACTGCCGGTGGCCCAGGCGATCGCGTACGCGCTGGAGGGACTCACCGCGCTGGGACACCTGCACGCGCGCGGCCTGGCCTACTGCGACTTCAAGCCGGACAACGCCATCCAGTACGACCGCCAGCTCAAGCTCATCGACATGGGGGCCGTGATCCGGATGGACGACGAGCGCAGCGCGGTGTTCGGCACCGTCGGCTACCAGGCACCGGAGATCGCCAGGCACGGCCCGTCGCCGGCGACGGACGTGTACACGGTGGGCCGCTCGCTCGCCGTGCTCGCGCTCGGCATGTCGCCGACCATGGGGGGTTCGCCGAGCCCGCTGCCGGCCGAGCACCCGGTGCTGGGTGCGCACGAGTCGTTCCGCCGCGTGCTGTTACGGGCCACCGACCCCGACCCGCTGCGCCGGTTCGAGTCCGCCGAGGAGATGGCCGAGCAGCTGGACGGCGTGCTGCGCGAGGTGCTCGCCACCGAGGACGGCAGGCCCCGGCCGACCACGTCGGCCAGGTTCGGCCCGCCCCGGGGCAGCTTCGCCACCGGCCTGCTGGTGTCGGACGGCCCGACCGTCGGGGCTGACCCCGTCGGTGCCGTGGGTGATGTGGTGGGCCGGCCGGACCCGGCCCGGGTGGCGCGGGCGTTACCGGTCCCGCTGGTGGACCCCGCCGACCCGGCCGCCGGCCTGCTAGCGACCCTGGCCACCGTCGACCGAGGTGTGGTGACCAGGGCCGTCGCGTCGGCCACCGAGCTCACACCGGAGCTGCGGCTGCGGCTGGTCCGGGCGCACCTGGAGGCCGAGGACCCGGTCGCGGCGACCGACGTACTGGACGAGCTGGCCGCCGGCCAGCCGGGGGACTGGCGACTGGAGTGGTTCCGGGGGCTCACCGCGCTCGTCTGTGCGGGTAGCGGTACCGGTGCCGCGCGGGCCGAGTGCCTGGATCGGGCGGCGGCCGCGTTCGAGGTGGTCTACGCGACGCTGCCCGGCGAGGCGGCCCCGAAGCTGGCGCTCGCGGCCACCGCGGAGTGCGCCGGGCGGGACGCCGACGCCGAGCGGTACTACGCACTGGTCGCCCGGCCCGACCCCGGCCTGGCCGACGCCGCGTTCGGCCGGGCCCGGACGGCACTGCGGGCCGGTGACCGGGCCGGCGCCGTGGGAGCGCTGGACGCGGTGCCCCTGACGTCGAGCAAGCACGTCGGCGCGCAGCTGGCGACGGTCACGGCGATGTTGCTGGGCCGCTCGGGCGTCGAGGTCGGCCGCCCGGCGCTGCTGGATGCCGCCGCCCGGCTGCGCCGGCTCGAGCTGGACGCCGGCACCGAACACCGGGCCAGGGCCGCGCTGCTCGCCTCCGCGCTCGACCTGGTCGAGGCCGACCTGGTCGAGGCCCCTCACGACGCAGCCCCGATCAGCGCCTCAGCCCCGCACGGCGATCCGGCCTCGGACGGAGACCCGGCCCCAGATCCGGGTCCGGCCCCCACCGGGGCAGCCGAGTCCGACGGGGTGCCCGAGTGGGGCGGGAGCACGCTGCTGGGCCACCCCTGGCGGGGTCGTGACCTGCGGCTCGGCCTGGAGCAGTGCCTGCGCGCGGCCGCCCGGTTGACCGCGAGCTCGTCGGAGCGGGCCGAGCTGGTGGACCGCGCCAACGCAGTGCGGCCGCGCACATGGATGTGACCGTGGCGTGCCCGAACTGCGCGAAGCCCGTCGCGGAGGCCGACCGGTACTGCGCGGCGTGCGGCGGTGACCTGCGCATCCGCCGCGGTGGCACGGCGGACAGCCTGGCCCCCACCGGGCCGGTCGCCGAACCGTGCCCGCGCTGCGGCGAGCCGGCGCCCACCGGGCACTGTGCGCACTGCGGGCTGCGCCGAGGCGACGGCACCGACCGGGTGGAGACGGACCTGGGCGAGATCGGCGGGGTCAGCGACCGGGGCCTGGTGCACGCCCGCAACGAGGACGCGATGGCGCTGGGCCTGCGGCTGCCCGCCGAGGGTTCGTCGGCCGAGGGGTCCCCCGCCGAGGGGACGGCGGTCGAGGCGGCCGCGGTGCTCTGCGACGGCGTCTCGACCGTACGTACCCCGGAGCTGGCGGCCCAGGCCGCGGTGGAGGTGGGGCTGACGGTGCTGCTGGGTGAGGACGGCGGGCCACCGGGGGACGGCTCGGCGGCGGCGAGCCGGCGGGCGGCGGCGACGGGCGAGCGGCTGGTCCGGGAGGCGGTCAGCACGGCCGCGGCGGCGGTGGCCGCGCTCGGCGAGGTCGGCGACCGGGACGCCCCGTCGTGCACGCTGGTCTGCGCCAGGGTGGACCACTCGGCCGGCGCACCGGTGATCACCATCGGCTGGGTGGGGGACAGCCGGGCGTACTGGCTGGCCGCCCCGGGCGGCGCGGAGCCGTCCGAGCTGCTCACGACCGACCACTCCTGGGCCACCGTGATGATCGAGTCCGGCCGGATGGACCGGGAGAGCGCCCTGGCCGACCGCCGGGCGCACGCCATCACCCGCTGGCTCGGGCAGGGCGGCGAGGCCGAGCCGGAGGTGGTGAGCTGGCGCCCGGAGGGCCCTGGCGTGCTGCTGCTGTGCAGTGACGGGCTGTGGAACTACCTGCCGAACGCGGCCGCGCTCGCCGCCGCCCTACCCCCGCCGGAACTGGGCGCCAGCCCCGTGCTGATCGCCCGCCACCTCACCGAGCTCGCCCTGGACGCCGGTGGCCGGGACAACATCACGGTGGTCGTCATCCCGGTTCCGGAGGTCGCACCGGCTCAGTCGCGGTAGCGGGCCGGCGCCGGCTGGGGCACCGGGTCGAGCGACCCGTACCAGCGCCGCTGGCTGGCCGCCAGGCTGCCGTCCGCCCTGGCCCGCTCCAGCACGGCGTTCACGAAGCGCACCAGGTCCGGCGCCCGGGGGCTCATCCCGACGCCGTAGCGCGCCTGGTCCAGCGCGCGGCCGACGACCCTGGTCCGGGGGTCCTGCGCGGCCAGCCCGGCGAGGATCACGTCGTCGCTGGACACCGCCGCCACCCGGCCGTGCTGCAGCGCCACGACGCAGTCCGGGATGCCCGGCAGTGTGACCACGTCCAGGTGCAGCGGCAGCGCCCGCAGCACGTCCTCCGTGGTCGAGCCCCGGGACGTGCAGACCCGCTGCCCGGCCAGGTCGTCGACCTGGCGCACGTCGGCCGAGGCGGATACCAGGATGCGCTGCGCGGCGGTCATGTACGCGGTGGAGAACTCCACCGTCCGCTGCCGTGCACAGGTGATGGTGAACTGGTCGACGACCAGGTCGACCTGCCCGCGTTCGATCGCGGCGGCCCGGTCGGCGATGTCCAGGACCACGAACTGCACCTTCGCGGGGTCACCGAACAGCGCCGCCGCGATCTGGTGGACCAGGTCGATGTCCGCGCCCTGCAGGTCCCCGGTCGCCGGGTTGCGGTAGCCGGCCAGGTACTTGCCCTGGTCCACCCCGGCGATCAGCCGCCCCCTGGCCACGATCGCGGCCATCGCCCCGCCGGGTGGGAACGCGCCGGGGGCGGGCGGCGGGCCGGTCGGGCGCAGGCTCTCTCTGGTCCCGGTGCACCGGGGTGCCGGCGCCGGCGCGGGAGCCGGGGCGTTGGGTGCCGGCTCCTGGTCCGCCTGGACCACCGCGCCGGTGCCGATGCCCCCGGCGGAGGCGGGCACGAGCTGGGTCAGCAGCGCGAGCACGCAGGCCACGCCGAGGTAGATCAGTGGGCGGCGGGCCTGTACACCGGTCACCGGTACTCCCGGACCCGGATCGCGATGCCGGCCGCCACCCCGGCCGCGGCCAGCAGCGCGAGCACGGCCGGGCCGGCGGCCAGCCCGGTGAGCGCCGAGCGCGCGGCCGCCGCCGCACTGTCCAGCGCGGCCCGCTGCTCCCGCAGGGCTTGGCCCAGCGCCGCGTCCAGCCGGTTGAACGTGGCGCGGGAGCCGGCCGGGTCGGTGCCGATCGCCGAGGTCACCGCGTCCCGGTAGCGGCCGCCGTCGTCCAGCTCCCGCAGCCGGCGGTGGGCGCCCTGCCAGTCCCGGGCCGCCGCCCGAGCCGCGTCGATCGCCGGTGTGCCGGCGGACCCGGCCGAGGAGGCGGCGGTGCCGAGCAGCCCGCCGGCACCGTCCGGGCCGAGCACGGCGGCCAGCCGGCCGGTGTAGCCGGCGTCCGACGCGCTGCCGCCGCCCCGGGCCACCAGCACCAGGTTCTCGTTGCTGCGGGCCTGCAGGACGGCGGCGCGCGCGTTGTCCAGCGCGGTGATGGCCGCGCCGTGCCGGGTCGCCTGGGTCAGCCGGACGTCGGTGAGCACGGTCGCGCCCACCCACCACAGCAGCGCGAGCAGCACCAGACCGGTCGCGGTGGCCAGGCCGGGGTTGAGGACCCGGTTGGTCCGGCGGCGCTCGCGGCGCCCGGCATCGAGCAGCCCGGCCAGCGCGGCGGCGCCGACCAGCAGCACCGCGAACGGGATGGCCCCGCCCCGCTGGTAGTCCTCGGCCAGGGCGGCGGTCTGTTGCCGGCGCAGCCGCTCGACGGCGGGCAGCACGGTGTCGCGGACCAGCGCCGAGCCGCTGCCCAGGTACGACTGGCCCAGTGGCAGCCCCTGCCGGTTGTAGAACCGGGCCGTCTCGATCATCCCGCTGTACCGGGGCAGCTGCTGGGCCACCGTCGCCACCAGCGGGTGTCCCGGGTCGTCCTCGGCGAGCTCACCGGCCGCGTGCACCAACCGGTCCGCGGCGCGCGCGAGGTCGTCGTCGTAGCGGGCCCGCACCGCCGCGGGTTCGTCCCCGCCGGCGACGTAGCCGCTCGTCGCCATGGCGTCCGCGTCGGCCAGTGAGTGGTACAGCTCGGCGGCGTCCTCGGTCAGCGCGGCGGCCCGACCGTTGCCCTGCTCGGTCGCCGCCTGCCGCGACAGGCCGCTGAACAGGCTCAACCCGGCGGTGAGCAGGCAGCCGGTGACCAGCACCGCCCCGAGGCGGAGCAGCCGGGCCGGCGTGCTCGGGCCGGCCAGCGGCAGCGCGCGCCAACGCCGCAGCGACACCACGCGCCCGCGCCGCACCGACCGCCAGCGCCTCAGCGGCAGCGCGCGCCAGCGTCCCGGCGGTCCCGGCCTCCGGCGGCCCGGCGGTGGGGCACCGGGCCGGCTGGCCCTCTGCCGCGCGTCCACGCTCATCCGGCCGGCCCCCCACATGTCGAGGTAGCGACAGTAGGTGACTCCGACCCCACCGGGCCACTGGAAGGCGCGGAGTGCCGGGACAGCGGATCCCGGACCCGCTTCCACTCCGGCCGGCTGAACCCCGGGGGCGGGTCCCGGTCCGGTCCGGCGGCGAGCAGCACCTGGCCGACCGCCGTGCGCACCGTCAGCTCGTCCTCGGTGTGCATCCTCGGAGCCGGGGTGCCGGGCGCGGGGCTGCGCGCCGGCGGGTTGGTTGCCGGGCTGGTCCTGCTGGTGTGCGCGCCGCGGCGGTGACCCGGCCGGCGCCGCGATTTGCGTAACCGGGGGCTGGGCGGTGGGATCGTCCGGTCATGATCAGTGCGCCGGTGTGGGTCAGGAGTGGCGATGGGTGAGTATCCGGCCGAGCCGCCACTGGACTGCGATGTGATCATGAAGGGCGGTATCACCAGCGGCGTGATCTACCCGCTGGCGGTGTGCGAGCTGGCGAAGGTCTACCGGCTGCGCTCGGTGGGTGGCGCATCCGCCGGGGCGATCGCGGCGGCGGCAGCCGCGGCGGCGGAGTTCGGCCGGGCCAGCGGCGGCTTCGAGCTGCTCGAACGGGTGCCCGCCGAGCTGGCAGTCGAGTCGCCGGCCGGCGGTTCGACGCTGTTCCGGCTGTTCCAACCCGACGCCCGGACCGCCGGCCTGTTCGCGGTGTGCACCGCCGGCCTCGGCCGCACCGGGCTCGGCCGCCTCGCCTCGGTCCTGGTCGCGCTGGTGTGCCGGTTCGCGGTGGCGGCGCTGGTGGGGGCGCTGCCGGGGCTCGCGGTGCTGCTGGTCGGCCTGGCGGGTGCCGGGGTGGCCCGGGTGGCGGCCGCGCTCGCCGGCGTGCTGCTGCTGGTGTCCGGTGCGCTCGTCGGCGCGGGTCTCGGCGTGCTGCGTCGGGTCGGCGGGGTGCTCCCCGAGCACGAGTACGGGCTGTGCTCCGGCATGCCCGACACCGGGCGGCCGCGGCGGGCCGAGGCACTCACCCCGTGGCTGCAGGCCACCCTGCAGCGGCTGGCCGGGCGGCCGGGTGGCGCCCCGCTGACCTTCGGTGACCTGCGCTCGCGCGGCTGCGAGCTGCGCATGATGACCACGAACCTGACCCGGCGGCAGCCGCTCGCGATGCCCTGGGGCGGCAAGGAGTACTTCTTCGACCCCGCGCGGTTCCGGGCGCTGTTCCCCGAAGACGTGGTGCGCTGGCTGGAGGAGCACCCACCGCCGGCTTGCGGCGGCCCGGCCGCCCGGTGGAGCTCGGCGCTGCTGCGGGCGCAGGCCCTGCCGCTGCGGCCGCTGCCGCTGGCCGACGAGCTGCCCGTGCTCGTCGCGACCCGGATGAGCCTGAGCTTCCCGCTGCTGATCGCCGCTGTCCCGCTGCACGCCGTGGACTACAACCTGGCGGCGAACCGGGACGCCCGCGCCGAGGCCGGCCGCTGGCGTACCCAGCACCCCGACGGCTCGGTCGAGGAGGCGGTGGCGGCCCTGCCGTGCCCGAGGTTCACCGTCAACTGGTTCTCCGACGGCGGCATCTGCAGCAACCTGCCGGTGCACTTCTTCGACCGCCCGCTGCCGGTGCGGCCCACGTTCGCGATCGACCTGCAGCCGTTCCCGGCCGGCCAGGACCGCTCGGGGTCCGAGGCCGACAACACGAGCCTGCCCGAGGTGAACCAGGCCGGCCTGCTGCGCCGCTGGTCGAGCTGGCCGGCGGCCGGGATCGGTGGCCTGGCCGCGTTCGGTGGCGCCATCCTCGACTCGGCGCGCGGCTGGGTGGACGAGTCGCTGCTCGTCATGCCGGGCTACCGGGACCGGGTCGTCACGGTCTACTACGACGAGCACGAGGGCGGCCTCAACCTGAACATGCCGCCCGAGGTGGTCGAGGGACTCTCCGCCAGGGGCCGGGCCGGGGCCGACAAGCTGGTGACGCGGTTCGCCGGGCCGACGCCCGGGAAGGCGCACGCGGCCGGCTGGGAGAACCAGCGCTGGATCCGGTTCCGCACGGCGACCAACGGCCTGGCGCACTGGGTCGCCGGCTTCCGGGACGGCTACCGGACCGACCCGCCCGGCGCGACGCCGTACCGGGAGCTCGCCGGCCCGGGGGCGGCCGCGCCGCTGCCGTCGTACGGGCTTACGGTGGGCCGCCGCGACGCGGTGAACGCACGTACCGAGGCGCTGCTGGGACTGGCCGACGACTGGGCGAGCCCGCCGGCCGACGCCTTCACGGCGAACCCGCCGGCGCCGGTGCCGGTGTTGCGGCTGGTGCTCAGTGAGAAGCCCGGCGCACTCGCCCCGCCGCCCGGTGGCGGTGCGGGCAATGCGTGTCCCGATGCCCCTGTGTGACCAGTCAGCTACGCTCCGTCGAGATATCTCGGGCGCGGTTCGGGTAACTTCGGGCGGCTGGTATTTGGTCCCCTCTGCCGCATTTGCTAGGCCATTTGGGTGGATCGGTGAATTGGTCCATGTGAGTGTCTGGCCATGGGCCGTTCGTGTAGGTAGTGATAGGCCAACTGGGTTATCTACGATTGGTTTCCGCAGGTAGATGACGGTCTGATTCGGTCGGCAAATTGCGACTCCTCATGCCTTTGCGTTGTCTACTTATGCAACCTTTGGTGACGAGCGCCATAGCCCGTAACCGCTTGTATGGGGCCTCGTTGCACAGTTCGTTCCCAAGGTCGGGAAATGCACTCGTAATAGCAGTGAAGTGTGTTGTTCGTGTTGTTTGTGTTGTTGGAGTGATTCTCGAGAATGCGGGGGCTCGCGATTCGGAATCGTGTGATCGGTCGTCGATCAATGAGTTCCGGTATCTCGGATGCGGGCAAGAGGCAGGGGGAGTTGATGAGTCGCACGAAGGCCCGGGGCGCCCGGCGGAGCAGCCGGTTAGTTGCCGCGGTCTCGCTGGTGGTGCTGGTGGCCTCGGTGACGGCGGCCTGTGGGGGTAAGTCTCCGACGGTGTCGACGGCCCGGGTGGAGCGTGGCCAGGTCTCGACCAAGGTGTCCGCATCCGGCGCGCTGGCCGCCGTGACCACGCAGAACCTGGGGTTCGCCAAGGCGGCCCAGCTGACCGAGGTGAACGTCAAGGTCGGTGACACGGTCCGCCCCGGGCAGGTGCTCGGGCGGGAGGACCCGTTCTCGTTCCAGCAGTTGGTGAACCAGCAGCAGGCGCAGCTGAACCAGCAGCAGGCCATCCTGGACCGGCTCGTCCGGTCTCCCTCGGTCGGTGGTGACCGGGACAGCCTGAACCAGGCGAACAAGATTCTCTCCGCGACGAAGGACAACGGCGACGCGATCCACGACCGCGACCAGAACGCCGTGTACCGGTCACGGCAGGCGCGCGACGTCGCGCAGCGCCAGGCCGACCAGGCGTGGCGGCAGTACCGGGCGCACGGCTGCAGCGGGATCAGCGCGCCGACGACGACCGGCGGCGCGGACAGTGACGAGAGCGACGAGTCAGACTCCGACTCCGGCAGCTCGGGCGCCTCGATGAACCCGCTCAGTGCGCTGACCGGGGGAATGGGCGGCTGCACCGACGCCGATCGGACCAGCCTGACGACGGCGAAGTCGAGCCTGCTCTCGGCGCAGACGTCCTACGACGCGGCCAAGCACACCCAGGACGTGGACGACACCCAGGCCAAGATCGCCGAGGAGAACGCGCGGCAGAGCGTGGTCACCGCCCAGAACTCGTTCAACTCGGACAGCTCGGACCGGGCGCCGAACATCGCCGCGCAGGCCGCGCTGGTGGCCAACGGCCGGGCCCTGGTGGCCAACGCGCAGCGCGACCTGGACAACACGGTGCTGTACGCCCCGGTCGCCGGCACGGTCTCCTCGATCACCGGTGCGGTGGGTGAGTGGATCGGCGCCGGTGGCGGCACCAGCGCGCTGGCCCCCGGTACCGACGCGGCGATCCCCGGGGTGGGCGCGGCGGCCACCGCCGACCAGTCCTCGGCCTCCGCCTCCGGCGCGCCGTCGGCGACCCGGCCCGGTGGCTCGGCGTTCATCGTGCTGAACAACATCAACACGTTCCAGGTGGTCGTGCCCTTCGAGGAGTCCGACGCGGCGAAGGTCGCGCCGAACCAGAAGGTCGAGGTCACCTTCGACGCCCTCCCGGACCTGACCCGCGACGGCACCGTGCTCTCGCTCGCGCCGGGCGGCGTGGACATCTCCGGCGTGACGAACTACTACGCCACGGTCCTGCTCACCGACACCGACCCCAGGCTGCGCAGTGGTCAGACGGCCGAGGCCGGGGTGCTGGTCGCGGACCTGGAGAACGTGCTGGTGGTGCCGAACTCGGCGGTCATCAAGCAGGGCGGCCGGTCGTTCGTGAACACCCCGGGGCCGGACGGCAAACCGGTCCAGCTGTCCTTCCAACCGGGCCTGGTCGGCGACGACAACACGCAGGTCGTGTCCGGGTTGAACGAGGGCCAGGAGTTCCTGCTGCCGCAGGCCCAGGTCGCGCCCAGCCGGAGCCCCGGCGGCTGATCGGGTCCCAGCGCTAGCGACCTGCTGGCCCGCGCCCGTCGAGACACCCTCGGCGGACGCGGGCCGGCACCGCCTGGCGGCCCCGACCGGGTGATCGGCCCGGTTAGGATTCGCCGGGTGTCCGACCCGCTCACTCCCGCCGAGCTCACCGCATGGCGTTCGGTGTTGCTCGCGGCCGATGTGCTCCGGTTCCGGGTGTCGGCCGAGATCAGGCCGCGCACCGGGTTGTCGCCGGCCGAGCACAGCGTGCTGATCCACCTCGACGAGGCCCCCGACCGGCGGATGGGGCAGCGCCACCTGGCCGACGAGCTGTTCTGGTCGAAGAGCCGGCTGTCCCGCCAGCTGACCCGGATGCAGGCCCGGGGACTGGTCAACCGGACATCCGACGGGGCGGCGCCGGGGGTCCAGGTCACCCTGACCGACGCGGGTCTCGAGGCCATCCGGGCCGCTGCCCCGGTGCATGCCGACGCCGTGCGCCGCCACCTCATCGACGCCGCCTCGGCCGACGAGCTGGCCGCGATCGTCCGGCTGGCCGACCGGCTGCTCGGGGACGCCGGCCGCCGGGAGGGCTGACCCGCCCAGCTGGACCGACCGATCAGGCCGGGACCGGGGTCAGCGCCGGCCGGCGGCCCGGAAGTGCTCGACCAGGCGGGAGTAGCTGTCGTCGCCGTGGCCGTAGTCGATCGCCTCGCTGGTCAGGGCGAGCGTGTATCCCGGTAGCTCGTCGTCGATCCGGCGCGCCCGGCTCTCCTCGACGAGGTCCCTCACCGCGGGCAGGTGGTGGCGCAGCGCACCGTAGGGCGCCGCGTGCTCACCCCGGTCGATCTCGTCGGCGATCGAGGGCAGCAGCCCGAACACCGAGCCGACGGAGGCGCCGGCGTGGTGCAGGAACCGGGTCACCTCGACGCCCTCGCTGGACAGCAGGGCCGCCGCGTGGAGGAAGCCGTTCAGCGCGCCCCACATGATCCCGTGCACGGCCATGCCGTACAGCGCCGGCCGGCCGGGATCACCGGAGACCAGGCGGGACCGGCAGCCGAGCAGCCTCAGTGTGGGCCGGTAGCGGCGGTACACCGCCTCGTCGCCGCCGTAGAACACCACCGCCTCCGGCTCGCCGACCACCGGCGCGATCGTCATGACCTGCCCGTGCAGGTACTCGCCGCCGCGCGCGCGGACCCAGGCGGACATGGCGGTGGCGGAGGCCGACGTGCCGTCGGTCAGGTTGACCACGGCGCGCCCGCCCAGCAGGTCCGCCGCCGGTTCGAGGACCTCCCGGGCCGCGTCGTTACCCGTCACGCTGAGCACGACGAGCCGGCTGGCGGCGACGGCTTCGCGGGCGGTGGCGGTCCGCCGGGCCCCCTGCGAGACCAGGGCCGCGGCCTTACTCGGCGTCCGGTTCCACACGGTGGTCGGGTGTCCACCGGCCAGGACGGTGGCCGCGACCGCGCTGCCCATCTCGCCGAGGCCGAGCACGGTCACCGCCGGTCGGACCTCGGTCGTTCCGGGACTGGTGATCATGGCAGGGGCCTCCTCGGCTCGGGTTGAGCGCGGTCCGCCCCGGGGACGGCACCCGAGCGCTCGCTCGAGCCGACCCTATGAACTCAACCTAACTTGAGGTCAAGCCCGAAACGAGCAGGTGCAGCAGCTGCCCGACGGCCTCGGCCGGGATGTCGGGGTCGCAGGCGCGCTGTACGCCGAGCCCGAGCACCAGGCTGGCCACCGCCAGGCTGACCAGGTCCGGATCGGCGGGCGGCGGCAGGTTCGCGGCCGCGTACGCGGAGACCAGCAGGTCCCGGCAGGCCCGGCGCAGCGCGGCGTAGCGCGTGGCCACCGCCGCGCGCAGCGTGTCCCGGTCCACCGAAGCGGCGAGCTCGATCTCCAGCCGGGCCCAGTCCGGGTCGCCGACGCTGGTCTGCAGGGACGCGGCCAGTGCGTCGGTCCAGGCGCGGGGCCCGCCGCCGATGACCCGCGAGACGGCGGCCGAGGCGTCGCGGGCCGCGCGCTCGTACAGGGCGTCCACCACGACCACGCCGATCGCGGTCTTGCCGGCGAAGTTGGAGTACACCGCGCCCCGGCTGAACCCGGCCTCCTCGGCGATGGTCTCCAGCGACGTGGCGCGGAACCCGTCGCGCAGGAACAGCCGGGTCGCGGCCTCGACGAGCAGCCGGCGCGTGCGTTCCTGGCTCTCCGCCCGGGTCAGCCTTGCCACCCGCCCAGCATATTTGGTGTACTCAGTGCATTCCAATACCTCGAGTATCTGGAGCGGACGTGACAACGACGAACACGGCGCCGGAGCACGACATCGCCATCATCGGGGCCGGGTTCTCCGGGATCGGGGCGGCGATCAGGCTCGACCAGGCCGGCCTGTCCGACTTCGTGCTCCTGGAGGACGGTGACGGGGTCGGCGGGGCGTGGCACTGGAACACCTATCCCGGGGTCGGGGTGGACATCCCGTCGTTCAGCTACCAGTTCTCCTTCGACACCCGGTCGGACTGGTCGCGGGTGTACGCCCCGGGCGCCGAGCTGAAGTCCTACGCCGAGCACTGCATCGACCACTACGGGCTGCGCGGGCGGCTGCGGCTGAACACCGCGGTCACCTCGGCGGTCTTCGACGACGGCGCGGACCTGTGGCGGCTGGGCACCACCGGCGGCGGCGAGCTGACCGCGCGGCACGTCGTGATGGCGACCGGCGTGCTCACCAAGCCGAAGCCGCCGGACATCCCCGGGCTCGCCGACTTCGCCGGCACGGTGATGCACACCGCCCGCTGGGACCACGGCGTCGACCTGCGCGGCCGGCGGGTCGCGATCATCGGCACCGGCGCGTCCTCGGTGCAGGTGGTGCCGTCCATCGCGGCCGAGGTCGACCAGCTCACGGTGTTCCAGCGCACGCCGATCTGGTGCCTGCCCAAGCTCGACGCCCCGCTGCCGGGCCCGGTGCGGTCGGTGCTGCGGCACGTCCCCGGTGTGCGCCGCCTCGCCCGACTGGCCAGCCAGGGCTACGTCGAGCTGACCTTCCCGATCGCCGCGCACCTGCACGGCACGGTGCCGGTGTCGCGGGTAGGGGAGTGGGCCGGCCGCCGCTTCCTGCGCACCCAGGTCACCGACCCGGTGGTGCGCGAGCAGCTCACCCCCCGTTACTCGCTCGGCTGCAAGCGGCCGAGCTTCTCCAACGAGTACCTGGCCACCTTCAACCGGGACAACGTGCACCTGGAGACCGGTGGCATCGAGGCGGTCACCCCGGACGGCGTGCGCACCCGGGACGGGCGGCTGCACGAGGTGGACGTGCTGATCCTGGCCACCGGGTTCAAGGTGTTCGAGTCCGGCAACATGCCGCCCTTCCCGATCACCGGCAGCGGCGGCCGCGACCTGGAGGCCTGGTGGGACGAGCACCGCTTCCAGGCCTACCAGGGCGTCAGCGTGCCCGGCTTCCCGAACATGTTCAGCATCCTCGGCCCGTACGGCTTCAACGGGGCCTCGTACTTCAACCTGATCGAGGTGCAGGCCCGGCACATCGTGCGCTGCCTCGCGCGGGCGCGCCAGGAGCGGGCCACCCGCGTGCAGGTCACCGACGCCGCCAACGCCCGCTACTGGGCCAAGATGCTGCGCCGCCGACCCCAGCAGGTGTTCTTCCAACCCGGCTGCGCCACCTCGAACAGCTACTACTTCGACAAGCACGGCGACGTGCCGTTCCGGGCCGCGCTGACCCTCGAGACGATGTGGGACAGTGCGACCTTCGACCTGGCCGACTACACCTTCGCCGGCCGGTCCGGCGCCCGTCCGAATGCCGAGGAGGCAACCCGATGAGAGCGGTGAGCTGCCACGACGGCGCGCTGGAGGTCGTCGACCTGCCGAGCCCGGAGCCGGCGCGGGGGCAGCTGCTGCTGACCGTGCTGCGCTGCGGCATCTGCGGTTCGGACCTGCACGCCCGCCAGCACAGCGACGAGCTCGCCGACGTCACGAGCGAGATGGGCTACGACGGGATCTTTCGAGCCAGTGACACCGTCGTACTCGGGCACGAGTTCTGCGGCGAGGTACTCGATGCCCGGGCCGGAGCCGCGTTCCGCACCGGCACGCGGGTCGTGTCCTTCCCGTTGCTGC